>DASUDP010000117.1:0-19179 GCA_036275535.1 Acidimicrobiales bacterium | reverse complement strand
CCCCCCCGCTCCCCGTCTGTCCGCGTAGGAGCGACAACCCATCGACGACGGCCGCTCGGTCGTGGAGCTGTCGCTGTTACGCGGACAGGACCGGGTCACTGGAGCCACTCCGCGATGGGGCAGAGGTAGGTTGCGCGCATGGCACTGCCTCCCGCTGCTCCTGACGGCACGGCCGTCGTCACGGGGGCCTCATCCGGCATCGGTGCCGCCATCGCGCGCGAGCTGGCCGAGCGGGGGTACGGGGTCACCCTCGTCGCCCGCCGGGCCGAGCGCCTCGAGTCGCTGGCCGAGGAGCTGCGGCGGCGGGGCGTGCGAGCGGAGGCGCTGGCCGCCGACCTGGCCGACCGGTCGGTCCGAGCCGAGCTCCTGGGGCGTGTCGATGGGCTCGGCCTCGAACCGCACATCCTGGTCAACAACGCCGGCCTCTCCACCTTGGGGGCGGTGGCGCGGTCCGACCCTGAGGCCGAGCTGCACATGCTCGAGGTCAACATCATGGCCGTGGCCGACCTGTGCAGCCGGTTCGTCCCCGGGATGGTCGAGCGGGGTCGAGGGGCCGTGCTCAACGTGGCGTCCACCGCCGCGTTCCAGCCGCTGCCCGGGCAGAGCGGCTACGCCGCCAGCAAGGCCTTCGTGCTGTCCTACACGCGGGGCCTCGACGCGGAGCTGCACGGCTCGGGGGTGATGGCCGCGGCACTGTGCCCCGGACCGGTGGAGACGGAGTTCGAGGAGGTGGCGGGCTTCTCCGAAGGAGCGGCCGAGGCGGGCCTGCCCCGCTTCATGTGGGAGTCGCCCGAGTCGGTGGCCCGAACGGGCGTCGAGGCCTTGGCCCGGAGCCGGTCGGTCGCCATCCCGGGCACGGCCAACCGGGTGGCCGCCCACCTCTCCACCGTCACCCCGAAGCGCCTGCTCCTCCCCATCCTGCGGGCCCGCCACCCCGGACTGCAGGGCTGACCAGAGGGCCGACGTAGCGTTCCGGTCGTGCCCGACCTGCCGCCGCCCCCCGCCGCCTCCTTCGCCTCGGACAACTTCGCCGGGGTCGCGCCGGAGGTGCTGGCCGCGCTGGCAGCGGCCAACGAGGGCCCGGCCCAGGCCTACGGCGACGATCCCTGGACGGCCCGGGCCGAGGCGGCCCTGCATGACCTCTTCGGGACCCCCATCGAGTCGCTCATGTGCTGGGGCGGCACCGGGGCCAACGTGGTCGGCCTGGCCACCGTGCTCCAGCCGTGGCAGGCCGTCCTCACCACCGACACCGCGCACATCGTGGTCGACGAGTGCGGCGCGCCGGCCCGCTTCACCGGGTCGACGATCACGCCCATCCCGCACGTCGACGGCAAGCTCGAGCCGGCCGCCCTCGACCCCTACCTCCACTGGCTCGGGGTGGAGCACCATCCCCAGCCCGCCGTCGTGTCGATCACGCAGTCGACGGAGATGGGCACCCTCTACACGCTCGACGAGCTCGCCGCCCTGTGCGAGAAGGCCCACGCCCACGGCCTGCTGGTGCACCTCGACGGAGCCCGCATCGCCAACGCCGTGGCCGCTCTCGGCCAGGGGCTCCCGGCCATGGTCCGCGACACCGGTGTCGACCTGATGACCTTCGGGTTCACCAAGGACGGCGGCATGTACGGCGAGACCGTCGTCTTCTTGCGGCCGGAGATGGCCGAGCGGGCCCGCTACGTGCGCAAGCAGGCCGGCCAGCTCCCGTCGAAGGCCCGCTACATCGCCGCCCAGGTGCTGGCCCTCCTCGAGGACGACCTGTGGCTGCGCCACGCCCGCCACGCCAACGCCATGGCCACCCGGTTGGCCGCCGCCACCCGGGACATCCCGGGCGTGGCTCTGCTGGGCGAACCGCAGGTCAACGCCGTGTTCGCGGCACTTCCGCCGGCGGCCATCCGCCCCCTGCAGGGCTGGTCGTTCTTCTGGGACTGGGACCTCGAGGCCAGCCTCGTGCGCTGGATGACGAGCTTCACCACGACCGAGGACGACGTCGACCGCTTCGCCGCTGGGGTGCGGGCCATCGTCGCCGACCACGCCTGAGCACCGTCGCCGCACGCTGATCCGACCGCCGCGGGTCACCGGCTGGTCATCTGGCCTGCGCTGAGCGTTCACCGACCGGCCACAGGACTCGCCGGTCGGGGTGGCGAAGTGCCACTCCCATGCAGCTTGACCGTCGACAGCTCCTCACCCGGGCTCTGGCCGCCGGCGTCGTCACCGGGGTGGCCCCCGGGTTCTGGCGGGCGGCGCTGAGCGCGCCGGCCCAGCCCGGGGACTCGCCCTACGGGCCGCTCCAGGCCCCGGACGCCAACGGCCTGATGCTGCCGGCCGGCTTCACCTCACGGGTTGTGGCCAACTCCCTCAGCCCGGTGCCGGGCACGGACCACGTCTGGCACCCCTTCCCCGACGGCGGGGGGTGCCTGCCCACGGAGGACGGCGGGTGGATCTACGTCTCCAACTCGGAGAACCCGCCGCCGGTCGACGTCCCCGGTGGCAGCGCGCTGCTGGCCGAGCTGGCGACGGCCGCGCCGGGCAGCCCCGTGACCGGTGGGGTGGGCGCCATCCGCTTCGACCGGGCGGGGAACATCGTCGACGCCTACCCGGTCCTCACCGGCAGCATCAGCAACTGCGCGGGCGGGTTCACGCCGTGGGGCACCTGGCTGTCCTGCGAGGAGTGGGAGAGCGACGGGACGCCGTACGCCGCCGGGCGGGTCTGGGAGTGCGACCCCCTCGGCCAGCGGCCGGCGGTCCTGCGCCCCGGTCTCGGGATCTTCAAGCACGAGATGGCGACCGTCGACCCCGTGCGCCAGCAGGTGTACCTGTCGGAGGACCAGCCGGAGGGGCTGCTCTACCGCTACACCCCGCCGCCCGGCACCTGGGGCTCGGGCACCGCCCTGAGCGGCGGGCGCCTGGAGGCCATGGCCGTCGCGCCGGATGGGGCGGTCACCTGGCTGTCCGTGTCCGACGTGGTCGACCCCGCCGCCCCCACCGGCCCCCTGCGCTCGGCGGTGGCCGGCGCCACGCCCTTCGACGGCGGCGAGGGCCTGCTCTACGACGACGGCGTCGTCTACCTGACGACCAAGGGCGACGACCGCGTGTGGCGGCACGACATCGCGGCTCAGACCATGACCGTCCTCTACGACAGCAGCGAGCACGTCAGCCCGGTGCTCGACGGCGTCGACAACCTCGCCGTCTCCGCCGCCCACGACCTCTACGTCGCCGAGGACGGCGGGAACCTCGAGGTCTGCGTGATCACCCCCGAACGGGCTGTCTTCCCGATCGCGCGGATGACCGGGGGCCAGCACGGGTTCGAGAACCCCACGCCGGTTCCCCTCGTCAGCGAGGTGACCGGTCTGGCCCTGTCGCCCGACGGCAACCGCTTGTACTTCAACTCCCAGCGGGGCATGGGCCTGGGCGGGCTCCCCGTCGGGCCGGGGCCGGGGATCCTCTACGAGGTCACCGGGCCCTTCCGCGGCGGGACGCTGGCCCGAGCGCGGGCCTGGGGCGCCCGCCGTGGGCGGGGACCGGCCCGGCGTCGCCGGTAGGTTCGTGCGGGTGACCTTCGCGCCTGATCCCCTCCTCGACCGAGCCATCCGCTTCCAGCGGGTGTTCAACGTGCGCGACCTCGGCGGGCTGCCCACGACCGACGGGCGCACCGTGCAGCGGGGCCTCGTGTACCGGGCCGACGGCGTCCACCGCCTCGAGGGCAAGGACCTCGAGGCGGCCCGCCAGCTGGGCCTGCGCACCGTGATCGACCTGCGCACCGACGGCGAGGTCGGCCGAGGGCGCTTCCCGATCGAGGAGCACCCCGTCGACTGGTACCACCTGCCGGTCATCAAGCGGATCTGGAGCGACGGCGACCTCGTGCCCGGCGGCAGCGCGACGGACTTCCTGCGCGACCGCTACCTGGAGATGCTCGTTGACGGCGGCGGGTCGCTGGCCCGGGCCATCGAGATCATCGCCGACGGGAGCCCGGCCCTGTTCCACTGCGCCGCCGGGAAGGACCGCACCGGTGTGCTGGCCGCCATGATCCTCGGCCTGCTCGGCGTGGGCCCCGACGACATCGCCGGCGACTACCACGCCAGCGCCGCCGCGATGACGGAGTTCGCGGCGTGGCTGGCCGTCGAGTTTCCCGAGGCCCGGGACTCGATGACCTCGCAGCCCAAGGAGTACCTCGCCGCCCCGGTGGAGGCGATGCACGGCTTCCTGGAGGAGGTCGACGCCCGCTACGGCTCCATGGAGGGCCTGGCCCTCGAGCTCGGCGTCACCGACGCCACCCTCTCCGCCCTCCGCGACCAGCTCCTCACCGACGGCCGAAGGTGACCTCGCCGAGGCGGGCGGCGTAGCCCTCGGCGTCGAGGGCGGCGACGACGCGCTGGACGTGGTCGTGGTCGAAGGTCTCCATGACGACCTCGATCTCGGCCGATCGGGCGGGGATGTCGAGGAACATCCGGTCGTGGACGATCTCGACGATGTTGGCGCCCGCCTTCCCCACGACGGTGGCCACCCGGCCCAGGACGCCCGGCTGGTCGGGGATCTGGATCTGGAGGCGGGTCAGCCGGCCTGAGCGCACCAGGCCCCGCATGATGACCGACGCCAGGAGGCGGGGGTCGACGTTGCCGCCGGTCAGCACCACGCCGACGGTGCGGTCGCGCAACAGGTCGGTGTGCTCGAGCAGGGCGGCGATGCCGGCCGCCCCGGCCCCTTCGACGACGACCTTCTCGATCTCCAGCACGAGGTCCATCGCCTCCTCGACCGACTCGTCGCTGACGGTGACGAGCTCGTCGACCTGATCCCGGATGATGCGCTGGGTCAGCTCGCCGGCCACGGGGACGGCGATCCCCTCGGCGATGGTCGGCCCGTCGATGACGAGCTCCGTGCCCGTGGTGGCGGCCACCATGCTCGGCCAGCGCTCGCTCTGCACGCCCACGATCCGCATGTCGGGCCGCAGGGCCCGGGCCACCACGGCCATGCCGGCCAGCAGCCCGCCGCCCCCGACGGGAACAAGCAGCGAGTCGAGCTCGGGGTGGTCCTCGAGCAGCTCGAGGGCCACCGTGCCCTGACCGGCGATCACGGCGGCGTCGTCGTAGGGGTGGACGAACACGCGGCCCTCGGCGTCGGCGATGCGGTGCGCCTCGGCCGCCGCCTCGGCCAGGTCGTCGCCGGTGACGACCACCCGGGCCCCGAGGACCTCGGTGCGGTGGACCTTCACGAACGGGGTGGCGGCCGGCATGACGATGGTGGCGTCGATCCCCAGGCGGGCCGCGTGCCGGGCCACGGCCTGGGCGTGGTTGCCGGCCGACATCGCGATGACGCCCCGTCGCCGCTCCTCCTCGGTGAGCGTGAGGAGCTTGTTGAGCGCGCCCCGCTCCTTGAAGGCGGCCACGAACTGCAGGTTCTCGAACTTCACGACGATGTCGGTGCCGAGCACCGCCGACAGCGTCTGGGAGTGGGCGCTCGGCGTGTGCTCGACGGCCCCCGCGATGCGCTGGGCGGCGGCTCGGACGTCGTCGAGGGTGACGATCTGGTCGGTCTCGTTGCTCACTCGGGCCACGTTCCCACAGGCAGCCCCTACGCGCCTTCGATGCGGACGACGGCAGCGCCCTCGAGCACGGTTCGGTCCGGGACGGCCCCGATGCCCGGGTCCGTGGGCACCCTGACGAGGCCGTCCTCGCCGGGGAGCAGGGGCGGGGCCAGGTCGGGGGAGAAGCGCCCGCGCGGGTCGAGGTCGGGGGGCAGGGACATCCCGGGGAGGGCCGCCACGGCCAGGTTGGCGGCTCGGCCCAGGCCCGTCTCCAGCATCCCGCCCACCCACACCGGGAGGCCGAGGTCCACGCACCGGTCGTGCACCGCCCGGGCCGTGATCCAGCCGCCGACCCGCCCGGGCTTCAGGCACAGCACCCCGCAGGCGCCCATCGCCACCGCGGTCTCCAGGGTCCCCATCGACGTGATGGGCTCGTCCAGGCAGATCGGGGTGGCCAGCTGCCGGGCCAGGCGGGCCGTGCCGGCCAGGTCGTCGGGGGCCAGGGGCTGCTCCAGGCAGGTGAGGTCGGCCTCGTCGAGCGCCGCCAGCTCGGCCCGATGGGCGGGATCGTCCAAGCGGAACGACCCGTTGGCGTCGGCCTGCAAGGCCACCCCGGTACCCAGGTGCGAGCGCAGCTCCCGCAGCGGCTCCGCCGCCCGGCCCGGGGCGATCTTCACCCGGAGGCGGGCCGCACCCGCGGCCAGCGCGGCGTCGGCCTCGGCGCACAGGGCCTCGACGTCGTCGTGGAGGCCCAGCGCGGCGCCGGCGGGCACGGCGGTGGCGGTGGCCCCGAGCCAGCTCGCCAGCGAGCGCTCGGCGGCTCGCAGCTGGGCGTCGAGCACGGCCAGCTCGAGTGCCGCCCGCGCCATGGGGTGGCCCCGGACGGCGTCGAGGTGCGACCCCAGCGCCGCGGCGTCACCGATCGGACCGGCCCAGGCCCGCGGCAGGAGGTGGCGGCGCAGCACCAGCGCGGCGCCCTCGACGAACTCGGGGGCGTAGGTGGGCTCCACCTCGGCCACGCACTCGGCCCATCCCTCGGCGTCGGCGGCGAGGACGTGCACGAGCAGGACGGTCCGCTCGGTCCGGTGGGCGCCGGCCGACCGCAGCGGGGTCACCAGCGGGAGCCGCACCGTGACGAGCTCCACCGCCTCGACCAAGACCGGGGGCAGCGGCTCCAGCGACGTCACCCGCTCATCGTCCCACGTCGGTGGGAGCCCACCCCGCGGCCCGCCGGCGCGGGGTGGGATGCGGAGGCGCCGATAGCCTGGTCCGGATGACGGTGACGACGCGGAGCCACGGCGTGCTCAAGGCCAACGATCCGTGCTGGTGCGGGAGCGGCAAGAAGTTCAAGCGGTGCCACAAGGTGGCCACCGACCGCATCCGCCCGGGTCGGATCAGCCCCATGCGCAGCGTCCCCGCCCACATCCCCCGGCCGCCGTACGCCGAGACCGGCCGCCCCGTCCGGCTGCCGGAGAGCCCGGTCCAGCCGCCCGAGGTCATCGAGCGGATGCGCGTCGCCGGTCGGGCCGCCGCCGAGATCCTGGCCGAGACCGGGGCCGCCGTGCGGCCCGGGATCACCACCGACGAGCTCGACGCCATCTGCCACCAGGCCTGCATCGACCGCGGCGGCTACCCCAGCCCGCTCAACTACAGCGGGTTCCCGAAGTCGATCTGCACCTCCGTCAACGAGGTCATCTGCCACGGCATCCCCGACGACCGGGCCCTCGTCGACGGCGACATCGTCAACCTCGACGTCACGATCTACCTCGACGGCGTCCACGGTGACTGCAACGCCACCTTCCTCGTCGGCGACGTCGACCCGGAGAGCCGCCGCCTCGTCGAGGTGACCCGCGAGTGCCTCGACCTCGCCATCGCCGAGGTGGCCCCCGGGCGGCCCTTCAACGTCATCGGCAAGGCCATCCAGGAGCACGCCGAGGCCAACGGCTTCGGCGTCGTCCGCAGCTTCGTGGGCCACGGGATCGGCCGGCAGTTCCACACCGACCTCCACGTCCCGCACTACTACGACCCGGCCATGACCCAGGTCCTCGAGGAGGGCATGACCTTCACGATCGAGCCGATGATCACCGTCGGCGCCTGGGACCACGACATCTGGGACGACGGCTGGACCGCCGTCACGGTCGACCGCCGCCGGACCGCCCAGTTCGAGCACACGCTGCTGGTGACGTCCACGGGCTGCGACGTCCTGACCCGGCTGGACGCCTCCACGTCCGAGCCGAGCTAGGCCCCCCGGGCGACGGCCCGGGCCAGGGGGCCGGACAGGTCACCCTGGGCCTCGACCGTCACGTCCGAGAGCTCCAGGAACCGGGCCAGCTCCTCGAGGCGGGCCACCAGCGGGGGGAGGTCCGCGTCGTGGTCGAAGGTGGGCTCGGCGTGGGCGGACCGCACGAGCAGGGTGCCGGCCTGGCGGTCCGCCTTCAGGTCGACCCGGGCCACCAGGGCACCGTCGTGCAGGAAGGGGACCACGTAGTAGCCGTGCACCCGCTTGGCCGCCGGCACGTAGATCTCGATGCGGTAGCGGAAGTCGAACAGGGCCTCCACCCGGGACCGCTCCCAGACGAGGGAGTCGAAGGGGGACAGCAGAGCCGAGGCCCGCACCCAGCGCGGCAGCACCGCCTCGGGGTGGAGGTAGGCGGGCGGCCGCCACCCCTCCACCTCGACCGCTCGCAGCGCGCCGTCGGCCACCAGCTCGTCGAGCAGCCGGCGGGCCAGCGGGAGGTTGAGGCGGTGGTAGTCAGCCAGGCACCGGGCCGTCCCCACGCCGTGGCTGCGGGCGGCCAGCAGCAGGAGCTGCTTCATGGCGTCGTCGTCGGAGGGAGAGGGCACGGCGAGGACCGCGGCGGGGACCACCCGCTCGGGCAGGACGTAGTGGCGCCCGAACGACTGCGGGTTGCGGACGGCGCTCACGGTGCCCCGCCAGAAGAGGTGCTCGATGGCCTTCTTGGCCGGGGTCCAGTTCCACATGTGCCCGGGGCGGGGCGGAGGTCGCTTGATGTCCTCGCCCAGGTGCTCGAGCTCGTTGAGGGTGACCGGCCCCCGCTCGCTGACGGCCTCCAGCAGGGCGGCGACGAGCTCCGGCCGGTCGGCCGCCACCTCGGTGGGGCTGGTCCAGGCGTGGTCCTGGGACATCCGCCAGCGCAGGAGGGGGTGCAGCTCGACGGGCAGCAACGAGGCCTCGTGGGCCCAGTATTCGAAGACCTCGCCGCTGCCCCAGAGCCAGGCCCCCAGTGCGGGCCGGGGGTACGGCCCGAGCCGGGCCAAGAAGGGCAGCTCGTGGGAGCGCGTGAGCACGTTCACCGAGTCGATCTGCACCAGGCCGACCCGTTCCAGCACCCGGCGGAAGTGCCGGCGGTCGACCCGGCCCGACGGCCGTGGATCGTTGAAGCCCTGGGCGTGGAGGGCGATGCGCCGGGCTTCGGCGATGCGCAGCGCGTCGGAGGTCAGGGCCATGTTCCGGGCAGGCTAGGTTCCCGATCTGGCAACCAGACCGTCGGCCTGAGGAGACATGATGCGCGTCGTCGTCGACTACGACCTGTGTGAGAGCAACGCCTTGTGCATGGCCGCCGCCCCCGAGGTCTTCGAGGTCCGGGACGACGACTTCCTCTACGTCCTCCAGGAGGAGCCGCCGGAGGAGCTGCGGGCCAAGGTCGAGGAGGCCGCTCGGCGCTGCCCGAAGCAGGCCATCACGATCGAGGGCTGAGCACCTCCCGTGGGCGGAGAGCCCATCGTCGTCGTCGGCGCGTCCCTGGCCGGCTTCCGAGCGGCCGAGGAGCTGCGGACCCGGGGGCACCAGGGGTCCATCACGATCGTCGGAGACGAGCCCCACCGGCCCTACGACCGGCCGCCGCTGTCGAAGCAGGTGCTGGCCGGGAGCCGAGCGCCGGACTCGACGGCCCTCCTGCCCGCCGAGGGGAGCATCGACGACCTCCAGCTCGAGTGGCGCCTCGGCACCACCGCCACGGGACTCGACCTGGCCTCCGGCGAGGTGCTACTCGGCGGCGGCGATCGGCTGGCCTACGACGGCCTCGTCGTGGCCAGCGGCGCCACGCCCCGCCGGCTCCCCGGCACCGACCACCTGGCCGGCGTGCACACGCTGCGCACCCTCGACGACGCCCTCGCCGTGCACAAGGCGATCGAGGCCGGGCCCCGCCGCGTGGTGGTCGTGGGCGCGGGGTTCATCGGCGCCGAGGTGGCGGCCACCTGCCGGGGCCTCGGCCTGGAGGTGAGCCTCGTCGAAGCGCTGTCCGTGCCCCTCGAGCGGGCCCTCGGGCCGGCGGTGGGCGCCGTCATGGCCGACGTGCACCGCGCCCAGGGCGTGGACGTCCGCCTGGGGGTGGGCGTCGTGCGCATCGAGGGCCAGGACCACGTCGAGCAGGTGCGCCTCACCGACGGCACGCTCCTCGACGCCGACCTCGTCGTCGTGGGCATCGGTGTCGTCCCCAACACCGGCTGGCTCGAGGCCAGCGGCCTGACCCTCGACAACGGCGTGGTCTGCGACGAGACCTGCCTCGCCGCCCCCCGCGTCGTGGCCTGCGGCGACGTGGCCCGCTGGCCCAACCCCCGCTTCGGTGAGCTCATGCGGGTGGAGCACTGGGACAACGCCGTCTCCATGGGAGCCCACGCCGCCCGCACGCTGCTGGCCGACCTGGCCGGCCACCGGGGCGAGGCCTATGCCCCGGTGCCGTGGTTCTGGAGCGACCAGTACGACCGCAAGATCCAGCTGGCGGGCCGGTCCGCTGCCGACGACGTGCTCGAGCTGGTGGCCGGCAGCTACGAGGAGCGCCGGTTCGTCGTGATGTACGGGCGCAACGGCAAGCTGGTCGGGGTGCTCGGGATGAACATGCCGGCCAAGGTGATGCGCTGGCGGGCCCTGGTCGAGACGGGGGCGCCCTTCGACGAGGCCGTCGCCTCGGCCCGCGCCGCCAGCACCGCGTGACGGGCACCGCCTTCCTGCTGCTGGCCCTCACCCTGGTGGTGGCGGTGGGGGACTGGGTGGCTGTGGCACGGGGCCACCGGCCCCTCGAGTACCTCTGCAAGCCACTCACCATGGTGATGCTGATGGCGGCCACGCTGGCCCTCGACGTGGGCGACGGCACCGTCCGGACGTGGTTCCTGGTGGCCCTCGCGCTGTGCCTCGTGGGCGACGTGGTCCTCATGCTCCCGCAGGACCTCTTCGTGTTCGGCCTCGGCGCCTTCCTGCTGGGCCACGTCGCCTACGTCATGGGGATGGCCGTCGACGGGGTGTCGGTGCCGCGCCTCGGCATCGGCGTCGTCCTGGTCTGCCTCGCCATGGCCGTGCTCGGGTTGCGCATCGTGCAGGCCGTCCGGGCCGGGGACGAGCCGGCCCTGGTGGGGCCCGTCGTCGCCTACATGGGGGTGATCTCCGCCATGGTGGCCACCGCCGTCGGGACGGGCCACGTGGCCGCCGTCGCCGGGGCGGCGAGCTTCTACGCCAGCGATGCGCTGATCGCGTGGAACCGGTTCATCCGGGTGACCCCGCACCACCGGCTCGTCATCATGGTGACCTACCACCTCGGCCAGATCGGGCTGGTGCTCAGCCTCGTCTAGGGACCCGACCGGGCGGCCCGCAGGATGGCGGCGATCGACCGGTCGACGTCGTCCTCGGTGGTCTGGAAGTTGCACACCGAGATCCGCATCGCCGGCCGTCCCTCCCAGGACGTCCCGCTCAACCAGCAGGTGCCGTCGTCCTGGACGCGCCGGACCACCTCGTCGGCTCCCACGTCGTCGAAGCGCACGAGCACCTGGTTGAGCACCACGTCGTTCAGCACCGTCACCCCGGGCTCCGCGGCCAGGCGCTCGGCGAAGCGAGCGGCCAGGTCGCAGCACCGGTCGACGAGGTCGGCCACCCCGCGGCGCCCGAGGGAGCGCAGGGCGGCGTAGACGGGGACGCCGCGAGCCCGACGCGAGAACTCGGGGTTCCAGTCCATCTGCTCGCGCGGGGCGCCGGCCACGCGCTCCAGGTAGCTGGCCGAGGTCGCCATGGCGGCGCGGTGAGCGTCGGGGTGGGCGCAGAAGGCCAGCCCCGAGTCGTAGGGGACGTTCAGCCACTTGTGGGCGTCGGTGGCCCACGAGTCGGCGCCCCCGAGCCCCTCCACCAGCGGTCGGCGGCTCGGGGACGCCGCCGCCCAGAGCCCGAAGGCGCCGTCGACGTGGACCCAGGCGCCGTGACCGTGGGCCACGTCGATGACGTCGGCGACGGGGTCGATCGCGCCGGTGTTCACGTCGCCCACCTGGGTGCAGACGATCGTCGGCCCGGCCGGGCGCGACGTCAGGGTGGCCCGCAGCGCGTCGACGTCCATGCGGCCGGCGGGATCGCTCTCGACCACCTCGATGGTGGCCGTGCCGAGGCCGAGGTAGCGCAGGGCCCGGTCGACGGTGACGTGCCGGTGCGTGCCGACGACCGCCCGCAGCGCGGGGGCGCCGATGAGGCCGTCGGCCTCGACGTCCCACCCCACGGCGGCCAGCACCTGGTGGCGGGCGGCGGCCAGGGCCGTGAAGTGCGCCATCTGGCAGCCGGTGACGAAGCCGACCGACGCGTGGGCGGGCAGGCCGAGCAGATCCAGGAGCCACGTGCCGGCCACCTCCTCCATCACGCCCACGGCCGGCCCGCCGACGTGCAGGCCGGCGTTCTGGTCCCAGGCCGACACCAGCCAGTCCGCCGCGATGGCGGCCGGGTGGCTGCCCCCGATCACGAAGCCGAAGTACCGCGGCGACATCGTCCCCACCGTCCCGGGAGCGGCCGCCTCGGCCAGCTCCTCGACGACGACGGCGGGGTCGAGCGGTCCGTCCGCGAGCGGTCCCCCGAAGGCGTCGCGCAGCTCCGCCACGCTGGCGGTGGCGTGGACTGGCCGGTCCGCCAGCCCCTGGAGGTGCGCGATCGCCCGCTCAGCGGTGTCTCGGAGCAGTGCCGCAGCGTCCATGTCCGACCTCCCGTCTCGGTCCGGTGCGCATCCTCGCACCCGATGGTCAGGTGGGGCCGGGATCTTCGGTGGGGCCGAGGTGGCGTCGGCGCCACTCGACGATCTGCCAGCCGGCCTCGAGCACGCCGATGGCGATGGCGCCGATGCCGATGGCGGCGAAGAGCACGAGGATCGGGGGGATGCGGAGGTCGAAGAACTCGCGGAGCCCGGGCACCGACATCGCCACCACGAAGGCGAGGCCGAGGGAGGCCAGCAGGGCCACCCGGCCGGGGGTGAGCGGGCGGGCCAGGATCATGAGCACCCAGGCCGCCACGAGGAACAGCACGATGAGGGCCGTCGTGCGCTCGGCGGTGAGGCTGACGCCGGCCTCGGTGCGGGCCAGGTAGTAGCCGCCGAAGGTGGCCGCCGCGGCCACCACGCCGGCGGGGATGGCGAAGCGGGCGACACGGCCCACGAAGCCCGGGTGGGCGCGGTGCTCGTTGGGGGCGAGGGCGAGGAAGAAGCCGGGGATCCCGATCGTGAGGCTGGAGATGATGGTGAGGTGGCGGGGGTAGAAGGGGAACGGCAGCCGGGCGACCCCGATGGCGGTGGACAGCAGCAGGGCGTAGACCGACTTGGTGAGGAACAGGTTGGCCACCCGTTCGATGTTGGCGATCACGCGGCGCCCCTCGGCCACGACGGCGGGCAGGGAGGCGAACGAGTCGTCCAGCAGCACGAGCTGGGCGACGGCGCGCGTGGCCCCCGCGCCCGAGCCCATCGACACGCCGATGTCGGCGTCCTTCAGCGCTAGCACGTCGTTCACGCCGTCGCCGGTCATGGCGACGACGTGGCCGCGCGACTGGAGGGCGCCGATCATCGCCCGCTTCTGGTGCGGCTGGACCCGGCCGAACACCGACCGCTGCTCGAGCAGCTCCGCCAGCCGTTCGGGGTCCTCGGGGAGCTGACGGGCGTCGACCGGTCGGTCGGCCCCGTCGACGCCGACCTGGCTCGCCACGCTGGCCACCGTCTCGGGGTGGTCCCCGGAGATGACCTTCACGGCGACGCCCTGGCGGCGGAAGTAGGCGATGGTGTCGGAGGCCTCTGGGCGTACCTGCTCCTCGAGGCAGACGAGGGCCGCCGGCCGGGGCCCGGCGGGGAGGGCGTCGCCCTCGAGGTCCGCCCCGCTGCGGGCCACCAAGAGGACCCGCGAGCCCGACGCGGCCAGCGCCTCGGCCCGCCGTCGCACGGGGTCGCCGTCGGCCAGGAGCACGTCGGGTGCGCCGAGCAGCCAGGTGCCGGCCCCCGCGAAGGAGGCGGCGCTCCACTTGCGGGCGGAGGAGAAGGGGACCGCGGCCGTGGCCTCCCAGTGGCCGTCGAGGCCGAGGGCGGCGACGGCGGCCAGGCTGGCGTTGGGGTGCTCCTCGGCGCGTACGAGCGCCCCGATGCCGGCCTGCACCTGCTCGTCGGTGAGCTCGTCGTCGACACGGTGCAGCGCTCCCGCCCGGAGCCCCCCAGAGGTGAGCGTGCCGGTCTTGTCGACGCAGACGACGTCGACTCGGGCCAGCATCTCCACCGCGGCCAGCTCCTGCACGAGGGCCTGGCGGCGACCGAGTCGGATCACGCCGACGGCGAAGGCCATGCTCGTCAGCAGGACGAGGCCCTCGGGGATGCTCGCCGCGATGCCGGCCACGGACCCGCTGACGGCGTCGACGAAGCTGTGGCTCGTGCTCAGCTGGGAGATGACGAGCAGCACGGCCGTCGGCACGAGGACATAGGTGCCGATGCGCAGGATCTGGTCCGTCCCCACCCGCAGCTCGGAGCGGGTGAGGGTGAACTGCCGGGCGTCTCGGGCCAGGCGGGCGGCGTAGGCGGCGTCGCCCACCGCGGCGGCCAGCTGCCGGCCGTGACCGGCCACCACGAAGCTGCCCGAGAGGAGCTGGTCGTCCGGCTGCTTGTGGATCGGTTCCGACTCACCGGTGAGGAGCGATTCGTCGACCTCGAGGCCCGACGCGGTGACGACGGGTCCGTCGACGGCGACCTGCTCGCCGGGGTGGAGCTCCAGGAGGTCGTCCTGGACGACCTCCGTGACGGGCACCGAGCGCGGCGACCCGTCGCGCACCACCTGGGCCCGGGGGGCGGCCACCAGCTCGAGCCGGTCGAGCGTGCGCTTGGCCCGCAGCTCCTGCACGATGCCGACCAGCGCGTTGGAGACCAGCACGATCCCGAAGAGGGCGTCGCGGTAGTCGCCGATGAGCAGGACCACCACCAGCAGGGTGCCGAGGATGGCGTTGAAGCGGGTGAGGACGTTGGCCCGGACGATCCCGCCGACGGTGCGCTTGCCCGTGTCGCTCGTGACGTTGGCGAGGCCCCGGGCGCGCCGGTCCGCCACTTCGGCCTGGGTGAGGCCGGTCGGCGGGGGAGGCGCCGGGGCGCCCGCCGAGGTCAAGCCAAGCGGGCGGTGAGGCGCTGGGCCTCGCGCTCGCGCAGCGCCACGGACACCCGCATGCGCTCGAGGTGCTGCCGGAGGGTCTGCTGGCCCTGGGGCACGGGGTGCTGGGTCAGGAAGTCCTCGATGTCGTCGGCCAGGGCGGGGTCGGTGACGGGCCGGATCCCGTGGAGCATCCGCACGATGCTGTTGGAGGGGAACCGGTCGTTCATCTCGTCCCAGCGGTCCTTCACCAGCTTCCAGGCCAGCGGGCCGTGGTCCCGGTTGGCCACGCAGGCGCCGATCAGGAAGGGGGCGTTCTGGGTGCGGACGGCGGGGGTCATGGCCAGCTCGAGGACCTGCTCCATCTGCCCGGCGTGGCGCACGTCGGCCAGCGCGTAGAGGTAGCGCTGCTCCTCCTGCGGGGTGCTGCCCGTGCGGAAGCCCTCGATGAGCTGCTCGAGGTCGTCCCGCCCGGCCAGGGCGGCCGTGGCCCGCACGACGGCGGCGGCCACGTTGGCCTCGACCGAGTCCCCGTCGGCCCGGACCCGGGCGAAGAGCGCGCGGACGCGGGCCTGGGCGTCCGGATCGTTGCCGAGGACGGCCAGGGCGCCGATGAGGGCGCCCCGCAGCTCGCGGTCCCGGTCCGAGTCCCCCTCGGCCGGCTCCCAGCCGAGGCGCTCGAGGGCGGGCTGGACGATGGCCCGGACGTGGCGCTGGAGGCCCGCCCGGGCGGGCCCGTCGAGGAGCCGGTCGATCTGGTCGAGCCCGCCGAGCAGCCGCCGCCAGACCGACGGGTCGGTCTCGTCGGTGAACAGCTCCGCGAGGTCGAGGAAGTCCGACGCCGGGAGGGCGGCGGCCAGCACCGACGCCCAGGTGTCGTCCACCAACCCGTAGCGCTCGACGTCGGAGAGCACCGACTGCGCCCGTTGGGCCAGCGCGGTGCGCAGCTCCGGGGTGTAGCGGACGCGGTAGAAGCCGTGGCTCTCGGCGTTGGCCACCACCCACACCGCGGGCGAGTCGAGCGGGATCTCGATCTCGTCCCCTTCGAGCAGCTCGATCCGGGTGGTGGTGGAGCCGTCCTCGTGGCCGATGCGCAGCTGCAGCGGGACCGACCAGCGGGCGCTTCGGTCGCCGTCGGGGATGTAGCTGACCCGCTCCTGTTCGATCCGCAGCGAGCCGCGGTCGGTCGTAGAGACGGTGACGAGGGGGTGCCCGCCCTGGAAGATCCACGAGTCCATGATCCGGCGCACTGGCTCGCCGCTGGCCGCCTCCAGGGCATCCCACAGGTCCGTCGTCTCGGTGTTGCCGTACTGGTTGTCGGCCATGTACCTCCGGATGCCGTCCCGGAAGCGGTCCTCCCCGAGGTACTGCTCCAGCATCCGGACCACGGCGGCGCCCTTCTCGTAGGTGAGGACGTCGAACATCCCCTGCGCTTCGGCCGGTGACACGACGTCGTACTCGATCGGGCGGGTCGACTCGAGGGCGTCGGTGTCGAAGGCGGTGGTGCGGGCGAGGCCGAAGGACACCCAGCGCTCCCACTCGGGGTGCAGGACGTCGGTGGCCTTCAGCTCCATGAACGTGGCGAAGGCCTCGTTGAGCCAGATGCCGTTCCACCACGTCATCGTCACGAGGTCGCCGAACCACATGTGGGCCAGCTCGTGGGCGATCACGTCGACGATGTTCTGGAGCTCGCCCTGGGTGGCGTGGGCGGGGTCGGCCAGCAGGAGCGTCTCTCGGAACGTCACGCAGCCGAGGTTCTCCATGGCCCCGAAGGCGAAGTCGGGGATGGCGACCAGGTCGAGCGAGTCACCCGGGTAGGGGAGGTCGAAGTAGTCGGCCAGGTAGCGCAGCGAGCGGTCGGCCACGTCGAGGCCCAGCGCCGTGAGGTGGCCCTTCCCGGGTGGGTACACGAGCCGGGTGGGCGTGCCGTCGACGTCGCGGGCCTCGGTGGCCTCAAGGGGTCCCACGACGTAGGCCACGAGGTAGGTCGACAGCGGCATCGTCTCGGCGAAGCGGACCCGGCGCTTGCCCTCGCCAGCCGGCTCGTCGCTGACCACGGCGGCGTTCGACACGGCGGTGAGGGCCTCGTCCACCTCGAGGGTGATGGCGAAGGTGGCCTTGAAGTCCGGCTCGTCCCAGCACGGGAAGGCCCGGCGGGCGTCGGTGGCCTCGAACTGGGTGGTGGCGATGAACCGCTCCGCACCGGACGCGTCGGTGAAGTGGGAGCGGTAGAAGCCGTGGAGCTTGTCGTTGAGGATGCCGGTGAAGCGCAGGCTGACGACCGCTGCGCCAGGCTCGATGGCCCGGGGCAGGGTGAGGACGGCGCGCTCGGTCGCCT
The DNA here is from genome assembly GCA_036275535.1 of Acidimicrobiales bacterium. GTDB lineage: Bacteria > Actinomycetota > Acidimicrobiia > Acidimicrobiales > VFJN01 > VFJN01. Next base: position 1,960 of record DASUDP010000117.1, on the reverse strand, counting down.
CATCGAGCGTGACGGCGGCGGCCAGCCGGTCGGGGCCGGCGGTGACCCACGCCTCATGGAGCTGGAGCTCGATGGCGTTGAGCACGACCTCGGAGCTGGCCTCGGCGACGTTGACCTCGATGTCGACGGTCCCCTCGAAGGAGGCGGCGGCGAGGTCCGGGGCGATCGTCAGGTCGTACCGCTGCGGCAGGACGGTCCGGGGGAGGCGGTGCGGGTTGTGATCAGCCATCGGCCCGGAGGCTACCGGGCCCATGGGCGCCGACCGGGGCGTTGAGGAGACCCTCACGAAGCGTGGGATCCGGTCACGGAGCGCGCTGTGACGAGGTCACCTCGCCCGGCGCGGCGCGGCAGGTGGGTACGGTTCCGAGCCGTGAAGGTGCTGGTCGCGACCACCCCGGGGCTCGGGCACGTGCTGCCCATCCTCCCCCTGGCCCAGCACCTCCAGGCGCGGGGCCATGAGGTGCGCTGGGTGGTCGGTCCGGACGGTGCCGATGCGGTGCGGGCGACCGGGATCGCGGTGACCGAGGGTGGCCTGCCCGCCCGCCAGCGCCAGGCCGAGCTGGGGCGCCAGTACCCCCAGATGCGCACCCTGCCCGAGCGTGAGCGGCGCCTCCTGGCCTTCAGCAAGGGCTTCGGGGAGATCGCCGCACCGGTGATGCTCGACGTCCTGTGGCCTCTCGTGGCCGCCTGGCGGCCCGATGTCGTCGTCCACGACGCGGCTGACCTGGCCGGGCCCCTCGTGGCGGCGGCCACCGGCATCCCGTCGGCGTGCCACGGCTTCGGTGAGGTCGTGCCGGAGCCGGCGGTGCGACGAGCGGGGGCGGAGGTCGCGCCCCTGTGGGAGGCGGCGGGGTTGGCCGCGGACCCGTACGCAGGGAGCTACCGGGGCACCTACCTCGACATCTACCCGCCATCGCTGCGCAGCCTGGACATGGGTCACGTGCCGCGGGTGCAGGGGGTCCGACCCGCGGAGGGGCGCCCGGCCGTGGGCGAGCTGGCCTACGTGACCTTCGGGACGATGTTCAACGTGGTCGACGATTGCTTCCGGGCGGCCATCCGGGCGGCCGCCTCGACGTGCGCCGAGGTGCTGGTAACCGTCGGCCCCGACGGCGACCCTGCCGCCGTGGGTGAGCAGCCGGCCAACGTGCGCGTCGAGCGGTTCGTCCCCCAGGCCGAGGTGCTGCCCCGGTGCCGAGTCGTGCTCTGCCACGGAGGCTCGGGCACCGTCCTGGCCGCCCTGGCCCACGGCGTGCCCCTGCTGTGCCTGCCCCAGGGGGCCGACCAGTTCGCCAACGCCGCCAACGTCGCGGCGGCCGGGTGCGGGATCGACATCGGCCCGGCGTCGGTCACCGAGCCGGCGCTGCGGGCGGCGCTGGCCGAGCTGGTGGAGGCTCCCGCCCACCTCGACGCCGCCCGGGCGATGGCGGCCGAGATCGCGGCGATGCCGGGCCCCTCCCAGGCCGCCGCCGCCGTCGAGGCGCTCGCCGCCCGCTGAGCTGCCACCCCCGGCGTGACGTGCGCAGATGCACCTCGGCGGTGGCTCTGCGCACGACTGTCGCTCCGCGCACGCGACGGAGGTCGCCACCGGGCCGCGCGACGGGCGGCGTGGCGTGCGTAGATGCACCTCGGCGGTGGCTCTGCGCACGCGTGTCGCTCTGCGCACGCGACGCTGGACCTATCCGTCGCCGTCGAGCGGGGGGAGGGTGCGGGTGACGTAGGCGTCGAAGTGGGGGATGGCGAGCTCCACCCATCCGTAGCGCGGCGCGTAGACGAGGCCCTCACCGATGAGTCGGTCGCGGAAGGCTGCCACCGCGGAGGTGGTCTTGCCGGCGGCGGCCGCCACCTCACCGGATCGGTGCGGGCCGGGGCCCAGGGATGCGAGGGCCCGCACGTAGTCGACCTCGCTGTCGGGGATGCGGGCGATGCGGGCGGCGAAGAAGGAGGCATCGAGGGCGAGACG
>DASUDP010000116.1:0-9651 GCA_036275535.1 Acidimicrobiales bacterium | reverse complement strand
CTCGGCATCACGGACTTCCTCGACGGCTGGATCGCCCGCCACTTCAACCAGGTCAGCAACATCGGCAAGGTCCTGGATCCCGTCGCCGACCGCCTCCTGTTCATCCTGGGCGTCGGCGGCATCGTCGTGGACGGCGCGGTGCCCACCTGGTTCGCCGTCGCGGTGCTGGTGCGGGAGGGTCTCGTGGGTGGCGCCACCATCACGCTCGCGGCCATGGGCGTTCGACGGATCGACGTCACGTGGTTCGGGAAGGCGTACACCCTCTTGCTCATGCTCGCGTTCCCCCTCTTCCTCGCATCCCACAGCACGCTCGGCTGGGCTGATGGCGCCCGCACTGCGGCGTGGATCTTCGGGGTCCCGGGCCTCGTCCTGTCGTGGTACTCGGCGGCGCTGTACGGGCCGGTGGCGCGACGAGCACTCGGGGAGCGCACCCGATCTGTGGAGGTTCCTGGATGAAGGCCGTGATCATGGCGGGCGGCGAGGGCACGCGGCTGCGCCCCCTGACGTCGAACGCCCCCAAGCCGATGCTCCCGCTGGTGAACGAGCCGATGATGGAGCACATCGTCCGCCTGCTGAAGCAGCACGGCTTCGATGAGATCGTGGTCACGGTGGCCTTCATGGCCAACCACATCCGCACGTACTTCGGCGACGGGTCCGACTTCGGCGTCCGGATGGTCTACGCCACCGAGGAGACGCCCCTCGGCACCGCCGGCTCGGTGCGCAACGCCATGGAGCAGCTCGACGAGCGGTTCCTCGTCATCTCCGGCGACGTCCTCACCGACCTCGACCTCTCCGCCATCGTGAAGTCGCACGAGGAGAACGAGGCGCTGGCCACGATCGGCCTCGTGCGGGTGGACAACCCCCTCGAGTTCGGCATCGTGATCACCCGCGAGGACGGGGCCATCGAGCGCTTCCTCGAGAAGCCCTCCTGGGGCCAGGTCTTCAGCGACACGATCAACTCCGGCATCTTCGTGCTGGAGCCCGAGATCTTCGACTACATCGCCCCCGACCGGTCCGTCGACTTCTCCTCCGAGGTGTTCCCCGCCCTCCTCGCGGAGGGCAAGCCCATCTTCGGTTCGGTGGGGGAGGGCTACTGGGAGGACGTCGGCACGCTCGAGGCGTACCTCCGGGCCCACAAGGACATCCTCGACGGGCGGGTCAAGGTCGACGTCCCCGGCTTCGAGATGGGCGACGGCGTCCACGTGGGCGAGGGCGCCGAGATCCATCCCGGCGCCAACGTCGTCGGTCCGGCGGTCATCGGGGAGAACTGCCGCGTCGAGGCCGGCGTGCGCCTCGGCCCTTATACCGTGCTCGGCACGAACGTCCGGGTGCGGGCCAACGCCGACCTCGAGCGGGTCGTCGTCCACGACAACAGCTACCTCGGCGAAGGTGTCCGCCTCCGCGGCGCCACGATCGGCCGGTCGTGCGACCTGCGCAACGGCGTCCGGGCCGAGGAGGGCGTCGTCCTCGGCGACGAGTGCTTCATCGGCGAGCACGCCGTGCTGACCTCCGGGGTCAAGATCTACCCCTTCAAGACGGTGGAGACCGGTGCCGTCATCAACTCCTCGATCGTCTGGGAGTCGCGGGGCTCGCGCTCGCTGTTCGGCCGCCTCGGCGTGTCGGGCCTGGCCAACGTCGACGTCACGCCGGAGCTGGCCACCCGCGTCGCCATGGCCTACGGCACGAGCCTGAAGAAGAACTCCACCGTCATGATCTCGCGCGACTCGAGCCGCTCGGCCCGGATGCTGAAGCGGGCGATGATGGCCGGCCTCAACGCCGCCGGCGTCAACGTGCTCGACCTCGAGGTGGCATCGGTCCCGGTCACCCGCTTCGCCACCAGCCGTCCCGAGATCGCGGGCGGCATCACGTTGCGGCTCATGGCCGGCGACCCGCAGTCCTGCGTCATCCGCTTCTTCGACACCAAGGGCAAGGACCTCACCGAGGACGCCCAACGCAAGATCGAGCGGCTCTTCCTGCGGGAGGACTTCCGTCGTGTGTTCCCGGCCGAGATCGGCGACATCGACTACCCGCCCCGAGCCATGGAGCAGTACACCGCGGCGCTCGAGGCCACGGTCGACGTCGCTCGCATCCAGGAGGCCAAGTTCAAGATCGTCGTGGACTACGCCTACGGCTCGAGCGCGTTCGTGATGCCCAACGTGCTGGCCAAGCTGGGGGCCGACGTCCTCGGCGTGAACCCCTACACGGCCACGCTGGGCGCCGCCCAGTTCGACGCCCACCGCCACGCCACCGAGGTCGGGGCCCTGGTGCGGGCCTCGGGGGCGCACGTCGGCGCCGTGCTCGACCCCGACGCCGAGCACCTCACGCTCATCGACGACACCGGCACCGTGCTCACCGACGAGCAGTCGCTGCTGGCCCTGCTCACCCTCGTGAGCGGGCATCTCGTCGGCGACACGGTGGCCGTGCCCGTCACGGTGACGAGCCACGCCGAGGCGATCGCCGCCGTGCACGGGGTGCGGGTGCGGCGCACCAAGATGGCCGCCTCGGCGCTGATGGACGCCGCCTCGGAGCCTGGCGTCGGCTTCTCCGGCGGCACCGACGGCGGCTTCATCCTCCCCGGCTTCCTCCACGCCTTCGATGCCGCCGCCAACCTCGTCAAGGTCCTCGAGCTCCTGGCCCGCAGCGGCGAGCGGCTGTCCACCATCGTGAGCCGCCTGCCTCGCACCCACATCGCCCACGAGACCGTGGTCACCCCCTGGGAGCAGAAGGGCATGGTCATGCGCTCGCTCGTCGAGATGAGCAAGGACCGCGACGTGCAGCTCATCGATGGCGTGAAGGTGCGCCACGACGGCGGGTGGGCCCTGGCCCTGCCCGATCCGGAGGAGCCGGTCACCCACGTGTGGGCGGAGTCGACGAGCGACGCCGAGGCCAAGGCGCTGTCCAAGGAGTACGCCCGCCGGATCCGCCAGCTGCTGCGCTGAGGTCCCGCCGCCGGGCTGTCGAACCCTCGACCCCCCGTCGAGGGTTTCCGATAGCCTGCCTGCCATGCAGATCCCCGGCGACCTGAAGTACTCCTCGGACCACGAATGGGTGCGGGTCGAGGGGGACCGGGCCAAGGTCGGGATCACGGACTACGCCCAGGACGCCCTGGGCGACGTCGTGTTCGTCGACCTGCCCGAGGTGGGGGCGGAGGTCACGGCCGGCCAGTCGATCTGCGAGGTGGAGTCGACCAAGTCCGTGTCCGACATCTACGCGCCCGTGACGGGCACCGTGGTGGAGGTCAATACCGACCTGTCCGAGGCGCCCGAGCGCCTCAACGAGGATCCCTACGGCGAGGGATGGATCTTCGTGCTGGCCGTCGACGACTCGAGCGGGGGCGATGGCCTGCTCGACGCGGCCGCCTATCGCGCCCTCGTCGAGGGGTAGCCATGACCACCCAGCCGTGCCCCCGGTGCGGGCACCCGAACCAGCTGCCGGCCAACTTCTGCTCCTCTTGCGGAGCGGACCTCGACGGCGCGCCCGACCACACGACGGCCACGGTGGCCGTGCCGATCGACGGGGTCGGGGGCGAGGAGGTCGAGGTCAACATCGACGAGCTGCCGTCGGGGATGGGCATGCTCGTCGTCACCCGGGGCCCCAACTCGGGGTCGCGCTTCGCCCTCGACGAGCCCATCACCACCGCCGGCCGGCACCCCGACAGCATCATCTTCCTCGATGACATCACCGTCTCCCGCCGCCACGCCGAGGTCCGGGCCGTGGAGGGCGGCTACCGCGTCGTCGACGTCGGCTCCCTCAATGGCACCTACCTCAACCGCCAGCGCGTCGAGGAGGCCGACCTCCACGACGGCGACGAGCTCCAGATCGGCACCTTCAAGCTCCTGTTCCTCGCCGGTCATCGGTGAGCGCCTCGATGGCCGACCGGTCGCATCTGTCCATCGGCGAGGTGCTCAGCCTCCTCCAGGAGGACTTCCCGGACGTCACGATCTCGAAGATCCGGTTCCTGGAGAGCCAGGGCCTGCTCGACCCGGAGCGCACCCCCTCGGGGTACCGGAAGTTCTACGAGCCCGACCTCGAGCGGCTCCGCTGGATCCTGCGCCACCAGCGCGACCACTTCCTACCGCTCAAGGTGATGAAGGACCGCCTCGAGGCGAGCGCGGCGGCGGGGCTCACCGTCCCGCCCGACGAGCCGGCTCGCGCCGCCGGCGCTCCCGCGCTGTTCGAGCTCGACGAGGAAGTCGGTGCGGCATCCGTCGCTCCGCCCGCCGAGGCGCCGGCCCCCGGCCGCGAGGAGCCCACCCCGGAGGAGGCGGCGGCCGCCGCCGACCTGGCGCGAGCCGGCGTCCGCGCCGAACCCGAGGTCCCGGCTCCCGCGCCGCCGGTCGCCGCCCCCGCGGCGCCCGAACCCGAGGCCCCGGCCGTCGCCGCCCCTGCCTCGCCGTCGGCTCCCGCCCCGCCGGCGCCGGCCGAGCCTCGGCGTCCGTCGCGCCCGGTCCCCAGCCTCCCGCCACTCCCCAGCCCGCCGGCCGGCAATCCGCTCGACGCCGGTCCCACCGCGGTGAGCCTCACCCTCGACGAGCTGGTCCAGGCCACGGGGCTGTCGCACCGGGAGCTGGGCGACCTCACCCGGTTCGGGCTGCTCGGGGGGGAGCAGGTCGGGGGGGACACGTTCTATGACGGTGATGCGCTCGTCGTTGCTCGCACCGCGGCCGGCTTCATGCGCTTCGGCATCGAGGCTCGACACCTGCGGATGTACAAGGTGGCTGCCGAGCGGGAGGCCGGCTTCATGGAGCAGGTCGTGATGCCGCTGCTGAAGCAGCGCAACCCTACCGCCCGTCGCCAGGCCGCCGACAACCTCGGGGAGATGGCCCACCTCGGCGAGCAGCTCCGGGGCGCGCTCCTGCGGGCGGCCCTGCGCAGCCACACCGACGGCTCCCGCTGAGCGGATCGCGGCCGTGACCGCGGCGCGATCGTCGGCCCGGTTCGGTAGCGTGCACCGTGATGGCGATCGAGATGGAGCTGGTCGGGATCGAGCTGGAGCGTCCGCCGAACATCCCGTGCCTCGTGCTGCGGGAGACCGACGGCGAGGGCCGGATCCTGCCCATCTTCATCGGCGGGCCCGAGGCCACCGCCATCGCCTTCGCCCTCGAAGAGGTCGAGACGCCCCGGCCGATGACCCACGACCTGATGAAGGACCTGCTCGACGAGCTGGGCGCCCAGGTGGAGCGGGTGGTGGTCACCGAGCTGCGGGAGTCGACCTTCTTCGCCGAGATCGTGGTGCGGCTGGGCACGCAGGTGCACTCCGTGTCGGCCCGCCCGTCCGACGCCGTGGCGCTTGCGGTGCGATCGGGAGCCCCCGTCTTCGCCGAGGAGGGTGTCCTGGAGGCGGCCGGTCGGACGTCGGGGGAGGACGTCCCCGAAGAGGTCGTGGAGCAGTTCAAGGAGTTCATCGAGCAGGTGAACCCCGAGGACTTCAAGTCCTGAGGACCGAACACACGTCCCCGTTGACGGGTCGCGCGGCCGGTCGTACCCTCGGGTCCCACACGACAACGGTGTAACTCCACCGCTGTCACCTTCGAGACCCACCACCTCGAACCTCTGGGCAGGAGAACGCGCATGAGCACGGAAGGCTTCAGCGGCCGCGAGGCCGCCGACATCGTCGGCATCACCTACCGGCAGCTCGACTACTGGGCCCGCACCGACCTCGTGCGGCCCTCCTTGGCCGATGCCAAGGGGAGCGGCAGCCGGCGTCGGTACTCCTACCGCGACCTCATCGAGCTCAAGATGATCAAGACCCTCCTCGACGCCGGTCAGAAGCTGGAGCGGGTCCGTGCCGCGTTCGACTACGTCCGCGAGCTGGGGGACGACCTCGCCTCGGCCCAGCTCGTGATCGCCGGCGACTCGGTCGTGCTGGTCAGCGAGGGGCAGGACCTGATCGATGTGGTCAACCGGTACCAGGGCCAGGGCGTGCTCAACCTGCTGGCCCTCGACGGCGTCGTCCAGCAGGTCGATGCGGCCATCGTCGAGCTGCGGCCGGCGGTGGCGCCGGCGGCCGAGGCGGTCAGCCTCGCCCGGTAGGTTCCGGCGGTGACCCTGCGCACCTCGCCCCTCGACGCCGCCCACCGCGCCCTCGGCGCCAAGATGGTCCCCTTCGGGGGCTGGGACATGCCGCTCTCCTACGGTGAGGGCACCATCGCCGAGCACCGCGCCTGCCGCAGCGCCGGCGTGCTCTTCGACGTCAGCCATCTCGGGACCGTCCGGGTGGAGGGCCCGCAGGCCCTGGACCGGCTCCAGGGCGCGCTCACCAACGACCTCGGCAAGATCGGCCCGGGGCGCGCCCAGTACACGCACCTGCTCGACGAGGCCGATGCCTCGGTGCTCGATGACATCATCGTGTGGTGGGTCGGTGACGAGGTCTTCGACGTGATGCCGAACGCCTCCAACACCGATCGGGTGGTGGCCGCGATCGGCGGCGAGGACGTGACCGCCAGCCGGGCCATCATCGCCGTGCAGGGGCCCGAGGCCCGAGCCCGGCTGGCCACCGTCGCTCCCGAGGCGGCCGCGGTCGGGCGCTTCCGGGTGGCCGAAGCGGCCGTCGCCGGTACCGGGTGCGTCGTGGCCGGCACCGGCTACACGGGCGAGGACGGTGCGGAGCTCGCAGTCCCGGCCGACCACGCGGCACGGGTGTGGGACGCGCTGCTGGCCGCCGGCCTCGTCCCCGCCGGGTTGGGCGCCCGGGACACCCTGCGGCTCGAGGCCGGTCTGCCCCTCCACGGCCACGAGCTGGGGCCCGGCATCACACCGCTCCAGGCCGGCCTGGGTTGGGTGGTGGCCTGGGACAAGCCGGGCGGCTTCCGGGGCCGCGACGCCCTCGCCGCCGAGCGAGCGCGCGGGGTGACCCGCCGCCTCCGCGGCCTGGCCACCGAGGGCCGCCGGCCGCCCCGGGCCGATCAGGTCGTGCTGGTCGATGGGGCTCCCACCGGCGTCGTCACGAGCGGGAACTTCTCGCCGACGTTGGGCCACGGGATCGCCCTCGCCTTCCTCCCCCCGGAGGTCGAGGAGGGGGCCGAGGTCGCCATCGACGTGCGCGGCGAGGCCACCCCGGCCCGCGTCGTGCGCACCCCCTTCGTCACCCGCTGACAACGTCTGTGGACCCCCAGGCCCGCAGGGCGTGCGCCGGCGTCCACAGACGTTGTGCGGGGGAGGGGCTCAGGCCTTGGCGGCCTTCTCCTCGTGGTGCTTCTGGACGGCCGTCATGACGGCGGCGGTGGCGGCGTTGATGAACTCCGGGCGGTTGTCGGCGGCCCAGTCCCGGCTGGCCTCGGTGGTGCGGGCCGAGTCCTGGAAGTGGGGGAACACGTAGCGGGCCATCAGCTCGTAGCTGCGCCACATGGCCGGCCGGTCGGCCCACTCCTGGGCCATGGTGAGGAACGTCCCGAACCCGCCGGACTGCGCGGCGAGGCGCTCGATCTGGGCGATGGCGTCGTCGGGCGTGCCGATCACCGCGAAGCCCGACGCGTTCATGGCGTCGGCCATCTCCTTCGGGTCGGTGGAGTCCACGCCGAGGGGCAGGGCGGCCACCCGCTGGAAGTAGTCGAGCCACTGGGGCAGCCCGAAGCCCACATCCTCGTACGCCTGCTCCTTGGTGTCGGCGATGTGCATCGGCCCCACGAGCCGCCACCCGCGGCGGGAGACGGTGGTGCCGAACTCGGCGGCCCGCTCCTCCATGACCTGCCAGTGGGACCCGAGGATGTCGAAGCCGCCGGCGCTGGTGGCGCCGATCGACAGCAGCGACCGTCCGAAGCGCCCGGCGAGGCGCGGCCCGGACGGCGACACCTGGGCGGCCACGGCGATCTCGAAGCACGGGTCGGAGTAGGGCCGGAGCTGGAGGCGGGCCTCGCGGAGGGTGAACCAGTCGGTGCTGCGATTGACCGGCTCCTTGCCCTCGAGCAGCTCGATGATGGCCTCGAAGGCCTCCTCCATCATGTCCCGCTGCCGGGCCACGTCGATGCCCATCATGAAGGCGTCGGACGGCAGGGCACCAGGCCCCACGCCGAACATCACCCGGCCGCGGGTCAGGTGGTCGAGCAGGACCATCCGGTCGGCCAGCATGAGGGGCTGGTGGTAGGGGAGCGAGCTCACCCCGGTGCCGAGCATCAGGTGCTTGGTGCGCTGCGAGGCGGCGGCGATGAAGACCTCGGGGCTGGCGATGATCTCGTAGCCGGCCGAGTGGTGCTCACCGATCCAGGCCTCGTCGAAGCCGAGGGAGTCGAGGTGCTCGAGCAGGTCGAGGTCACGTTCGATGGCGAGGGTGGGGTTCTGGCCGACCGGGTGGAACGGGGCCAGGAAGATGCCGAAGCGCAGGGGCCAATCCATGAGGCGAAACCTTACGCGCACTACTTGACCGCACGGTCAAGTAGTCCGGAGCTACTCGAGGAGGTCGGGCTGCTCGGCGACGATCTTGTCGTAGAGCGGCTGGAAGCTGAACCAGCACGACCCGTGACTGCCCACCTGGCTGCGGGTGTGGCGAGCGGTCTCGGGATCGATCAGGACGGGGTCGCCGGCCGCCTCGGCCAGCAGCTGCACCTCGCACGTGCGCTCCATCGTGATGAAGAGCCAGGCCGCCTCGTCCACCGTGTGGCCGACGGTGAGCAGGCCGTGGTTGCGCAGGATGGCTGCCTTGTGCTCGCCCAGGGTGTGGGCGATGCGCTTGCCCTCTTCGGGGTCGACGACCACCCCGGTGAAGTCGTCGAAGAGCACGTGGTCCTCGAAGAAGGCGCACGAATCCTGCGTCAGGGGTTCGAGGAGTCGGCCCAGGGTGGACCAGGCCCGGCCGTGCTTGGAGTGGGTGTGGGCGGCGGAGATGACGTCGGGCCGGGCCTGGTGCACCTGGGAATGGATGGCGAAGGCGGCCTGGTTGACCGGCCACTGGCCCTCGACGACCTCGCCGTCGTGGTTGACGAGGATCAGGTCGGAGGCCCGGATCAGCCCGAACGACATCCCGAACGGGTTCACCCAAAAGTGGTCGGGACGCTCAGGGTCCCGGGCGGTCAGGTGGCCGGCGATGCCCTCGTTGAACCCGAAGCGGTCGAACAGGCGGAAGGCGGCAGCCATCCGCTGCTTCAGGTGCCGGCGTTCCTCCTCCGGGGTGTCGAAGGTCGGGAAGCGGTGGGGCGTCGGACGGGTCATGGGTCCCCCTGTGATCGGCAGACCGTGATCCTACCGAGGACGCAGACCGTCCCAGAGGAGGTCGGTGAGGTGCCGCACGAAGTCGTCGCGGGGCATCGTGCGGTCCCGCAGCCACCAGTTCGTCGACTGGTGCACGAGCCCCACGATCCCGTAGGCCCACGGCAGCGCAGCGGTGCCGTCGCGCCCGTCCCGATCGAGCCCCTCCCGGGTGATCGCCGCGATCTGCGGGGCGATGGCGTCGACGAGAGCGCCGATGGGCGTGCTGTGCTCGCTTCGGGCGTTGGGCTGCTGGAGCAGGAAGCGGTAGAGGTTGGGCTCCTGCTCCAGGAACCGCACGTAGGCGTCGATCGTGTCGTCGAGCACGATGCGGGGGTGCGACGACGCCCGTAGGGTGCCCGACACCGAGGCGATGAGCCCAGCCGAGAACCGGTCGGCGATGGCCCCGATGAGCCCGTCCCGGTCCCCGAAGTGCCGGTACAGGATCGGCTTGGTCACCCCACCGGCGGC
>DASUDP010000115.1:0-20844 GCA_036275535.1 Acidimicrobiales bacterium | reverse complement strand
GAAGTCGGCCACCGACAACGCGGAGGAGCTCATCATCAAGCTCAGCCGCGTCATGAACCGGGCCCGCCAGGACTCCATCACCACCGAGATCATGGAGATCGTCGGTGGTGCCGAGGCGTTGCGCCAGGGACAGGCCGGCGGCGCCGACCTCGTCGCCGACAACGCCCTGAAGGTGGCCGACGTCGTCGGCCGCCCCGATCTCGCCCACACCGCCACCCACGGCGCCGACCACCGCCACGCCTGATACGGAGCCACTGAGATGACCGTGACTGAGAACCAGCCCACCCTGAAGGACGGCCGCGTCGTCGCCATCGCCGGCCCCGTGATCGACGTCGAGTTCCCGCCTGACGCGGTGCCCCAGATCAACACCGCACTGTCCTTCGACATCGTCGTCGACGGCACCCCGATCGAGGTGCGGGCCGAGGTGGCCCAGCAGATCGGCGACGCCCGCGTCCGGGCCATCTGCCTGAAGCCCACCGACGGCCTCATCCGAGGCACGACGGTGCGCAACACCGGCGTCGGCCTGGCCATGCCGGTGGGCGACGCCGTGCTCGGCCACGTCATCAACGTGATCGGCCAGCCCCTCGACGTCGCCGAGCTCGACGAGTCGAAGATCGACGACCGGTGGGAGATCCACCGCCACGCTCCCGACTTCGACACCCTCGAGCCGCAGAAGATCGTGTTCCCCACGGGGATCAAGGTCATCGACCTGCTCACCCCCTACCTGCAGGGCGGCAAGATCGGCCTGTTCGGCGGCGCCGGCGTGGGCAAGACCGTGCTCATCACCGAGATGATCAACCGCGTGGCCTCCCAGTTCGGCGGCGTGTCGGTGTTCGCCGGCGTCGGCGAGCGCACCCGTGAGGGCACGGACCTGTTCCTCGAGATGGGCGAGACCCGCATCGACGACACGACCACCGTCCTCGACAAGGCGGCCCTCGTGTTCGGCCAGATGGACGAGCCCCCCGGCGTGCGCCTCCGGGTCGCCCTGTCGGCGCTCACCATCGCCGAGTACTTCCGCGACGTCCGCAACCAGGACGTGCTGCTCTTCATCGACAACATCTTCCGGTTCGTGCAGGCCGGCTCCGAGGTGTCCACCCTCCTCGGCCGCATGCCCTCGGCCGTGGGCTACCAGCCCACCCTGGCCGACGAGATGGGCGAGCTCCAGGAGCGGATCACCTCCACCCGGGGCCGGTCCATCACCTCGCTGCAGGCCGTCTACGTGCCCGCCGACGACTACACCGACCCGGCGCCGTTCACCACCTTCACCCACCTCGACGCCACCACGGAGCTCTCCCGCGACATCGCGGCCCTCGGCATCTACCCCGCCGTGGACCCGCTGGCGTCGACCTCCACCATCCTGTCGCCGGAGGTCGTGGGCGAGCGCCACTACAACGTGGCCCGCCGCGTGCAGGAGATCCTGCAGCGCTACAAGGAGCTGCAGGACATCATCGCCATCCTCGGGCTCGACGAGCTCTCCGAGGAGGACCGCATCACCGTGGCCCGGGCCCGCAAGATCCAGCGGTTCCTGTCCCAGCCGATGTTCGTGGCCGAGGTCTTCACCGGCCTCCCCGGCGTGTTCACGCCCGTCGAGGAGACGGTCGACAGCTTCGAGCAGCTGGTCAACGGCGATCTCGACGACCTGCCCGAGCAGGCCTTCCTCAACGTCGGCGGCGCCGACTCCGCTCGGGCCAAGGCTGCCGAGCTCCTCAAGTGAGACACCGTCAGCGAGCGAACCAACGACGCAGCGACCGAAGGTCATCGGTCCACGCGCGATCGACGTCGAGGATTCCCCGATGACGCTCCAGGTCCAGGTCGTCTCGCCGGAGCGCATCCTCTGGACGGGGGAGGCGGACATGGTGATCGCGCGCACTGTCGGCGGCGGCGACATCGCCTTCCTCACCGGCCACGCCCCTTTCGTGGGGGCGCTGGACATCGGGCAGGTCACGGTGCGGCCGCCGGAGGGCAGCGACGACCACGTCGCCGTCCACGGCGGGTTCGTGGAGGTCAGCAACGACCACGTCACGATCCTCTCCGACGTCGCCGAGGTGGCCAGCCAGATCGACGTCGAGCGGGCCCGCCGGGCCCAGGAGCGGGCCGAGGCGGCCCTGCGCCTCGAGCACGACGCCGAGGCCGAGGCGGCTCTGGCCCGGGCCAACCTGCGCCTGCAGGTGGCCGGCGCCGTCGCCCCCCACTGACCCGATCCCACCGGCGCCGACCTGCGCCGGGCGGGGATCGGCCGACCGGTAACCTCGCCCGATGGCTCGCCAACGGCTCGGCGTCGTGCTGCTCGTGCCGCAGCCGGTGGCCACGCAGATCGACGGGCTGCGCCGCGCCCTCGGCTCGGGTGCCCTGGGCCGGATCGATCCCCACATCACCCTCGTCCCGCCGATCAACGTGGCCGAGCGCGACCTGCCGGCTGCCCTGGCCACCGTGCGCCAGGCGGCGGCCGCCAGCCGACCGCTGGCCCTGCGGCTCGGTCCCGTGGCCACCTTCGCACCCGTCAACCCGGTGGCCTACCTGGCCGTGGGCGGTGCCCCCGACGCCCTCGACGCGCTGCACTCCCTGCGTCGGGGGCTGCGCAGCGGCGTCCTCGACCGACCCGACCCCCACGACTTCGTGCCGCACGCCACCGTGGCCGACGAGCTCGCCGCCGGCCGCATCGAGGGTGCGGTGCGGGCGCTGGCCGACTTCGCCGCCGAGGTGTCGATCGAACGCGTCCACGTCCTGGCCGAGCAGCCCGGCCGCGTGTGGGTGCCCATCGCGGACGCCCCGCTGGGGGGCGCGGGAGGCGTCGTGGGCCGGGGCAGCCTGCCCCTCGAGCTCACGGTGAGCGGCCGGCCGGACCTGGAGGCGGCAGCGCTGCTGGCCGTCGACCAGGAGAGCCCCGGACTGCCCTTCGCGGTGACGGCGCGGCGTGACGGGGCCGTCATCGCTGCCGGGTGGGGGTGGACGGCTCGGCACCGTCTTGAGCTGGCCGACGTCGTCGTGGCGTCGCAGCACCGCGGCGAAGGCGTCGGGCGGCACGTGCTGGCTGCCGTCGAGGACCTGGCCGCCCGCCGCGGCTGCACCCACGTGGGCACCTCCGCGCCCCGCACCGGAGCGGCGGCCGCCCTGCTGCGGGCGGCCGGCTGGTCGCCCGCGGGTGATCCGGGCGAGGCCGGGGCGACCCCCGGGTCGGCGCGCTGGGAGCGAGCGCTCCGGTCGACGGACAGCGCGTGAGCCTGGCCCCCCGGATGGCCGATCCCATCTCGGACCCCGCGGCGCCCCTCGCCACGCCGACCCCACGCCCGTGGCGCGACCGGGGACCGCTCGTGGTGCTCGGCTGCGTCCTCGCCTATCTGCCCTTCACGCTCCTCGGCTACGGCACGGACATCGACGTCGCCAACGTGCTGCGGTCGGGCCGCACGTTCCTCCGGGACGGCACCTATGAGATGTCCCGGCCCCCGGGCGCCGTGATCCATGAGATCGGCACTGCCCTCCTCGACCGGGTGGGCGGCTCGGTGCTCGTGAACCTGGGTGGGGTGGCCTTTGCCGCGCTCGCTCTCTGGGCGGTGCACGAGCTGGTGCGGGACGACGGCGCCCGCTGGCCGGGGTGGGCGACGGTCATCGTCGCGGCCAACCCCTGGTTCTGGCTGGCCGCCACGTCACTGGGGGACTTCGTGTGGGCCCTCGGCCTGGCCTTCGCGGGGGCGCTGCAGGCCCGGCGGGGTCGGCGGGGGCTGGCCGGCCTGCTCTTCGGCCTGTCCGTGGGGTGCCGGTCGTCGAGCGCGCTGATCGTGCTGGCCTGGCTGGTGGCCGAGCGCACCGGCTCGCGCCTCGATCGCCCCTCCTGGCGGGCCACCGCCACCACCGCCGGCGTCTTCCTGGTCCTCGGCGTTGCCTCCTTCACGCCGTCGTTCCTGAGCCGCGGCAGCTCCTTCGAGTTCCTCCACCATGCCGAGCCCTTCGCCGGCCTGGGGCTGAGCGCGGGTCGCTGGGCGGTGAAGAACGCCGCCGTGATCGGCGTGCCCGCCGGCGTGGTCTTCCTGCTCGGCATCCGGCGCGGCTTCGGCGCGCTGGCCCGCTGGCGGGGCTCGGTGGTCGTGCGCTTCGCCGTGCTTACCATCGTCGCCTTCGAGGTGCTCTTCCTGCGCCTGCCCTACAAGCCGGTACACCTGCTGCCGGTCGTCGCCGCCGTGGCGCTCCTGATCGGCGCCTCGCCGGCCGTGAAGCAGCGCTGGCTCGTGGCGCTCTTCGCGGCGCAGCTCGTCGGCGGGCTGGTGGGCTCGACGATCGGGGAGCCCGACGTCCCCCACCGGGCCACCTCGGGCCGCCTCGTGATGCACCTCACCGAGGGTGCCCTGCTGAACGACGTGCGCTGCCGCCTCGACGACCGCGACGACGGCCCGTGGCCCGACGTCGAGGACCCCGGGCAGCTCCGGGCCGCCATGACCCGAGCCGCCATCCTCTTCGACTGCCAGAGCCAGACCTGGAAGGTGACGCCCTAACCCGACCCGAGGGGGGCGGGTCGCACCGGGTCCAGGTCGATCCCCACCGCGTCGGCGGCGCGCCCCACTTCCCGGCGACTGGACACCGAGAACTTGGCCAAGACGGCCGAGACGTGGTGGTCGACCGTCTTCGGGGAGAGCACGAGGCGCTCGGCGATGCCGGCGTTGGTCAGACCCTCCGCCAGCAGGGCCGCCACCTCGAGCTCGCGAGCCGTGAGGCCGGCGGCGTTGGCCCGGGTGCTGGCGCGAGGGCCGCGAGGCACTTCGCGGGCACCGAGCTCGCGCAGGCGGCGGGCCGCCATCTGGGCTCGCGGGCGAGCGCCGAGGGCCGAGAGCTGCTCGAAGGCCCTGCGCACGTCGTCCACGTCGTCGCTGTCGGCGAGCGCATCGGCAGCGTCGTACACGTAGCCCCGCTCCTCCCAGAACCGGGCGAGGGCACGGTGGTCACCAGCGACGAGGAGTCGTGTCGCCGCCTCCGGCGACTCGGAGGCGGCCCAGTCGACCTCGGCACGCCGAGCGGCGCGCGTCAGGTCGCGCAGCGCGGTCCCGTCGAGGAGCTCGACGAACGGGAGGCAGACCTCCACCTCCGCCGCCGCCCGGTCGCGGTCACCGGCCAGCCACGTCGTCTCGGACAGCGCGATGTGGATCGGGACGCTGAGCTGCGCCTCCTGGAACGGCTCGGCCAGGGCGCTCGCCTCGTCCAAGGCCTCCACGGCGCCCGGGTCGCCCCGCCGCCCGCGCATGCGCCCCAAGTAGCCGAGAACGATGGCGCGGTTGATGGGCGCTGCTGCTGGGTCGTGGAGCACGGTCATGAGGTCGGCCGCCGCGGCATCCCAGTTGCCGAGCAGCATGTTCGCCTCCGCCCGGCCCGGGCGCAGGCAGTTCAGCTGGTAGCGCAGCTCGTGGGCCTCGGCCACCCGGATGCCGTCGTCGTAGACGGGGATCGACAGCGCCGGGTGGCAGGCTCCGATCAGCGTGGCGCCGAGGTTGGCTGCGGCCCGCGTGGCCTCGGGGGCCAGACCGGACCGCTTGGCCCGGTCGAGCGACTCCTCGAGGGCAGCCACCCCGGCCTCGCCGTCGCCGTCGGGGAGACATCCGAGGGCCGCGCCCCAGCTGTTGAGCGTGTAGATGGCAGCCTGCTCGAGGCCGAAGTGCTCGGCCATCGCCAGCGCCCGCTGGGCGGTGCTGATGCACTGCTCGTACTTCCCCGACACCAGCAGATGGCCGGTCATCGCGCTCAGGGCGGCGGCTAGCTCAGGCGAGTCGCCGAGCGGCTCCATCCGCGCCACGGCTCGCTCGGTGAACGCCGCTGCGTCTCGGCTTCGGCCCACGCCCCGGAAGGCGATGGAGAGCCAGGTCTCCCACTCGCCGATGGCCGCCTCGTCACCGAGCTCGAGGAGCATCGCGTGGAGCTCCTCGCCGGCAGCCACGGCCTCGGCGAGCATCTCCACCCGCAGGCAGGTGGTGGCCCGGGCTTCGAGGAGGCGGCGCCGGTCCTCGGCGGCCATCTCGCCCGTGTGCTCGAGGGCTTCGCCGTAGAGGATGGCAGCCTGGCGCCACGCGCCCAGGGCGACGCACTGGTCGGCGGCCTGCCAGGCCAGAGCGACGATGGCCTCCTCGTCGCCGGCGCCGATGGCGTGGTGGGCGCGCTCCACGACGTCGCCGTCGGCCCCGAGGGCGGCGAGGGCGCGGGCGTGGAGCTGGCGACGGCGCAGCGGGGTCATCGAGTCCTCGACCGCTTGCCGGCTCAGCTCGTGGCGGAAGGCCTGGTGGCCGCCGTCGTCGACGAGGAGGCCGGCCCGGATGCACTCGTCGACCGCCGCGCTGTCGCAGTCGCCCACCACCTGGATGAGGTCGGCGCCGACCTGGCGGCCCAGCACGGCGGCGGCGTCGAGGGCGTCGCGGGCGGCCCCGCTGAGGGGCGCGGCCCGGGTGAGCACGACATCCCGCACCGAGGCGGGCAGGGTGCCGGGGGCGGCGTCGAGCGTCTCGACGAGGAAGAAGGGGTTGCCGCCGGTGGTGACGTGGAGCGACACGGGGTCGATGAGGCGGTCTCCGACGAGCAGCCGCACCGCGTCGACGGACAGCGGCGCCAGGCGGAGACGGGTGACGTGGGGGCCGACGAGCGAGCCGATCGCCCGCCGCAGCGGGTGGTCGTGGGCCAGGTCGTCCCGGTGGGTGGCGAGGACGAGGCAGGGGAGCGAGTCGAGCCGGCGGGTGACGAAGCGGAGCAGGTCCAGCGTCGCCTCGTCGGCCCACTGGAGGTCCTCGAGCACGACCACGGTGGGGTGGGGCGGGGAGGCGATCTCGGCCAGGAAGGCGTCGAAGACGGAGCTCTGATCTCCGGCCGCCAGCGCGGCGGCCAACGGACCGGCCCGGCCCCGGGCGATGTCCGCCAGTGGGCCCAGGGGACGGGGGGCGAACAGGTCGTCGCAGCGCCCGATCAGCACCTCGGCGCCGCCGAGGTGCCGCTCCACCAGCTCCGCCACCAGGGCGGACTTGCCGGACCCTGCCTCACCGCTCACGAGCACGAGGTGCCCGTCGCCCCCCAGCCGGCCGAACCGGTCGACGACCGTCCGGACCTGCTCGCCCCGTTCGAGGAGGTTCACGTCTGCGGACGATACGACCTGCGGCCCGGGTCTGCCGGGCGCGACCGCGGCGGCGCTGACTACTCGAAGTCGATGATGCTGTAGTGCTTGAGCTTGCTGATGCGGTGGCGGGCGTTCACGAGCCGGACGGTGCCGGAGCGAGACCGCATCACGAGGGACTGGGTGGAGGCGCCGTTGCGGTCGTAGTGCACGCCCTTCAGCAGGTCGCCGTCGGTGATGCCGGTGGCCGCGAAGAAGCAGTTGTCGCCGGCCACGAGGTCTTCGGTGTGGAGCACCCGGGAGATGTCGTAGCCGGCGGCCTCGGCGGCGGCCCGCTCATGCTCGTCGCGAGGCCAGAGGCGACCCTGCTGCTCGCCGCCCATGCACTTGAGCGCCGCCGCGGTGATGACCCCCTCCGGGGTGCCACCGATGCCGAGCAGGATGTCGGCGCCGGAGTCGGGCCAGGCCGTGGAGATGGCGCCGGCGACGTCGCCGTCGGGGATCAGTCGGATGCGGGCACCGGTGGCTCGCACCTCGGCGATGAGGTGCTCGTGTCGGGGCCGGTCGAGGATGACCGCCGTCACGTCGCGCACGGATTCGCCCTTGGCCTTGGCCACCGCGGCGATGTTCTCCGTGGCCGACTTCGTGATGTCGATGGCGCCGGCCGCCTCGGGCCCGACGGCGATCTTCTCCATGTAGACGCAGGGCCCCGGGTCGAACATGGTCCCCCGCTCGGAGACGGCGATCACGGCGATGGCGCCGCCGCGGCCGAGGGCGGTGAGGGTCGTGCCGTCGATGGGGTCGACGGCGATGTCGGTGAGCAGCGGGCTGCCGTCGCCGATCTGCTCGCCGTTGAAGAGCATGGGCGCCTCGTCCTTCTCGCCCTCCCCGATGACGACGATCCCGTCCATCGGGACGGTGTCGAGCACCACCCGCATGGCGTCGACGGCGGCCCCGTCGGCGCCGTTCTTGTCGCCCCGACCCATCCACCGGCTCGCCGCCAGGGCCGCCGCCTCGGTGGTGCGCACCAGCTCCATGGCGAGGTTGCGGTCGGGTCGCTGCTTGGTCGTCATGGCGGGCGAGGTTACCGGACCGGCCTCGCGCCCCCCGACCCCGGCCCACCTGCCAGGCTGGGACGATGGGCCTGCTGAGCGAGCGTTCCGAGGACGACGAAGAACGAGGCGAGATCTCCATCGCGGGGCTCGACGGGCTCGACGACGGCGACTCCGAGTCCACCTACGAGCTGGACGACTGGACCCCCCGGGGCCGGGCGATGCTGCGCGAGCGGCTGGAGCTGCTCGGCGTGCCTCACTCCTGGGAGGGCGAGACGGTGCTCGTGGTGGCCACCAGCGACGAGGCGTGGGTGGAGCGGATCCTCGACCAGGTGGAGGACGACCTCGCCGGTGCCGTTGACCCCGAGCTGCCCCAGGTGGCCTACGACCTGAGCGGCTGGGGGCCCGAGCCCCGCGATCGGCTGTTGGCCCTGCTCGAGGAGGAGGCCGTCCCGTACGGGATCGAGGGTGAGGAGCTCTTCGCCCACGAGATCGACGAGCAGCGCGTCGACGAGCTCATCGAGGCCGTGCTCTCGCCCGACGCCGCGCCCGACCCCACCGCCGGCGCGTCGGAGGCCATGGGGGAGCTCTTCGTGGCCGCCGACCTCCTCGTGCACGAGCCCGGAGGACCCGCCGGAGCCCTGGGGCTCGTCGACGCCCGTGCCGCCGCCCAGGGGGGACCGCCCTACGGTATGGACGCCGCCTGGTGGGACGGGGTGCTGGCCGACGTCGACACCTTGGTGCTGCTCCTCGACGTCGACCCGCCCGACGAGGATGCCGTTGCCGAGCAGGCCAGCCGCCTGCGCGACACCCTCCGCCCGTACGTCTGATCGACCGCCGCCCGAGGCCGGACGGGAGGCGCCGACCAGTAGCGTGACCGGGTGCTCCTGGCCGAGATCGAGGTGTTCCACTCCCGGCCCATCGCGCCCACCCGGCGGGTGGCCCTCGGGGGGCTGAAGCTCCCGGTCGACCCCGCGCCGGGCTTCGGCGGCATCCTGCTGGCCGGGATCGTGGCGGGCCACATCGCCGACCTCGACCCTGAGCTCTTCGACGACCTCCACCGCCTCACCCACCAGCTGCAGGAGGGTCACCGCATCCCCCAGCCGCGGCTCCGCCACCGGTTCCAGGTCGACCGGGTGGGCCTGACCCGCAGCACCCACCGCCTCGTCGGGGAAGGCGAGGACCTCGCCTTCGAGCTGGCGTCGAAGGGCGCTCCGGCCCAGCACATCCTGGCCGCCGTCTACGCCGCCGGGCAGCTGCCGCTCGTCGCCCGGGGCCGGGTGATGGAATCCCTCCGGGCCGCCATGCGGTGGACGGGCGCCCTCGACCGGGGGTTCGTCGCCCTCGTCACCGGCCTCGACCGCCACCGGTCCTGGTCCACCCACGCCTTCCACGACCCCGTGCGGTGGGCCATCGACGTCCTCGGCCTGTCCGACCCCTCCGACGAGCTCGCCGTCCCCGACCGCAGCGACGTGCAGCGCCGCTTCCGCCATCTCCTGCGCGCGGCCCATCCCGACCACGGCGGCGCCATCGACGACGCCGCCCAGCGCATCGCCGACCTCACCGAGGCCCGCCGGATCCTGCTCCGCGCCTGACGGACGGGGTGGGAGGATCGGGGCATGGGTCGACGCGCACCGAAGGCGTTGCTGGTGTTCCCCGGAGCGGGCAGCTCGGCCGACCACCCCAGCCTGCAGGCCATCGAGGCGGCGCTGGCGCCGCTGCCGGTGGCCCGTCGGGACTTCCCCTACCGCCGGGAGGGCCGGCGGGCTCCCGATCGGGCGCCGAAGCTGATCGCCACCGTGGCCGAGGAGGCGGCGGCGCTGGCGGCGGCAGCGCAGGTCCCGCCGGCGCGGGTGGCGCTGGGTGGCCGGTCGATGGGCGGGCGGATGTGCTCGATGGCGGTGGCCGAGGGCCTGCCCGCCGCCGCCCTCGTGCTCATCAGCTATCCCCTGCACCCGCCGGGGAAGCCCGACCGGCTCCGGGTGGACCACTTCCCGGCCCTGGACCTGCCCTGCCTGTTCGTGTCGGGCACCCGGGACGCCTTCGGGAGCCCCGAGGAGCTCGAGGCCCACACGGCGGCCATCCCGGGGCCCGTCACCCACCACTGGATCGAGGGGAAGGCCCACGACCTGCGGGGTGTGGACGTCGAGGTGGCCGCCGCCGCCACCACCTGGTTGCGAGGGCTCTGAGCCACCCGCGCCGGATCAGGCCAGGATCTCGACCGGGGTGCCGAGGGGCAGGCCGATCTCGTTGACGAGCCGGTCGATGACGTCGTTGGCCACGTGGATGCACCCGCTGGAGACGTCCTGGCCGATCTTGTCGGGCTCGTTGGTGCCGTGGATGCCGATGATGCCGTCGCCGCCGTTGAAGCTGGACAGCACGGTCGAGAACCCGGAGAGCCCGTAGGTGAAGTGCCCGTAGGGGCCGTCGGGGTCGGGCGGCTGCAGGAGCTCTTTGAGGTAGTAGACGCCGGGAGCCGGTCGATCGGTGCGCCCGACGCCCACCGGCTCCTCGACGACGAGCTCGTCGTTCTCGTAGACGCGGATGCGGTGCTCGGCCAAGGCGACCTCGATGCGGAAGTCGACCTGAGCCACGTCCACGTCGGCGGCCTCGACCCACCCGGTACCTCCGTTGGGGGGCACGGGCAGGTACACCTCGTAGCGATCGCCCTGCTCCCCCTTGACGAGGAACACGATCGGGATGCCCGGCGCTGAGGTGGCCTCCTGCGCCGTGAGCTGCCGGACCGGCTCGGTGGCCGAGGCGTCGGGGTAGATGTCGATGGAGGTGCCCTTGGCCTCGGCCCGGCGGGCCAGAGGCGTCGCCTCGGTGGTGGTCGTCGCCTCGGTCGTCGTGGTGGTCACGGCCTTGTCGGCCAGCTCCGGACGGTCGGCGCTGCACGCCGCCACGGCGGCGAGGAGCACGACGAGGAGCGTCGCGAGGGCGCGCGAAGGCAGGGTGGGGTTCCGTCGCACACCGGTCAACCTACCGGAGGGCGCTCGCCGCTCAGCCGAGCGGGGATCGCCTGGCTGACGTCGTCTTCGGGGTTGAGCTCCTCGAGCTCGCGGTGGGCGGTCTCGGGGTAGGCCACGAGGACGAGCACCGCCATCGCCACCGGACCGATGGCGAGGACGCACAGGGCCGGACCGAGCCCGTCCCAGCGATCCGACAGCAGCCCTGCCACCAGCAGCCCGATCACGCTCCCCGTCACGCCGAGGATCGAGATGACCCCGTTGGCCCGGCCCCGCAGGGACGTGGGGAACAGCTCGGGGCCGTACACGCCGAGGGCGGGGACCGTGGCGGCGCCGATCATCGCCCCGAGCACGGACAGGCCCCACATGGGCCATCCCCCGGAGAGGACCATCGCAACGGTGAGGATCGTCCCGCCGGCCACCCCCACCGCGCCGACGAGGCGACGTCCGCGAACGTCGGCCAGGCGGCCGCCGACGAGGATGCCGAGCCCCCCGGGCGTGTTGGTGAGGATGGTGAACAGGCTGATGCGGGCAGCCGAGAACCCCCGCTCGTCGCGCAGGAACTCGTTCATGAGCTGCGAGGCGGGCGCCGTGAAGAGGTTGAGCAGCAGGGCGGAGACGGCCAGCAGCCAGAACCGCCGGCCGTGGCCGGCCATGCCCGTGTCGACGTGGGTGACGGCGAACCGGCGGCTCTCCTGGAGGTGGCGGCCGACGAGCACCACCGCGGGCAGCCACAGCAGGCCGAGCCCGTAGAGGAGCCGCCAGCCACCGGGACCGGTGTCGGCCAGGGGCAGGATCCACAGCGCCATGCCCACCCCGAGGGCGCCGGCCATGGTGAGGATGCTCACGCCGTAGGCGCGGGAGCCGGCCGGCATCTCCTCGGCGACGAGGATGGCCAGCAGCACGGCGCCGGCGGTGGTGAGCCCGCGCACCACCGTCTGGGCTAGGCCGAGGGCGACGAGTCCGGGCGCCAGCGCGGAGAGGGCGGTGACGACGCAGGCCAGGGCGGCGGTGGCCAGCAGGACCTGGCGGCGGCCTCGCCGGTCGGCCAGCGCGGTGAGGGCGACGGCGCCGATCACGCCGATCCGGACGGCGGCCAGCGTGGCGCCCTGGTCGGCCTTGCTGGCCCCGAGCTCGTCGGCGGCGAAGGTGATGGTCTGGGTGAGCAGCGAGCCGAGGTAGCCGAACAGGACGGCCAGCACGCACAGGCCACCGAGGGCGGTGGCGGCCCGGGCGTCGGGGGTGTCGGGGGGCGCCCAGAAGGGCCGGTCGCCGTGGCGAGGCGGCCGCTTCAGCGCCGCCCGGTACAGCCAGGAGAAGGGCGGCAGCACGAGGGGGGCCAGCCGGTAGTCGAGCCGCTCGGTCACCGCGCCGGTCTCGTCGGCCTGCACCGTGCGCTGGTAGTGGGTGAAGGGGCCGTGGCGCAGGACGAAGCGGCCGTCACCGGCCTCCGCCTCCTCGACGACGTCGTGGCGGGCCGCCCACAGCCGGTCAGCCTCAGGCGCCCCCCAGGTCCGGATCAACGTGGGCACGTCGGGTCAGCCCGGTCCGGTCGGGGGGTCGGGCGCGTCGTCGGCGGCCCCCGGGTCGCGGCCGTCCTCGCCCTGCTCGCCGAGGCCGAGCCGCGACGCCCGTCGGTTGGCGACGGCCAGGAGGCCGGCGAAGAGCAGGATCGGCACGAGGACGAACAGCAGCTCGTCCCAGCCTCCCTGGTGGGCCAGCACGACGCCGGTGCCGGCGGTCATCCGAGGACCAGCAGGCAGGCGGCCACGATCGACGCGGCGCTGGCGGCCGCCACGGACCAGGTGACGGCGAGCGCGGTCCGGGGCCGCAGCCGCTGCAGGGCGAGGTCGTGGGCCAGCACGACCGCCGCCAGGTGGCCGGCGAAGAGGGCCAGGACCTGCACCCAGGACACCCACCGGGCTTCCACGATGCCGTAGTCCACGGTGTTGCTGATCGACCCGATGAGGTCCCAGCCCCGGCCGATGGGGTCGGAGAGGAGGGTGATGAAGTTCTGGCCCTCGAAGAGCAGCAGCGTGAGGTCGTGGGCCACGAACCAGCCCAGCGCCAGGGGCACCAGGGCCCCGCCGAACGGACCGGCGAGGGCGGTCGCGTCGACGGTGGCCGAACCACCTCGATCCGGTCGGAGGGCAGCGGCCACCCGCAGGGCGCCGAGGTAGAGCCCGGCGGCCACGGCGGTCAGCCAGACGAGGCCCACGGTGTTGAAGGCGGTGCGCCCCCAGCCGGTGCTGCTCCCGGCGACGTCGGCCCAGAACGGCGTGGAGGCGAGGCCGTCGAAGGCCGTGCTCCCGACCCACACCAGCATGAGCGGCGCAGTGCCCGTGGGGAGCGGGGAGCGCCGGATCGGGGCGAGCGTCGACACCGCCGCCGACAGCGCCCCGAAGCCCTCGCCGGTGGCCAGCCACCGGCTGCCCCAGCGGAGCCCCAGGCCGATGGCGGCGACGGCGTAGCCGACCAGCAGCACGGCCACCGCTCGCGGCGAGCCGGGCCGGTGGTAGGCGACGAAGAACCAACCGAAGGCGCCCAGGAAGGCGGCCGGGACCCAGATGGGGGCGGGCCGATCGGGGGCCACGGGCTCGCCCCGCCAGCGCTCGACGAGCCGCACGACGGCCACGAACGGGTTGCCCAGCCGCATCACGTCGCCCAGCAGGAGACTGATCAGGGGCAGGCCCACCCACCACACGACGAGGACGGCGACGGGGGCGATGTTGGCGGCGCTGGTGTCCGGCCCCACCACCGCGGCCACCAGCACGAGGGCGAAGAGGGCGAGGCCCACGGCGTGGCCCACGCCCGGCCGGATCGGCGCGCCACCATCCGCCCCGGCCTCGGCGGTTGGGCTGGCGAGGCGAGCCGCGGGCCACGTCGCCCGCAGCGCCACCGCGGCGGCCAAGACGGCGAAGGCGCCGAGGTAGCTGAGCAGCCAGGGCGGCGCGGGGAGCGCGCCGCTGCCGACGCCGTGGGCCGCGGCGGGCCTGGCCCCGGCGACGACGAGGGCCACTCCGCCGGCGCCGGCGGCCGACGCGGTGCGCAGCACCCCTCCGGTGCGCCTGGCAGACATGGCTCGGCATCGTAGGAGGCCACCCCCGGGAACACAGATCGAGCCGCCAGCGTTGGACCTGAGCGAGGTGGTCTCCGGTGCCCGCGCCGCGCGACCATGGCAACCCCCCGCAGGTTCAGGAGCTGACTCGTGCTGGACGAGGAAAAGGTCAAGACCACCATCGAGGCGATCCGCCCGGCCATCCAGGCCGACGGCGGCGACATCTTCCTGCGGGACGTCGACGCCGAGCAGGGGATCGTCTCGGTCGAGCTGGTGGGTGCCTGCGTGAGCTGCCCCGCCTCCACGGTCACGCTCAAGGCCGGCATCGAGCGGATCCTCAAGGACCGCATCGAGGGCGTCACCGAGGTCATCAACGTCGGCGAGACGCTCCTCGACGGCACCCCGGTCTCCCTGTAGCCCCAGCGCGCCCCACTACCGTCGAGGCCGCCATGGCCGCTGACGCCCGGGATCCCGCCACGCTGCTCGACCGCGCCGCCGAGGGCGACCGTGCCGCGCTGGCCCGGCTGCTCTCCATCGTCGAGCGCGGGGGCGCCGAGGCCCGGACCCTGGGGCGGCTGACCCACCCCCGGGGTGGCGGGACCTACGCGATCGGGATCACGGGTGCCCCTGGCGCCGGCAAGTCGACCCTCACCAGCGCGCTGGTCGGCGAGGTGCGGGCGGCCGTGGACCAGTCCGTCGCGGTGCTGGCCGTCGACCCGTCGTCCCCCTTCACGGGGGGTGCCATCCTCGGCGACCGGGTGCGGATGGGCGACCACACCGGCGACCGCAGCGTCTACATCCGCTCGATGGCCACGCGCGGGCACCTCGGCGGCTTGTCCCTCGCCACCGTGGAGGCCATCCGGGTGCTCGACGCCACGGGGTGGCCCTGGGTCCTCGTGGAGACGGTGGGGGTGGGCCAGGTCGAGGTGGAGATCGCCGGTGCGGCCGACACCACCGTCGTCGTCGTCAACCCGGGCTGGGGTGATGCTGTCCAGGCCAACAAGGCGGGGCTCCTCGAGATCGCCGACGTCTTCGTGATCAACAAGGCGGACCGGCCGGGGGCGGCCGAGACCCGCCGGGACCTCGACCGGATGCTCGACCTCAGCGCCCGCGAGGGTTGGCGGCCGCCGATCGTGTCGACCGTGGCCACCACCGGCGAGGGGGTGGCCGACCTGTGGCAGGCCATCGTCGCCCACCGGGCGCACCAGGAGGCCAGCGGCGAGCTCGACCGGCGGCGGCGGGCCAACGTGGCGGGCGAGCTGGAGGAGATCATGGCGGCGCTGGTGCGCCAACGGGTGGCGGCGGCCGCCGCCGGCCAGATCGAGCAGCTGGCCGATGAGGTGGCGCGACGGGCTGTCGACCCGTGGACGGCGGCCGAGCAGCTGCTCGACGGTGCGGAGGACGGTCCGGCACGAGGTTCGGACCGATCGCCCGGCCGGGGGTAGCGTCCCCCGCCATGTCGGAAGCTCTGGTCCACGTCGAACGGCGTCACGACGCCGTGGCCGTCATCCGCCTCGAGAACGGCAAGGTCAACGCGCTGTCGCAGGAGCTCCTGCGACAGCTGGAGTCGGCCGCGCTCGTGCTCCAAGACGACCCGCCCGGTGCGGTCGTGGTGACTGGCGGCGATCGCATCTTCGCGGCCGGCGCCGAGATCTCGGAGTTCCGGTCCGCAGAGGACCCCTCCCAGACGATCTCCCGGGCCGAGGCCGAGCTGCTCGGCCAGCACTTCCTGCGGGCCCTGAACGCGGTGGCTGACATTCCCCGCGCCACGATCGCCGCGATCTCCGGCTTCGCCCTGGGTGGCGGCTGCGAGCTGGCGCTGGCCTGCGACTTCCGCATCGCCAGCGAGAAGGCCAAGCTCGGCCAGCCCGAGATCCTCCTCGGCATCATCCCCGGGGGCGGTGGCACGCAGCGCCTGGCCCGCCTCGTCGGCCCGGCCCGGGCCAAGGACCTCATCTTCTCGGGCCGTCAGGTCCGGGCCGACGAGGCCCTCGCCATCGGGCTCGTCGACGAGGTCGTGCCCCACGACGAGGTGCTCGACAGGGCGCTCGACAAGGCCTCCGCGCTGGCGGCCGGCGCGGTCGTCGCCCAGGGCCTGGCCAAGCGAGCCATCGACCGGGGCCTCGACATCACGCTGAACGGCGGCCTCGACCTCGAGCAGCAGCTCTTCGCCGAGGTCTTCACCACCGACGACGCCAACATCGGGGTCCAGTCCTTCCTGGAGTCCGGTCCCGGCAACGCCGAGTTCACCGGTCGCTAGGCCGGTCGAGCTCGCCCCGGGCGCAGGTCAGGCCCAGGCGATGCGGCCGAGCTCAGCCGGCGACACGAGGTCGGCGTGGTGGGGGACCACGCGGACCGTGACGCCGTAGCGCCCCGCCCGCTCGCACCGGAAGCTCCCGCGGTAGGTCACCTGGCCGCCCTCCCCGCCGACGGGCTCCATCGTCTCGACGGCGGTGGAGGTCAGCTCGTCGCCCTGGCCCGAGGGGCCGTGGAGCAGCTGCACCTCGACGTCGGCCGGTGACAGAGCGCCGAGGGACACGACGGCCTCCACGGTGCGCTGGCTGCCGATCTCGGCCAGAGCGTCGTCGATGTCGACCTGCTCCACCCGCACGCCCTCCCACGCGGCGTGGGTGGCCGCCTTCCACGCCGCCAGCTCGCGGGCCCGCTTGCGCTGGTCGGCCGTCATGGCATCGGCCTGGGCGGCGGCGGGCTCGTAGAGCTGCTCGGTGTAGTCGCCCACCATCCGGGTGGCGGTGACGAACGGGCCCAGCGTGATGAGGGAGCGCTTCACCCGGCCCACCCACTGGCGGGGGACCGGGCCCTGGAACCGGTCGTAGAAGAGGGGGACGATTCGGCGCTCGAGCAGGTCGAACAGGGAGCCGGCCTCCACCTCGTCGCGGCGCTCGAGGTCCTCGATGTCCTCGGCCGAGCTGATGGCCCAGCCGTTCTCGCCGTCGAAGCACTCGTCCCACCAGCCATCGAGGATCGACAGGTTGAGCCCACCGTTGAGGGCCGCCTTCATGCCCGAGGTGCCGCACGCCTCCTGGGGGCGGCGGGGGTTGTTGAGCCACACGTCGGCGCCCTGGAGGAGGGTGCGGGCGACGGCGATGTCGTAGTCCTCCACGAAGGCGATGTGGTGGCGGACCTCCGGGTCGGCGGCGAAGGTCGTGATCTGGCGGATCAGCTCCTTGCCGCTCTCGTCGGCCGGGTGGGACTTGCCGGCGAAGACGAGCTGCACCGGACGGTTGGTCGACAGCAGGAGCGCCTTCAGCCGCTCGGGCTGGGACAGCAGCAGCGTGGCCCGCTTGTAGGTGGCGAAGCGGCGGGCGAAGCCGATGGTGAGGGCCTTCGGGTCGAGCACCGAGTCCGTCCACTCGACGTCGGAGGTGGAGAGACCCCGAGCCGTGAGCTGCGAGCGGAGGCGCTGGCGCACGAAGGCCACGAGCTGCTCCCGGCCCTGCTCCCGGGCCCGCCACACCTCGTCGTCGCTGGCGTCGGCCAGGCGCTCCCAGCGGTCCCGACCGGCCTCCTGCCACTGGGGCAGGACGTAGCGGGTGAAGAGGTCGCCCATCTCGGGGGCGGTCCAGGTGTGGGCGTGGACGCCGTTGGTGACCGAGGTGATCGGCGTCTCGTCCACCGGGACGTCGGGCCACAGGTCGTTGAACATGTCCCGGCTGACCTCACCGTGGAGCTTGGCCACGGCGTTGGACCGACCGGCCAGGCGCAGGCCCATGACGGCCATGTTGAAGCGCTCGTCCGGGGTGTCGCCGGGCCGGTGGCCGAGGGCCATCAGCTCGTCGAGGCTGATGCCGACCTCGGTGGCGAACCCGGTGAAGTACCGCTCGATGAGCTCGCGCGGGAAGCGGTCAATGCCGGCCGGCACCGGCGTGTGGGTGGTGAAGAGGCAGCCGCCCCGTACGGCCTCGATGGCCTCGTGGTACGTCAGCCCCTCGCCGACCACCAGCTGGCGGATCCGCTCGAGGCCGAGGAAGCCGGCGTGGCCCTCGTTGGTGTGGAACACCTGGGTGTCGATGCCGAGGGCGTCGAGCGCTCGCACGCCGCCGATGCCGAGGAGGATCTCCTGGCGGAGGCGGTG
This sequence comes from Acidimicrobiales bacterium, assembly GCA_036275535.1. GTDB lineage: Bacteria > Actinomycetota > Acidimicrobiia > Acidimicrobiales > VFJN01 > VFJN01. Next base: position 2,594 of record DASUDP010000115.1, on the reverse strand, counting down.
CTCGGTGTCGCCGCCGTAGAGGCGGTCGGTGATCTCCCGCACCTCCGGCGGGTTCTCCTCGATGTCGGCGTCGAGCAGGTAGAGCGGCACGCGTCCCACGTCGGCCCGCCAGACCCTCGCCACGAGGGGGACGCCGGCCAGGTCGACCTCCACCCGGATGCCATCGCAGGGGTGGAGTGCCATGGCATGGGGGTCGAGGTCGGGGTACACCTCCTGCTGCCAGCCGTCGCCGGAGAGCGACTGGCGGAAGTAGCCGTGGCGGTACATCAGCCCGATGCCGGTGAGCGGCAGCCCGAGGTCACTGGCCGCCTTGAGGTGGTCGCCGGCCAGGACGCCCAGGCCACCGGAGTACTGGGGGAGCGCCTCGGCGATGCCGAACTCGGGGGAGAAGTAGGCGATCGAGCGCAGCGGCGACCCGCCGCGGCTCTGGAACCAGCGGTCCCCGTCCAGGTAGCGCTGCAGCTCCTCGCGCACCTCGCCGAGGAAGCCCATGAACCCCGAATCCTCCGCCAGGGCGTCGAGGCGGGCCCGGGAGACCACCCCGAGCAGGCGCACCGGGTCGTGCACGGTGGCGTCCCATGCGTCGGGGTCGACCCAGCGGAACAGGTCCCGGGTGCGGGCATCCCACGACCACCGCAGGTTCATGGCCAGCTCCTCCAGCGCCGTGAGCTGCTCGGGGAGCGACGGCCGGACGGTGAAGCTGCGGAGGGCCTTCATGGCGAACGACCCTACTGACCGGTCCGCGGCATCGTTGCCGGAGCCGGCGGGCGGTACGGTCCCGGGGCAGGTCCGGTGACCGAGGGGGGAGCGCGGATGGCGCAGCAGGTGCGAGGGGTGGTGGCGAAGGCTCGCCAGGAGCCGGTGTCCATCGAGACGATCGAGGTGCCGGATCCCGGGCCGGGTGAGGCGCTCGTCGCGGTGCAGGCCTGCGGGGTGTGCCACACCGACCTCCACTACCGGGAGGGCGGCATCAACGACGACTTCCCCTTCCTGCTCGGCCACGAGGCGGCCGGTGTGGTGGAGGCGGTGGGGGACGGCGTCACCGACGTCGCTCCCGGCGACTTCGTCGTCCTGAACTGGCGGGCCGTGTGCGGGGAGTGCCGGGCCTGCCGCCGCGGCCGTCCCTGGTACTGCTTCGCCACCCACAACGCCACGCAGAAGATGACCCTCGACGGGGTGGCCCTGTCGCCCGCGCTTGGCATCGGCGCCTTCGCCGAGAAGACCCTGGTGGCGGCCGGTCAGTGCACCAAGGTGTCGCCCGAGGTCCGGCCCGAGGTGGCCGGCCTGCTGGGGTGCGGGGTCATGGCGGGCCTCGGGGCCGCGATGTACACGGGCGAGGTCGGCCGGGGTGACTCGGTGGCCGTGTTCGGCTGCGGCGGGGTGGGCGATGCCGCCATCGCGGGCGCGGTGCTGGCGGGGGCCAGCCGGATCATCGCCGTCGACCTCGACGCCCGGAAGCTCGAGCTGGCCAAGGCGTTCGGGGCCACCCACACGGTCGACGCCTCCGCCACCGATCCGGTGGCTGCCATCCAGGCTCTCACCGACGGCCACGGTGCCGACGTCTGCATCGAGGCCGTCGGCCACCCCAAGGTGTTCGAGCAGGCCTTCTACGCCCGTGATCTGGCCGGCACCGTCGTCCAGGTGGGCGTCCCGAGCCCCGAGATGCGCATCGAGCTGCCGATGATCGACTTCTTCGGCCGGGGCGGCCGCCTCAAGCCGAGCTGGTACGGCGACTGCCTCCCGTCGCGGGACTTCCCGATGCTCGTCGATCTCCACCTCCAGGGGCGGCTCCCGCTCGATCGGTTCGTCAGCGAGACGATCGGCCTGGAGGACGTCGAGGAGGCGTTCCACAAGATGGAGCGGGGCGAGGTCCTGCGCTCGGTGGTGGTGCTCTGATGGCCATCGAGCGGGTGGTCACCTCGGGCACGTTCAGCATCGATGGGGAGGACTTCGCCGTCGACAACAACGTGTGGCTCGTCGGCGACGAGGTGGAGGTCGTCGTCCTCGACGCGGCGCACGACCACGAGCCGATCCTGGCCGCCATCCGGGGCCGGGAGGTGGTGGCCATCGTGGCCACCCACGGCCACAACGACCACATCAACGCCGGTGCCGCCCTGGCCGACGCCACCGGCGCGCCGATCCTCCTCCACCCGGCCGATGCCGAGCTCTGGGCGCAGGTCTACCCGGACCGGCGCTGGGACCGCGACCTGCGCGACGGCGACGTGCTCGACGTCGGCGGCCACGAGCTCCTCGTCCTGCACACCCCCGGCCACACCCCCGGCGGCCTGTCCCTCTACGACGAGGCGGCCGGCGTGGTGTTCAGCGCCGACACGCTGTTCAAGGGCGGCCCCGGTGCGACCGGCCGCAGCTTCAGCGACTTCCCGACCATCATCGAGAGCATCCGCACCAAGCTCTTGACGCTGCCCCCGGACACCATCGTCCACACCGGCCACGGCGACGACACCCGCATCGGCGACGAAGCCCCCCATCTCGAGGAATGGATCGCCCGCGGTAGCTGACCCACGGTTTCCTAAACCGTGTGTCGCATGTTCGAATCCTGCCGAGGGCGCCAAAGAAAGTCCAGGTCAGAGGGT
>DASUDP010000114.1:0-10541 GCA_036275535.1 Acidimicrobiales bacterium | reverse complement strand
CCCTCGAGCCACTTGCCGAAGCGGCCGTGCTTGATGTGCTCGGGGTGCCAGCCGATCGTCTCGTTCTGGGCCAGCAGCTCGGCCCGGCGCTCGGAGGTGCGAGCGAACCAGGAGGTCTTGGCCCAGTAGATAAGCGGGGTGCCGCAGCGCCAGCAGTGGGGGTACGAGTGCTCGTAGGCCTCCTCGGCCACGAGCAGCTCGCGGGCCCGGAGGTCCTCGATGATGTCGCGGTCGGCGTCCTTCACGAACCGGCCCTGGTACGGCGTCACCCGGGCGTCGAACGCGCCGTCGGTGCCGACCGGGTTGAGCGTGGGGAGCCCCTCGGCCCGACCGACCTGGGCGTCCTCCTCGCCGAAGGCGGGAGCGATGTGGACGATGCCGGAGCCGTCGGCATCGGACACGTACTCGGCGGCTACGATGCGCCACGGGGCGCCCTCCCCGGCCTCGAGGAAGTGGAACGGCCGGTCGTAGTGCCAGCCGGTCAGCTCGGTGCCCGTCCACCGGTCGAGCACCTCGGCCTCGGCGTAGCGGCGCCGGGCGGCGGACTCGCCGAGGATCAGGTCGGCCCCGCCGTCGGGGTCGGCGATGCGCACGTAGGTGAGGTCGGGGCCGACGGCGGCGGCCACGTTGGAGATCAGCGTCCACGGCGTCGTCGTCCACACGAGGAGGTGGGCGCCGGCGGCGGGCCCCGTCGTCAGCGGGAAGCGGACGTAGATCGACGGGTCGACGACGTCCTGGTAGCCCTGGGCCACCTCGTGGGAGGAGAGCGCGGTGCCGCAGCGGGCGCAGTAGGGGCTGACCTTGTGGCCCTCGTAGAGGAGGTCCCGGTCCCACATCTGCTTGACGAGCCACCAGACCGACTCGATGTACTCGTTCGACAGCGTCCAGTAGGCGTCGTCCGTGTCGATCCACACGCCGGACCGGGTGGTGAGGGCCGACCAGTCCTCGACGTAGCCCTGCACGGATTCGCGGCAGCGCTGGTTGAACGCCTCGATGCCGTAGGCTTCGATGTCGCCCTTGGTGGCCAGGCCCAGCGCCTTCTCCACCTCGAGCTCGACGGGCAGGCCGTGGCAGTCCCAGCCGCCCTTGCGGGGCACGTCGCGGCCCCGCATCGTCTGGAAGCGGGGGTACACGTCCTTGAAGACGCGCGCCCACACGTGGTGGAGGCCGGGCTTGCCGTTGGCCGTCGGCGGCCCCTCGTAGAAGATCCAGGGCTCGGCGCCTTTGCGGGAGCGGGCCACCGCCTCGACGACGTCGCGCTCGCGCCACCGCGCCAGCACGCGCGCCTCGAGCGACACGAGGTCGAGGGAGGGGTCGACAGAGCCGAAGGGCATCTCGACAGGCTACGGCATGGCCCTGCTGGCTCCGACCGCCACATCCGGCCCGGAGGTTGCCGTTCAGGGGGGCCGTGCCTACAATGCCGCACCCTTTGGGGGACCAGCGGGCACGCGAGAGGACGAACGCACGATGGCATCCAGCACCAAGCCGGCTGGCAAGTCGACCAAGGCCCCGGCCAAGGCGGCTGCGAAGGCGACGGACAAGGCCACCAAGACGGCCAAGGCCGCGGCGAAGCCGGCCCAGGCGGAGGCCAAGGCGGCGCCGGCGAAGGCCGCTGCCGCGCCGGCCAAGAAGGCGTCCCCCACCCGCGTGATCCCGGCCCTCGCCAAGCGCAGCCCCTCGGACAACGACCGCAAGCCGCCGCCCAAGCGCAAGGGCCCGCTCGACAAGTTCCTCCTTGGCCAGGTCGAGATCCTGAAGGAAGAGCGGGAGACCTACACCCGCCAGGCCGCCTCGCTGAAGGCCGAGGCCGACTCGCTCGTCGCCGAGCGCGAGCCCGGCGACGTCCAGTTCGACGAGGAGTCCGGCGAGGGCGACACCCTGGCCGTCGAGCGCGAGCGCGACCTCACCCTGAGCGCCCAGGCGTCGGCCGCCGTCGACGAGATCGACCGGGCGCTGGCCAAGATCAAGGACGGCACCTACGGGGTCTGCGAGCAGTGCTACGCGCCGATCCCCAAGGAGCGCCTCAAGGCGCTGCCCTTCGCCGCGCTCTGCGTGCAGTGCAAGAGCGCCGGGTTCTCCCCCCGTCGTTGAGGTGAGCTTCGGCGCCGTCGCTCCGCCGGTGGCGCGTCACCGAGCAGCCTTCTTCGGCGCCGCCGCGGTCGTCGTGCTGCTCGATCAGCTGAGCAAGCACCTCGCCCTGCGCGAGCTCTCGGACGGGCCCATCGACCTCGTCGGCTCGCTCCGCCTGAACCTCACGTTCAACGACGGCGCCGCCTTCAGTCTCGGGTCGGGGCGCACGGCCTGGATCACGCTGGTGGCCGTGGTGGTGGCGGTGGTGATCGTCCGCCTCGGCCTGCGGGCCGACCGGCGGCTGTGGGCCGTGGGGCTGGGGGTCGTGCTGGGCGGGGCGGCGGGCAACCTGGTCGACCGCTTCCTGCGGGCCGGCGACGGCTTCGGCGGCGGGCACGTTGTCGACTTCATCGACCTCCAGTGGTGGCCCGTGTTCAACGTGGCCGACGTGTCGCTGTGGGTCGGCATCGGCCTGCTGCTGATCTCGTCGTGGCGCGACGGTGAGCTCGTCGAGGGCGGCGACGACGTGGGCGAGCCATGAGGTTGCGCGAGGAGATCCCCGAAGCGCTGGCGGGGGAGCGGATCGATCGGGTGGTCGCCATGCTCACCGGCTGCAGCCGGGCCGAGGTGGCCGCCCTCGTGGCGGCCGGCGAGGTCCGGGTGAGCGGCGTGGCGGCGACGTCCCGTTCGGCCAAGGTCCGCCTCGGTGACGTCGTCGAGCTCGAGGTGCCCGATCCCGCGGCTGCCCGGGAGCTCGTGCCGGAGCCCGGGGTGACCTTCGTGGTCGTCCACGAGGACGAGCACCTGATCGTCATCGACAAGCCGGCCGGCCTCGTCGTGCACCCGGGCGCCGGCCAGCACACGGGCACCCTGGTCCACGGCCTGCTGGCCCGCTACCCGGAGCTGGCCGGCGTCGGCATCGACCCGGTGCGCCCCGGGATCGTGCACCGGCTCGACAAGGGGACCTCGGGGCTGCTGCTCGTGGCCCGCACCCAGGCGGCCTACACGGCCCTCGTGCGGGCCCTCGCCGCCCGGGACGTGCACCGCCGCTACCGCACGCTGGCGTGGGGACTGGTGGCCTCGCCGACGGGCCTCATCGACGCCCCCATCGGCCGCTCGCTCCGCGAGCCGACCCGGATGGCCGTCGTCGAGCGGGGCAAGGAGGCCCGGACCCGCTACGAGGTCCTCGCCACCTACCACGAGCCGGTCGAGCTCACGCAGCTGGCCTGCACCCTGGAGACCGGGCGGACCCACCAGATCCGCGTGCACCTCCGCTCGATCGGCCACCCCGTCGTGGGCGACGTCCGCTACGACGGCGCCCGCCAGTCGCTGCCGCTCGAGCGGCCCTTCCTCCACGCCGAGGTGCTCGAGCTGGCCCACCCGGTGACGGGGGAGGCGCTGCGCTTCGCCTCCGAGCTCCCGGCTGACCTGCAGGCCCTCCTCGATCGCCTCCGGTAGGACCGGGCTCGCTCTTCAGAGGGGCGCGGGGGCCTCGCTGGCCTCCGCGGCGGGCCAGTCCTGCTCCCCGCGGGACATGGCGGCGATGTCGGCCAGCGTGAAGCTGTCGAGCTGCTGGCGGATGCGGCTGCCGATGCCGGCCCACACGGAGAGCAGGACGCACTGGCCCTCGTGGTCGCAGGCCCCGTCCTGGTGGGGCTCGCCGAAGTCACCGAGGGCGATGGGCCCGTCGACGGCGGCGACGATCTCGCCCAGCGTGATCTCTTCGGGCGGTCGGGCCAGCACGTAGCCGCCGCCCACGCCCCGCTTGGAGCGCACGATGCCGGCCCCCTTGAGGGCGAGGAGGATCTGCTCGAGGTAGGGCTGGGGGAGCCCCGTGCGCTCGGCGATGTCCCGCACGGAGGTGGGCCCGGCCTCCTCGCCGTGCAGGGCCAGCGACAGCAGGGCGCGGCTGGCGTAGTCACCTCGGGTCGACACCTTCACGCGCCGAACTCTACGGCCGCTACGGTGCAGAGGCGTCCACCATGTCCGAGCATCCCGTCCTCCCGTCCTACGACGGCGCGTGCATCACCAACCTGGTGCCGGCCCTCCTGCGCCACGACCAGCCCGCGCCCGCTTGGCTGCCGGCCGCTGCCGTGGAGGCGCCCCGGGTCGTGCTCCTGGTGATCGACGGGCTCGGCTGGAACCAGCTCGCAACGCGCCGGCGCCTCACCCCCGCGCTGTCGGCGCTGGAGGGGGGGCGGATCACCACCGTGGCGCCCTCGACCACCGCCACCGCCCTCACCTCGATCTCCACCGGGCTGCCCCCCGGCGAGCACGGGGTCGTCGGCTACCGGATGGCCGTGCACGGCGAGGTGCTCAACGTGCTGCGCTGGGCGACCGCCGCCGGCGACGCCCGCCAGACGATCCCGCCCGCCAAGATGCAGCTGCACAGCCCCTTCGAGGGGCACCGGCCGCCCGTGGTGACACGAGCCGAGTTCGCCGGCTCGGGCTTCACCCTCGCCCACCTGGAGGACACCCGCTTCACCGGCTACCGCACGCTCGGCACCCTCGTCTCCGAGGTCGTGCGCCTGTCCCGCGCTGGTGAGCCGTTCGTCTACGCGTACTACGAGGGCATCGACAAGGTCTCCCACGAGTACGGCCTCGGTGGCGCCTACGACGAGGAGCTGGCCTGGGTCGACCACCTCGTGGCCCGCCTGCTGGAGGAGCTGCCGGCCGGGACGGCGCTCGTCGTGACCGCCGACCACGGCCAGGTCGAGACGGGCGACGACGTCCAGGTGCTGCCCGGTGACGTCCTCACCCATGTGGCCTCGCAATCGGGCGAGGGCCGGTTCCGCTGGCTCCACGCCCGCGGCGGCCGGGGCAGTGCCCTGCTTGCCGCCGCGCGCGACCTGCTGGGCGACCACGCCTGGGTGCGCAGCCGGCAGGAGGCGATCGCCGAGGGCTGGTACGGGCCCGTCGTCACCGACGCCGCCGCCGGTCGGTTGGGGGACGTGCTCCTGGCCGCCAAGGGCACCACGGCCTTCCACGATCCGCTCGACACCGGCCCGTACGTGCTCGTGGGTCGCCACGGGTCGCTCACCGAGGACGAGATGCTCGTGCCGCTCCTCGTGGGCGTGGCCCGTTGAGCGTCGGCGGAGGCCCGGCCCGCCGCTAGGTTGGCCTCCATGTCTGAGACCGCCCCCGAGGAAGACCAGCCCGTGCTCGTGCCGGCGGTGGTGCCCGAGGCCGAGGAGGAGCCGACCGAGTCGGTCGAGTCGCCCGGCAAGGTGATGCGGATCGGGTCGATGATCAAGCAGCTCCTCGAAGAGGTGCGCGGCGCCGAGCTCGACGTCGCCAGCCGCGAGCGGCTCAGGGAGATCTACGAGACCTCGATCACCGAGCTCTCGGCGGCCCTGTCACCGGACCTCAAGGACGAGCTCCACCGTCTGGCCCACCCCTTCGACACGGGGGCACCGCCCTCGGAGGCGGAGCTGCGGGTGGTCAAGGCCCAGCTCGTGGGCTGGCTCGAGGGGCTGTTCCACGGCATCCAGGCCACGTTGTTCGCCCAGCAGATGGCGGCCCGCCAGCAGCTCGAGCAGATGCAGATGCAGCGTCGGCTCCCCCCGGGCACCATGCCCACGGGCATGCAGGAGCAGGGCGGCACGGGCGAAGAGGGCGAGCACCGCCCCGGCACCTACCTCTGAGGCGGCGGGGCCCGCCGCCCGGGTGGTCCGCTACGGGCCGATGAGCAGGTTGCCCTCGATCTCGTAGCGGCGCCCGCTGTCGAGGTGGAGGTCGAAGGTGTCCTCGGCCGTCTCCCCGGCGCCGATCTCGCCGATGTCGATCGGGATCGGGGTGTCGCCCAGGTTGAGCTGGACCGAGCCTCGCCAGCCGTAGTCGCTGTTGTTGGTGATGAGCAGCGTCACCTCGGTGCTGGTCGCGTCCCGCGTGCCCATCACGAGGTCCAGCACCAGCCCGCCGCAGACCTCGTTCGAGACGACCTCGCCCGACGGGTCGCGCTCGATGACCGTCGATGAGGAGATGACCGGGGCGCCGTCCTCGGGGACCTCGACGGCGAAGGGTGTCGCGCTGCGATCTCGGCAGGTGAGGACGTGCGTGAGCCCTCGCAGCGAAGACGTCCCGATGGGGATGAGCAGGACCGCGAGGAGCCCGATGAGCGCGACCTGGGCCCGCAACGCCGACGGCATGGGGACAATGTAAACCCACGGCGCTCCGCGCCGGGTGGTTACGCTGCCGCTCGTGGGCGCTACCTTCTCGGACCGCTTGACGCACCTGGGCTACGCCAAGGCCCGCCGCCTCCTCGTGCTCACGGGGCTGGTGGTCCTGGCCGTGGTCACCCTCGTGATGTACGCCCGGCGGGTCGATACGGTCGAGGTGGCCGCCACCTTGCTGTTCGTGCCCATCTTCCTGGCCTTCGTGTTCCGGGGCGTGGTGGGCGGCGTCGTCGGGGCGCTCGTCGCCATCGCCGCGTACACGGCGCTGCGCTCGCCGGCCATCGACGCCATCGGCTTCGGCGAGTTCGCCGGCCTCATCGTCTCGCGGTCGGCCGCCTACCTCATCTTCGGGGCCATCGGCGGCTGGTCCACCCAGGTGCTCGAGGGCTCGCTCGACAAGCTCGAGCTCTACGACGAGATCGACGATGAGACCGGCCTCTACAACGCCCGCCACCTGCTCCACCAGGCCGACCTGGAATCGGCCCGGGCCCGTCGCTACCAGACGCTGTTCTCGATCGTCGTGCTCGACCTGCCCTCGGCGCCGTTCCACGCGCTGAAGGCCCGTGAGCGGCGGGCCGTGCTGCGAGACCTCGGCCGTCTGCTCGGCGAGGGCGTGCGCAACGTCGACCACGTGGTCCACGCCCACGACGGCGAGGTCCACCGCCTCGCCGTCGTGCTCCCCGAGACGGCGCACGAGGGGGCAGAGGTCTTCCGCGGGCGCTTCGACGAGCGCGTCCGGCACTACCTGAGGGAGCGGGGCGTGTCCGTCGACGGCGCCGCCCCGGCCCGGGCCATGACGATGCCGGGCGACGACGAGGCCATCGCCGACCTGCGACACGACTTCGAGCGCATCGACGACCTCCAGCACCGCTGAGACCCGTTCCCCGGCGGGGGGCGCAGTGCTACCCTCGGAAATCACACCCGTGTGATTCGTCCACAGGCTGTGGACCGTCTCTGGGGATGCCCTGTGGACGGCTGCGCCGTGGTCGAGACCGGTCCGTCAGGCGAAGGGAGGCATCGGGCTTGGGCGACAGCTTCACCCACCTCCACGTCCACACCGAGTACTCGATGCTCGACGGCGCCGCCCGGATCGCCGACGTCGTGGCGTCCGCCGTGGCCGACGGCCAGCCGGCCATCGGGATCACCGACCACGGCAACATGTACGGGATCCTGGACTTCTACAAGGAGTGCCGGAAGCAGGGCGTCAAGCCGATCATCGGCTCCGAGCTCTACATGGCCCACGAGCACCGCAGCGAGCGTCCCGCCCGGCGGGGCCGCATGGACGACGGGGGCGGCGACTCGGAGGGCGGCAAGAAGCTCTACTACCACCTCACCGCCCTGGCCGAGTCGAACGAGGGCTACCGCAACCTCATCCAGCTGAGCTCCCGCTCCTACCTGGAGGGGTTCTTCTACAAGGCCCGCTGCATCCTGCCCGGACAGGAGATCGTGACTGCGGACGGGATGAAGCGGGTCGAGGACGTGGGGGTCGGCGATCTCGTTCTGACCCATCGCGGGCGGCTGCGCCCGGTGACCCAGGTCATGTCACGTCACCATCGAGGGGCTGTCCATGGCGTCGAGCTGAGCAACAGGTATGGCCGGGTCACGTGGATGACCGGCGAGCACCCAGTCCTCGTGCGGGCGCAGAACGGCACCCGCTCGTGGGTACCCGTCGAGGAGATCGCCGCCGGCCGATCCCGCCAGGTGGACCAGATGTCCAGCTGGCGCTCCTTCGCTTGCCTGCCCAAGCTCAGCCCGGACGTGCCGCTCGAGCGGGTGCGAACGTCGGACTTCCTGACCCCCGAGTGGTGGTACGACGGCGAGCGCTTCGTCAAGGAGACGCCTCGCTCGTCCCGCGGCGTCCCCCGCTCTTACTGCAGCCTCGAAGACGACCTACTGCTGGACGCCGATCTCGGGCTGTTCATCGGCCTCTACGCCGCTGAGGGAGCAACCAGCGGACCCGAGGTCCGCATCCCCTGGCACGAGGACGAGGTCTGGGTGGTCGATGCCTGCGTCAGGGCGATCAAGCGTCTCACGGGAAAGGATGCGACGGTCAGCGGCCGGGCCGACCGGCCCGGCTATCGCGGCGTCGAGGTCCGGGTGTGTTCTTGGCCCCTCGCCTCGCTGATGCGGGCCTGGTGCGGTACCGGCGCGAACGAAAAGCGCCTCCCGCCGTTCACCTTCGAGGCCAACGCTGAGTTCCAGTTCGCCGTCCTCGACGGGGTTCTGGCCGGTGACGCCCAGCACCGCTCGAACATCACCTTCACCCAGAGCTCCCGCAAGCTGCAGTGGCAGGTTCGCCAGCTGGCGGCCACACACCTGGATTCGTTTCCATCGATCGCCGAGTGGGACGACGGCGACGAGCGCCACGCCCTCCAGTACCGGTCGAACGTGTCCCTGCCCTGGCTGCATGACGGTGGACGTCGTGTCCTGGCGGACGACGAGTACGTGTACCGCCCGATCGCCGCGGTCCACCAGCGGGAGTACGACGGTCCCGTCTACAACTTCGAGGTCGCCGAGGATCACTCGTACGTCTCGGACTTCGCCATCCACAACTGCGACTGGGAGCTGTTGGATGAGCACTCCGAAGGGCTGATCGTCACGTCGGGGTGCCTCGGCGGGCACGTCCTGCAGGCGCTGATGCGCGACGACTGGGACGGTGCCGTGAAGGCGGCCGGGCGGCTCCAGGACATCTTCGGGCGGGACAGCTTCTTCATCGAGCTGCAGGACCACGGCATCCCCGAACAGCACCGCACCAACCCGCAGCTCCTCGAGATCGCCAAGCACCTCCAAGCGCCGCTGCTGGCCACCAACGACAGCCACTACGTCTCCCGGGAGGACTCCGTCGCCCACGACGCCCTCCTCTGCGTGCAGACCGGTTCACAGATGAGCGACCCGGACCGCTTCAAGTTCCACGGCGACGAGCACTACCTGAAGACGGCCGGCGAGATGCGGTACCTCTTCGACGAGCTGCCCGAGGCCTGCGACAACACGCTGTGGATCGCCGAGCGGGCCGACGTCACCATCGAGTTCGGCAAGCCGCAGCTGCCGAACTTCCCGCTGCCCGAGGGCTTCGCCACCGACGGCGATTACCTGAAGCACCTCACCATGGAGGGGGCCCGCAAGCGGTGGGGCAGCTCCCTGCCCGACCACGTCGTCGAGCGCCTCGCCTACGAGCTGCAGGTCATCGAGTCGATGGGGTTCTCGTCGTACTTCCTCATCGTGTGGGACCTCATCAGGCACGCCCGGGACAACGGCATCCGGGTGGGTCCGGGCCGTGGCTCGGCGGCCGGGTGCGCGGTGGCCTACACGCTCTGGATCACCGACCTCGACCCCATCAAGTACGACCTGCTCTTCGAGCGCTTCCTCAACCCCAGCCGCATCTCCATGCCGGACATCGACATGGACTTCGACTCCCGCTACCGGGACGAGATGATCCGCTACGCGGCGGAGCGCTACGGGCGCGACCACGTCGCCCAGATCGTCACGTTCTCCACCATCAAGGCCCGGGCCGCCGTGCGCGACGCCGCCCGGGTGCTCGGCTACCCGTACGCGCTGGGCGACAAGGTGGCCAAGGCCATGCCGCCGCTCGTCATGGGTCGGGACACGCCCCTCTACGCCTGCCTCGAGCCGCACCCGAAGTACGAGGACGGCTTCAAGATGGCGGCCGACCTCCGCCAGATCCGCGACGAGGACCCCGACGCCGCGAAGGTCATCGAGGTGGCCCGGGGCCTGGAGGGCCTGCGGCGCCAGGACGGCATCCACGCCGCCGCGGTGGTGATCACGAAGGAACCGCTCACCACCTACCTGCCGATCCAGCGCAAGCCGGAGGCCGGCAAGGCCATCGAGGACGCGCCGATCGTCACCCAGTACGAGATGCACGGCGTCGAGGAGCTCGGCCTGCTCAAGATGGACTTCCTCGGCCTGCGCAACCTCGACGTCATCAGCGACGCCCTCGAGATCATCAAGCAGACCCGCGGCGTCGACCTCGACATCGACCGCATCCCCCTCGACGACGACGCCACCCTGGCCCTGCTGCGCCGGGGCGACTCCATCGGCGTGTTCCAGCTGGAGGGCGGGCCGATGCGGGCCCTCATGCGCTCGCTGGCCCCCACCACCTTCGAGGACGTCGCCGCCCTCGTGGCCCTCTACCGCCCCGGGCCGATGGCGGCGAACATGCACAACGACTACGCCGACCGCAAGAACGGTCGGAAGCCGGTCGAGTACTTCCACCCCGACGCCGAGGCGCTCCTGGCCGACACGTACGGCCTGATGATCTACCAGGAGTCGGTCATGCGG
>DASUDP010000113.1:0-3147 GCA_036275535.1 Acidimicrobiales bacterium | reverse complement strand
GCCTACGGCCTCGACAAGGGCTCGGCCGACGAGACCGTCCTCGTGTTCGACCTCGGCGGCGGCACCTTCGACGTGTCGATCCTCGAGATCGGCGACGGCGTGTTCGAGGTGAAGAGCACCCACGGCGACACCCACCTCGGTGGTGACGACTGGGACCAGAAGGTCATCGACTGGCTGGTCGACCAGTTCAAGTCGGCCCACGGCATCGACCTCAGCAAGGACAACATGGCCCTGCAGCGCCTCAAGGAGGCCGCCGAGAAGGCCAAGATCGAGCTGTCCCAGGTGCAGTCGACGCAGATCAACCTGCCGTTCATCACCGCCACGGCCGACGGGCCGCTCCACCTCGACGAGCAGCTGACCCGAGCCAAGTTCCAGGACCTCACGAGCGACCTCCTCGAGCGCACCCGGGTGCCCTTCGAGCAGGCCATCAAGGACGCCGGCCTCACCAAGGACCAGATCGACCACGTCATCCTGGTCGGCGGCTCCACCCGCATGCCCGCCGTGCACGACCTCGTCGTCGACCTCACCGGCAAGGAGGCCAACAAGGGCGTCAACCCCGACGAGGTGGTCGCCATCGGCGCCGCCGTCCAGGCCGGCGTGCTGAAGGGCGAGGTCAAGGACGTGCTGCTCCTCGACGTCACCCCGCTGTCGCTCGGCATCGAGACCAAGGGCGGCGTGATGACCAAGCTCATCGAGCGCAACACGACGATCCCCACCCGCCGCACCGAGGTGTTCACCACCGCCGAGGACATGCAGCCCTCCGTGGAGATCCACGTGCTGCAGGGCGAGCGCGAGATGTCGCAGTTCAACAAGACGCTCGGCAAGTTCCAGCTCGTCGACCTGCCGCCCGCCCCCCGCGGCGTGCCCCAGATCGAGGTCACCTTCGACATCGACGCCAACGGCATCGTCCACGTGTCGGCCAAGGACCGCGCCACCAACAAGGAGCAGTCCATGACCATCACGGGGCAGTCCAGCCTCGACAAGGACGCCATCGACCAGATGGTGAAGGACGCCGAGGCCCACGCCGAGGAGGACCGCCAGCGCCGCGCCGAGGCCGAGGTCCGCAACAACGCCGACACCCTCGTGTACCAGACGGAGAAGCTCCTGAAGGAGCAGGGCGACAAGCTCGAGGGCGAGGAGAAGACCCAGGTCGAGGAGCACCTGGCCGCCCTCAAGACGGCCATGGGCGGCTCGGACGTCGACGCCATCAAGTCCGCCACCGAGGCGCTGATGACGTCGTCGCAGGGCTTCACCCAGCGGCTCTACGACGCCGCGGCGGCCGCTGACCGCGAGGCCGGCGCCGGTGCGGCCGGTGCGTCGCAGCCGTCCGACGACGACGTCGTCGACGCCGAGATCATCGACGACGAGCAGGCGTAGGACCCATGTCCGACGCCCACACCGATCCGGTCGAGGAGCTCCCCGACGAGCCCCCCTCGGCCGCCGACGCTGGGGGCCCCGCGCCCCCGCCCGGCGAGCCCGAGGTGATCGAGGGGGAGCTCCTCGACGAGGACGCCCCCGGCCCCGAGGGCGAGGTCACCTTCGAGACGCTCCTGGGCGACCTCGAGCGCGTCGCCGTCGAGCGGGACCAGTTCCTCGACGCCTACCGCCGCGCCCAGGCCGACTTCGAGAACTTCAAGAAGCAGTCCCAGCGCCGCGCCGACGACGAGGTGCAGCGCCGCCTCGGGTCCTTCGTGGAGCGGTTCCTGCCGGTCCTCGACGCCTGCGACGCCGCCCGCCAGCACGGCGCCGGGGACGAGGTCGAGCCCATCATGGGCGCGCTCATGGGCGCGCTCGAGAAGGAGGGCCTCGAGCGCATCGATCCGGCCGGAGAGCCGTTCGACCCCGCCGTGGCCGAGGCCGTCGTGCACGAGCCGGGTGACGGCGGCGAGCACGTCGTGTCCGAGGTGCTGCGGGCCGGCTACAGCTTCAACGGACGGGTGCTGCGGCCGGCCATGGTCAAGGTCACGGACTAAGGGCGACCGGGATGGCCCCGCAGCGCGAGTGGTTCGAGAAGGACTACTACCGGGTCCTCGGCGTGCCGGAGTCGGCATCGGCCAAGGAGATCAAGAGCGCGTACCGCAAGCTGTCCCGCCAGTACCACCCCGACGCCAACGCCGGCGACGCCGCCGCCGAGGAGCGCTTCAAGGAGATCTCCGCCGCCTACGACGTGGTCGGCGACGCCGAGAAGCGCAAGGAGTATGACGAGGTCCGCCGCCTCGGGCCGGCCGCCGCCGGCTTCCCGGGCGGGGGCGGTGGCCCCGGTGGCTTCACCTTCACCGAGGGCGCCGACCTGGGCGACCTGCTCGGCGGCCTCTTCGGCCGCGGCGGGCGGCGGGGCGGCAGCCGGGGCGGCGGGCCGCACCGCGGCCAGGACCTCGAGGCCGAGCTGCACCTCACCTTCGAGGACGCCGCCGCCGGGGTCACCACCGCCGTGCACCTGACGAGCGAAGCGGCCTGCAGCACCTGCCACGGCTCCGGCGCTCGTCCCGGCACGTCCCCTCGCACCTGCGCCAACTGCCACGGGCAGGGCGTCGTGTCGGACAACCAGGGCCTGTTCTCGTTCTCCCAGCCCTGCCCGGTGTGCGGCGGTCGGGGCACCACCATCGACGACCCCTGTCCCACCTGCCGAGGCACCGGTGTGGAGCGCCGCCCCCGCGAGGTGAAGCTGCGGGTGCCGGCCGGGGTCGATGACGGCCAGCGCATCCGGCTGAAGGGCCGCGGCGGTCCGGGCCGCAACGGCGGTCCCCCCGGCGACCTCTTCGTCATCGTGCGGGTGTCCCCCCACCCCCTCTTCGCCCGCAAGGGCCGTGACCTCACCCTCACCGTGCCCGTCACCTTCCCCGAGGCCGCGCTCGGCGCTGACATCGCCGTGCCCACCCTGGCCTCCGGCCCGGTCACCCTCCGGGTGCCGGCCGGCACCCGCAGCGGCCGCACCTTCCGGGTCAAGGGCAAAGGCGTGGCGGCGGCGAAGGGCACCGGCGACCTCCTGGTCACCGTTGAGGTGGCGGTGCCGGCCAAGCTGTCGAGCGCGCAGCGCAAGGCGCTCGAGGCCTTCCAAGCGGCGGGCGACGGCGCGTCGCCCCGTGAGCACCTCGGAGTGTGATCCCGATGGCCAAGCCCACCCAACGAGCCGTGTACGTGATCTCC
>DASUDP010000112.1:0-23758 GCA_036275535.1 Acidimicrobiales bacterium | reverse complement strand
GCGGATCCCGGCGCAGATCCGCGACACCGTGGACTTCGAGACACCCGACTCGCACCCGCGCGCCCGGACCAAGTCGAGCGGGCATCGGTGCGATCGTGGGGGGCGGCGCCGATCGCCGCGGTCAGCTCGGCGTCGATCAGCTCCTGCCTCCCGGCCTCGAGCCACCGGCGGAACAGCTCCTTGCTGTCACCATCGCCCAGGCGCGCGAGCAGGTCAGCCACTCGGGCATCATCGTCATGGGTCATCGCGTGGATTCCTCCCAGTGAGTGCTTTCGCAGGTCTCACCAAGGATCACGCGATGGCCCACCCCATCAGGGGGACCGCCTCGCTACTTCCATCACCTCACGGGACGCCAACCGAAGCGGATTGTCGCTGTTACGCGGGCAATACGAGCCCCGCCGGGCTCTGTCCCAGTTGTGCCGGTACTGGTCGCATGGCCATCTCACCCTCACTGTGAGGGGTGGCCGGTCGGGAGGATGTGGGCGGCGAGGTGGGCCAGGCCCTCGAGGTCGTGGACGTCGGTGCTGAGGAATGGCACCCGCACGACCGGGGCCGGCTCGACGGCCTCGGCCAGGCCGGCCAGGTGCTCCTCCTCGCGCGACGCGACGAGCTGGAAGTCGGCCAGGTTCTGGTAGAGGCCGCCGAGGTCGGTGCCGGCGAGGGTGGCCGCCCGCTCCCGGGCCGCCTCGGCCAGCCCGTCGCCGAAGCGGGGGTGCATGCGGTTGACGACCAGCGCCCGCACGGAGATGTCGGCCTCGGCGAGCTTCTCCGCGAAGAAGCGGGCCTCGTCGATCGTGTCCCGCCGGGGGGAGGCCACCAGCACGAACGCGGTGTCCTCGTCGGAGAGCAGGTGGAACACGGCGTCGGCCCGGTTCCGGAACCCCTCCTCCATCCCCTCGAAGGCCTGGAAGAACGCCACGGCGTCGTCGATCACCTCGGCTCCCACCACCTTGGCCACGGTCCGCAGGAAGGTCTGGGCGGCCACGTTCACCGCCTTGAAGACGCCTCGCCCCGGTGAGGTGATCATCCGGAACAGCCGGTGGTCGAGGAACCGGGTGAGCCGGCGGGGGGCGTCGATGAAGTCGAGGGCATTGCGGGTGGGCGGCGTGTCGACGACGACGAGGTCGAAGTCGCTGTCCTGGTGGAGCTCGTAGAGCTTCTCCATCGCCATGTACTCCTGCGTGCCCGACAGCGCACCGGAGATGTTGCGGTAGAAGCGGTTCTGCAGGATGCGCTCGCCCTGCTCGGGCGACGAGGCGTTGGCGACGACGAGGTCGTCGAAGGTGCTCTTCGTGTCGAGCATGAGGGCCCACAGCTCTCCCGGCCAGTCCCCGGCGATCTGGCTGGCCGTGCCCGTGAGCCCCTCGAGGCCGAGGGCGTCGGCGAGGCGCTTGGCCGGATCGATGGTCACGACGACGGCCCGCCGGCCGGCCCGCGCCGCTTCCAGCGCGAGGACAGCGGCCGTCGTGGTCTTCCCCACGCCGCCCGACCCGCAGCACACGAGGATCCGGCGCCGCTCGACCAGCTCCCGCAAGGTCGGGCCGGTGGCCATCACACCACCTCCGGCAGTCGCTCGATCTCGGCCAGGAGGCGGTCAGCGAGGTCGTCGAGCTCCTCGGCCCCGATCTCCGTGGTGAACACGAAGGGCAGCCGCAGCTGCTCGAGGGGGAGCTGCTCGGCCAGGCGGCCCAGCTGCTCCTCCTGCAGGGCGGTGCGATCTACCCGGAAGGCGGCCGCGGCGGCCAGGACGTAGGCCTCGCCGCTCCGCAGCGTCGTGTCGGCGGCCGCGGCGGCCGCCTCCGGCGCGGTGCCCAGGCCGGGCAGCCCGTCGTACAGCCCGTTCACCACGACCGGGGCCAGGCCGATGCCGACCCGGTCCTCGAGGCTGAAGGCCGTGTCGACGAGCTCGTTGACGGGTGTCTCCTCGGGGAGGGTGACCAGCATCACCCGGCAGCGGGTGTGGTCCGTGAGCAGCTCCAGCACCTCCTTGGCCTGGGCGTTGATGGGGCCGACCCGGACCGTGTCGAGCAAGGCGCGAGCGGCCTGCAGGAAAGTGATGGCGTGGCCGGCGGCGGGTGCGTCGAGGATGAGGAGGTCGGCCACGCCGGCCCGCTCGAGCTGCTTGACCTTGCCGAGGATCAGGATGTCCTTGATCCCGGGCGCCGCGGTGGCGACCACGTCGAGCGCACCCGAGGAGACCAGGCGCTTGGAGATCCGGGACAGGCCGTGGTCCCGCAGGTAGTCGAGGAGCGCCTCGTCAGGGGTGATCGTCCGGGCCCGCACCTCGCCCTCACCGGTCGGCCCCCCACCGGCGAAGAGGACCGCCTCGTCGTACGCCAGCGCCTGCTGCCCGTACATGGTGGCCAGGCCGGACTTGCCCTCCACCTCCACCACCAGCGACGACAGGCCTGCGCGCGCAGCCGCCCGGGCCAACGTGGCCGTGACCACGGTTTTGCCCACGCCGCCCTTCCCGGCAACGATGACCAGCCGAGATGCAGCGAAGAAGCGCGCGGGATCCAAAGGCAACCTTCCTGGTCGGGGCGGCCCCAGCCGCGCCCGCCCGTGAGCGGGTGATCCGGCCGAGCCTACCGAGGGTGGCCCTGCTGCTCGCACATCTGGCGCTGCTCGGCGTCCTCGTGGCCCGCCCGGCCTCGGCCGCCCCGACGGCCCCGCAGGCGCGCCACCAGGCCGACCCCGGCGCGGGCTACGTCTCGGTGATCGAGGTCAGTGGCCTGCTCGACCGGGTGCTCGTCGACTTCGTCGACACCCAGATCGACAAGGCCGAGCGCAACGGCGCGCTGGCCCTCGTCCTCCAGCTCAACAGCACGGGTTCCGTGGTGGCCGACGACCGGCTCGACGAGCTCGTCGAGGTCATCGACGGCTCGTCGATGCCCGTGGACGTGTGGGTCGGCCCGTCCGGCAGCAAGGCCTTCGGCGACACCACCCGGATCCTCGCCGCGGCGCGGACCGTCGGCGTCGCCCCCAAGAGCCGGATCGAGATCACCGGCAGCCTCCTCGGCGACCGCAGCCTCGGCGGCGACGCCGCGGTGGGCGACAAGGTCGGGGCCGACGACGCCGTCGACCTCGAGCTGGCCGACAACGCCGCCCCCACGATCGGCGAGTTCCTGCTCGGCCTCGAGGGCGTGGAGAGCAAGGTCGTCACGAACGACGGCGAGCGCCAGCGGGTGCCGGTCACCCAGGCCCGCTTCGCGCAGCTGCCCCTGGCCGGCCAGCTGATGCACACCGTGGCCAGCCCGCCCGTCGCCTACCTGCTCTTCGCCATCGGCCTGGCCCTCATCGTGTTCGAGCTGTTCACCGCCGGCATCGGCGTGGCCGGGATGGTGGGTGCAGGATCTCTCGTCCTCGGCTGCTACGGACTGGCCTCGCTGCCCTCCAACCCGGTCGGCAGCGCGCTCATCCTCTTCGCGGTGTTCGGCTACGCCATCGACGTCCAGACCGGGGTCCCCCGCGTCTGGAGCGCGATCGCCACGGTCGCGTTCGCGCTGGGCTCGCTCGTCCTGTTCGACGGGGTGTCCCTCTCGTGGATCCCGCTCGTCGTCGGCATCCTTGGCATGGCCATGGCCATGGTGGGCGGCATGCCGGCCATGGTCCGCACCCGGTTCTCCACCCCGACGATCGGTCGCGAGTGGATGATCGGCGAGACCGGCACCGCCGTGGGCGCCGTCTCCCCCGACGGGATCGTGATGGTGCGTGACGCACCGTGGCGGGCCCGCACCAACCGGGCCACCCCGATCGAAGCGGGCGGTCAGGTGCGGGTGACCTCGATCGACGGGCTCCTGCTCGAGGTCGAGCCGCTCGACGGCGCCGCCCGGGACCACCGCCAGCGTCGCGCCTGAATCACGGGCCCCACCCGACCCCGCATTCACCGGATTGTGGAGATCGCGCGGGCCGCCATGCGAGGCAACGAACCCGCATGACCACGGGGCGGACCCCGTCTGACCAGGGGGTGTCCTCCCCGTGGCGGGCTGAAGGGCGCGGAGATTGACCCTTGTTTCGGCGAAAGAGGCGGCTGTAGGGTCGCCGCCGAAAGGGGGATGCCACGTGAGCGCACAGCGTGCCGACGAGGCCTGGCAGATCAAGGCCGCGTGTCGTGGACCACAAGCCGAGGTCTTCTTCCCGCCGTCCCACTTCGAGCGGAAGGACGAGAAGCTCGATCGCGAGCAGCGGGCGAAGCAGATCTGCTCGACCTGCCCCGTCCGCCAGCCCTGCCTGGCCTATGCCGTGAAGATCCGCGAGCCCCATGGGATCTGGGGTGGCCTCAACGAGGCGGAGCGCAAGCAGGTCGGCCTCCGGGTCGGATAGCCCCGTGGCCGGCCGCTCGAGGTGGCCGGCAGGGATGTGAGGGCGCGGCGAGAATGACGCCCTGATGCGCCGGTTCCTCAGCCTCGTCGCGGCCCTGGTGCTCGTGGCGATGACCCCGGTCACCTCGGCCGGCGTGGTCCTGGCCGCCAACCTCTTCCTGCCCCTCCCGGCCAACCTCCCCGAGCGCACGCCGCCGGCGCCGTCGCAGATCAGCCGGGTGTACGACGCCGCCGGGAACGAGATCGGCACGTTCAAGCAGTTCGAGACGAGCATCCCGGTGCAGGCCGCCGACATCCCGGCGGTGTTGAAGCAGGCGGTCGTGGCGGCCGAGGACCGCAGCTTCTACTCCCACGGCGGTGTGGACGTCCGCGGCACGCTCCGCGCGCTCATCGCCGACGTGCGCAACCGGGGGGCCACCCAGGGCGGTTCGACGATCACCCAGCAGCTGGTGAAGAACACGGTCACCGGCAACGAGAAGACCATCAGCCGCAAGATCCGCGAGGCCGTCCTGGCCAGCCAGCTGGACCGCCAGATGGACAAGGACGAGATCCTCTTCGAGTACCTGTCGGTGATCTACCTGGGCGAGGGCGCCTACGGAGTGGGCGCCGCCGCCCAGACGTACTTCCGCAAGCCGGTCAACGACCTGACCCTCTCCGAGTCGGCGCTGCTGGCGGGGCTCATCCCTGCTCCGAGTCGGTTCAACCCGCGGGTCGATCCGGCCACCGCCGACATCCGGCGGCGGCAGGTGCTCGACAGCATGCTGGACGAAGGCATGATCGACCCGGTCCAGCACGACACCGCCGTGGCCGAGACGGTGTGGCCGGCCGTCAACGGCGCCCCCCCGGGGCCGGCCACCGTCGTGTGGCCGCCCGAGAACCAGCAGTCGCTCGACCCGTACTTCACCGACTACGTGCGCCGGTGGCTGGTCGCCCACCTCCCCGGCGGGGAGGACCAGATCTTCCAAGGCGGGCTGCGCATCGAGACGACCCTCGACCCCGCCGCCCAGGCGGCGGCCCGCGAGCAGGTGGCCGCCTTCCTCGACGGGACCGAGCCGGACCTGCGCACGTCGCTCGTGGCGGTGGAGCCGCCGACCGGCTACGTGCGGGCCTTCGTCTCCGGCCGGGACTTCGCGACCGACGCCGTGAACTACGCGCTCGGCCAGTCGAGCGGCGGGGGCGTGGGCGGGGGCGGGTCCGGCCGCCAGCCGGGGTCGGCCTTCAAGCCCTTCGTGCTGGCCCAGGCCTTCGCTTCGGGCATCACGCCAGACACCACCTACTCCGGGCGACCCCACGACGTGTCCGAGGCCTGCCACTCCCCCGGCACCGTGCTCGAGAACTACGAGGGCGCCGGCTACGGCACGGTGGACCTGCGCACCGCCACCGCCAAGTCGGTCAACACGGTGTTCACCCGGCTGATCCTCGACGTCGGGGTGGACAAGACGATGGCTCTGGCCCGCAGCCTGGGCGTCACCGGCGTGCGGGAGTACGACCCCGCGGTCCACTGCGCGAGCGTGGCCCTCGGCGCCGAGTCCGTGTCGCCGCTCGACATGGCATCGGCTTACGGGGTCTTCGCCGCCCGCGGCCTGCGAGCCGAGCCCACGCCCGTCGTGCGGGTCACCGACCGCGACGGCAACATCGTGATCGACCTCTCCCAGCCACCCCAGGCGCGCGTGCTCGACGAGAAGGTCGCCGACAACGTCACCGACGTGCTGGAGGGCGTGCTGGTGAGCGGCACCGCGGCGGGCCGGGGCATCGATCGCCCCGCCGCCGGCAAGACCGGCACCACGCAGAACAACCGCGACGCCTGGTTCGTCGGCTACACCCCGACCCTCTCGACGGCGGTCTGGATCGGCTACGAGAACAAGACGCCCGAGGCGACCAAGGAGCTGCGGAACATCAAGGGCGTGAAACAGGTCACTGGTGGAACCCACCCGGCTCGCCTCTGGCAGGCCTTCATGAAGGCTGCGCTGGCCGACGTGCCGGTCACCGAGTTCACCGAACCGGCCCCCATCGAGGCCGTCCCCGACGCCAAGCTCCGCGAGGCCCGCCGGGGCTTCGAACCGGGGAAGCGGAAGTACCCGGCCGGCGACCCGGGCAAGGTCTCGTACTCCGAGGAGCCCGCCCGCCCCGAGGCTGACGCTCCCACCACGACCTCACCGCCCACGACGGGCCCGCCGTCGACCACGACGACCACCGACCCGGACGAGACGACGACCACCGAGGACGGCGGCCTGATCAACTGACGGGCCGCCGCCGGACCGGCCGCTGCGGAGGGTTCAGCCGGGCTGGGTGTTCGGGTCGGGGCAGCGCAGCACCTCGGTGCACGAGGTGCGGATCGGGACGCCGAAGAACACCGCCTCGGGCGCGAAGCCGAGGGGCGAGTAGGCGCGGCTGGCGACGGCCAGCACCTCGCCCTTCGAGTTGAGGAGCGGACCACCTTGGAAGGACGCCCCCACCGGTGCGTCGTGCTGGATGCCGTTGGCGGACACGTCGGCCACGAAGCCCTGGCTGATGGCGCCCCCGGCGGCCCCGAGGCCCGACACGACGAAGACCCGGTCGCCGACCTGCAGGGGCGGGTCGGTGGGGGCCCAGGTCAGCGCCGGCAGCGACGGCTTGTCGACGGTCAGCAGGGCGAGGTCGTCGGCCTGGTCCCAGGTGGTCAGCTCCACCCCGAGCTCCTCGTCGCCCTTTCGCACCGAGATCTTGGGGGCCGGGTTCTGGGTCGCCGCTCGGATCGTGTTGTAGGAGGTCAGGAGGAACGACTGCTCGCTGTCGGAGAACACCACGAAGGCGGATCCGACGGACGGCTGGCCGGCCTCGTCGAGCGTGGACACGAACCACACCGAGGGCGCGGCCTGCTCGAGGAGGGTGTTGAGCGTCTCCCCGCTGGCGGCGAACTTCTCGAGGTCGTCGAGCTGGGTCTGCACCGTGCCCACCGCCGCGTCGCGCTCGGTCTCGATCTTCCCGAGGGCGTCGTCGACGGCCGTCTCGAAGCTGGCCGCGAACTGGTCGACCTTGTCGTCGGTCTTGCCGAGCCGGTACTCGTAGTAGGCGTACAGGACGGCCCCCGTGAAGGCCGAGGCGATGCTCATGCAGAGCAGCAAGCCGGCCAGCCCGAGGGCGGTGCGCGGCAGGAACCGCCGGGGGGGATCCAGGCGGTCGGGAGGCTTGCCAGCGTGCGCGGCGGCCCCAGCACCGTCGTCCCTCGCCATCGGCCGAACGCTACCGCAGCGGTAGGCTGACTCAATGATCGGCCTGCTCCTGCTGCTGTTCGTGGTCGTGCCGATCGCCGAGCTGTACGTGATCGTGCAGGTGGCCGGGGGGATCGGCGTGCCCGAGACGATCCTGCTGCTCATCGGCATCAGCGTCGTGGGCGCCTGGCTGGCCAAGGTCGCCGGCCTCGGGGTGCTCAACCGCCTCCAGCGCACGGTGCGCCAGGGCAAGGTGCCCTCCGCGGAGGTGGTGGACGGCGCGCTCGTCCTCTTCGCCGGGGCCCTGATGATCACCCCCGGCTTCCTGTCCGACTGCCTGGCCATCGTGCTGCTGCTGCCCCCGAGCCGAGCGCTCGTGCGATCCGCCATCCTGCGCCGCATCCGCGCCGGGGGCGGCATCGTGCGGGTGGTGGCCGGGTCTCCGCAGCGGACCGGGGACGCCGCCGATGGGGTGTGGGACGTCGACTCGTGGGAGGACCCACCGTCCTCGCCGGGGCGCCCGGGTCTCGGTCGATGATCCGGCACGCGGCGGGCCGCCAGGGAGGTTCCTCCTCGTGACCGACACCGCCGACGAACCAGTCGAGGACGAGCGGCCACCCATCATCACGGGGGTGGCCAGCGCCCTCACCCCGCTGGTGCGACGCATCGTCGCGCCGAACCCCTCGATGATGACGGGACCGGGCACCAACACCTATCTGGTGGGGATCGACGAGATCGTCGTCGTCGACCCGGGCCCGGCAGAGGAGTCGCACCTCGAGGCGATCGCCGGCTGCGGCGGTGACCGGATCCGCTGGATCGTCTGCACCCACACGCACCCCGACCACTCGCCGGGGGCGGCCGGCCTCAAGGAGCGCACCGGGGCCGAGGTGCTGGCCTTCGATTCCCGCGACGACCTCACCGTCGACCGCTCCCTGGCCGACGGGGACGTCATCGAGGCCACGGAGTTCGTGCTCCGGGCCATCCACACGCCGGGCCACGCGTCGAACCACCTGTGCTTCCTGCTGGAGCAGGAGCGCCTGCTCTTTTCGGGCGACCACATCATGGAGGGCTCGACGGTGGTGATCTCGCCGCCCGACGGGGACATGGCCGACTACCTCGCTTCTCTCGACCGGCTGGCCGCCCTGCGGCCCCGCCTGCGCTCGATCGCCCCCGGCCACGGGCACCTCATCGAGGACCCGCTGGGCAAGATCGAGGAATACCGCACCCACCGCCTGGATCGTGAGGCCCAGGTGCTCGGCGCCCTCGCGGCCAGCGGCGCCACCACCATCGACGCCATCGTCGCGGAGCTCTACGCCGACGTCCCGACGGAGCTCCACCCGTGGGCGGCCAAGTCGGTCTGGGCCCACCTCCGCAAGCTGGCCGACGAGGGCAAGGCCACCGGCGATGCCCTCGACGGCGAGTGGTCCGCGGCGTAGCCCGCCCGGCCGAGCGCCGAGGTCAGCTGGGGCGAGCGTCGAGGGCGGCGACCGCGGCGTCGAGCATCCGGGCCGAGCACCCGGCCAGCGCGGCGGGCGGGACCGCCTCGGTGAGGATGCGGTCGGCGATGGCCCGGAAGGCCTCGGCCGCCGGGCCCTCGCCCAGCACCACCGGCTCGCCCGCGTCGCCGCCCGCCGCCACCGACGGCTCCAACGGCACCTGACCGAGGAGCGGCACGCCGGCCTCGTCGGCCAGGGCAGCGCCGCCGCCCT
Source organism: Acidimicrobiales bacterium (assembly GCA_036275535.1). Lineage (GTDB taxonomy): Bacteria > Actinomycetota > Acidimicrobiia > Acidimicrobiales > VFJN01 > VFJN01. The sequence continues at coordinate 14,536 of DASUDP010000112.1, read as the reverse complement.
CGCCGAAGAGGGCGTAGGACGTGCCGTGCTCGCAGGTGAAGGCGCTCATGTTCTCGATGACACCGGCCACCCGCAGGTAGCTCTTGCGGGCCATCGACACGGCCCGGCTGGCCACCTTCTGGGCGGCCTCGGCGGGGGTGGTCACGACGATGACCTCGGCCCGGGGCAGGAGCTTGGCCACGCCCATCTGCACGTCGCCCGTGCCGGGCGGCATGTCGATGAAGAGGTAGTCGAGGTCGTCGCCCCACTGGACGTCCTGCAGGAAGTGGGTGACCCCGCGGTTCAGCATCAGGCCACGCCACATCAGGGCCGACTGCTCGTCCTCGACGAGGAACCCCATCGAGATGACCCGCAGGACGCCGTCACCGATGTGCCGCTCGTGGGGAACCATCAGCTTGCGACCCGACGTCTCCTGTCCTCGCAGGCGGCCCTCGACCCCCAGCATGCGGGGCACGGAGAAGCCCCAGATGTCGGCGTCGAGCACGCCGACCCGCCGGCCGGTGGCGGCAATGGCCGCGGCGAGGTTCACCGTGACCGAGGACTTGCCGACCCCGCCCTTGCCCGACGCCACCAAGATCACCTTGGTGGTCGGCGCCAGCGCGGTGTCCTGCGGCCGCTGGGACACGTTCCAGCGGGCCTTGGCCATGGCCGAGGACTTCTGCTCCTGGGTCATCTCGGTCCAGTCGAGCGTGACGTGGCCGACGCCGGGCAGCGAGCCCACGCGGGCCCGCACGTCGCGCTGGATCTGGGCCCGCAGGGGGCAGCCGGAGGTGGTGAGGGCGATCGTGACGACGACCTCCCCGCCCGGGTCGACCGTCGCTGAACGGGCCATCCCCAGCTCCACGATGTCGCTTCCGAGCTCGGGGTCGATGACCCCGCGGAGCACGGCCATCACCTCGTCTGGCGTGGGGAGCGCAGCAGCAGCCATCGGCCCACATTCTACCGGCGCCCTCCGTGTAAACTCCACGCCGTGGTGACTCCCCGGCTCGAGCTGCTCAAGGCCCTGGGCGACAACACCCGCTACGCCATCTACCTCGAGCTGGCCCGGTCCCCCCACCCGCTGGCCACGGCCCAGGTGGCGGAGTCCCTCGGCCTGCACCCCAACACCGTGCGCCCCCACCTGGAGCGCATGCGCGATGTCGGACTGCTGCAGGTCACCGTCGAGGCGCAGGGCACCGTGGGCCGCCCGCAGCACCGGTACGCGCTGGCCCCGGACGCCCCCGCCCTCGGCTTCGAGCCCCCGGCCTTCCCCGTCCTGGCCCGGATGCTCCTGCGCCTCGCGGCCAGCGCCGGGCTGCCCGCCGCCGATGCCGTCGAGGCAGGTCGGGAGCAGGGCGCGCTGGCGGCGGGCCGGCCGGATCGACCGGGCCCCTGCGAGGTGGCCCTCAACGCGGAGCTCGCCTCCCTGGGCTTCGATCCCGTGGCCGACGACGAGGGCACCACGATCGCCTTCACCCGCTGCCCCTTCCGCGAGCTGGCCGAGGCCAACCCCGAGCTCGTGTGCAGCCTCCACCGGGGTCTCGTGGAGGGGTTCGTCGATGCTCGGGGCGACGCCGTCGTCGTCGACTTCCACGATCTCGCACACCGAGCCCCCTGCCAGGTCGAGATCGCCGCCGCCGCCCGGTAGCCTATCCCCCGAGTCGTTTCGTCCTGCAGGAGGACCCCTGACGTGATCACCCTCACCGACACCGCCGCCAGCAAGGTCAAGGACCTGATCGAGGCCGAAGGCGAGGAGAACCTGGCCCTGCGCGTCGCCGTCCGGCCGGGCGGCTGCTCGGGGTTCAGCTACGAGATGTTCTTCGACACCGACGTCGCCGAGGACGACAACCTGGTCGACCAGGGCGGCGTCCGGGTCGTCGTCGACGCGTCGAGCGCCGAGCTGCTCCAGGGCGCCACACTCGACTACAAGGACGGCCTCCAGGGCGCGGGCTTCGCCATCGAGAACCCGAACGCCCAGCGCAGCTGCGGTTGCGGCAAGTCCTTCAGCTGAGCGGCTCCGCCCGGCGCTGACCCTCAGCCGTCGGGGCCCACGAGGACGACCACCGGCGCCAACGGCGCCGCCCGCGCCACGTCGGCCCCATGGTCGGCCGCCTCGCCCACGAGCAGCACGGCCCGGCCTGCCTCGGCCCGGAGCGCCGCGACCGCCGCCGGCGCGCCCTCCGCGGCAGGGACGTCGCGCCCCAACCCCTCCCAGGCCTCCACCCACCGATCGACGAGCTGACGGCGGGCCGCCTCCACGGCACGGACGCCCACCGACTCGGCGGCGATGAGCGCCGCCTCCTCGTGCTGGGGGTCGAAGCGCCGCACCACATCCTCCACGTCGGCGGGATCGGCATGCTCGCCGGCCAGGTCCCGCCAGGCTCGCTCGGCCACCCGCAGCTCCTCCTCGGCCCGGGAGCGCTCCGCGGCGCGCCGGGCGCTCTCGGAGTCGTGCTCCCATGACCGCCGGCGGGCCCCGAAGAGCTCGTCGGTGAAGGCGCCCACCTCGGAGAGGTGGCTCGACTCCTCGCTCGGGCCGGCCTCCGCCGGTCCCGCCGGGCGCAGGACCCGCAGGGCCCACAGCGCGGCGAGCAGAGGCGGCACCAGCGCCGCCCACAGCGGCACGACACCGAGGGCGAGCAGGATGAGCCCGAGCCCGAAGGCGGCCACCAGGGCGCCCACTGCCCGGTTGCGCTGGAGCCGCATCGAGGCCGCCGCCGTGCGCGGGGCCGAGGCCGGGACGACCGCGGCCGACGTCGCCGACCCATCCGCGTCGTCGGCCTCGTCAGCGTCGCCGAGGGCGATCGCCTCGTGCTCGGCCACCGCCTCCTCGGCCCGCTGTAGCTGGTGACGAGCGTCGACGAGACGGGCGGCGCGCTCTCGCACCGTGTCCGGGTGGATGGCGAGGGCCCCCGCCGCGCTCAGCCGGGCCCCCGCCGCCGCTTCCGCCCGCTGTCGGGTGCGGTCGAGCATGCCGTGGGCCCGCTCCAGCCGGCGGGCCAGGCCCTCCAGGGCGGCCAACGTCGGACCGTCGAGGGGGGACAGCGAGCGGCGGGCGGTCAGCACACCCTCCACCTCGACGCCGGTGCGGCAGAGCTCGGCCCCGAGCTCCGCGGCGAGGGTCGCGGCCCGCTGCTCCGGGTCGACCTCGCGACGCACGTGGAGGCCCGGACCGAGGTCCTGGAGGGAGGTGGCGCCCACGGGCGGGAGGCTACCGGGACGGGTCAGGCCAGCCGGGCCAAGCGCGCATCGGCTTCGGCCCGGTCGAAGATGGTGTCGAGGCGCTCGACCACGACGCCGTCGGCCCCGGCCAGGATCAGGCAGGGCTCGAAGTGGAGACCGAGCGCCTCGATCACCGGGGCGTACGTGTCGAGGTTGGCCTTCGGGTCGGCGTACACCTCGGCGTGCAGGAAGCGGACGTCGGGGTGGGAGGCCGTCAGGCCGAGCAGCACGTCGAGGACCGGCCCGCAGATGGCGATCTGGCAGAAGGCGGGGGTCGACACGAGGAGGCCGATCGGGCGGCCCTCCCCAAGCGCCTCGGCCAACGTGACCTCGTGCAGGGGGCACAACGGGTCCGCCGTGCAGATGGGGGTCACCCCGTGAGGGTCGTTCACCGTGGGGGTGTCGACCGCCGGCAGGGGCATGCCGGGCCGGATCGCTGTCACCTCGTCGGCGGCGTTGATCTGGAAGGCCATCTCGGTTCCCACCCCGTCGATCTCCGTCCGGGCGGTGTAGATGCCGGGCTCGGCGATCTCGGTGATGAGCGGGAAGTAGGCCCGGGGAAGGCCGTCGGCGTGTCGGGTCACGGAGATGGGCGCCCCGAGCTCCTCGCCCTTGGAGGTGAGCACCTGCACCTCCAGCTCCTCGGGGGTGTCGTCCACCCGGAGCAGGCCGTCGGCGTCGGCCACGCCGAACGGCAGCCGCGCGGTCTGCCCGGCCACGAACATCGGGCCCCCGAAGAACTGCGCCAGGGCGTACTTGCCGCTGGCGCCGTCGGTTCCGGAGGTGCTCGAGCCTCCCTGCTCGTCGGAGCTGTCGGATCCACTGCCGCAGCCCCCGAGCAGCACGGCGCCGACGGCGGCGGAGCCGCCCAGGAGGATCTGGCGACGGGAGAGGAGTGGGTGGCGACCGGACACCGCCGCGAACCTAACCTCCGGCCATGGCACCTGACGGTCGGCCCCCGCTGCAGCTCGACGTCGACGGGCGCCAGACCGAGGTCCCCGATCGTGGCCAGTCGCTCCTCGAGGTGCTGCGGGAAGACCTCGGCCTCACCTCGGCCAAGGACGGCTGCAGCCCGCAGGGCCAGTGCGGCTGCTGCACCGTGCTCGTCGACGGGCAACCCCGGGTGGCCTGCGTGACGCCGGCCCGGCGGGTGGCCGGACGCTCGATCACGACGGTCGACGGGCTCGATCCGGCGGTGCGCGACGGGTGGGCGCGGGCCGTGGTCGACGCCGGGGCCAGCCAGTGCGGCTTCTGCACCCCCGGGATCATCTGCCGGCTGGAGGGGCTGCGCGCCAAGGCGCCCGACGCGGGCCACGATGCGGTCGAGCAGGCCCTGCTCGCCCACCTGTGCCGGTGCACGGGCTGGCGCACGCTGCTCGACGCGTGGGATCGGTTCGCGCCGGAGCCACCGAGCGCGGACGAGCGCGACCACGAGGCGGCCGCCCAGCGGGCCGAGATCGAGGGCGGGGCGCACCAGCGGGTGGACGCCGAGGTCGCCCTCGGGCGCGGCGGCTTCGCCGACGACATGGCGCCCGCCGCCGCGCTGGTGGCCGTGCCCGACGGGCAGGGAGGCTGGGCCGTCGGCGAGACGCTGGCCGAGGCCCGGGCCGCCGCCGGCAAGGTGCAGGGACGGCGCACCACCGTCGAGGCGCGCCCGCCGTTGGGCGCGCCGCCCGGTGCGTGGGCGGCCGTGCTGCGCACCTCGTGGGTGGAGCCGGCCTACCTCGAGCCCGACGCCGCCTGGTGCGAGCCGGGCGGCGAGCCAGCCTCGCCGCTCGCCAACGGCGGGGCCTTCGGGGGGAAGCGGCACAGCCCCGGGCCGGCGGCCGCCCGCCAGCTGGCCGACCGCTACGGGCGGGCCGTGCGGGTGCTGCTCAACCGCGAGGACATCGTGCGCCTCGGCCCGAAGCGCCCGCCCGTCGCGGGAGGGGCCGACCCCGACGGCACCGGCGTGCTCCGGGTCATCCGCACGGCGGGCATCGAGGAGCTGATCCACCGGGTGGCCCCCGGGTTGCGCGTCGAGGAGGTCGACGTTGCCGGGCCCCCCACGTCGGTCGACCTGCGGGCCGCCGGGTGGGCCGAGGCCATGGTCCTGCTGGCGGGGGCGCGCGGCTCGCTGGAGCCGGTCACCGATCCCATCCGCGGGGCACGGGCCGAGGCCGAGATCGCGGCGGACGGGACGGTGCGCGTGCGCGTCGAGGCCGGCGAGGTGCTCGACGAGGTGGTGCTGCGCTCGTACTGCACCGGCGCCGCCCACATGGCGCTGTCCTGGGTGAGCAGCGAGGGGATCGCCGTCGACGACGACGGCCAGGTCCACGACCTCACCATCCGCTCGTTCGGCGTCCTTCGGGCCGTGGACACGCCGCCCATCGAGGTCGAGGTCGTGGCCGGCACGGGCCCCGCGGTGCGCGGCTCCGATGCGGTCTTCGCCGCGGTGGCGGCGGCCGCGTGGCTCCACGGCGGCTGCATCCCGGACTGGCCGACCGGTCAGCGCTGGCGCTGAGCGTCCGGGCAGCCACGCCAGCGGGGCGCGAGACTGGCCCGATGGCCAAGCCCGTCGGTCCCTACACCCCTGTCGTGCGAGCCGGAGAGTGGCTCATCGTGTCCGGCCAGGTCGGCATCGTGGACGGCAAGCTCGTCTCCGGGGGGACCGAGGCGGAGCTCCGCCAGGCGGTGGCCAACCTGTCCGCGCTGCTCGAGGCGGAGGGGGCGTCGCTCACCGACGTCGTCAAGACGACCGTCTTCCTGCGCCACCTGGCCAGCGACTACGGCCGCATGAACGAGACCTACATGGAGCTCTTCGGCGACCACCGGCCGGCCCGGTCGGCCATCGGGGTGGCCGAGCTCCCGCTCGGCGCGCTGGTGGAGCTGGAAGCGTGGGCCCACCTCGGGGCAGGATGAGCCGATGCCCGGTCCCATCATCATCCTGGTGGTCCTGCTCGTCGCCATCCCCGTCGGGGTCGTCATGACGGGCGCCGTCGTGGCCGGCATCCTCGGGTGGGTCCTGCGGGACAACGGCGACGCAACACACGAGGGCAGCGAGCTCATCGAGCTCTCCTGACCGGCGACCGCCGGCGCCGCCCCCGCCGCTAAGGCTGGTGGGCCTGGCAGAACGTGTCGCGAGCCGTGGCCGGGTCGACGAACAGGCTGCCGAGCAGGCCCTGGGCCTGGTTCACGGTGCGGTCCAGCTGGGCCCGGGTCACCTCGAGCGAGGAAGCCCCGAGCGAGGCGAGGGCGCCGAGCGCGGCCTGCACGTTCACCGGCGAGTAGCCCGTGGCCACGATGATCAGGTTGGCCTCGATGGCCGCCACCCGCTCGATCTCGTTGACCACCAGCTGGCGGGCCTCGGGGGTCGGGGCGTTGACGAGCGCCTCAGCGTTGCGCCAGGCCTGCTCCCGCCACGTCACGAGCAGCTGCAGCATGCCGGTCTCGTCCATGGTCGTCCCGTCGATCTGACCGTCGTCGACCGTCGGGTCGAAGCGGGCGGCGGCCTCGTCGATCAGCGGCTCCATGACGAGGTTCAGGAACTGGTTGACCTTGTCGTGGTCGGGCTTGCGGGACGTGCCGTCCGGCTTCACGAGGCCGATGTCGGCCAGGACCATGGGCAGGTCTCGGTTGACGTGGGCCGACATGCCCAGGAGCAGGTTGCCGAGGCCGGCCACCTTGCGCCCGTCAGCGGCGTCGAAGGCGAGCTGCCAGGACTGAGAGGTGTGGGCCAGGTCGCCGGCCCGGAAGGCGTCCCAAGCGTCGAAGTAGTACCGGGCGAAGACGGCGTCCTGGTGGTTGATGAAGCTCGGGTCGGTGAAGAACCCGTCTGAGGTGGCCGACACCAGGTACTGCTCGGTCGTGCGCAGGTAGGTCAGCGCGAACATCGAGTTGTGGTCGCAGGCGGCGGCCAGCGGGTTGAACCGGTCCGTCATCTCCCGGATGACGGCCTTCACGCAGTTCACGTGGCCCTTCGTGCAGTCGTTGGCGCTGCTGGGCTCGTAGCCCGTGGTGAAGCTCGGCAGCAGGTCCGTCCAGCCGATGAACACCGGGGCGTCGTCACCGATGGCCGGTGAGGCGGTCACGGTCGACCCAGCGACGAGCGCCCCCACGACGACTGCCACCAGCTTGACCCCGACACGCCTCACCGAAACCTTCATCGCCCGCGCCCTCCACGTCTCGTGCTTCCCTCGTCACCGATAGTGACGGACAGCACTCGGCGCCGGAATGGCCCGTGAGGATGGTTGTGACCACCCGGCCGGGCTAGTCAGCCCGACGCCAACGGGACGAGGTCAGAGACCCCAGCGGGACTGGCCGAAGCGGTAGCCCACGCTGCGGACGGTCTGGATGAGGTTGGCGTGCTCCTCGCCCAGCTTGGCCCGCAGTCGGCGGATGTGGACGTCGACCGTGCGGGCGCCCCCGTAGTACTCGTAGCCCCACACCCGGGAGAGCAGCGTCTCCCGGGTGAAGACCTTGCCGGGGTGCTGCGCCAGGAATTTGAGCAGCTCGTACTCCATGTAGGTGAGGTCGAGCGGCTTGCCGCCGATGGCGGCCTGGTACGTCTCGAGGTTGAGGACCAGCTCGCTGTACTCGACGAGCTCGGGCCGGCTCCCGCTGCCGGTGCGCCAGAAGAGGTGGCGCATGCGGGCCTCGAGCTCGCGGGGCTGGAACGGGTAGAGGCAGAAGTCGTCGAAGAGCTCGTCGCGCAGCTCGAGGTCGCCCAGCTGGGCGCCTCCGACGAGCAGCATCACCGGCTCCAGGGGTACGTCCCGCTTGCGCAGGGCGCGGGCCACGGCGAAGGCGCCCTCCGGGTCGGTGGCGGTGACGATGACCGCTCCGGACCAGCCGTCGTCGGGCTCGGCGGTGGCGATGGCCGCCTCGTTACCGACGGCCTTCCACGGGTAGCCCGCGAGGTCGAGGGACTGCGCGAGCTCCGGCGGCACCGGGTCCGGGAAGACGAGGAGTGGTTCCATCTGTCAGCGATGGCTCAGAGCCGGTGCAGGTACCGATCGAGCTCGAACTGGCTGACCTGCGTCTTGTAGTCCTGCCACTCGGCCCGCTTGTTGCGGATGAACCACTCGAAGACGTGCTCGCCGAGCGCCTCCGCCACGAGCTCCGAGCGCTCCATCTCGTCGAGGGCGTCAGACAGTGAGCCAGGCAGGACGTCGATCCCCTCGGCCAGCCGCTCGGCGTCGGTCATCTGGTAGAGGTTGGCGAGGGTCTCGGGCGGGAGCTCGTAGCCCTCCTCGATACCCTTCAGGCCAGCGGCCAGCACCACCGAGAAGGTGAGATACGGGTTGCAGGCCGGGTCGGGGGCCCGGAACTCGATGCGGGCGGAGTCGGCCTTGCCGACCTTGATCGGCGGCACGTTCACCACGACCGAGCGGTTGTTCCGGGCCCAGGAGACGTACACCGGCGCCTCGAAGCCCATCACCAGGCGCTTGTACGAGTTGACCCACTGGTTCGTGACCGCGGCGATCTCGCGGGCGTGGGTGAGCACCCCGGCGATGAAGCCCCGGGCCACCTTGGAGAGGTTGCGCTCGTCGCCGGGGTCGTAGAAGGCGTTGGTGTCGCCCTCGAAGAGGGAGAAGTGGGTGTGCATGCCCGAGCCCTGCACGGCGGCCAGGGGCTTCGGCATGAACGTGGCGTGCACCCCGGCCTCGAGGGCCACCTCCCGCACGACCAGCCGGAACGTCATCACGTTGTCGGCCATTGCCAGCGCGTCGGTGTAGCGCAGGTCGATCTCGTGCTGGCTGGGCGCATCCTCGTGGTGGCTGTACTCCACCGGGATGCCCATGGCTTCCAGCGTGTGGATCGTGCGCTGGCGCAGGTCGGAGGCGACGTCGGCCGTCGTGAGATCGAAGTAGGAGGCCTGGTCGAGGGGCTTGGGCATGCCGTGCGCGGGGTCACCGTCGGCGAAGTAGAAGAACTCCATCTCCGGGGCGGCGTAGAAGCTGAAGCCGCGCTCCCGGGCCTTGTCGAGGTTGCGCCGCAGCACCTGGCGGGGGTCGCCCTCGAAGGGCGTGCCGTCGATGTTGGTGATGTCGCAGAACATGCGGGCCGAGGTGCCGTAGGCGTCGGCCCAGGGGAGGAGCTCGAAGCTGTTCGGATCCGGGCGGGCCAGGACGTCGCTCTCCTGCACGCGGCTGAACCCGTCGATGGCGGAGCCGTCGAAGCGCATCCCCTCGTCGAAGGCGCCCTCCAGCTCGGCGGGCGAGATGGCGAAGCTCTTCAGCTGGCCGAGCACATCGGTGAACCAGAGCCGGATGAGCCGGACCCCTCGCTCCTCGACCGTGCGCAGGACGTAGTCACGCTGGCGTTCCATGGTGGCCCAATGATGGCAGGGAACCTCAGGGCGTTACCTGTCCATCGGGCCGGTTCACATAGCGTTCACACACGGGAAAAGGTCGGGCAACGCACCGCTGGCAGCGTGACGGCAGCTTCCCCGGGGGCCCCCCGGGCCACCTGCCCCACACTCCCCTGCGGAGGAAAGGAACCCTGATGGCGTACAAGGCTGAGTACATCTGGATCGACGGCACGGAGCCGACGGCCAAGCTGCGCTCGAAGACGAAGATCGTGGCCGACGGCGTGAAGCCCGGAGACCTCCCCCTCTGGGGCTTCGACGGCTCGTCGACCAACCAGGCCCCCGGCGACAAGTCGGATTGCGTCCTGAAGCCCGTCTTCACCTGCCCCGACCCGGTGCGCGGCGGCGACAACGTCCTCGTCCTGTGCGAGGTGCTCTACATCGACATGACCCCGCACGTGAGCAACACCCGGGCTCGCTGCGTCGAGGTGGCGGCCATGTACGCCGACCAGGAGCCGGTCTTCGGCATCGAGCAGGAGTACACGTTCTTCAAGGAGGGCCGGCCCTACGGCTTCCCCTTCGGCGGCTTCCCAGCCCCCCAGGGCGGCTACTACTGCGGTGTCGGCGACGACGAGGTCTACGGCCGTGACATCGTCGAGGCCCACCTCGACGCCTGCCTCCAGGCGGGGCTGCACATCTCCGGCATCAACGCCGAGGTCATGCCCGGCCAGTGGGAGTTCCAGGTCGGCCCGGTGGCCGCGCCGCAGGTGGCCGACGAGCTCTGGGTCGCCCGCTGGCTGCTCTACCGCATCGCCGAGGACTTCGGGATCTCCGCCACGCTCGACCCCAAGCCCGTGAAGGGCGACTGGAACGGCGCCGGAGCGCACACCAACTTCTCGACGAAGGCCATGCGCGAGAGCTACGAGCCGATCATCAAGGCCTGCGAGGCGCTCGGCAAGAAGCGCCAGGAGCACGTCGACCTGTACGGCGCCGGCATCGAGGATCGCCTCACCGGCCTCCACGAGACCGCCCCGTGGACCGAGTACAGCTACGGCGTGTCGAACCGGGGTGCGTCGGTGCGCATCCCGTGGCAGACCGAGCTCGACCAGAAGGGCTACATCGAGGACCGCCGGCCCAACGCCAACTGCGATCCGTACGAGGTCACCTACATCATGATCGACACCATCTGCAGCGAGCTGGCTGACTGACCGACGCCATCGGGCAAGGAGGGCGCCCCCTTCGGGGGCGCCCTCTTCGCGGTACGCCTGGGCTGGCGGCATGCCCCGGGGGCGGCACTAGCGTTGTCCCGTCAGAGACCGACCCTGGAGGGACCGCGTGGAAGAGCGCACGGCGAACGAGGTGCTGGAGTTGGTGGCGTCGGAGGGCGTCGAGTTCGTCGACCTCCGCTTCTGCGACCTGCCGGGCGTCATGCAGCACGTGTCCGTCCCGGCCAACGTCCTCGACGAGACCCAGTTCGAGGACGGGCACGCCTTCGACGGCTCGTCGGTCCGTGGGTTCCAGGAGATCCAGGAGTCCGACATGGTCCTGATCGCCGATCCCACGACGGCGTACATGGACCCGTTCCGGACCCGCAAGACGCTCGTCATGCACTGCTTCGTGGCGGACCCGGTGACCGGTGAGCGCTACAGCCGCGACCCCCGCTACGTCGCCCAGAAGGCCCAGGAGCACCTCTTCTCGACCGGCGTGGCCGACACGGCCTACTTCGGTCCGGAGCCCGAGTTCTTCATCTTCGACGACGTCCGCTTCGAGACCCGGCCCAACGGCAGCTTCTACCGGGTCGACTCGGTCGAGGGGCAGTGGAACACCGGCACCGACGAGGGTCCCAACCTCGGCTACAAGCCCCGCACCAAGGAGGGGTACTTCCCGGCCCCGCCGATGGACCACTACCAGGACCTGCGCTCCGAGATGTCCTCCGTCCTCCAACAGGTGGGCATCCCCACCGAGCTGCACCACCACGAGGTGGCCTCGGGCGGCCAGAACGAGATCGGCATCCGCTTCGACACGCTGCTGGCCATGGCCGACAAGTTGATGACGTTCAAGTACGTCACCCGCAACGTCGCCTGGCAGGCCGGCAAGAGCCTCACGTTCATGCCGAAGCCGATCTTCGAGGACAACGGCTCGGGCATGCACGTGCACCAGTCCCTCTGGAAGGGCGGCGAGCCGCTCTTCTACGACGAGGCCGGCTACGCAGGGCTGTCCGACCTGGCCCGCTGGTACATCGGCGGCCTGCTGCGCCATGCGGCCGCCGTCATCGCCTTCACCAACCCGACCACCAACAGCTTCAAGCGGCTGGTGCCGGGCTACGAGGCGCCGGTGAACCTCGTCTACAGCCAGCGGAACCGCTCCGCCGCCTGCCGGATCCCCCTCGGTCAGCGCAGCCCGAAGGCCAAGCGGGTGGAGTTCCGCTGCCCCGACAACACGTCGAACCCGTACCTGGCCTTCGCGGCGATGATGCTGGCGGGCCTCGACGGCATCAACAACCGCATCGAGCCGCCGACTCCGATGGACAAGGACCTCTACGACCTCCCGCCGGAGGAGCTGGCCCAGGTCCCGCAGGTGCCCGGCTCCCTCGAGCAGGCCCTCGACGCCCTCGAGGCGGACAACGACTTCCTGCGCGTCGGCGGCGTCTTCACGGACGACCTCATCGACACGTGGGTCACCTACAAGCGCCGCCGCGAGGTCGACGCGCTCCGCCTGCGCCCGCACCCCTACGAGTTCACGCTCTACTACGACATCTGAGCCGGGCGCAGTCGAGCGCTTCTTCGCCCGCGACGCCCGCCTCGACCTGCCCGCGGGGGGATGAAGCGGACCTCGACCTCGCTGGCGTTGGCCGGGTTGGCCTCGAGCTGCCAGCGAGGGCTGATGTCCCAGCTGAACACGACCCGGTCCTGCGGGTCGTAGGCGAGGACGCGTGCCCAGCAACACTCGCCGCCGTCATCGGCCCGGTCGACGATGTGCCCACCGGTAGATGCGGCGGGCCAGCTCGATGATGACCGCCACCCGACCTCCCACTGGTACCCCCAGGGGGTAGACGGATGTACCCCCTAGGGGTATGGTCGCGGCATGGAAGCACAGCCTCAACTAGCCCTTGCCCGATGAACCCGGCCACGCAGCACGAGCACGACGGGCACACCGCTGGCGGCAAGCACGCCGGGCACCACGTGGAGATGTTCCGCCGGCGGTTCTGGTGGAGCCTGCTGCTGACGGTGCCGATCGTGGCGACGAGCCACATGGTCATGGACTGGTTCGGCTACGAGCTGGACGTCGCAGGGATCGAGTGGGTCGGGCCGGTCCTCGGCTCGATCGTGTTCCTGTGGGGCGGCTGGCCGTTCCTGGAAGGCGGACGGCGGGAGGTGAAGGACCGCCAGCCCGGGATGATGTTGCTCATCGCCATGGCGATCACGGTCGCCTACACGGCGTCGATGGCGACCTCGCTCGACTGGTTCGACCTGGACTTCTGGTGGGAGCTGTCTCTCCTGGTCACGATCATGCTCCTGGGCCACTGGCAGGAGATGAAGGCCCTCGGTCAGGCCCAGGACGCCCTGGCGGCCCTGGCCGCGCTCCTGCCGGACGAGGCTGAACGGGTGGGCGCCGACGGGTCGATCGAGACCGTGGGGATCGACGACCTGCGCGTGGGGGACGTGGTGCTGGTCCGCAGCGGCGCCCGGGTCCCGGCCGACGGCGAGATCGTCGACGGCTCGGCTGAGCTGGACGAGTCGATGATCACGGGCGAGTCGAAGCTCGTCGGCAAGGAGGTCGGGGATCGCGTCGTGGCCGGCACGGTGTCGACGGACTCGGCCATCCGGGTCCGGGTCGACGCCCTGGGCGAGGAGACGACGCTGGCCGGGATCCAGCGGCTGGTCGCCCAGGCCCAGGAGTCCCGCTCACGGGCCCAGGTGCTGGCTGACCGGGCCGCCGCCCTGCTGTTCTATGTGGCCACCGCCGCGGCTGCCGTCACCGCCGTGGTGTGGCTGGCCGTCGGTGACGCCGACGACGCGGTCGTGCGGGTGGTGACCGTGCTGGTGATCTCCTGCCCCCACGCCCTCGGGCTGGCCATCCCGCTGACCACCTCCCTGTCCTCTGCCATGGCGGCCCGCAATGGGATCCTCGTGAAGGACCGCCTGGCCCTCGAGCAGAGCCGCACCGTCGACGCCTTCCTGTTCGACAAGACCGGAACCCTCACCAAGGGCGAGCACACGGTCGTGGGCGTCGCCGGCGCCGGGATCGGCGAGGACGAGGTGCTGCGCCTGGCCGGCGCCGTCGAGTCCGACAGCGAGCACCCCCTCGCTCGAGCCATCGTCTCCGCCGCCCGGCAGCAGGGCCCCCTCGCCGAGGCCGGCGACTTCCGGTCCATCACGGGCCGGGGCGTCGAGGCCGCCGTCGACGGCGATCGCTACGCCGTCGGCGGGCCAGCCCTGCTGCGGGAGCGCTCCCTCGCCGAACCCGAGGAGCTCACCAGCGCCACGCAGGGATGGAAGGACCGCGGGGCGGCGGTGCTGTACCTGGTCCGAGGCGAGGCCATCGTCGGTGCGCTGGCCCTCGAGGACGAGATCCGGCCCGAAGCGCGCGCCGCCGTGGCCGAGCTGCAGTCGATGGGCCGGCGGGTGGTGATGATCACCGGCGACGCCCGCCAGGTGGCCGAGGCGGTCGGCGCCGACCTCGGCGTCGACGAGGTGTTCGCCGAGGTCCTCCCCGAGGACAAGGACGCCAAGGTCGCCCAGCTCCAGGCCCGCGGCCTCAAGGTGGCCATGGTGGGCGACGGCGTCAACGACGCCCCCGCCCTCGCCCGCGCCGATGTCGGGATCGCCATCGGCGCCGGCACCGACGTGGCCATCGAATCCGCCGGCCTGATCCTGACCAGCAGCGACCCCCGGGCTGTCGTCGGGATCATCCGCCTGTCCAAGGCCGCCTACCGCAAGAGCCTCCAGAACCTGTGGTGGGCTGCCGGCTACAACGTCGCCGCCATCCCCCTCGCCGCCGGTGTCCTGGCCTGGGCCGGGGTCGACATGCCCCCCGCCATCGGCG
>DASUDP010000111.1:0-4888 GCA_036275535.1 Acidimicrobiales bacterium | reverse complement strand
GGGCCGATGGCGGCGAACATGCACAACGACTACGCCGACCGCAAGAACGGTCGGAAGCCGGTCGAGTACTTCCACCCCGACGCCGAGGCGCTCCTGGCCGACACGTACGGCCTGATGATCTACCAGGAGTCGGTCATGCGGGTGGCCCAGAAGTTCGCCGGGTACTCGCTGGCCCAGGCCGACAGCCTCCGCAAGGCGATGGGCAAGAAGAGCCGTGAGGTCATGGCCAAGGAGCGCCAGGCCTTCGTCGACGGCGTGGCCGCCACCGGCTACGAGCCGGCGCTCGGCGAGTCGCTCTTCGAGATCATCGCCCAGTTCGCCGACTACGCCTTCAACAAGTCGCACTCCTTCGGGTACGGGTACATCGCCTACCAGACCGCCTACCTGAAGGCGCACCACCCGGCCGAGTACCTCTCGGCGCTGCTCACCAGCGTCAAGACGAACCTCGACAAGGCGGCCATCTACCTGGCCGAGTGCCGCACGATGGGCATCCCGGTGCTCGTGCCCGACGTCAACCGGTCCGACTCGGACTTCACGCCGCTCATCGAGACCGGTCCCGATGGCCAGGAGCAGGCATCGATCGTCTTCGGCCTGTCCGCCGTGCGCAACGTGGGTGAGGGCCTCGTTGCGCTCCTGCTGCAGGAGCGGGAGGCCAACGGCCCCTTCGCCGACTTCTACGACTTCGCCGAGCGGGTCGACTACCAGGTCCTCAACAAGAAGACCTTGGAGTCGCTCATCAAGGCAGGTGGCTTCGACAGCCTCGGCCACCCCCGCCAGGGCCTGCTGCGGTCCTTCGAGGCCATCGTCGACGCCACCATCGCCCGTCGCCGTGAAGCCGACATCGGTGTGATGTCGCTCTTCGGCGAGATCGAGGAGTCCACCGACGGCGCCTTCGACGAGCGGCCTCTCATCGCCGCCGTCGAGTTCGACAAGCGCGAGCGGCTCCGCTTCGAGAAGGAGATGCTCGGGCTCTACGTCAGCGACCACCCGCTCATGGGGGCCGAGGCGTCGCTCAAGCGTCGCTGCGACGGAAGCCTCGTCGACCTCGCTGAGGTGGCCGACGGAACCATCCGCACCTTCGGCGGGGTCATCACCGGGCTGCAGCGCAAGTGGACCAAGAAGGGCGACCTCATGGCCGTCTTCCAGCTGGAGGACCTGCAGACGGCGGTCGAGGTCATGGTCTTCCCCCGCACCATGCAGGACCACGGCCACAAGCTCGAAGACGACGCCGTCGTCATCGTGAAGGCCCGCGTTGATGCCCGCGACGACCAGCCCAAGCTCATCGCCATGGAGATCGAGCCCTTCGAGCCGATGGCGGGGGAGGCCTTCCCGCTGCGCCTCAAGGTGTCGCCGGCGGCCCTCTCCGAGGCCCTCATCGAGGAGCTCAAGGTGCTGCTGGCCCGCTACCCGGGCGACTCGCCCGTGCTCCTCCACCTCGGCGACAAGCAGGTGCTGCGGCTTCCCTCGGCCTGGACAGTCGACATGCAGCCGGCCCTCCTGGCCGAGCTCCGGGTGCTGCTCGGCGCCTCCGCCATCCTGGGCTGAGACGCCCAGGCCCAGCACCCGACCGCGACTTGACCGCCCGGTCACGGTCCCTGAGCAGGTTCTTCGCGCCTCGTCAAGCCCCGGTCCGAGTTGCGCTGACGGACTGTGTCTACTGGACTAGAGGGCTCAACCTCTAGCGATCCGGGGGCCGGTAAGCGAATGTCGATCCAGGTCGAGACCAAGGACTGCACCGCACTGGGCGACGCGGGATGCGCCGAGCTGGCGGATCTCTGCGCCGAGGGACCCATCTCCTACGAGGTGGGGCTCCTCTCCAAGCAGGCTGAGGCGTGGGTGCTCATCACCTGCGCCACCGAGAACGGGAAGCTGAAGGGCTTCGCATTCTCCACCCTGGAGCGCATCGGCGGCACGCCCTGCGTGCTCGTCGGCCTGGCGTCGGTGAAGCGCACGGCCAAGCGCGACACGGTCCTGCGGGGCATCGTGCACGACCAGCTGCGGCGGGCCGTGCTGGCCTTCCCGGACGAGGACGTCCTCTACGGCACCCGCTTCACGACCCCCGACGGCTTCGAGGCCTTCCGCACGCTGAACGACGTCGTGCCCCGCCCCGACCACAAGGCCAGCGGCGAGGAGCGGGCCTGGGGCCGGCGCCTGGCCAAGCGCTTCGGGGTGGATGCCTCGGCCTACGACGACCGCTCCTTCATCGCCAAGGGCACCGGGTCGACCCCCGAGGTGTTCGACCACGAGAGCCTGAAGCCCGAGACCATCCCGGCCGACGTCGCCGCCTTCTTCAGGGGCCTCGACGCATCCCGCGGCGACTCGCTCGTGGCCTTCGGCTGGGCCATGGCCGAAGACCTCGCCAAGCTCGCTTAGCCCACCCGCCAACTTCTGTGGACGCCCGCGCACGCTGTTCGTGCGAGAGCGTCCACAGACGTCGTTGAGGTGGACCTGACCGACGCCGTCCGGGGGCGACGGATGGTGCGCGCGTTCACCGACGAGGCGATCGACCCAGCCGTGGTGGACGGGCTCGTCGACCTGGCCCGGCGGGCGCCCTCGGCGGGGAACAGCCAGGGCTGGGCCTTCGTCGTGCTGACCGGTGCGGGGGGGACGGCGCGCTACTGGGACGTGACGCTGCCACCCGAGCGGCGCTCGACGTTCCGCTGGCCCGGCCTCGTCGCCGCCCCCGTGCTCATCGTGTGCCTGGTGCGACCTGGCTCGTGGGTGGAGCGCTACGCCGAGCCGGACAAGGCCTCAACCGGGCTGGGCCAGGGGGCGGAGGAGTGGCCCGTCCCGTACTGGTGGGTCGACGGCGGCATGGCCGTCGAGCACCTGCTGCTCGGAGCCGTCGACGCCGGTCTCGGCGCCTGCTTCTTCGGGCTCTTCGAGCACGAGGCAGCCGTCCTCGCCGCGCTGGGCGTCCCCTCCGGCTGGCGGGCCGTTGGCACCGTCGCCCTCGGCCACCCCGCGCCGGACGAGCCCGGTCGGTCCGCCGCTCGTGCCCGCCGCCCCCTCGACGAGGTCCTCCACCGCGGCGGCTGGTGACCGCTCAGGGGGTGAGCTGGGCGACGAGGTCCTCCACGGTCTTGGCGGGGAGCTGGCAGACGTAGTGGTGGCAGACGTAGGCCCGGCCGTCCTCGCGACCCTCCCACAGCGGGCTGTCGTAGCGCTCCCCCCAGGCCAGGACCTGGTCGGGCGCGAAGCGACGCTGGGCGACGGCCACGAGCTCGGGCCGGTCGCCGGCGACGACCACCTCGGTGGTGCCGTGGGCGACGAGCTCGACGGCGGCCAGCGCGTGCCCGAAGGCCGTCGGGTGCTGCACGGCGAGCGGCGCGAGGAGACGGACCACCGCTTCGCCAGCCTCCCGGTAGCGCTGGGAGTCGGTGAGGGCGGCGAGGCGCAGCAGCCCCACGGCGGCGAGGCTGTTGGCGCCCGGGGTGGCGTTGTCCATGAGGTCCTTGGGGCGGGCGATCAGCGCCTCGGCGTCGTGGCCGGTCGTGAACACGCCCCCGCGCTCGTCGTCCCAGAAGAGCTCGAGCAGCGCATCGGCCGTGGCTCGCGCCTCGTCGACCCAGCGGGCCTGCCCGGTGGCCTCGGCCAGGCGGGTGAAGGCGTCGACGAGGGCGCCGTGGTCCGTGGCGTAGGCCAGGTGGCGTCCGCCGGCCTCGGCCTGCCAGGCCCGCAGCCAGCGGCCGTCGTCCCGACGCAGGTTGGCCAGCAGGAACTCGGCGATGTCGACGGCGGCTTGGACCCAGGTCGGCTCGGCGCACGCCGCCCCCGCCTCGGCCAGCGCCGACACGAGGTAGCCGTTCCACTCGGTGAGGACCTTGTCGTCGAGCCCGGGACGCACCCGGGCCGAACGGGCCTCGAGCAGGGTCAGGCGGGCCGCCTCGACCTCGGCCGGGCGGTCGAGCGACCCGACGGCGTGCAGCCGGTTCGGGATCGTCGTCCCGTGCTCGAAGTTCCCCCCGGGGCGGAACCCGTACCACTCCTTGGCCACCGTCGCCCGCTCACCGAGCACCTCGTCGAGCTCGGTGTCGGTCCAGACGTAGAACTTGCCTTCGACACCTTCGCTGTCGGCGTCCTCCGCGGACGCCACCCCACCGGCGGGGAGGCGGAGGTCCCCGAGGACGTACCCGATGGTCTCCGTCAGCACCTGGCGGAACCGGTCCTCGCCGGTCACCTGCCAGCCGTGCAGGTAGAGCCGGATGAGCAGGGCGTTGTCGTAGAGCATCTTCTCGAAGTGGGGGACCAGCCACACCCCGTCGACCGAGTACCGGGCGAAGCCGCCCCCGAGGTGGTCGTAGATGCCCCCCGCTGCCATGTTGTCGAGGGTCGTCACGAGGGCGGCGCGAGCCGAGCGATCTCCGCGAGCGGCGGCCGCCGCCAGCACCTCCTGGGCCATGGGCTGGGGGAACTTGGGGGCGCCCCCGAGCCCGCCCCGCTGCTGGTCGGACGCGTCGAGGATGCCCCGCACGGCGGCCGCCAGGTCGTCGGGGCCGGGGAGGTCGGGCGCGCCGTCGAGAAGGGCCGTGCGGCCCAGGGAGCCGGTGAGCTGGCCGGCCTGGTCCTCGAGCTCGGGTCGTTGCGTGTGCCAGAGCTCGTCGATGCGCTCGCACAGCTCGACGAAGCCGATCATCCCGCCGCGCCGCTCCTTGGGGAAGTAGGTGCCGGCGAAGAACGGCCGCCCGTCGGGGAGGCAGACGACCGTCATGGGCCAGCCCCCCGAGCCGGTCATGGCCTGGGTGGCCTCCATGTAGATGTCGTCGACGTCGGGCCGCTCCTCGCGGTCGACCTTCACGTTGACGAACACCCGGTTCATCACCGCCGCCACCGCCGGGTCCTCGAAGGATTCGTGGGCCATGACGTGGCACCAGTGGCAGGCCGAGTA
>DASUDP010000110.1:0-6990 GCA_036275535.1 Acidimicrobiales bacterium | reverse complement strand
GTCGCGGCGAGGCAGGAGACGAGGCGCGTCGTTGGGAAGCATCCGGCGACCGCATCACATACCGAAGGACTGGGCATGCACACCTCACACCTCGCTCGACGGGACTTCCTCCGTCGGGCCGGCATCACCGCCGGCGGCAGCCTCGCGCTCCTCGGCGGGTGGCAGGCCCGACGCGCCCACGCCGCCCCCGACGAAACCCTCGCGCCGTTCCTGCACGGGGTGGCCAGCGGCGACCCCCTCGCCGACCGGGTTGTGATCTGGACCCGGGTCACCCCCGACCGCACCGGGCCGATCCCGGTGACGTGGAAGGTGGCCCGCGACCCCGCGCTGCGCGACGTGGTGGCCCAGGGCTCGACGAAGGCCACCGACGCCCGGGACTTCTGCGTCAAGGTCGACGTCACTGGACTCCTTCCGGGCACCACCTACTACTACGGGTTCACCACGGCGGGCCGGTCCTCGCTCACCGGGCGGACCAAGACGGCTCCCGCCGGCGCCGCCGAGCGGCTCCGCTTCGCCGTGGTGTCGTGCTCGAACTACCCAGAGGGCTACTTCAACGCCTACCGCAACATCGCCGGACGCCACGACCTCGACGCGGTCATCCACCTCGGTGACTACCTGTACGAGTACGGCACCGTCGGCGAGCTGGGCCGCGCCGCGGACCCGCCCTACGAGATGGTGAGCCTGCAGGACTACCGCACCCGGTACTCCCAGTACCGGCTCGATCCTGACCTCCGTGCCGCCCACCAGCAGCACCCGTTCATCACCGTCTGGGACGACCACGAGAGCACCAACGACGCCTGGCGCGACGGTGCCGAGAACCACGATCCCGGTGAGGGCGACTGGCTGACGCGCAAGGCGATCTCGGCCCGCGTCTACGACGAGTGGATGCCCATCCGGCTCCCCGACCCCGACGAGCCGCTCAAGATCTGGCGCCACCTGCCCTACGGCGACCTCGCCGACTTGGTGATGCTCGACACCCGCCTGTGGGGCCGCGACCAGCAGCCGGCCATGTTCGACGCGGCCACCGACGACCCTGGCCGCACCATGCTCGGCTTCGACCAGGAGGCCTGGCTCACCGAGCAGCTCGCCGCCTCCAAGGAGCGGGGCGCGGCATGGCGAGTGCTCGGCCAGCAGGTGATGTTCGCGCCGCTGAACCTGGCGCCGCTGCCCGACCTGCCGGCGCTGAACCTGCTGCGCCTGGCCAGCGAGGGGCTGGCGCTGAACCCCGACCAGTGGGACGGCTACAACGCCAACCGCCAGCGGGTCCTCGACGTGCTGCGCGGCGCTAACCGGGCCGGGCGCATCGACGACGTGGTGGTGCTCACCGGCGACATCCACACCTCGTGGGCCAACGACGTGCCCGACTCCGCGTTCCCGGTGACCGGCTACGTGCCCCGGCTCGGGCGCGGGTCCATGGCGGTGGAGTTCGTCACGCCGTCGGTGACGTCGTCCAACGTCGACGACGCCACCGGCATCCCGTCCGCGCCGCTGGAGCTGGCGGCGAAGGTGGCGAACCCGCACGTGCGCTGGGTCGACCTCGACGCCAACGGCTACCTCGTGCTCACCCTGACCTCCGAGTCGGCCCAGTCCGACTGGTTCCACCTGGCCACCGTCAAGGAACCCTCGACCGAGGAGCGCTTCGCGGCCGCGTGGGCCACACGACGGGGCCAGAACCACCTGTCCGAAGCGGGCGGACCGGCCACCGACGATGGGGGTGCCGCCCCGGCACCGGTCACCCAGCGGGCCACGCTGGAGCTGTCGGTGTCCGGCCTCGGGCCCGCCCTCCCCGTCGCCGCCGTTGCCGGCGCCGTGGCCCTGCGTCAGCGCCGTGAGGAGGAGAAGTCATGATGGACCGCCGAGGGTCCCTGCGCACGAGCGCAGCCGCCGGAGCGGCCCTCGGCCCCGCCTTCTGGCGCTCGGCCTACGCCGAGACCGCCGAGCCGGGTGTCGGTCCCTACGGCGCCCCCGCCGGTCCGGACAAGAACGGCTTGTGGCTGCCCGAGGGCTTCCGCTCCCGCGTCATGGCCCGCAGCGGCCTGCCGGTGGCCGGCACCACCTACCTGTGGCCCATCTTCCCGACGGCGCCGCCACCTTCCCCGCCCCGACGGAGGCTGCCATTGAGGTCGTCGTCTGCTTCGTCTTCTTGCACCAGCATCCCGGTCACTGCGGGCTGATCGACGCGCCGGAACGGCCCATGCCTCCGCGCTCCACGGGCTCGGCGCTGCGGCGTGGGGGAGCAAGGAGCCTTCGGGCTTGTTCGAGCCGACGGCCATCGAGACGCTCATCGAGCTGGGGCAGCTCGAGCTCGACGGTCGCGCGACCGTCGATCACCTCGAACCGCATCAATCGACAGCCGCGTGGAAGTGGCGGAAGGGGGAGCGGCATCCGAACCGGCGGAACAGTGAGGCCGAGCCCGAGCACATCTCCACGCCGCGGGGTCACGATCAGGCGACTGCGTTGGATCTCGACGCCCGCTCGGACTTCGCCGAGGCGGAGCCCGCGCAGCCCGGTACGCACGGTGAGGCCGCCGGGATCGAAGCGGAGCCGGGCCGGCAGCCTGGCCCGGCGCTGCCAAGCATCGAGCGAACCCTGAACGATCTCGGCCCGGATGCGAACGACGCCAGTACGAACGCGCGGGGGCCAGGAGGGCACCAGTCGCACCTCTCGTGCCTGGATCGCCAGGCGAGCGATGGCAAGGCCACCGAGCTCGATGTCATCGATCGCTACCTCGAGCTGACTGACTCGACCTGCGACCACGTGTGCTGGGGAGAGCGCGACGCGCACGCGCAGGGGGCGTCCCGCCACTGCACCGATGGCGCAGTCGCATACGGCACGGGCCATTCGACCGACGTCACCGACACCGACCGGGACCGGCGCGCCCACCGGGACAGGCGCTGCACCTGGCGCACGCGTGCTCGGCGGCCGTTGGAGATGTAGCGGGTTCACGGCCCTCTCGGATCGCAGAGCGAGCGGGTTCTCCCCCAGGAGCATCCGACTCGCGTGCACAAGGATGTGACGTTCACATAGGATCGTATCATCGTCTCAAACCTGGAGACCCGAGAGGAACGATGATGAGGAGCTTCCAAGGTCGTGTCGGCGCGGTCAGCGGGGCCGGATCGGGCATCGGTCGCGCCGTGGCCGCAGAGCTGGCACGGCGCGGTGCCGAGGTGGCGCTGTGCGACGTCGACGAGGCCGGCCTCGCGGAGACGGCGGCGCGCATCCAGGCCACAGGCACCCGGGTGTCCACCCAACCGGTCGACGTTGCCGACCGCGGTGCAGTGGAGGAGTGGGCCGACAAGGTGGCCGTCGACCACGGCAGGGTCAACCTCATCGTCAACAACGCCGGCGTCGCGCTCGGCGCCAACGTCGAGACGATGTCCTACGAGGACCTCGAGTGGCTCATGGGCGTCAACTTCTGGGGCGTGGTACACGGCACCAAGGCGTTCCTACCCCACCTGCGAGCCTCGGGTGATGGTCACATCGTGAACGTCTCCAGCGTGTTCGGGATGATGGGCATCCCCTCGCAGTCGGCTTACAACGCCGCCAAGTTCGCCGTGCGCGGGTTCACCGAGGCCTTGCGGATCGAGCTCGACGCAGACGGTGGCAACGTCTCCTGCACGACCATCCACCCTGGCGGCATCAAGACCAACATCGCTCGAAATGGTCGGTTCGACGACGCCACCATCGCCGGCCTGGGCCAGGACCCGGACCGCCTGATCGAGTTGAGTGAGCGCGCCTTCCGGACCACGCCCGAGAAGGCCGCCCAAGTGATCCTCGACGCCGTGCAGTCCAACAAGCGGCGGGCGTTCATCGGCGCCGACGCCCAGCTGTTCAAGTTGATGGCGATGCTGCCGCCCGGCGTGTACCAGAACGCCATCCGCCTGGGCACCAAGCTCGGCGCTCGCTTTGCCCGGTGAGCTGAGCGGACGACCGTAGGCAAGGGTACGGCCCCGACCCCGTCGGGTGTGGGGTGCGCGCCGGCGGCGCGATCGTCCCGTGGCCGGCCGGTGGCCGGGCAGCCTCTATGGTCGCTGGCATGCCGGCCGGAGCGGGTCGACCCCGCGGCGAGCAGGAGGTGAAGGAAGCGGTGCTCGAGGCCGCGTCGACCCTGTTCGCCGAGAAGGGCCCGGCGGCGACATCATTGCGCGACATCGCGCAGACCGCGGGCGTGAACCATGGGCTCATCCACCGCCACTTCGGCTCCAAGCAGCGCCTCGTCCGCGCCGTGCACGATCACCTGGCGCAACGCCTGGCGGCGACGGATCCGTTCCGCCAGGCGACGGCGGCCGGCGCGCTCGATGCTTTCCACGCGCTCGAGGGCAACCGCACGTACTGGATGGTGCTGACTCGGGCCATGCTCGACGGCGAGCTGGACGACGTGCTCGACTCCGACCTGGCGGGTGGGCACCGGATGGTGGAGACGCTGCGGGCGGCCCTCGGCGACGATGCGCCCGTGGATGCCAGCGACCTCATGGCCATGGCCTTCGCCTTCTCCTTCGGTTGGCTGCTGCTGCGCGACTTCATCCAGGCCGCTACCGGCGCCGGCGACGACGTGCCAGAGCAGTGGTTCGCGGTCATGGCGAGCATGCTCGACCGCTCGCGCCGCTCCTGAGCCTTGCGCCAACTGTAGACGCGCGTCTACAGTGAGCGCTCCGAGGGCCGGGGGGTCCGTTCGCTGAGGAGGACCTGATGGCCCACACGCTCGAGTTCGCCGCCGACGACCTGTTGGCCACCCATCCCGTCGAGGAGCCGCTGGTCGCCGGCCGGGTGCGCTGCCACGGCGGCTTTCTCGCCGACGGCACCTACGTGTCGCCCCGCACCGCGGTGCGGGGGCCGGCCATCGCCGCCTGGCAGGAGGAGCACCGCAAGACCTTCGGTACCGAGATCCTCCACGCCCCGGTAGAGACGTGGCCGGCCGGCTACCCGAGCGTCGAGCAGGCCCGCTTCCTGCTCCGCAACGGCGTGCGAGAGCCGATCATCGCCACGCTCACCCGCATCGGCACGGTCGAAGGCTTCGGCGCCATGATCCGCTTCCTCGCCCCGCCCGACATGCAGCAGTTCTTCGACGACGACATCCGGGGTACGGCCCTGGACCACCTGGCCAAGGGCTTGGTCGAAGCCCACGCCCGGGACGAGGCCGGCTTCGGCGATGAGGCCGGCCACGACCGCATGTGGTACGCCACCCGCGACATCGCCTTCGAGAACCCGGTCACCCACGACGAGACCGCGCTGATGATGCAGCGCATGGGCATCGCCTTCGGTGCCGAGCCTGATCCCGACGGCGCCCGCCAGCGGTTCATGGGCAAGCGCGCCTTCGACGACCTCGACCTCGGCCTGGAGCTGCTGATCTCCACGATGCTGCGAGTGCTGTTCGTGGAGATCAAGGCATTCCATACCTTCGCCTGGGCCGAGGCACTGCTGTCGGACACCGAGCTCGTCGCTGGCGAGGGAGAGGCCGCCCGCATCGTGTCCTACATCCGGGCCGACGAAACCCCACACGTCGAGTACCTGCGCACCGCGCTCACCGAGATGCGCGACCGCACCTTCATCGGCGAGTCCGGCCGCAAGTACGCAGGCACCGACATCATCGGCCCGTTGTGGGACGCGTCGCTGGCCGAGTCCCTCGGCCTGCTCGAGGATCAGAACCGCGCCGCCACCGTGGCCGAGCTCGAGCACGCTCTGTCGTCCCACCCGAACGGCGCGGACCTGCTCGCCGAGTTCCACCACCTGGAGGCGGCGGGAGCCGAAGCGTGAGCCTGCCCGAGCTCCGAGACCGCACCGCGGTGGTCACCGGTGCGGCCAGCGGCATCGGCTTCGCCCTCGCCGAGCGCTTCGCCGCCGACGGCGCCCGAGTGGTGATGGCCGACATCGAGGCGCCGGCGCTCCACCAGGCGGCGGCCACGCTCCGGGAGCGGGGCGCCCAGGTGCACTCCGTGGTCACCGACGTATCCGTTGGCGAGGCGGTCGACGCCCTGGCCGCCGAGGCCATCGACACCTTCGGGCCCGTCCACCTGCTGTGCAACAACGCCGGCGTCGGGGCCGGCGGACTCACCTGGGAGCTGACCACGAACGACTGGAAGTGGGTGCTCGGGGTCAACCTGTGGGGCGTCATCCACGGCCTGCGTGCCTTTCTCCCCGGGATGCTGGCCCACGGCGAGCCGGCCCACGTCGTCAACACCGCTTCGCTCGCCGGGCATGTGTCCGCCCCGTTCATGGCCCCCTACGGCGCGTCGAAGTTCGCCGTCGTTGCCATCAGCGAGTCGCTGTTCCACGAACTGGCCATGACCGGCGCGTCGGTGGGCGTGTCGGTGCTGTGCCCGGGCTGGGTGAACACGAACATCCACGCCTCGGAGCGCAACCGCCCCGGCGGTGCCGAAGCGGACGGCGCCGTGTCCACCGGCATGCCGTCGGACATGCTCCGCCAGGTCCTCGCCGCCGGCATGGCCCCGGCGGAGGTGGCCGGGCTCGTGGCTGACGCGGTGCGCGACAACACCTTCTACGTCTTCACCCACCCCGAGATGATGCCGGCGGTCCAGACCCGGGCCGACGCCATCCTCGAGGGCCGCAACCCCCAGCTGTCGATGAACCTGTAGGAGGTCACCGTGACCACCACCGAGACCCCGCCCGCCATCGACAAGGAGGCCCTGCGCCGCCGCTACCGCGCCGAGCGCGACAAGCGCCTCCGCCGGGAGGGCAGCGCGCAGTACCGCCGGCTGGCCGGCGAGCTGGTGCGCGACCCGTACCTGCCCGTGCAACCGCGAGAGCCGGTGACCGACCACGTCACCTTCACCTTCGTCGGTGGCGGGTTCGCCGGGCTCGTCACCGGCGCTCGCCTCGCGGAGGCCGGCATGGGCGACGTGCGCATCCTCGACAAGGCCGGCGACTTCGGCGGCACCTGGTACTGGAACCGCTACCCGGGCGCCCAGTGCGACACCGCCTCCTTCGTCTACCTCCCGCTGCTGGAGGAGACCGGGCACATGCCCACCGAGA
>DASUDP010000109.1:0-9352 GCA_036275535.1 Acidimicrobiales bacterium | reverse complement strand
GGTCGCCACGGATACGACGGCTCAGGTCATCGACCGCCGGCGGTTCATCGGCATCGGCGATCTCGCCAGCGCGCTCGTCGGAGCCACCTCGATCGAGTCGGTGGCCGACGTGACCATCGCCGCCCTCCGAGACTGCGTGCCGGCCACCGCGACCGCGATCAACGTCGTCCTCGGGGACAGCGTCGTGCGCATCGCCAGCCAGCCCGAAGACCGCGCCGAAGCGACCGACCCCGCCCTCATCCGCCACCTGGCGAGCTCTCCCTTCCCGCTCGTGCTGGACGAGGGGTGGCAGCCAGGTCGACCGGCATCGCGGGTGGCCTTCGCCGTCGATCACCCCACGCTGCGGACGGTCGTCACCGTCGCCACCAACCCCGGTCGCCCGTTCGACGAGGAGTACCAGCAGTTCATCGACCTCGGCCGGGCCGACGAGCTCGGTGCCCTCCGGCTCATCTGCGACACGCTCCAGAACGCCATGTTGGAGCTGGCCTCGGACCTGCCGACCGTGGCCGCTCGGTACCTGCCCATCGCCAGCAACCTCACCGTCGGCGACGGGCGAGGTCCCGCCGAGGTGGTCGCGTCGCTGGACCGGTTCGCCATGACGATGCCCGCCGCGCTGTGTGCGACCGTCGTGTGCGCCATCGTGGACCTCGGCGAGCAGACCATCACCTACTCCAACGCGGGCCACCCGCCGCCGCTGCTCGTGCAGGGCGACCAGGTGGTCTGGCTCGACCAGGCCCTGGCCACCCCGCTCGCCGTCGACGGGCCGACGCGCCGCGAAGCACGGCTCGACGTGCGCCCGGGCGATCTGCTCGTCCTGTACACCGACGGCCTCGTCGAACGGCGCAACGAGACGATCGACGTCGGCCTGGGCCGCCTCGCCCGCGCCGCCGTCCCCCTCCGGGACGAGCCCGTCGAGGAGGTCGCCAACGGCCTCATCGACGGGCTGGTCGGCACGACAGCGCGCGACGACGTCGCGCTGGTCGTGAAGCGGATCCACTAGCGCGGCCCGGCGGCCGCCTCAGGTGGCCGTGATCGTCCCGACCATCTGGCTGGGGCTGTGCAGGATGCAGACGTAGCTGTACGAGCCGGCGTCGGGCACCGTGAAGCTGAAGCTGCGCACCGCTTCGGGCGGACCGGCGCCCGGGGGCGCGTCGGGCGGCAGGAGCCCGGTGTTGAAGAAGCCCTTGGCCAACAGCACCTGCGGGGACGGGCCCGGGGCCGGAGGATCGACCTTGGGGTCGACGGGGCTGGCGATGGGCTCGGCCCCCTCACCGAAGAAGCTGGCCGTGTGCGGGGCTCCTGACGTGTTGAGGAAGCGCACGGTGTCGCCCGCCTTCACCTCGGCCGGCGTGGGCGCGAAGGCGAGGATGTCGGTGTGGGCCGTGGAGGCCCCCATGTGCACCGTCCAGGTCGTGGTGCCGTCGGCGTTGTCCTCCTTGACCGGGTCGGCGTCGACGAGCTCGGCCTTGGCGGCCCTGCCCTCCTCGAGCCATTGTGCGGCCTCGGCCGCTCGGGCCTGGGCCACGGTGGCTGGTGAGTCGACTGTCGCCCCCACCGCCTCGACGGTGATCTCACCGACCATCTGCGGGTGGATCACGCAGTAGTAGCTGTAGGTGCCGGGGTTCGAGAAGGTCATCTCGAACGGAGCCGGGGCCGTCGGGCCGAGGGGCTGGAGGCCGCTGTTCACGAAGCCGGTGCCGCCGTAGGGTCCGGTCGGTGGCGTGGGCCCGAACAGCGAGGTGTCGCTGCCCGGGGGAGGAAGGGTCTGGCCCTCGTCGAGGAAGGTCACCGAGTGGGGCTCGGCGCCGTTCCACTCCCACTGCACCGGCGTGCCCGCCTCCACCGAGATGGCCGCCGGCATGAACGCCAGCACGGCGATGGTGGGATCGTCTGGGTCGTTCATCCCCGCCCCCACGACGATGCCGTCGGGCACCTCCACGGCGTCGGTCGTCGTCGTCGCCTCGGCCGTCGTCGTGGTGACAGCCTGGCCCTCGTCGCTGTCGTCGTCGGAGTCTCCGCACCCGGCCGCGACGAGCGCCAGCGCCAGCAGCGATGCCGCGCCGGCGCGAGCTGTTGCACGCACCCTCATGTTTTCGCCCTCCCCTGAGTCCACCCCCCTCCGCTGGGGGCGTCGTCGGCACGATAGCCGTCGGCCCGTCGTGTCGAGCGGGATCTTGCGCCGGGCGGTCAACGGGCAGACTGCCGGCATGACGGGGACCGGCCAGCCGCAGCGACCGCGATGCGCCGCCTGATCGCCTGGTTCGGCCGGTTCGCCACCTCGCTGCTCCTGCGGCGGGTGGAGGTGGCGGGGCTCGACCGCCTCCCGACGGGACGACCGGTGCTCCTGGTGGCCAACCACTTCAACGGCTTCGTCGACCCCCTCGTGGTCACGAGCGTCCTCGGGCGCCTGCCCCGCTTCGTCGCCAAGGACGCGCTGCGCCGCATCCCGATCCTGGGTCTGGCCCTGCGAGCGGCGGGCGTCGCGTTCGTCCGGCGCGCCGGCGACGGCGGCCGGGCGGACAACGCCGAGGCCTTCGCCGAGTGCCACCGGGCCCTCGCCCAGCGCGACGTGGTGGCGATCTTCCCCGAGGGCACCACCCACGACCGCCCCCGCATGGACCCCATCAAGACGGGCGCCGCCCGCATCGCGCTCGGTGCCCGCACCGCGGGGGCTGACGGCGTGGTCATCGTCCCGGTCGGCCTCACCTTCCCCGACAAGGTGGCGCTGCGCTCATCGGCGCTCGTGCAGCTCGGCCTGCCCATCGAGCTCGACTCGACGATCCCGCTCGGGGTCGGCGCCGACGACGTCGAGGCCGTGCGCCGCCTCACCGCCGCCATCGACGCCGGGCTGCGGGCCGTCAGCCAGGACTTCCCCGACACGGAGACGGCCCTCGCCCTCGAGCAGGCCGCCCACATCGCCCTGAGCGGCGAGGACGAGCCGGATCCGTCGCTGGCCGCTCGCTACGAGCTGGCGCGACAGCTCGGCCGCTGCGCTCCCGAGGTGCAGGGCGACGTGCGCCGGGAGGTGGGCCGCTACGCCACGCTCCTCGCCGGCCTGCAGCTGACCGACGCCGACGTGATCGCCCCGACGAACCCCCGGCGGCTCCTGCGCTCGGCCATCGGCATCGCGGTGCTCGTCGTGCTGCTCGGCTCGATCGTGGCCGCCACCGTCCTGGTCAACGTGTGGCCCGCCCTCCTCGTGGCCCTCGTGAGCCTCGTCGTGCGCACGCCGGTCACCAAGGGGACGGTCCGTGTGCTGGTGGGCCTCGTCGCCTTCCCCACCGCCTGGATCGTGGCCGCCAACGTCACCGCTGAGGGGTTCCTCCCCGTCACCGGCCTCGTCGCCACCATGGCCGTGGGGGCGCTGGCCGCCCTGTGGCTCGTCGAGCGGGCGCTCGCCCTCGCGCTGATGCTCCTGCGCTGGCGGGCCCAGCTCGAGCGGATCGCCCACATCGACCAGGCCGAGGCGTTGCGGGCCGAGGTCGTGGCCACCGTGCGACGGGCCCGAGCCGCAGGGGCGGCGCGGTGAGCCGGCCCCACGTCGCCGTCGGCGACTGCGAGCGCATCCGGCCCGGGCTGATCGGCCAGCCCGCCAACACCGTGTCGAGCCTCGCCTTCGTGGTGGCGGCGGTCCCCCTCCTTCGCTGGTCCCGCCGGCCGGGGCGGAGCGCCTGGGCGCGGGTGGCGGCGGCCGCCGCCGCCGAGGGCATCGGCAGCGTCGGCTACCACGGCCCGGGCGGGCGCCTCGCCAAGGCCGTCCACGACTGGGGGCTGGTGGCGCTGGTGGCGGCCTTCGGCGGCGTGGCCCGCCAGGACCCGGCGGTGCTCCGGCCCCGCCCGCTCGCCGCCGGGCTGGGGGCGGCCGCCGTCGGCCTGCACGCGCTGAGCCGCACCGGCCGACCCCTGTGCTCGTGCGACAGCCGGCTCCAGGGCCATGCCCTCTTCCACGTCCTCGCCGCCGGGGCCCTCGTGGCCGCCGCCGCGCCCCGCCCCACGACGGGGGCCCGGGCGCGAGCCGTGCAAGGCTCGGCCCGGTGACCGAGCAGAGGAGCACCGACGTGGCAGCCAAGCGAACGGCCGTGGTGACCGGAGCGTCGTCAGGCATCGGGGCGGCGACCGCGGCCCGGCTGGCCGGCAGCGGGTGGGACGTCGTCGTCGGCGCCCGCCGAACCGGCCGCCTGGTCGAGGTGGCCGACGCCATCGGGGCGCGGGCCCTGCCGCTCGACGTCACCGACCCGGCGTCGGTGGCCGAGTTCACCGCCGCCGTCGACGAGTGCTCGCTCCTGGTCAACAACGCCGGCGGCGCGGTGGGCCTCGAGGCGGTCGCCGAGGCGCACCTCGATGACTGGCAGGCCATGTACGACAGCAACGTGCTGGGCGCCGTCCGGATGACCCAGGCCCTGCTCCCACGGCTCGTGGCCAGCCGCCACGGCCACGTGATCACCATCGGCTCCATCGCCGGCCTCGAGACCTACCCCGGCGGCGGCGGCTACAACGCGGCCAAGCACGCCATCCGGGCGGTGATGGAGGTGCTGCGCCAGGAGCTCCTGGGCCAACCCGTGCGGATCACCGAGATCGACCCCGGCATGGTGCACACCGACTTCTCCCTCGTGCGCTTCCGCGGCGACAAGGCCCGGGCAGCCTCCGTCTACCAAGGGGTCGAGGCCCTCACGGCCGAGGACGTGGCCGAGTGCGTGGGATGGGCGGCCGAGCTGCCCGACCGGGTCAACATCGACCGCATCGTGGTGAAGCCGCGCGACCAGGCGTCGGCCACCCGCGTCAACCGCCACGTCGGTTGAATCCTGATCTCATCGGTCGGGATTAGCGCACAGCGGGCTACGCTCCCCGCACACCTTCGCAGACCGCTGATCAGGAGCACGAGATGACCAACCCCAGCTGGGGCTTCGAGACCCGCCAGATCCACGCCGGCCAGGACCCCGACTCCGAGACGAGCGCCCGCGCCGTCCCGATCTACCAGACCACGGCGTACACGTTCCGGGACAGCAAGCACGCCGCCGACCTGTTCGGCCTGGCCGAGGTCGGCAACATCTACACCCGGATCATGAACCCCACGCAGGCCGTGCTCGAGTCCCGCGTGGCGTCGCTGGAGGGGGCGCCTGACACGGCCCTTGGCATCCCCGGTGCGCTGGCCGTGTCGAGCGGCCAGTCGGCCACCACCCTGGCCCTGCTCAACCTGGCCAACGCCGGCGACCACATCGTCTCGTCCGCCTCCCTCTACGGCGGCACCGCCACCCTCCTGCGGCACACGCTGGGCAAGCTCGGCATCGAGGTGACCTTCATCGAGGACCCCGACGACCTCGACGCATGGCGAGCCGCCGTCCGGCCGACCACCAAGGCGTTCTTCGGCGAGAGCATCGGCAACCCCCGCAACGACTTCCTCGACCTCGAGGGCATCTCCGGCGTCGCCCACGACAACGGCGTGCCGCTCATCGTCGACAACACGGTCGCCACGCCGTACCTCATCCGCCCCCTCGAGTGGGGCGCCGACATCGTCGTGCACTCGGCCACCAAGTTCCTCGGCGGGCACGGCAACTCGATCGCCGGCGTCATCGTCGACGGCGGGACGTTCGACTTCGGCGCCAGCGGCCGCCACCCCGGCTTCACTGAGCCCGACGAGAGCTACCACGGCCTGAAGTACTGGGAGGCCCTCGGGCCGGGCGCGTTCATCCTCAAGACCCGCCTGCAGCTCCTGCGCGACATGGGCAACGCCATCAGCCCGTTCAACGCTTTTCTCATCCTGCAGGGCATCGAGACGCTCAGCCTGCGCATGGAGCGGCACTTCGAGAACGCGGCGAGGGTGGCCCAGCACCTCGCCGACCACCCCCAGGTCGAGTCGGTGGCCTGGGCGGGGCTGCCCAGCTCCCGCTGGCACGAGCGGGCGCAGAAGTACGGCCAGGGCTGTGGCTTCGGCTCCGTCCCCGCCTTCGTGATCAAGGGGGGCAAGGACGCCGGCCAGCGCTTCGTCGAGGCCCTCGAGCTGCACAGCCACGTGGCCAACCTCGGTGACGTCCGCAGCCTGGCCATCCACCCCGCCACCACGACCCACTCGCAGCTCACCGAGGCCGAGCAGCGCAACGCCGGGGTGGAGCCGGGCCTCGTCCGCCTGTCCGTGGGCATCGAGTCGATCGACGACATCCTGGCCGACCTCGACGCCGGGTTCGCCGCCGCCTAGCAGCCGACCTGGGATGGGGCGCGCCGGCGCCCCATCCCGCTCTTGACCACACGGTCAAGTTGATGTGCTTCACTGGTCGCCATGTTCTCGGGGGAGCTCGTCGACGCGTCCGATGCAGAGCTGGCCGAGGCGGTGGCGGCGGCCGACGTGTTCGCCCTGCTGCCCGCGCTGGCCCACCTCACCGGAGACCTGTCGCTCCTGCGGGACGACCTGCGCCTCCCTCCGGAGATGCTCCTCAACGTGGAGCTGGCCGTCACCGAGGAGCAGCTGGCGGCCGCCCGCGAGGCGGCGGTGCGGGCCCTCATCCGCTACCGCGACGCAGGCGCGCCGAAGGCGCCGTCGCCCACCCCCGAGGTGCTCCACCAGCTCATCGAGTTCCTCGTCGGGCCGTCGACGGACGAGTGGTTCCCGGTCCTGCGGGAGGAGCTGGCCCTGGAGGGGGCCGACCACCGGGCCCCCACCTGGCACCGCGAGGAGATCGCCCCCGACCGCCGCGTGCGGGTGGCGATCATCGGGGCCGGCATGTCCGGCCTGTTGGCCGCCCACCGCCTCGGCCAGGTGGGCTGCGACGTCGTCATCCTCGAGAAGGACAGCGACGTCGGCGGCACCTGGTGGGAGAACACGTACCCCGGCTGCCGGGTCGACGTGCCGAACACCTTCTACAGCTACTCGTTCTTCCAGAGCGACGAGTGGCCGCAGTTCTTCTCGACCCAGCCGGCCCTGCTCGCCTACTTCCGCCGCTTCGCCGACGAGCACCGGCTCCGTCGCCTCGTGCGCTTCGACACCGAGGTGCTCGAGGCCCGCCTCGACGACGACGAGCAGCGCTGGCGGGTCACCACCCGAGGCAGCGACGGCCAGGAGGCGACCGAGGAGTACGACCTCGTCGTGTCGGCGGTGGGCCAGCTCAACCGGCCGAAGCTGCCGGATGTCCCCGGGATCGGCAGCTTCGAGGGGCCGGCCTTCCACACCGGGCAGTGGGACCACTCGGTCGACCTCGCCGGCAAGCGGGTGGCCGTCATCGGCACCGGCGCCAGCGCGGCGCAGGTCATCCCCGAGATCGCGCCGATCGTCGGTGCGCTGCGGGTCTTCCAGCGCACGCCTCCCTGGCTGGCTCCCACCCCGAACTACCACGACGACCTGCCCGAGGCGCTGCGGTGGCTGATGACGCACCTGCCCGACTACGCCCACTGGGACCGGCTGTGGACGTTCTGGCGGATGCACGAGGGGCTCCTGCCGGCCGCCGCCGTCGACCCCGAGTGGCCCGACCAGGAGCGCTCCATGAGCATGCTCAACGAGTTCGTCCGCCAGATGCTGACCGCCCACATCGAGGCGGAGTTCACCGACCCCGAGCTGGCCGCCACGATGACCCCGCCCTATCCGCCGCTGGCCAAGCGCGTCGTGCGGGACAACGGGAGCTGGGCCCGGGCCCTGCAGCGGGACAACGTCACCGTCGACACCACCGGCATCGCCGCCATCACGCCGCGGGGCGTCCGCACCGTGGACGGCGTCGAACACGAGGTCGACGTCATCATCTACGGCACCGGGTTCACGGCCTCGGAGTTCCTCACGCCGATGCGCGTCGTCGGCACCGGAGGGGTGGACCTCCACGAGCGCTGGGCCGGCGACGCCCGCGCCTACCTGGGCCTGACCATCCCGGAGTTCCCGAACCTGTTCCTGCTCTACGGGCCGAACACGAACATCGTGATCAACGGCAGCATCATCTACTTCTCCGAGTGCGAGGTGCACTACCTCACCGAGGCGGTGCGGCTCCTCCTCGAGACGGGGAAGCGCTCGATGGACTGTCGGTCCGAGGTGCACGACGCCTACAACGAGCGGATCGACGCCGCCAACCGCCAGATGGTGTGGGGCGCCGCCGAGGTCAACAGCTGGTATCGCAACAAGAAGGGCCGGGTGGCCCAGAACTGGCCCTTCAGCCTCCTCGACTACTGGCGCCAGACGCGCGAGGTCGACCCCGACGACTACGTCCTGCGCTGAGCAACCTATGACGGCGAAGTCAAGAGGCAGCTTTCCGGGTGTCGGGGCGCGTGGCATCGGTCCCGCGTGGGCGGGTCGGTGAGCGGTTCGGTTGGTGGTTCGGTGGTTGGTGCCTCTGGCAGGCGTCAGCGGTGCCGGTGCCCACTCCACTCCCCCGCTCGACACCGCCGGGTTCCTGCGCAGCAGCCCAGATGGCATGCAGGACACGGTGGTTGCGGCGCTGGCCGCCCCATCTGGCGAGTTCACTGGTGACGGCGTCGGCGAAGCGTCGTAGCCCATGGCCACGATCACCGTCGGGTCGGTCGACACGGCCATCGCCGCCCGCCACGTCAGCGCTTCGAGCGGCTTGGACGCCGCCTTGAGCACCGCCGGCCAGACGCACTCGAGCAGGTCTCGCAGCTGCTGGCGGGCCGCGGTCGACTCGACCAGCTGGTCGTTGCGGCGGGCGCCGAGGTGCCGGAGCCGGCACCAGTCACCCTCGAGCGCGTAGGGCACATAGCAGTGCCGGTCCGCGACCCGGCGGGCGATGATCGTGGAGTCCTTGAAGTCCGAGCGATCCCGAGTGAAGTCCTCCTCTTCGCGGCCGCGATGCACCAGCATCGGGTTCACGCACACCACCTCGATGCCCCGGGCCCGGCACCGTTCCAGCACCGGCTTCCACCGATGTCCGGTCGGCTCGCACCCGACGACGATCCCAGCGAACCCGGCTTCCTCGGCGATGGGCAACGCCCACTCGACGATGTCGTCGATCACCCACGGGTCACCGTCGAACATCTTGCGGCCCAGCGTGATCGAATCATGATCAGCGACCACGGCGGCCTGCTTCGCGCTGGCCAGGTCGATGCCCACGATCGCCAGCTCCGGTCGAACGATCGAACGAAGCCGGGCCAGCTTGGCGTTCCGGCGGCGATCACCACGGGTGAGACTCACGATCCGCGCGCGACTCGTAGTGTTGGACACAGCATCCTCCTCGGGAGTGGTTGGTCGTACAACCCGAACCTCGCGAGGGGGATGCTTCGCGTGGTGGACCCCCGACTCAACCTCTACCGGGACTTACTAGGAGCTCAGGCCACCTCGACGTCGGTGGCGGCGAAGTCCCGGCGACGAGGTCGTCGGCGCGGTGGACGTCGTGGGAGCCGCTGCTCCGAGGACCCGCTCAGCGGG
>DASUDP010000108.1:0-8016 GCA_036275535.1 Acidimicrobiales bacterium | reverse complement strand
ACAAGGGCCTGTCCGCCGGCGAGAAGTCCATGTTCGTCAAGGCCCGGCAGGTGCTGGTGTCCGAGCTGGCCTTCGCCCTCGACATCGACGAGGAGGACGCGCTGGCCCGCTTGGAGGCCACGCTCGCCTGAGCGCCCATGGCTGGGGACGACACCGCGGCGGCACCGGAGGGCGAGGGCGCCGACGCGCCCGGCGCGCCCACCCCGGAGACCATCGCCCGCCTCCGCACCCGGGCCGAGCAGCTCCGCGCCACCCGTGACGTCCGGGGCGGGGAAGCCGAGGACACCGAGGACACCGGTGGGGAGGGTGACGGCGACGCTCCGGACGCCACCTCGCCCCTCGACCCCGACGCCGACCCGTTCGGCGACGTCGCCCACGACCCCGAGACGGCGGCGCTGCTCGACAAGTGGACCGAGGACGCACCGGACGAGGCCTCGACGCCGAAGCGCAACTGGAGCCCGCTCGTGGCCGTCGCCGTGGTGCTCGTCGTCGTCGCCATCGTCGTCGCCGGCGCCACCGCCCTGATCTCCGGCTCGGCCGACGATGACGTCGCCGGCGGTCCCGGCGGCACGGGGACCGGCGAGGACGTGGAGTCCGTCCTCGAGGGGGACGCGCCCTCGCTCGACGAGCTCACCTCCGACGTCACGCTCCCGCCCGGACCCGCCGAGGGCCTCCAGGTCGCCGCCCAGGGCGTCACCGTCGTGCCCGACCGCTTCGACGCCAACCGGCGCGAAGGCACCTTCGCCGTCGTCCTCGCCAACCCGCACGAGCGGTGGCTCGCCCAGGGGGTCCAGGTCACCGTCACCTTCGTCGACGAGGCCGGCACCGCGCTCGGCACCGACAACGGGTTCATCGAGGTCGTGCTGCCCGGCCAGCAGGTCGCCGTCGCCTCCCTGTTCTTCGAGGCACCGACCGTCCCCGTCGCCCGGATGGACGTGGCCATCGACGTCGCCCGCTGGCGGGAGACCGGGCCGTTCGAAGGCGCCTTCGCCGTCACCGAGGTCACCACCGCCGAGGCCGAGTTCAGCGGCGTGCGCACCACCTTCACGATCACCTCCGGGTTCGACCAGCCCCTCACCGATGTCGGCGTCACCGCCGTCTACCGCGCCGCCGACGGTCGGATCATCGGCGGCTACGACACCTTCGTCGAGCGCCTCGACCCCGGCGTCCCGACCCCCGCCGAGATCGACCTGCTGGCCAACGTCGACCCCGCCGAGATCGCCAGCACCGAGCTCTACCCCACCGCCGCGTTCGGGTCCGTGCCCGACGGCGAGGACGGTTGATCCCGACCGTCGCGCTGCTGCTACGGTCTCCCGCTCCCGGGCGTATAGCTCAGCTGGCTAGAGCGCACGCTTCACACGCGTGAGGTCACAGGTTCAAGTCCTGTTACGCCCACTTCTGTTTGCCCAGGTCACAGGCTTGCCGGGCCCCGAAATGGGGCCGGTTGGTCACGAAATGGTCACGAACGGATCAGCACCGGCCGGCATCTGAGGGCCCGAACCAGCACGATCCGGCACCGACGGGGCTGGGTTCAGCGCCTGCCGTCGGGCTCGCTGACGTGCAGGCTGATGCCGAGGTCGTCGGCGATCTCGGCCAGCCGTTTCCCTACGTTGCGTGCTGTTCCGAACCAGAGCCGGCGGCCGTGGACGAGGCCGGCGGCGAGCGTTTCTCCGACCAACAGCCCGGGTGAGCCGTAGGCGGCGCCGATCGCTGCGGCCTCGTCGAGCAGCGGCCGTGGATCGAGCACCTGGAGCACCTCGGGATGCGGCCGCCGGATGGCCTGTTGGTCGGCGTCGCTCAACAGCTGCGACAGCTGGCCGGTGCCAGGGGAGTGGATCCGCTGGAGCAGCCGGTAGTGGCGGTAGGCGGGGAGCGCCAGGGTCTCGTCGAGGTCCAGCTCCGGTGGCGGCGCGCCGACGAGAACGCGCACCGCCAGGTACTCATCGATCACCAGCAACGTTCAGCGGCTCCGTCGAGCGCTCTCAAGCTTCGTCGTCGGTGTAGTGACCACCGAGGACCGGGTCGGCTTCGACATCGGCGTCCAGCGCGGCCTGGAAGTCGTCCATGAGGTCGCCCGTCGTGAGGCGAAGCAGGATCTCGCGGCCTTCCGGGGTGATGCGCGGATCGCCGGCGCGCCGACGGCGTCGACGTTCCTCGAGCAGATCCTCACCGGTGGTCACGCGATCCATTGTGCCTCCGAGGGGCGAGGCTCCGACAGGGGGACGATCGGTCATCCGTCGGAGCCGTCGAGCAGGCGTGCGTAGCGGGTTGCTGCCTCGGCCTGCGCTCCGGGCAGCACCTTCTGGTAGCGGGCCAGCGTGAAGGCGACCGTGGAGTGACCGAGGCGCTCCTGGACGACACGAGCCTGCTCCCCGGAGGCGAGCATGATCGACGCAGCCGTGTGGCGCAGGTCGTGGAGCCGAAGCATCGGGACCCCGGCCCGTTCCACCCGTACCTTGAACCGCGCCGACACTCGCTTGGGATGGTGCGGAGAGCCGTCGGGCTTCGCGAAGACGAGGCCGAGCTCGTCGGGGTCATAGAACTCTCCGAGCGCCAGCTTGTGCTCGGCTTGCTGGACCCGGTGGCGGCGCAGGGAGTCGATCGTGGCTGGGTCGAGATCGACGACACGCCGGGAGCGGTCCGACTTCACCGGAAGCATCGTCGGGACGGCACCCACGATCGTGTACTGCTGGGCGATCGAGACCCGCCCCGCGTCGAGGTCGACGTCGGACCAGCGCAGGCCGAGCGCCTCACCCCGCCGGCATCCGGTCGCCAGGTAGAAGCGCCACAGCAGTGCGTCCGGGTCCTCGGCGACCGATGAGAGGAACCGGCGCGCCTGCTCCGGGGTCCACACCTTCGTCTCCGGTGCCTGGCTCGCCTTCTCCGACGGCGGGTCGGCGTTGAGGGCGACGTTCGTTCGCACGAGCCCCTTGCGGGCAGCGTCCTTGAGCGCTTTGCCGAGGACCGAGGCCAGGAAGCGGACGCTGCGTCGAGACAGGCCGCCTTCCTTCCCGTCCCGGCGCCCGGCAGTGAGGAGGCCGGCGTAGAGCTCGTCGAGCTGGCGCGCCGTCAGCAGATCCAGGCGGGTACGGGCGATCGTGGGCCACTGCCTGGGATCAGGCGCGTCGCCGAGCTTCTGGGCCAGTAGGTGGTTGGTCACGACCCGCCGATATGCGATGACGGTCGTCGCCTTGTGGGCACGCAGCTCGAGGGCATCGAGCCAGCCCAGCATGTACTGACCGAACGTCAGCTCGCTGGGAGCGACGTAGGAGTTGTCCCGCACCTCGCCGAGCAGCGCATCCACCTGCGCGGACACCTCCGCCTTCGTGCGTCCCGTGAGCCGGCGCTGCTCCCGCACCGGCGACCCGGGCGGAGCAACGTCGACGATGGCGCTCCATCGCTCACCTCGCTTGGAGATGGTCGGCCTTCGCCTCATCTGGTTCTCCTTCCTCGGTGCCACAGGAGCCGGCGGGACCGTGGCACGTATGGCGGTGGCGCAGTTCGTTACGGGCCCGGCGTTTCCCGCTGGGTCTCTTGGTGATCAGTCCTCGTCGCTGCGGCGGGGGCTCCGGGTCGTCTTCTGTCGGGGAGTGTCCTCGTGTATCGGTTCCGGTTGGTCCAGGATGTCGAGGACGTCGCCGAGGGTGGCCAGGACGTGGCGGGCGGCGTCGACGTCGCCGAACTGCTCGCGCAGGAGCATCCGGGCCCGAACGGTGGTGAGGGCGGCGAGTCGGGGGTGGACGTCGTCTTGGACGCGTCCGAGGTCCTCGGCGGTGCCGTCATCGTGGAGGCGCACCCGGTGCCCCGGGGCGGGCCAGGACAGCAGGTACTGCTCCCAGGCGGCGAGGTTGTCGGGGGTGCCGATGACGATGTCGAACAGCTCGACGGGCTCGAGGCCGTCGGGGCCCGCGTCGGGGGTGGAAACGACGTGACCGTCCCAGGCGGACGGTGGGGTGAGGAAGAACCCGATGGGCAGGTCGAAGGCGCGGGCGAAGGCGACGAGCTCGTCCGCGTCGATCTGGCGGATGCGGGTGCCGTCGACGGAGCGTTCGAGGGCGGACCAGCTGGCGGTGGAGAGCCGGGTGCCGAGGTAGGGCTCGCAGGCCTCGGCGGCTTGGTCCTGGGTCCAGCCGCGCAGGAGCCGAGCCTTGGCGATGTTGTGGGCGACGATCTGGTTCGGGGTCCAGGCCGGGGTGGCGGGCTGCTTCTTGCGGGGCACGCGCACCATCCTGCCATCAGCCCCGTGACATCAACTGCCAGATCGAGTGTTCAACATCAGGGTTGCCAAAGTAGTTACAGGCATGTAGTCTGTCAACCCGCTCACCGTTCCACGGGTGGGTTGATTCAGAGTTGGGGGTGGCAGTGATGCCGCAGCGGACCGAGTTCCTCACCGTTCCCGAGGTGATGGCCTACCTGCGCCTGGGCCGCACGACCGTGTACGCCCAGGCGCGCCTGTACCTGGCCACGGGTGGGGCCGAGGGGATCCCGTGCCGGCGGTTCGGCCGGTCGTTGCGGTTCCCGGCCGACGAGCTCGCCCACTTCGCCGGACAGGCCCAGCCGCGCGCCGACGCTCCGCCGCCGACGCAGCCGGACCCGACACCGGCCCGGGCGACGCGCCCGTCGAAGCGTTCCGCGAAGCGGACCCGTCCCTCGAGTGCACCGCAGTCCCAGTCCCGCCGAACGGCAAGCGCCCCCTCCGACGACAACGTCGTCCAGGCCGCGCTCCCGTTCACCGACTGAACCCCAGAGCGATGACCCACCATCCCGCCCACCATCGAACCCAGCAACACGACAGACAGGTGCCCGCGGAGCGGGAGGGGAGCGTCCCGTGCTGGATGTGAACACGATCTACGCCTGCTCGGCGGGGACTTCGGCCGCGTACTACACCCAGTACCTGACCCCCGACGGCACGGGTGAGAGGCCCGGCATCTGGGCCGGCCGGGGCGCCGCCCAGCTCGGTCTCGCGGGTGAGGTCACGACCGAGGACCTAGAAGCCCTCCTGTCCGGCCACGACCCGCACACCGGGGCGCTGCTCGGCTCCCGGTTCGTGGACCGGGTCACGAAGCACGGGAAGTTGATCCATGCGGTGGCCGGGTTCGACGGGACGTTCTCGGCGCCGAAGTCGGTGTCTGTGCTGTGGGCGCTCACCGGGGACGACGGCTGGCGAGAAGCCCACGACCTGGCCGTCCAGGCGGTCGTCGACCACGTCGAGCGCTACGGGGCCACGACCCGGGTGCGGGTCAAGGGCCCCCGGTCCTACCCCGACGCCATCGGGTTGACCATGGCCGTGTTTCCGCAGTCGACGTCGCGGGAGGACGACCCCCAGCTCCACACCCACTGGATCACCAGCTCCAAGGTCCAGCTCCCCGACGGCCGCTGGTACGCACTCGACGCCTCCTACCTCAAGGACAACCAGCGGACCCTGGGCGGCCTCTACCAGTCGGTCCTGCGGTCCGAGCTGACCGCCCGGTACGGGGTGGCGTGGGAGCCGATCGTCAAGGGCCAGGCCGAGATCGCCGGCATCCCCGACGAGGTCCTCGAGGTGTTCTCCAAGCGCACCCGCCAGGTCGAGGACCTGCGCGACATGCTCCTCGGCGCCTTCCGCGAACGCGAAGGCCGGGACCCAACCAAGCGCGAGTACGCCGTCATCTCACGCGAAGCCGCCACCGATTCCCGACGGGACAAGACCGGCATCCCCCTCGACCAGCTGATGCCCCGGTGGCGCGACGAAGCCGAAGGGATCGGGTGGACCGCCGACCGGGTCCTCGCCGCGGCCCGGCAGGCGGCACGGACCAACCCGCAGCAACCCTTGCCGACACTCGACGCGGTGTTGGACCAGGTGTCGGTCAAGGCCTCCACGTGGAAGCGCATCGATGTCCTGCGGGCGATCTGTGACCTGACCCCGGTCCAGGCCGGGTTCGACGGCGCCCGCTGGGCCCGCACCGTGGAGGCGACCACCGACCAGGTGATCGGCGAACACCTGCGCCTCGACCCGCCTGCCGATGGCCCGGTGCGGGCTTCGGATGGCCGGTCGATCTGGCTCGACCCCAACACCTCGCATCTGACCCATCCGATGGTGCTGGCCCAGGAGGAACGGATCATCGCCTTCGCCCTGGACGCCCACGACGCGACCCCCACGGTGTCCCGCTCCGTGGACACCGGTGGGCTCGACGTGTTGCAGGCTGACGCCGCCCGGGCCGTGGCCGGACAGGACCGCCTCGTCCTCGTCGTCGGCCCGGCCGGCACCGGCAAGACCACCACCCTGGCCGCCGCCCACACCGACCTCGTCCACCAGCACCGGCTCGTGTTCGGTGTCGCCCCCACCGCCAAGGCCGCCCGAGTCCTCCAAGCCGAGACCGGCATTGCTTCTGAGACGCTCGCCAAGCTCCTCTATGAGTGGGACCGGCCCGGCGGCCCCGATCCGAGCCTGCGGCTGATGGCCGGAACCACGCTGGTCGTTGATGAGTCCGGCATGGTCGGCACCGCCAGTCTCGACCGTCTCGTCGGCCTGGCCCGAGCTCAGCACTGGCGACTGGTCCTGGTCGGCGACCAGGCCCAGCTCCAAGCCGTCGGCCGGGGCGGCATGTTCTCCGAGCTCTGCCGTCTTGGGCGCACCCACGAACTGGCCACCATCCACCGCTTCACCCAGCGCTGGGAACAGACCGCCACCCTCCAGCTTCGCGACGCCCGCCCCGACGCCCTCGACGTCTACCTCGGCCACGACCGCATCAGTGCCGGCGGCCTCGAGGACCACCTCGACGCCATCGCCCAGGCCTGGGCCACCCACCACGCCGCCGGCCGGACAGTCGCCGTCACCGCCGAGACCAACGCCCATGTGGACCTGCTCAACGACGCCATCCAGACCTGCCGTCGCCACGCCAGTGACCTCGACGCCCGGCGCGCCGTGTCCATCGCTGGTGACGAGACCGCCGGGCCCGGGGATCTGATCGTCACCCGCCGCAACCACCGGGCCCTCCTCGACGACCACGGGGAGCCGGTCCGCAACC
The DNA here is from genome assembly GCA_036275535.1 of Acidimicrobiales bacterium. GTDB lineage: Bacteria > Actinomycetota > Acidimicrobiia > Acidimicrobiales > VFJN01 > VFJN01. The sequence continues at coordinate 1,009 of DASUDP010000108.1, read as the reverse complement.
GGGAGCGCTGGCACGTCGACGCGATCCACCCCGACGGGAGTCTCACCGTCACCCGCACCACCGGGTCCGGCACCGTGACCCTGCCCGCCGACTACGTCACCGATCATGTGCGGCTCGGCTACGCCGCCACCGCGCACGGCCACCAGGGCGACACCGTCGACGTCAGCTACACCCTCGTGTCCACCTCCACCAGCCACCGGGGCCTCTACGTCGGCGCCACCCGAGGACGCCACGACAACCAGCTCCACGTCATCACCGACACCCCCGACCTCGGCGAAGCCGCCGACGTCCTGGCATGGGTCCTCACCAACGACCGCGCCGACATCCCCGCCACCGTGCAACGCCGACGCCTCACCGAGCAGGCCCGCGTTCCCCTGTCCCTCGAAGAACAACTCGCAGTGGCCAACCAAGCCGTCGCCTTCGCAGGTACGCGGGCCCAGCCGTTCGAGAACGCAGTGACCGCGGCTCGAGAGGAGCTGGTGGCCGCCACCGTCGACCTCGGAGAGCTGCGACGGCAGGCCGACCAGGCCGGTCCATGGCGACGACGGCGTTACCGCGAACCTCTGCAAGCAGCCCAAGAACGCGTCGCGTCGGCAACCCTCGGTCACCAGGACGCGCTGGACGCCGCCCAGCCCACCCGGACGGCACTCGCGCACGCCGCCGATGTACGTGACCGCATCGACCAACAGCTCGACAACCAGCGCCTGCGGCGACGCTTGGACGACCTGACCCGCCAGCCGGCCCTCGGGCACGAGCCGCCGGGGCTCAGCTTGTAGGGCCTCGCCCGTCCGCCGTTCCTATCATTCGACCCAGCGGGCCGGCGGACTTTGGGGACGACGAGTTGCACCGCCACCTTCCGGCACTTATACGGGTGATCCGCCACCTGGGCTGATGTCCCGGGGAGCCTTCCTCGGGTTCCAGTCCCTCAACAGGAAGGTGTGCGGTGATGTGGACGCCGACGTTCCGGTGCGTGCTTCGTGCCGATGGCGAGCGTGAGTATCGGGTCGGC
>DASUDP010000107.1:0-17323 GCA_036275535.1 Acidimicrobiales bacterium | reverse complement strand
GTGAGCGCGACCTACTCGACGCGCTGGCCTCCGGGGCCGACCCGGACAGCGCCACGGTGGGCCGGCACATGTCCACCACCGTGATCGCCGCCCGCCCGCAGGACACCCTCCTCGACGTCGCCCTGGTGATGCTCGAGGACGGCATCCGCCACATCCCGCTCATCGACGAGTACGGCCGCGACAGCGCCATGGTGTCCCTCCGGGACCTCATCCGGCCGATGGTCCTGCAGGCCATGACCCCGATCGCGGGGGCCGGCGGCCCGACCTGATCTCAGGCGCCGGACGACGGGCTCCCGAAGCGGTACCGCCAGACGTCAGGGCGAGCGCAACGACGAGCCGCCGGCGTCCCAGGCCGTCCGCACGTGGTGGCAGAAGCGCCCCTCGACGGCGGCCAGGGCGCGCGCCCCGAAGACGATCTCGCCCCCCAGGATGGGCTCCTCCTCGAGCAACCCGCCAACCATGTCGTCGAGGGCGACAACGGCGTGGTGGGCGTCGGCCTCCACGTGGACCTCGTAGAAGCGGGCGGCCGCGCCGCCGGCGTGCCCCAGGCGGGTGAGGGCCGCGAGGTAGCGCCCCATCGGGCCGACCGAGGCCAGCTCGAACAGGGCCAGGTGACCAACGAGGGCCGCTCGCCACCGCCGGTGGAGGCCGAACAGCGAGATCAGGTTGCCCGTGCTCAGGGTCGCACCCGGCAGCCGGTCGATGTGAGCCCCGTAGCGGTTGTCGAGGCCCAGCTCGTCCATGGCGTCGGCGAAGAGCTGGGCGTGAACCTCGGCCGGGCGCCCGTCGCCGTACTCGCCGCGCTGGATCTCCACCATCGCCGCCTTGCTCCGGCCCCACAGGCGGGGGATCCCCCAGGTGTGGGGGTCCGCCTCCTTCAGCTGGTAGGCGGAGCGGTGCACCATGAGCTCCCCCAGCTGCTCGAGCGTGCCCTCGGCGGCCATGAACGCCGACAGGGTGCCCTGGCCGTCGCCGTCGTCGTCGGCCAAGGCGACGAGCGCGTCCCGGGTGGCGGCGGCCGAAAGGCCGATCGGGATGCCCCCGGCCCGCTCGATGATCCGGGCCTCGAAGGCCCGCTCCAGGCGCCGGCGCTCCCGCAGGAGCGACGGCTCCCACTCCCACCCCTCGTCGACGGCGTCGAACCCGCGGTAGTGGAGCTCGTAGAGGAGGTGGAGGGCCAGGGCGCTGTCGTCGCCCTCCACGGGATCGTCGAGGGCGGCGGGCAGCGGGGGCAGCTCGTGGACCGGGAGGCGGAGGTGGTCCACGAGGCACTGGGTGAGCGGGCCCCGGGGCTGGGGCAGGGGCGGCGCGTCGTGACGCTCCGGGGCCACGACCGGGTCGTCGGTCCTCGGGGCCGCCGCCCCAAGTGGACCGGGCGAGATCATCGTCATCGCCTCGACGTACCCCGAGATGGCCTCGAGCAGTCCCAGATCCCCGTGTCCGCCGGTCTCGCCGTGCCCGGGGCGGGGATCGAACCCGCATGGAGGGTGACCTCCAGAGGGGTTTAAGCCCTCCGCGTCTGCCAGTTGCGCCACCCGGGCGGGTGCAGGCCTCAGGCTACGGCGGCGTCGAAGCCGGCTAGGGGTCCGTCGCCGCGGAAGAGGTGGCGCTGCCCGTCGCTGAAGCGCAGGACGGCTACCCCCGCCAGCAACTGCCCATCGGGGGTGTGGGCGCGCAGCTCGTAGGAGCCCGGCGCCAGGTGCTGGCGCTCGGCCGTCTGCACCGTCGCCTCCCAGTCGGTGGGGCCGGGTTGTGCGTCGCCCTCGCGCAGGACGACGAAGACGTCGGCATAGGCCACCTCCACGTCGACGGCGTTGATGGCCAAGGCGGAGGCCAGCAGGCGCCAGGACCGCATGGGACGACCGTACCGCCCATCAAGCCGCCGGCCGCACCCCCGCCCCGGGAGACGCCTCGACCCTCGCCCCGGTGGGTCGCTCGACGGGCTCGATGGCCGCCCACAGCTCCGACCGGACGCGATCGGCCACTGGCGGCTCCAGCCCGTTGGCGGCGATGACCCCCTCCACGAGGTCGGCCTGCACGGCCGCCCAAGGGCGGTCCTTCACGACGACGGCGACGGTGATCCCGCCCGCTCCCCGCTTGATGCTGCGCTGCACCCCGACCAGGCGAGGCGGGCTGCGGAACCCGGGGACCTCCAGGCCGAGGGCCCGGGCCGCCGCGCTGAGCGACTGGACGGTGCGGGCAAAGCGGATGGCAGGGGATTGCTGCACGGGACCAGTCAACTCGCGGGGTGTGACAACGCTCCGGGGGGACAGCGCCGGATCGGTACCCTGCCCGGGTGGAGGAGGCCAAGGCGATCGTGGGGGCCCCAGCGGCCGGCGAGGCCGATCCGGGTGCGCCCCGCCACAACCCGGCCCAGGCGGAGGTGCTGGCCGCCCTGGGCGCCCGTCCCCACGAGCGGCCCGCGTTCGACCCGCGCCTGCGCGCCGAGCTGCGGGCCGAGCTCGAGGAGCGGCTGGCTCCGCTGGCCGACCAGCTCCCGCGGGGCACGTCGCTGTGGGTCTCCAAGCACCTCCTGTCCTCCGTCCACGGCTGCGAGGGGATGTTCGTCGCCCGTGACGCCGAGGAGTTCGCCTGGACCCCGGCCAACGCCCGGGGCGTCGTGGCCCACAAGGCCATCGAGCTGGCGGTGAGCTGGCGCGGCGATCCGGCGCCGGGCCTGCTCGTCGACGAGGCGCTGGCCCGCCTCGCCAGCGGCACCGACAGCATCGCCGGCTACCTGGGCGCCCTCGGGGAGGGCGAGCGGGCCGAGCTGCACGGCGAGGCCACCGAGCGGGTGAGCATGTTCCAGGAGTGCTTCCCCCGCCTCGAGGCCCGCTGGCGGCCGGTGCCGGAGAGCCGGCTGCGGGCCGACCTCTGCAACGACCGCATCGTCCTGTCGGGCAAGGTGGACCTCACCGTGGGCCGGGCCGAGGGCGTGCGGGCCGGCAAGGTGCTCATCGACCTGAAGACCGGCGGCTTCGCCCCCACCCACGTGGACGACCTGCGCTTCTACGCCCTCGTCGAGACGCTCCGCCTCGGCGTGCCGCCCCGCCTCTTGGCCTCGTACTACCTCGACGGTGGTCGCCTGCACGACGAGACCGTGCACGAAGCGCTCCTGCGGGCCGCCCTCGAACGGGTGGTGCGGGGCGTGGAGGCCGCGGTCGACCTGCGCCACAACGGTCGTGTGCCCACCCTGCGGCCCGGCCCGCCCTGCCGTTGGTGTCCGGTGCAGCAGGGCTGCGGGCCGGGCCAGCGGTGGCTGGAGCAACGCGACGACGAGGACGGCTGGACCGCCGTCGACGAGGACTGACCCCACCGGGGTCCCCGCGACGACCGGTGGCGGGCCGACCGGAGCACCCCGCTACCATCGCCCCACATGGCCACCGCAAAGCCGACGAAGGGGACATCCGCCTCGGCCGGCAAGCGGCCCACGAAGGCAGCCCCGGCGCGGCGGCGTCCCGCCCCCGAGAAGGCCTCCGCCCGCTCCACGGCCCTGGTGCCGGTCCCCAAGCCCGACGAGCCCGAGCGGCCTCCCATCGGCGACCCCCGCCGCTCGGACATCGACGAGTGGGGCCGCTCGGAGCGGATGCGCGAGCTGGCCCGCACGCTCTACCGGCCGATCTACGAGACGTGGCACCGCGTCGAGTGGGAGGGGCTCGACAAGATCCCCACCGAGGGCGGCGCGCTACTGGTCTCGAACCATGCCGGCGCCATCCCCTCCGACGCCCCGTCGATCATGCACGGCATCGAGACCGAGCTCGGCCGCCCCGTGTACGGGCTGGCCGACGAGATGTTCAAGCGCCTGCCCCTCGTCGGGCTGCTGTGGTCGCGCGTGGGCGGCGTGCTGGCCCACCCCGACAACGCCTACCGGTTGCTGCGGGAGCAGCAGCAGCTGGCCCTCGTCTTCCCGGAGGGCACGAAGGGCACGGGCAAGAGCTACCAGGACCGGTACCAGCTGCGCCGCTTCGGCCGAGGCGGCTACGTGCAGATCGCCATGCGGGCCGGGGTGCCGATCGTGCCGATCGCCGTGGTCGGCGCCGAGGAGGCCATGCCGATCCTCTGGAAGAGCCCGCAGCTGGCCAAGCTGGTCGGCCTCCCCTACGTGCCCCTCACGGCCAACATGCTGGCCTTCGGTCCGGTGCTCGGGCCCCTCGGCGCCCTTCTCGACCTTCCCAGCAAGATCCGGCTGCGGGTCCTCGACCCCGTGCACTTCGACGTCGAGCCCGACCTCCCGCGGTACTCCCGCAGCCGGATCATGGACGAGTCCGAGGCCATCCGCCAGCGCATCCAGGAGGCCCTGCTCGACATGCTCCGCCACCGCGAGTCGGTCTGGTTCGGGTAGGGGCGGCATGGGCAAGCGCGTCCTCATCACGGGCCTCGCCACGTTCTGGGGCGGTCGGGTGGCCCAGGCCCTCGAGGCCGATCCGGAGGTGGACGTCATCGTCGGCCTCGACCGCTACGAGCCGACGGTGCAGCTCGAGCGCACCGAGTACGTGCGCAGCGACGAGAGCTACTCGATCCTGGCCCGCATCGTGAAGGCGGCCCGGATCGACACCATCGTGCACAGCTTCCTCGTCGTGGACTCCACGATGATGAGCTCCCGGTCGATCCACGAGATCAACACGATCGGCACGATGAACCTCTTCGCGGCGGCGTCGGCCCCGGAATCGCCGGTGCGCGAGGTGGTGGTGAAGTCCTCCACCCTCGTCTACGGCGCTGACCCCCGGGACCCGGTCTGGTTCGACGAGCAGTCCCGCCGCTCGAAGCCGCCGAGCAGCACGGTCGAGCGGACGCTCCTCGCCGTGGAGGGGTACGTGCGCGACTTCGCCGTCGACAACCCCCACGTGTCGGTAAGCGTGCTGCGGTTCTCCAACGTGCTGGGCCCCGACATCCACACGCCGGTGTCGAAGCTGCTGGCGCTGCCGGTCGTGCCGGCCATCTTCGGCTTCGATCCGCGGTTTCAGTTCGTCCACGAGACCGACGTCATCCGGGCCATCCTCTTCGCGCTCGATACCGGCCTCAGCGGCATCTACAACGTCGCCGGCGACGGGCTCCTGCCGTGGAGCGAGGTGGCCGCCATCTGCGGGAAGCGCCTCCTGCCGCTTCCGCCGTACGGCACCGGCCTGCTGGCCCGGCCGCTCTCACGGCTGGGGGTGATCGACCTGCCCGTGGAGCTGCTCGACCTGCTCCGCCACGGGCGGGGGGCCGACAACCGGCGCCTCAAGGCGGCCGGCTTCGAGTACCGGTTCACCTCGGCGGGCGCCGTGGCCGACTTCGCCCAGTCGCTGCGCCTGCGGCCCGTCACCGGCGGCAAGGCGCTCTACGAGTACCAGAGCGACGTCGAGCAGTTCTTCCGGCACAGCCCCGCCGTCATCCGGGAGGACTGACCCCCCGGCGGTGGCCGGCGCTAGTTGCCGTTGCTGCTCCATTCTGCGGGGCGCCAGTGCCCGGGATCATGCCGACCCGGGCGCGGGTTGTCCGTGATCCGGATCAGAGCCCGCCGTCCGATCGCACCATCTCGTTCACGACGAGCAGGATCGTCGCACCGACAATGGCGGTCGCCAGCACGAGCATGGCCGCGTTGCTCGACACGATCCGCCGTCGAGACACCCCGATCCATCCCGACACGAGACCGGCGGCGGCGGTCGCGGCGGCGATGGCAGCTCTGACCGGCATGACTGGCGAGCACGAGTTCGGAGCGGTCTCTCCCGACCACAGGGTGGGCCGAAGGACGGACCCGCAGGTTGAGTCGCCTCCGGCGGTGTCGACCCAACTCGCCGCGAACCACAGAGCTGTCGCGAGCAGGAGAAGACCGGTCAGGACGAACACGCCCCTCGACCAGGCGCTCGTCCCCTGAGTCGGTGCAGCGGCGCCAGTCACGGCCCCAGGATCGCGCGCCGCGGCTGCGGTCTCCTCTGATCAGAGTTGCACGAGCTCCTGGTCGGGCTCGGCTGGCGTGCCGAACTCGAAGCCGACGACGGCACGACCGCCGAGCGCCTCGGCGAGCCGGCGGAGGGTCTCGGTGCTTGTGCGGTGCTGGCCGCTCTCGATGCGGGAGATCACCGACGCGGTCGTACCCATGCGCTTGGCGAGGTCCTGCTGGGAGAGCCCGAGGCGCCCCCTGCGCACGATCACGACCCGGGCGAGCTCCTCGAACGGCTGCAGCCGGTCGCGTGCCTCCTGGTACCGCGAGCTGCGCGAGCGCTTGGCCTCGACGGCCTGCGACACGCTGGTCCCGATGGGGCTGACGCGTTTGGCCACGGACGTTGAGGTTAGCAGTTTTGCGAACTGGTCAAGGGGCGTCCCTGCCGGCAGCTCGCGGCGGGACCCGCGGATCGGCGTCCATCCGGGCCTTGAAGTCATCCCACCGATCGCGGGCGATCTGGATCTCGCGCTCGGGGATCTTGGCTGAGCGTTTGGCGAAGACGTGCAGGAGGAGGACGAGGCGATCGGAGCGGCGATAGAGGACGCGGTAGAGGTTCCGGCCGTAGTGGCACCGAAGCTCGCGGAACTCGCCCTCGACCTGCGAGCTGTGCGGGAACGGCAAGTGCGGGAACTCGTCGCTGAGCAGGTTGAGCCGGTCGATCTGGTGGTCGATCGCCGCCTGTTCCTCCTCGGGCAACGCATCGACGAACTCGCGGACCGGCTCGCCGCCGTCACGGTCCCGGTAGTAGACGGCCTGGAAGTTGGTCACGAGCCGGCGAGCCGCTGTGACGGGTTGTTGCGGCCCCAGACCTCGGTCTTGCGGTAGTACGGGTCGATGCTGCGGATGTTGCTCCAGCGGCCGTGGCGCTGGACCTGTTCGCGCGTGGCGCCGGCATCGAGGGCGTCGGTGACGAAGCCCGCGCGGAGCGAGTGGCTGGCGTAGTTGCCCTCGAGCCCGGCTGCGACGGCGGCTCGCTTGACGATCTGCGCCGCGCCGTCGCGGGTGATGGGCTCGAGGTCGTCGAGCTGGCGGTCGAGGCGGATGAAGACCGGGTCGTCATCGCGCAGCTCGCGGCCGAGCAGTTCGGCGCACGCTGAGCGCCAGTCGGCCAGCGCTGCCGCCGGGCAGAGCAGCGGGTTGGGGTTGCGAGCGGCACCGACGATCTCGCCCTTGCCGAGCTGGTCGTTCTTGGCGTGCCGGACGCGCCACTCGACGCCACGCTCGACGATGCGGGCGTCGGACCACGTCATGGCGACGAGCTCGGAACCGCGGAATGCGCCCCAGTAGAGGTTGAGGATCAATGCGAGGTCACGAACGTCGGCGCTCTCGGGCCGGCTGACGTGATTGGCGAGGCGGGCGCGGTCCTGCGCCTCGGCCAGGCGAGGCAGGCCGTCTGCGACCGCGGTGCCGGCGAGACCAGCGGACGCGATGGCGGTCCGAACGATCTTCATGACGCCCTGGCGAGACAGTCGCTGGCCGACGGCGGAGCGGAACACGGGGCCGAACCCATCCGGAGCGAGTTCGAGCAAGCCTCGGACCGCGCAAGCGCCGCGGACGTCGGTGTCGGGCTCGAGCTCGATGGGCTCGAGGTGGAGGCTGCGGCCACCGGGGTGGACGAGCAGCGCTGACGGCTCGTGAGCGGTCGCGCCGAGGAGGACGTGCTCCCCGTCGAGCCGGCCGAGCTGGCCGGCGTTCAGCCCCAGCCCCGGATGGGTGGCCAGCAGCACGAGCGCTCGGTCACGCCGTGCCATCGGCGGTGCCGTCGACAACGTGGTGGCGATGCGGGTGAGGCCTTCGAGACGGATCGGGTCCTTGCCGCGGACGTCGGTGCCGTGCAGGCGTCCGTAACCGCGCAGCACACCGCGCACGAGCGGGTCGTTGACGGGCGAGGGGAGTCCGTGGAGGTCGTGGCGGTAGCCGACCGCAGAGATGGCTTGGCGCAGGTAGCCGTGCCGCAGCGGTGCGGCGGTGCCGTCACGCTCGCCGGTCTCCCGGTCGACGCGGCCGAACTCGGCCAGATAGGCGACGAAGCACGCGAGCGTCTCGGCCGGCACCGGCAGCTCGCAGGACAGCCCGACGCTCTGGCAGAACAGGACGAACGTGCGCCAGTGCGGCTCGTAGACGACCTTGCTCCCGGTGGCCCGGCTGTTGCCGGCGAGCTGCACGCACACCTGCACGAGTCGCTCGAGCTGCGGGTTGCCCCCGGCCAGGGGCGCCAGCCGGGCCTGGAGCTGGCTGGCGACGGTCCAGTCGTCAGCCGCAGGCAGTGCGGCCGGCGCAGCGGACTGCGGCGCCTCGAACGTGGGCAGGCCAGCGACGCCGCGGCAGCGACCGCACTCCTGGCCGTCGCGGTCGACGCGGTTGGTGCACGGCCGTCCGAATCGGTTGGTCCCGGCGCAGAAGAAGCGCTTCGCGGCGCGCCGTTCACCGGCCATCGTCGCCCCCTTCGTGCAGCGCCTCGCCGGCGTTGTCTCGCCAGGGCGTGAGCGAGTCGACGTAGCCCTTGGTCATGGACGGGTGCCGGTGTCGCAGCTGGCGACTGCTCGACAGCAGGTCCAGCCCAGCCTCATAGGCGTGCGTCGCCCAGGACCTCCGCAGGCTGTGCCCGGTGGGACGGACGGAGGCGCCGGCCCGGACAGCGAGCCGCCTGATTCGATCGGTGATGGCGTCCTTGGAGATCGGCCTGGACGAGCGCGTGATCGGCAGCGCCGGCAGTAGCGGACCCCTCGTGGCGCTTGTGCGTTCCTTCCATCGGTCGATGGCGGCGACGGGGTCGAGCACGTCGTCGCGTCGGGCCAACAGGGCGCCGTCACCCCGGCGTCCTGACTGGTTGAGCTTCGAGGCCGACAGGCGCAGCACGTAGCCGGCGGGGACCGCCTCGAGATGCTCGACGCGCGCCCGGTGCAGGTCGTCGATCCGCAGCCCCCCGGCGTAGCCGACACAGATCATGAGGTGGTCGCGCAGTGACTCCAGCGACTCGTCGGCCTGCGCCAGCGACCATGCCGCCATCGCCCGCAGGTCCCCGACCGGGACGATCGGGGCCTTCCGACGGGGAGAGCGGCGATCGCGCTCGAGCCCGGCGATCATCTCCGCAGCCAGGCGCACGAACCCCACCGTCGGCACGCCGTTGTCGGCGTGCACCGCCTCCATTGCCCGCAACTGGCCTCGCAGCGTGTTCGGGGCGATCCCCTCCTCGGCCCGGGCCGCGGCGAACAACGCGACCGCCCGCGGGTCCGCCGGGAACACGTCGAAGCCGTTCGACCTCGCCCACCGCTCCCACACCGACCAGTACGACGCGTACCCACGCAGCGTCGACGGCGCGAACGACACCGAACCGGAGCGGGTCGCGTCCAGGGCGGCGCCGATGAGGTCGTCCAACGGTGACGCGTCGAAGCCGACGTCCTTGGTCGGCGTCCGTTGCCCACCCGGCCCGACCAGCACTGCGTCACGCGACAGCACCTCCTCGGCGTCGACGAGGTGCAGCGCCAGATCCTCGATGTAGCGGACCGTGTTGTCGACACGGCTGTGGCGCAGGTGCAACGAGATCGCCCCGAGCGCATCGCGGTCGCGCAGGTAGGCGTGCGTCGCCCACGACCGCCGCAGCGAGTGACCCGACACCGTCGCCGGCAGGCCGACCTGCACGGCGAGATCAGCGAGCACGCCACGGATCTCGTCGGTCGTCATCCCACGATCGAGTCCCGCAGCGTGGGGCACGTTGGCGAACAACGGCCCGTCGGCATCGCCGCGGACCGCGAGCCACCCGTCGATCGCTCGAACCGGGTCGAGCTCGTCGCCGGTCGCGTCCAGCACAACGGCCTGCGACGCGCCGTCCCGGCTCGTCTTCGTCGTCGGGAGCCGGAGCCGATAGCCGCCCCGCAGCGGCTCGAGATGTTCGACCCTCGCCTGTGACAGCTCCTCCACGCGGAGCGCTCCGGCGTAGCCGACACACACCAACGCCCGGTTGCGAGCGGCCAGCCGCAGCGGGATCCCCTCGCCCGCATCGAACGGGTCCCACTCGCCGACGCCGTCCTGGTGCACAAGCCGCTCGGTGAACAACGGACCGTCACCCGCCTCGGCGACGAGCGACCGCATCGCCTCGACAGGGCAGTCGAGCAGGGTGGTCCCGGCGTCCAGGCGGACCTCGCCAGCCGCGAGCGCACCGGAACGGCCGCGCGCCGGGAGTGCCCCCAGTCGCAGTGCGACCCACGACCGGTCCGGCGCGAACACCACGTCGTCGTGATCGAGAGGGACGAGCTGGCGCGGCGGCGTCCCGCTCAGCTGCCGGACGAGCTTCGCCGAACGCCTGCGAACACCGCGGACCGGCGCCGTCACCATCGCCACCAGCGCGCCGACCGACAGGACTGGCGCCGGCGACAACGGCCTGTCCGAGCCGTCGCCCCGCAGCCGGCGCAGCACCTGCTTCGCCAGCTCGGTCACGTCGTCGACCGGCGGGTCGAGCTGCGCGTGCTGCCAGCCGATCGCGGACAGGTTCGACGACACGCCGCTCGCGCTTACCCCGGCACGGAAGCGAGCGACCGAGAACGCGGCCACGTGCACCGAATCAGCGGGGAGCGCGCTGATCGAGTGGTGATCGGCGAACGCCTGCCACTGCCGCCAACGACGCTGGTAGGACGCAAGTGTGTGTGGCGATGGCGCGGTGCCGGCGTCCGCGAGCTGGCGCGCTCGCCGCTCTAGGTTCGCCAGCGATGGTTGCGCCACACCGCTCCTCTCGTGCCGGCGACAGCGGCAACCATCGCCCGTGCTGGAGAGGCTAGTTCAGCGACAACCTAATTTCCATTAGTACTCCAGTGCCAGGGCTCGCTCGGGAGGTTGTAGAGCCCGTAGCCGTTGGCGTGGGCGTCCAGCCACTGGAAGGCGGCGCTGCTGCGGGACTGGATCGTCTGGCCACCGGAGGTGAAGTCGATGGCGAGGCCCCGCTCGTGCATGGAGGACCCGGGGCGGGCCGTGGGCACCGTGCAGCCGGTGTCGCAGTTGTGCTCGTCCCACAGCTCCTGCTGGCGCTGCGAGCTCCGCCAGCCCCAGCCGCAGAGCTGGATGCTGTCCGGGGCGGCGTTGAGCAGGGACTGCACGTTGCCGGCGATCGAGCTGTCGACCGTGATCGAACCGCCCGTCGGGCAGGACACGGTGGCCAGGCTGCCGTTGTAGGTGACGGCCCCGCCGCCACCGCCCGAGGACCGGCGGGAGGCGGCGGCCGCAGCGGCCTTGCGGGCCAGCTCGGCCTGCTGGGCGGCGATCTTGGCGGAGAGGCTGGCGTCGAGCTGCTCGAGGTGGGCGGCCTCGCTCATGGCCCGGGCGAGGCGGTCCTCGACCTGGGCGGCGTAGGCGGCCTGCTGGTCACGGGCGCTCGTGAGCTCGGCCAGCCGGCCGGCGGCGGCCGCCCGCTTCTCCTCGGCCCGCTGCGACGCAGCCTCGGCGAGCTGGCGCTCGACCTCGAGGTCCTCCTCAGCGGAGCTGAGGCGATCGAGCAGATCGGCGTCGTTGGTGTTCTGCAGCTCGAGCAGGGCACGCTTCTGGGCCGCCTCGCCGGGGTCCGCGGTGTCGAGGGCGGCCATGGCGTCGTCGGCCGGCGGGTGCACGAAGGCCTGCACGGCGAAGTCGCGGATCTCCTGGCGCAGCTGCTGGATCTCCGCCGTCTTGGCCTGCACGGCGGCGGTGGCGGCGGCGAAGGCGGCCTCGGCCTCCTCGGCGGCCCGGTTGGCCTCGGCGAGGAGGCTCTCCTGGCCGGCCACGTTGGCCCGCAGGGCGTCGAGGGCGGCTGCGACCTCGGCATCAGTGGCCTTCAGGGCGTCCACCTGGGTGGCCACCTGGGCCTTCTTGGCTCGCACCGCCTCCCGCTCAGCGGAGGGGTTGTCCCCTGTCTTGGCTGCCCCGATCGCGGGTACAGACACGAGGCCAGCCATCAGGAGGGCACCCAGGACCGTGGCGATCGACCGCAGGGACGGAGTAGGAAAGCGCACGAACCTCACCAGCTGAGCTAGGGAACATGGACCTCGGTACCCCCATGGTCACCTGGAGCCTCAGAAACCACAAGACCCACATCACCAACGGGAGTGCCCGATCGCCCCGATGGTGCGTGGGGCTGACACGGAACCGTAACAAAACCAACCGGTCCTGTCATGTCATCGACATCGGAAGGTTCGCTCTTGAGCGGCCGAGTCCCTCCCCGCGGGGTGCCAGACTCGAGCCATGTCCCTCGTCACCTCCCAGATCACCGACGGCGTCGCCACCGTCACCCTCACCGACGGCGATCGCCGCAACGCCCTGACCCTGCCCATGGTCACCGAGATCACCGATCTCTTCGACGACCTCGAGGCAGACCCCGCGGTGGGCGCCGTCGTCATCACCGGCGAGCCGCCCGCCTTCTGCGCCGGCGCTGACCTCTCCCACCTGTCATCGTCGTCGGAGGGCGGGGCCGAGGCCGGCCTGCGGGCCATCTACGAGGGGTTCCTGCGGATCAGCCGGTCCCCGCTGCCGGCGATCGCAGCCGTGAACGGTGCCGCCGTCGGGGCCGGGATGAACCTCGCCCTCGTGTGCGACGTGCGGCTGGCCGCCCCCCGCGCCCGCTTCGACACCCGCTTCCTGCAGCTCGGCCTCCACCCGGGCGGTGGGCACACGTGGATGTTCCGGCGGATCGCCGGGCCGCAGGCCGTCGCCGCCACCGTCCTCTTCGGCGAGGTCCTCGACGGCGCCGAGGCGGAGCGGGTCGGGCTCGTGTGGCGCTGCGTGCCCGAAGACGAGCTGCTCCCCCGGGCCCAGGAGATGGCCGCCCGCGCCGCCAGCGGCCCCCGGGAGCTGGTGGCCAAGATGCGCGAGACGATCTCCGACGTCGCCCAGATCACCGATCACCCGAGCGCCGTCGACCGCGAGCTCATCCCCCAGGTGTGGTCCCTCGAGCAGCCTGCCTTCAAGGAGCGGGTGGCCGCCCTCCAGGCCAAGATCACCTCGCGGTAGCCGCCCCCGCCGCGGCGGCGGGGCTCAGTCGATCCAGGTGCGCAGCAGCTCCTCGCGGCGTAGCTCCCACTCCTCGGAGGTCATGGCGTAGCGGATGTGGTCCTCCCACACGCCGTTGATCTCCAGGTAGCGCTGGGCGATCCCCTCGTCGCGCACCCCGACCTTCTCCACCACCCGTCGGCTGGCCGTGTTGCGGGGGATGATCGAGATCTGCACCCGATGGAGGTGGAGGTCCTCGAAGGCCGACCGCATGAGGCACACCAGCGCCTCGGGCATGTAGCCCTGGCCGGCGCGCGCCTCGTCGATCCAGTAGCCGACGTAGGCGCTCTGGAAGGGGCCCCGCTGGACGATCGACAGGTTGATCTCGCCGGCGAAGTGGCCGTCGACGAAGATGCCGTACCCGTAGCCGGTGCCGAGCTGCCGCTCGCGCTGGCGGGCCCCGCAGCGCACGGCGAAGGCGTCGCGGCTCTCCACAGGATCGGGCACGCCGCGGTGGCGCATCGGCTCCCACTTGAGGAGCCAGTCGGCGTTGCGACGCCGCACCTCCTGCCAGGCCCGGAAGTCCTCGACGACGAGCGGTCGCAGGACCACGCGACGCCCGATCAGCGTGCCGATCACCTCGACGACCTCGGGGACGGGGGCGGCGGCACCGGAGCGGGGGGCACGGGCGAACCCTAGTGGTCACCCGGTGCGCGGCGCCGCGGCTCAGCCGCCCACCTGCTGGGCCAAGCTGAGGACCAGCCCGTCGAGGATGTCGGCCTCCGACACGACGATGTCGGCCAGCCCCAGGGTGCGGTAGAGCGCCACGAGGGCGCAGCAGCCGCCGACGATCACGTCGGCCCGCGCCGGTTCGAGACCGGGGTTGTGGACCCGGTCGGCCAGGGGCTCCGTGGCCAGGGTGCGGAACACGTCCTCGGCAGCGGCCCGGGTGAGGGTGAAGTGGTGGATGGCGTCGCGGTCCCACTCGGCCAACCCGATCTCGACGGCGGTGACGGTCGTGATCGTGCCGGCCACGCCGACGACGGTGCGGGCGGCGTGCACCTCAGGGACCTCCCGGAGGAGGTCGTCGTAGTGCCCCGTGGCCTCGGCGATGGCGTTGGAGAGCTCCTCCGGCTCGGGCGGGTCGCTGCGCAGGTGCTTCTCCGTGAGGCGCACGCAGCCGAGCGGCAGCGACCGCACCGCGACGGGCTCCGTGGTGCCGACGATGCACTCGGTGGAGCCGCCACCGATGTCGACCACCAGGAACGGTCCGTCGGCGGGGTCCAGCTCCCATGTGGCGCCGAGGAAGGCGAGCCGACCCTCCTCTTCGCCGCTGATGAGCTCGGGCCGCACGCCGACGACCTCCTCGGCCCGGTCGAAGAAGTCGGCCGCGTTGGCCGCGTCCCGGGCGGCCGAGGTAGCGGTCACCCGCAGGGCCTCGACGCCGTGGGCCTCGATGGAGCGCTGGTAGCGGACCAGCGAATCGAGGGTGCGCTCGATCGCCTCCGGCGCCAGCTGGCCCGTGGCGTCGACGCCCTGGCCGAGCCGGGTGATGGTGTTCTGCCGGTCGAGGGCCCGGCGCTGCCGGCCGTGGCCCTGGCTGACCAGGAGCCGGGTGGAGTTGGTCCCGCAATCGATGACAGCCAGCGTCGACATCGACGCGACGCTACCGGCGCCGCCGGGCGAGGGCGGTTGGTCCTCGTCGCGCGGGGCGGGTAGCGTCTCCGAACTTGTTACCAATCGGTAACTTTGGAAGCAGACCCTCCGTCCTCCCCCTGTTGCGAGGTGCCGCCTTGGCCGAGTTCTCCCTCCAGCTCAACGACGACCAGAAGCAGCTCCAGAGCTGGGTCCACGAGTTCGCCGACACCGTCATTCGCCCCGCCGGCGAGGAGTGGGACGAGCGCGAGGAGACCCCCTGGCCGATCATCCAGGAGGCCGCCAAGATCGGCCTCTACGGGATGGACTTCATGGCCAACGCCATGATGGGCGACCCCACGGGCCTGACCCTTCCCGTCACGATGGAGGAGCTCTTCTGGGGCGACGCCGGCATCGCCCTGTCGATCTTTGGTTCCGGCCTGGCCGCCGCCGGCATCGCCGGCACCGGCACCCCCGAGCAGGTCATGGAGTGGGTGCCGCAGTGCTACGGCGACGCCGACGACGTGAAGCTGGGCGCCTACTGCGTGTCCGAGCCCGACGCCGGCTCCGACGTGAGCTCGCTGCGCACCCGGGCCGTCTACGACGAGGCCAAGGATGAGTGGGTGCTGAACGGCACCAAAGCGTGGATCACGAACGGCGGCATCGCCAACGTCCATGTGGTCGTGGCTTCCGTCGACCCCGAGCTGAAGGGCCGGGGCCAGGCGAGCTTCATCGTCCCGCCGGGCACGCCCGGCCTCTCGCAGGGCCAGAAGTACAAGAAGCACGGCATCCGGGCCTCCCACACGGCCGAGGTGGTGCTCGACGACGTGCGGGTCCCCGGCTCCTGCCTGCTCGGAGGGAAGGAGAAGCTCGACGCCAAGCTGGCCAAGGCCCGCGAGGGGATGCGGACGGGCGAGAAGCAGCCGGCCATGTCGACCTTCGAGTCGACCCGCCCCGCCGTGGCCGCCATGGCCGTGGGCATCGCCCGGGCCGCCTACGAGTACGCCCTGGGCTACGCCAAGGAGCGCCAGGCCTTCGGCCAGCCGATCATCATGAACCAGGCCATCGCCTTCATGCTGGCCGACATGGCCACGGAGATCGACGCCTCCCGCCTCCTCGTGTGGCGGGCCGCCTGGCTGGCCAACAACGGTGGCTACACCAACGCCGAGGGCTCGATGTGCAAGCTCAAGGCCGGCCGCACCGCCACCTGGGTGACCGAGCGGGCCATCCAGATCCTGGGCGGGTACGGCTACGTCCGGGAGTACCCCGTGGAACGGTTCCACCGCGACGCCAAGATCATGGACATCTTCGAGGGCACCGAGCAGATCCAGCAGCTGGTCATCAGCCGGGCCATCTCGGGCCTCCGCATCGAGTAGCGCCTCCCCCCAGCGCTGCTCGGCGCCGACGCCGCCCCCCGGACAGCCCTGGGGGGCGGCGTCACGTCCATGCTGCGACCGCACCGGAGCGCACCCGGGTGCAGCATCGTCGCGGCATGGCCCCCCCATTCTGTAGGTTGTACACGACACTCACGGATCTGTCATCACCTACGCCCGGCCCCCCCGGTTCTCAGGCGGCGCACAACTGGTCAGTGGCGGCAGGACCGGACAGGGAGGTAGTCGCTCGCGACCGGCTACTAGAGGACCTATTCCAAGGGGTGAGGGTCCGCGGCTGACGCGCCGAGGGCGTCCACGATCGGTGTTGCTACCAACCGATCGTGGAGGATCGATGGACACCGACCTGGAAACCCTCGCGACTGCACTGTACGTGCGTGTGGATGACCTTCTGAAGGACCGACCGGAGCTGGTCCCGCCTCGGCCTCGGATCGGCCTGCGACCGAAGTTGAGCGACGCCGAGCTCATCACCATGGCGGTGTTGCAGGTCCTGTTGGGCTTCGACGACGAGGCCCGTTGGGTCCGCCACGCCAAGGCGCACCTCGGGCACCTGTTCCCGTACGTGCCGGGCCAGGCCGGGGTACAACAAGCGGCTCCGCAAGGCGGCATCGACATGCCAAGCGGTGATGCGACTCCTCGCCAAGGACGTCGATGCCTGGGCTGATGACACGTGGCTGATCGACTCAACCCCCGTGGAATGCGGCCGGTCTCGGCCCACCGCGAAGCGCTCCAACCTGGCCGGCTGGGACGGCTATGGCTACTGCGCCAGCCATTCCCGCTACTTCTGGGGGCTGCGCCTACACCTGGTGGCCACCCCGCCGGTCTGCCCGTGGCGTTCGCGCTGGCCAACCCCAAGACCGACGAACGAGAGGTCGCCCTCGACCTGTTCGACAGCGACCCCGAGCTGCTCGCCGGGCGGACAGGACAGACCCTTGTCGCTGACAAGGGTTACGCGTCCGCGGAGTTCGAGCGGCGCCTGGCCGACCTCGGCATCGAGCTCGTCCGACCCGCCATGAAGCGGGAGAAGCCACGGCGCGGCGCCCGCCAGCTGCGCTCGATCCGCCAGATCATCGAGTCGGTCAACGCCACCTTGAAGATGAAGCGGAGCCTGGAACGACACGGTGGCCACAGCGCTCAAGGCGTCGCGACCCGAGTCATCCAACGCCTTCTCGCGTTGACCGCCGTGATCTGGCACAACCACCACAGCGGCCAGCCCGTGCTGCGCTCGCTCACCGCCTACGACCACTGACCCCTTGGATTTTCCCGTCTAGTGCTTCGTCTAGTGCCGCCGCGCGGAAGTGAGTCGCGCATCCATCAGGCGACCTTGAGCGGATCGGCGGCGTAGGTCCACTTGAACGGTTTGGCGGTCTTGTCGTAGTCGGCGATGAAGTCGAGCAGCTTGGCGATGAGGTCGTCGCGG
>DASUDP010000106.1:0-3103 GCA_036275535.1 Acidimicrobiales bacterium | reverse complement strand
CACGACCTGGGTCACGTTGGGCCGACCCTCGATCTCACGACTGCCGGCTCCGAACCCGGACGCCTCGACGGCCATGGCCGGCAACGGTCCGAAGCCACCGGCCAGCGCCGCCAGCAGCGCCGCGCCGGTGGGGGTGGTGAGCTCGACGCCGACGTCGAGCCCGGTCGTGGGTGCGTGCACCGAGGCCAGCAGCGAGACGACGGCGGGGGCCGGGTTGGGGAGCAGGCCGTGGGCGGCGCGCACCATGCCGGTCCCGGTGACGACGGTGGACGCCCGCACCTCGTCGATGCCGAGCACCTCCAGGGCGGCGCAGGTGCCGACGATGTCCACGATGGCATCGAGGCCGCCGACCTCGTGGAAGTGCACCTGCTCGGGGGGACGCCGGTGGAGCCGTCCCTCGGCGTCGGCCAGGGCGGCGAAGGTGGCCAGCGCTCGGCGCTCGACGCGCTCCGGCAGCCGGGCCTCCCGCACGAGGCCGCTGATGTGGGCCGCCGTCCGCACGACCGAGCTCTCGTCGGCGTGGACGTGGAGCTTCGTGGCGGCGATCCCGCAGCGCAGGACCGGCTCGGCCTCGATGGCCCACCCCTGCACCGGGAGCCGCTCGAGCAGGGTCCGCACTTCGTCGACCCCGGCACCGGCGTCGATCAGCGACCCGAGGGCCATGTCCCCGGCGATGCCGGAGAAGCAGTGGAACCAGGCGATCCGGCTCACTTCAGCATCCGGAGCACGGCGCAGGCGGCGCCGTACCCGTTGTCGATGCCGACGACGGTGAGCCCCGCGGCGCACGACGAGAGCATGGCCAGCAGCGCGGTGACCCCCTCCAGGCCGGCGCCGTAGCCGACGCTGGTCGGCACCGCGATCACGGGAGCGCCGGTGAGCCCGCCGACGAGGCTGGCCAGCGCGCCCTCCATGCCGGCCACCACGATCACCACGTCGGCGTCGTCGAGCACGTCGACGTCGGCCAGCAGGCGGTGCACGCCGGCCACCCCGGCGTCGGTCAGTCGCACGGGGTCGATGCCGTGGGCGGCCAGGACGGTCACGCACTCCTCGGCCACGGGCAGGTCGGCCGTGCCGGCGGTGCAGACCACCACCCGCTCCGGGCGGGGGGCGGCAGGCCGCCACACGAGGGTGGTGCCGTGCTGCTCCCCCCCGGGGTTGGCGGCGAGGGCGGCCTGGGCCTGCTCGTCGCTGGCCCGCGTGAGCAGCACCGGGCTGGCGCCGGCGCTGAGGAGCTCGGTGATGATGGCGGCGGCGTGCTCCGGGGCCTTGCCCGGTCCGTAGACCGCCTCCGGCAGGCCCTGGCGCAGCGCCCGGTGGTGGTCGACGCGGGCGAAGCCGAGGTCGGCGAAGGGCAGCCGGCGCAGGGACGCCAGTGCGTCGTCGGGGTGCAGGTCGCCCGAGCGCACGGCATCGAGCAGCTGCTGGAGGGCCGCTTCGTCCACCTCAGTAGCATGACGCCTCGTGACCGACGACGCCGCACCCGGCCCGCTGCAGCGCGTCGCCTTCCTCGGCCCGGAGGGCACCTTCACCGAGCAGGCGCTGCTGTCGCAGCCCGATCTGGCCAGCCAGACGCTCCTCCCGATGGGCACCTTCGCCGAGGTGCTGGCGGCGGTTGACGCCGGTGAGGTCGATCTCGGCTTCGTCGGGATCGAGAACTCGATCGAGGGCACGGTCAACGTCACGATCGACGCCCTCGCCCTCGAGCACGACCTGCTCATCCAGCGGGAGGTCGTCCTCGGGATCCAGCTCTGCCTGATGGCCCCGCCCGGTGTCGCCATGGGCGACATCCGCCGCGTGCTGACCTTCCCCGTCGCCGCTGGCCAGTGCCGCGCCTGGATGGCCCGCCAGCTGCCCGGGGTAGAGGTGGTGGCAGCCAACTCCAACGCCGAGGCAGCCCGCCTCGTCAGCGCCGAGCACGATGGCTGCTCGGCGGCGGTGGCTCCGGTCCTGGCGGCCAAGATCTACGGCCTCGAGGTGCTGGCCAGCGACATCGAGGACCATCCCGAGAACAGCACCCGCTTCGTGCTGGTCGGCCACGGCCCCGTGCCGCCTCCCACGGGTCACGACAAGACGACGATCGTCGTGTTCCAGCGGACCGACCGGGCTGGCTCGCTCCTCGCCATCCTCCAGGAGTTTGCCGCCCGGGCCATCAACCTCGTGAAGCTCGAGTCCCGCCCCACCAAGAAGGCCCTCGGCGACTACTGCTTCATCATCGACCTCGAGGGCCACCTGGCCGACGAGCTCGTGGCCGACTGCCTCCGCGACATCCGCTCCAAGGTGGCCGACATCAAGTTCCTGGGCAGCTACCCGGCGGCCAGCGAGCACGGCCCCACCAAGCGCCGCGACGCCCAGGCCGCCTGGCGCCAGGCCGACGACTGGTTGACCGCCCAACGGGCCAAGCTGAGCCACTAGGTGTCACACCACCTGGGTTAGATCTTCGGATGGATCCGAAGACATGGCTGGGTGCTTTGGCAGAGGCGAAGGTTGCGTCACGCCTGATCGAGGAGGGTTGGGATGTCTTCCGTTCGGCGACGGGAAAGGCGCCCTTTGACCTCGTCGCGGCTCGTGGAGCGACTTGCTTCGGGTTGAGGTGAAGGGTGCATCCACCACCGGACCGACCGGTGGCTGTCCCGTCATGCTCAAGTCGGTCAGGTCGAACCGAAGCCAGAACCGCATCCAATACCCCAGCTGCGACACCTCCGACGTGATCGCGATCTACCTCCAACCGCACGACGCGGTCTGCTTCCTCTGGACGCACGGGTTGGCAGGCCGGTCGACGATCACGCTTCACGCTCGGCCGCACCCCTTGGGACGACAGCGAAACCTGATCGCGGACTATGCGAGACTCGATGACGGAGCGGTGGCCGAGTGGACGAAGGCAACGGCCTTGAAAGTCGTCGACCCGCAAGGGTTCGTGGGTTCGAATCCCACCCGCTCCGCGTCCCTGGATCGGAACGGGGGGGTGGCCCATTGGTAGGCTCCCTCGTCCACCAATGGAGCGGTGGCAGAGTCCGGTTGAATGCGCATCCCTGCTAAGGATGTGACGGGGGCAACCTCGTCCGTGGGTTCAAATCCCACCCGCTCCGCTCGATCCACCGCCTGC
>DASUDP010000105.1:0-49694 GCA_036275535.1 Acidimicrobiales bacterium | reverse complement strand
CACCGCGCCGTCCACGACGATGCCGCCGACGCCCAGGATGAACAGGAGGCGGTCGGCGACGGGATCCAGGACCTTGCCGATGTTGCTGACCTGGTTGAAGTGGCGGGCGATCCAGCCGTCGAGGAAGTCCGTGATGCCGAGCCCGGCCAGGAGCCACGCCGCGGTGGTCCGGTCCTCCCGGCCGAAGATGAGCCACAGGAACACGGGCATGAGGCACAGGCGCACCACCGTGACGGCGTTGGGCACCGTGAGGATGCGGTCCTCGCCCTCACCGGCGGTCGGCGGCTCGACGTGGCCGGGCAGGTAGTGCTCGACCTCGTGCTCCAGCGCCTCGAGCCGCGGGTGCGCGTGCAGCGGGCGGCGACGCGGCTGATCCTCGGGCGCTGGTTCCACGGTGCCACCCTACGATGCGGACGTGAGCACCCTCTTCACGAAGATCATCGACGGCGACATCCCCGGCCGGTTCGTGTGGCGCGACGAGGAGGTGGTGGCCTTCCTCACGATCAGCCCGATCGCCCCCGGGCACACGCTCGTCGTCCCCCGGGCGGAGGTCGACCACTGGCTCGATCTCGACCCCCGGCTGGCCGAGCGGTGCATGGCGGTGGCCCAGGTGATCGGGCAGGCGCAGATGGCGGCCTTCTCCCCCACCCGCATCGGCATGATCATCGCCGGCCTCGAGGTGCCCCACACCCACCTCCACCTCATCCCGGTCGACACGGAGGCCGATCTGAGCTTCAGCAAGGCCGACCCCTCGCCTGACCCCGCGTCGCTCGACGATGCCGCCGAGCGGATCCGGGCCGCGCTCCGCCAGGCCGGTCGGCCCGAGGTGGCGGACTAGCACCGGACTAGCACCGGACCTCAGCTCGGCGCCGCGGGCTCCTCGACCGGGACGTCGGGGTCGATCTCGTCGATCAGCTCGGGGCCGTTGTGGCGCACGTTGTTGACCGCCGTCGACACGGGGTGCATGACGGTGAGCTCGGGAGCCGCGGGGACAAGGAGCTTCCCCAGCAGCTCGAGGTCGTCCACCTCTCGATCCAGCCAGGTGTCCCAGGCCGACTCCGGCAGGATCACGGGCATGCGGTCGTGGATGGCGGCCATCGGCTCGTTGGGCGTGGTGGTGATGATGGTGCAGGAGCGCAGGGGCTCCTGGTCCTTGTTCGGGCCCCGCCACACCTCCCACAGGCCGGCGAAGGCATAGGGCCGCCCGTCCGGTCGGTGGATGAAGAAGGGCTGCTTCTTGGCCTTCGGCGGGGCGTCGGGATCCTTGCGCCACTCGTAGAAGCCGTCGGCCGGGACGAGGCAGCGCCGCCGCTTGAAGGCGGACTTGTAGGCGTTCTTCTCGGCCAGGGTCTCGGCCCGGGCGTTGATCATCTTGGAGCCGATCTTGGCGTCCTTGGCCCAGAGGGGCACGAGGCCCCAGTGGAAGGCGTCGAGGTGGCGGGTGCTCCCGTCGCTCAGGACGGCGTAGACGTCGCGCGTGGGGGCGACGTTGTAGCTCGGGTCGAGCCGCGCCTCGGGCGCCTCGGTGCCGAAGTAGGCCGCCACCTGGTCGGGGGGCGTGGCTGAGACGAAGCGGCCGCACATGGGCCTGAACCTACCGGTCCGCCCCCGCTGCCCCGCGGTGCGTTCGCCCGACGCTCGGCCGGGCGACGCACCGCGGCGGGATCAGTCGTGTTTGGTGCCGGGGTCGGGGACCTTGTCGCCCGAGATCTCGTCACCCTCGGGGTTGACGGCCTCGGCCGCCTTGTGGCCGGCCACGCCGCCCACCACGCCACCGACGGTTCTAGATGTTGGGATCGTCGGCACGGCGAGCGTCACCGGGGTGCTCCCGCTCGAGGTCGTCGTCGAAGCGGTCGTTGTCCATCGTGAACCTCCGTGGTGGGCGTGAGGTCCTGCACCCTCCCCGGCGGCGATGCCGGCAAACGAGTGGGTCGCCGGCCAGGGCGGGGCTGACGAACCCTCAGCCCAACCGCTCGAAGTTGGACCGCTCGTCCTCGTCGGGGGCGGCGCCGAGGAAGGCATCGAGGATCTCCTCCCCCACCGACGGCGTCGTCAGCCGCTGCGAGAGGGCCAGGACGTTGGCGTCGTTCCAGCGTCGAGCGCCCCGCGCCGACTCGGCATCGACGCACAGCGCCGCCCGCACGCCGGCCACCTTGTTGGCGGCGATGGACACGCCGGTCCCGGTCCAGCAGGCCACGACGCCGAGCTCGGCCTCACCCGATGCCACCGCCTCGGCGACCGCGCGACCCACGTCGGGCCAGGGATCGCCGACGGGCACCGGCTCCAGCACCTCGTACCCGGCGTCCTCGAGCCGCGCCACGACGACGTCCACGAGCAGGCAGCGATCATCGGAGCCGACAGCGACGCGCATCAGGGCACCTGGTCCGGTGATGGGGCAGAGACGAACCGGCCGCACATGGGGCTCGAACCTATCGGGGCAGCTGGCAGGCCGTCCCGGCCGCGGCCGCCCATCGCACCTCCGCGCTCGACGCCTCCCCACCATCGGTGGCAGCGAAGCGGGTCGTCACCGGGATCGCGAGGGCGACCAGCACCCCGGCCACGAACGGGTCGGCCCAATAGTGGTTGGCCGTCGCCACGATGGCGAACAGGGTGGCCACCGGGTGCACCACCAGCAGCCAGCGCCATGGGCTGCGGCCGGTCGAGATGACCCCCCAGGCCACGATGACCGCCCAGCCGAAGTGCAGCGACGGCATGGCCGCGTACTGGTTGGCGACGGCGGCGACGTCGGAGCGGTCGTAGATGGCCGGGCCGAAGCGCGAGATCGTGTCCACGAAGCCCGGGAGCATGCGGGGCGGGGCCAGCGGATAGGCCAGGTGGCCGACCAAGCCCACCGCGGTGACCAGGGCGAAGACCCATCGGACGCGCAGGTAGTGCGGGGCCCGCCGCAGGTACATGAAGACCAGGAAGGCGATCGACACCGGGAAGTGCACCTGCGCGTAGTAGCGGTTGCTGGCCATCACCAGCCAGCGATGGCCGAGCACCCATCGCTGCAGGTCCAGCTCCGTGCCCACGCCCAGCCAGCGCTCCCACCGCACGATCTGCACGGCGTGCGCGAACCCCTCGGTGACCGAGTCGCGCCCCAGGAGACGACCGGCTCGGTAGAGCAGGAGCAGCGCCGCCACCAGCGCCACCTCCCGCACCAGGCGGACCATCGGGCGACCGGCCGCCAGCGGTCCTACTCCGACGGCGGGCTCCAACCCGGTTCGCCTACCCCTTGGCGGGACGTGCCCATGCTCCCTCCCCTCAGCCCGCCCCTGTGGCCCGGGCCGGCTGCATCGTCGCACAGTCGACCTCAGGTCGCACCCGGGTCTCCCGCAACGAGCAGAGCCGGCCCCGGGGGCCGGCTCTGACCTACATCCAGTCGGGCCGAGAGGATTCGAACCTCCGACCTCTTGACCCCCAGTCAAGCGCGCTAACCAAACTGCGCCACGG
Organism: Acidimicrobiales bacterium; assembly: GCA_036275535.1. Classification (GTDB taxonomy): domain Bacteria; phylum Actinomycetota; class Acidimicrobiia; order Acidimicrobiales; family VFJN01; genus VFJN01. The sequence goes on along the minus strand of DASUDP010000105.1, from coordinate 46,241 downwards.
CCCGGGATGGGTCAGTGACCGTACCAGACGGTGCCCAGGACGCCGCCAGCCCACAGGCCGGCGTAGACGACGGCGGCCAGGATGGCGAGGAAGACCAGCACCAGCACCACGCGCCCGAGCGTCACGACCGGCCCGCCGTCGAGGCCCTGCGGGGTCAGCGGGGGCAGGGAGGCCGTGAGGTCCTCCTCGTCGGCGTCGTCATGGCGCAGGGCCGACAGCCCGCTGGCCTGGTTCCGCCCGTCGGAGCGCAGCTCGAACCAGACGACCTTGCCCTTGCCGGGGATGGGCTGGGTGCCCCAGTCGTTGGCCACGGCGTCGACCATCCCGAGGCCGGAGAACAGCCGGTCGACCTCGTCGGGCGAGGTGGCCAGCACGTCGCCCGCCTCCGCCGTGTTCGGGTCGGGCCGCAGGTGGGAGGGGACGTGCGGGCGGTCCTCGGAGCCGTCGATGACCTCCACTCGCACCCCGGTGCCGCTGCGGCGCACGCCGACGGTGAAGGGGCGCCGGGTGTGGAGGACGGCGTTGGTGGCCAGCTCGCTCGTCAGAAGCGCGGCGGAGTCGACCAGGTCGTCGGCGTGCCACTCCTGCAGCTTGTCGACCACGAACAGGCGGGCGGCGCGCACGCTCCCAGGATCGGGCTGGCACTCGAGGAGATCGTCCACCCCTTCGCCGTACCCACGCGGGGTCCGCCCAAAACGGTCCTTCCGGAGATCAGAGATGGTGCCCCACCCAGACGATCCCCTGGAACAGGCGGTAGCTGAGGTAGACCGCCGTCGCCGCGACGAGCAGCTTGAAGTGCCACGGCGCGCCCGTGTGGGCCTCCCCGGCGGCGGCGTCGCCGTCTCCCTCCGCGGCCAGCCGACCCGGATCGGCGACCAGGCGCCCACAGGTCGGGCAGGTGCCATCGGGGCGGAGCGTGTTCGGGTTGTAGAAGCGGTCGCACGTCTCGCACCAGGGCACGCCCCAGTGTCCCGCACGCTCCCCCCCTCCGGCCAGGCAGGGCGGCGCGAGAGCTCAGACCGGGGGGACCCCATGGCGCCGGTCGGAGAAGGACCGGTCCTTGTGCTCGGCCGCCGCCAGCCGGGCGATCAGCTCGGCCCGCAGGTCGCCGAACTCGATGACGGCGTCGATGACGAGCTCCGACGCCAGCCGGTAGAGGTCGACGTCCTCCTCGTAGACGCGGCGCTGCTCGGCCACGAAGGCGGCCTGCTCCTCGGGGTCCTCGATGGCAGCGATCTTGTTGGCGTAGACCGCGTTGACGGCCGCCTCGGGACCCATGACGGCGATCTTGGCGGTAGGCAGGGCGATCGTCGCCTCGGGCTCGAAGGCCGGGCCGCTCATGGCATAGAGGCCGGCGCCGTAGGCCTTGCGCACGATCACGGACACCTTCGGCACCGTGGCCTCGCTCACGGCGGTCACCATCTTGGCCCCGTGGCGGATGATGCCCTGGCGCTCGACCTGGCTGCCGATCATGAAGCCGGGCACATCGGCCAGGAACACGAGCGGCACGTTGAAGGCGTCGCACCACCAGATGAACCGGGCCGCCTTGTCGGCCGAGTCGACGAAGAGGGCCCCTCCCAGCTGCATCGGGTTGTTGGCGACGATGCCCACCGGCTTGCCGTCGAGGAGACCGAAGCCCACGATCAGCTCGGGTGCGAACAGGGGCTTCACCTCGAAGAAGCTCTCCAGGTCGACCACGGCGTCGATCAGGTCGTGCATGTCGTAGCCCTGGGTGTCGAGGGTCGGCACCATGTCGGCCGTGAGCTCCCGGGCGGGCGCGGCCGGGTGGTAGCGCGGAGGCACCTCCCGCCACGTCTGCGGGAGGTAGGACAGCACGGCGCGGGCCTGCTCGATGGCGTCGACGTCGTCGTGGGCCAGGTTGTCGCCGCACCCCGACACGGTGGCGTGCATGCGGGCCCCGCCCATCTTCTCCAGGGTCGTCTGCTCGCCGATCACCACCTCGGCCATGCGGGGCGAGCCGAGGTACATCGAGGCGTTGCCCTCGACCATAATCACGATGTCGCAGAAGGACGGGATGTAGGCCCCGCCGGCGGCGCTGGGCCCGAAGAGGCAGCAGATCTGGGGGACCTTCCCGGACAGCTTCACCTGGTTGTAGAAGATGCGGCCCGCTCCCCGGCGGCCGGGGAAGAGCTCCACCTGGTCGGTGATCCGGGCGCCGGCCGAGTCCACCAGCCAGAAGACAGGCAGCGAGTCGCGCAGGGCCCGTTCGGTGAGGCGCACGATCTTCTCGACCGTGCGAGCCCCCCACGAGCCGGCCTTCACGGTCGGGTCGTTGGCCACCACGCAGACCGGGCGGCCCTCGACGCGGCCGACCCCGGTGACGACACCGTCGGCCGGGAGGTCCTCGGCGGCGGTGTTGGCGAGGAGGGCATCCTCGATGAAGGAGCCCTCGTCGAGCAGGAGGGCCAGCCGGTCGCGGACGAACAGCTTGTTCTGGCGCTCCAGCTTGGCTCCCTCCTTGTGGAGGTTGCCGGCCCGGGCCCGCTCGAGCCGGGCGTGGAGCGCTGCGTCTCTCATGCCCGGCGGATGGCCAGGATGGCGATGTCGTCGGTCATCGGCTCGGTGGCGAACTCGCGGGCAGCCTCGAGCAGGGACTTGCACAGGACGTCGGGCGGCACCCCGGGGTCACGTCGCAGCAGGTTGGCCACCCGCTCCTCACCGAAGAGCTGGTCCCCAGCCCGGGCCTCGGCGAGGCCGTCGGTGTAGAGCAGCAGCAGGTCGCCCGTGTCGAGCGGGATCTCGCGGCTGTTGTAGCCGCCGTCCGGGTCCAGCATGAGCAGCGGCCCGGTGGCCCGCAACCCGCGGACCTCGCGCTCGTGCCACAGCCAGGCCGCCGGGTGGCCGGCCGAGGCCACCCGCAGGGTGGCGGCGTCGGTGTCGAACACGACGACGCAGAGCGAGATGAACTCCTCGTCACGCTCGAGCGAGGACATCTGCCGGTTCAGCTCCTCGAGCGCCTGGGCGGGGTCCCGGAACTGCCGCAGGAACACCCGGAGGAGGTACTTGGCCTGGAAGGCGGTGATGGACGGCTCGATGCCGTGGCCCGTGACGTCCCCGATCACCGCCGCGATGCGGTTGGGGGCGACGCGGAACACGTCGTAGAAGTCTCCCGCCATCAGGCCGGTCCCGGCCTGGTAGACGCGGCCGAGTTCGAAGCCGGCGAAGTCGGGAAGGTCCTCGGGGGCGAGGCGGGCGGCCCACCGGCGAGGCGCCAGCTCCTCCTGGGACAGCACCTCCTCGGCCCGCCGCTCGAGCATGACGCGGTCCTCGGCCAGGCGGGCCTCCTTGCGGAAGTCGCGGGCGTAGACGAGCGACAACGCCACCGGGACGAGTACGAAGGCGAACAGGGAGCTGGCCTCCCTCGAGTCCCAGGCCACCCCCACCGCCGCCGCCACCGCGATGACGGCGTAGAGCGTGACGGTGTGGAGCTCCTTGCGGTAGGCGGAGCGGGCCAGCACCGTGGCGTCGGCGTCGTGCCCGAGGTCGGTCTCGATGCGCTCCCACACGCGCTGGAAGCGGCGGGCCGAGCGACCCCAGACCAGGGCAGCCACGAGGGCAGCGACCGCCACGACGGCCAAGATGGGCGTGTCCATGTCCGGGCCGACGTTAGTGGGCAGCCCACGGGCGGTGGGCGCTGATCCGCCCCCATTAGCGTCGGTGGGGTGACCGGGATCGACGTCGACCGGGCCCGGGACCTCACCCCCGGCGCCGCCGAGGTGCTCCACCTCAACCACGCCGGCGCCTCCCTGCTCCCGCAGCCCGTCCTCGACACGGTCATCGCCCACCTGCACCGCGAGGCCACCACCGGCGGCTACGAGGCAGCCGCGGAGGCGGCCGAGGCCCTGGCCGCCGTCTACGACTCGGTGGCCGCCCTCCTGGGCTGCGGTCCGGACGAGATCGCCCTCACGGACTCGGCGACGAGGGGTTGGGCCAGCGTCGTCCACTCCCTCCCGCTGCGCCCCGGCGAGCGGGTCATCACAGGGCGGGCCGAGTACGGCTCCAACGCCATCGCCCTCCTCCAGCTCCAGCGCCGCACCGGCTGCGAGCTCGTGCTCGTCGACGACGACGAGCACGGCCAGATCGACCTCGATGCCCTGGCGCAGGCGCTCGACCACGACCACGTCGGCTTCGTCTCCCTCGTGCACGTCCCCACCCAGAGCGGCCTGGTGAACCCCGCCGCCGAGGTCGGCCGGCTCTGCCGGGGCGCGGAGGTGCTCTTCGTGCTCGATGCCTGCCAGTCGGCGGGTCAGCTCCCGCTCGACGTCGCCGAGCTCGGCTGCCACGTCCTCACCGCGACGGGCCGCAAGTTCCTCCGCGGTCCCCGCGGCACCGGGTTCGCGTACGTCGACCGCCACCTCGTCCAGCATCTCGAGCCCCCGATGCTCGACCTCCTGGCCGCCACCTGGGTGGCGCCCGAGCGCTACGAGATCCGCCCGGACGCCCGCCGCTTCGAGATGTGGGAGGCCGACATCGCCGGTCGGCTCGGCCTCGGCGCAGCGGTCGACCACGCCCTGTCGTGGGGGCTCGACGCCATCGCGGCGCGCAACGCCACCCTGGCGGCGGGCCTGCGGGACCGGTTGTCAGCCATCCCCGGCGTCACCGTCCGGGACCGAGGGGCCCGGCTGTGCGCCATCACCACGTTCACCATCGACGGGCTCGAGCCGGAAGACGTCGTGGCACGGCTCCGGGCCCAGGGCACGAACGTCACCGCGTCGACGGCCACGAGCGCCCAGCTCGACCTCCCCCACCGCGGCCTGCGGGCGGTGGTGCGGGCCAGCGTCCACTACCTGACCACCGACGAGGAGCTCGATCGCTTCGCCGCCCAGGTCGCCGGCCTCAGCCGCGCCACGCCCTGAGCGCGGCGCGCCCCTTACGGTGAGGGTGAGATGGCGAGGCGACCGGTACCGGCAGAGCTGGGACAGAGCCCGGCGGGGCTTCTATTGCCCGGGTAGCAGCGACAATCTGATTCGCGCCGTCACTGCTGTGGGAGTTGTCGCTACAACGCGGACAATCGCACGAACCTGACCTCGTCGGCCGCGGCTGGAACATGCCAAGGCTCGCGCCGACCTCCGGCGAACAGGATCCCGAGATCCTTGCGCTACGTGCATTGTCGATGTCCGGCAGATACGCACCGTCCGACCGGCACCCCCGAGAGGTCCCAACGGGTCAGCAGATTCCGACGGCCTCAGATCTCGACGTGGGCGCCGACCTCGAAGATGCGGTCGGGGGGCAGGTTGAAGAAGCGGGCGGCGCTGTCCGCGCTGCGGTGCATGAAGGCGAAGAGGCGCTCGACCGGGATCGGCATCCCCTCGAGCTCGGTGGCCAGGACGGATTCGCGGCCGAGGAAGTAGGAGACCGACTCGGGGTCGACCACGAGGCCGGGCTCGTCGATGCCAGCCAGGGCGGCCGGCACGTCCGGCTCCTCCATGAACCCGAAGTGCAGGGACGCCTGCCACACGCCGTCGGCGACGCGCCGGAGCCCGACCCGGTCCTCAGAGGCCACCCGGGGCAGGCCCTCGGTCACGACCGAGGCCACGATCGTCGTCTCGTGGAGCACCTTGTTGTGACGCAGGTTGTTGAGCAGCGCCGGTGGGGCGAAGCCCGGGTCCTTGAACAGGAACACGGCCGTCCCCGGCACGCAGGCCACGTGCTGGCTGCCGGCGATCACCCCGTCGAGCGGACGCTCGGCGCGGCGGATGCGGGCGGCGATGAGCTGGCGGCCGCGTCGCCAGGTGGCCATCCCGACGAGCAGCACGATCGCCACCACGACGGGGAACCAGCCGCCGTGGGGGATCTTGGGCACGTTGGCGGCGAAGAAGGCGAGGTCCACCAGGAGCAGCGGCGCCACGACCGCACCGGTGCGGGCCTTTGTCCACCCCCACTCCCGCCGGGCCACGACGAAGAACAGGATCGAGGTGATCACCATCGTCGTCGTCACGGCGATGCCGTAGGCGGCGGCCAGGTTGCTGGAGCTGCGGAACCCGAGCACCAGACCGAGGGTGCCGACCATCAGGCCCCAGTTCACGAGGGGCACGTACACCTGGCCGGCGTGCTTGCCCGACGTGTGGGCGATGCGGACGCGCGGGAGGTAGTCGAGCTGCACGGCCTGGACCGTGAGGGAGAAGGCCCCCGAGATCAGGGCCTGGGAGGCGATCACCGAGGCCAGCGTGGCCAAGATGGCGAGGGGGGTGATCCCCCACTGCGGCGCCATCTCGTAGAGGGGGCTCTCGATGGCCCCCGGATCACCCAGGAGCAGGGCGGCCTGGCCGAAGTAGCTGAGGACCAGCCCGGGCAGCACCAGGCCGTACCAGGCCAGCGTGATCGGACGCCGACCGAAGTGCCCCATGTCGGCGTAGAGGGCCTCGCCCCCGGTGACCACGAGGAAGATGCTGCCGAGGGCCAGAAACGCCTTGAGCGGCTCGGCCCCGAAGAAGTGCACGATGTTCACCGGGTTCAGGGCCTGCAGGACCCCAGGGTGCTGGAGGACCTGGTGGAGGCCGAGCCCGCCGATCACGGTGAACCACACGACCATCACCGGACCGAATACCTTGCCCACCGCCCCGGTGCCCCGCGGCTGGACGAGGAACAGCCCGACGAGGATGGCGCAGGCCAGCGGGATGACCCAGTCGGCGAACGCCGACGACGCCACCTCGAAGCCCTCCACCGCGCTCAGGACCGAGATGGCGGGCGTGATGAGCCCATCGCCGTAGAGCAGCGCCGTGCCGAAGACGCCGAGGAGCACGAGCCCGCCCGTCTTGGCCCCCTTGCCCCGCGGCATGACGAGCGCGGTGAGGGCCAGGATGCCACCCTCACCGTGGTTGTCGGCCCGCATCACGAGAGCGAGGTACTTGATCGAGATGATGACGACCAGGGCCCAGAACGCGATCGACGCCACGCCCAGGGCGTTGGTGGTGTCGACCGTGAGGTCGTGGTGCTCGAAGGCCTCCCGGAACGCGTAGAGCGGGCTCGTGCCGATGTCGCCGAACACCACGCCCAGCGCCCCGAGGGCCAGGGCGGAGGACCCGAGGAGGGAGGTGGACGGGGGCTGGGGACTGGGTCCGGACATGCCTAGCGCTTGCGGACCCGCATCTTGATGGGCGTGGCGCCGAGGTCGAAGTCCTCCCGGAGGCGGCGCTCGAGGTAGCGCAGGTACGGGGCGGGGACCTCGCGGTTGGCGAAGAGCGTGAACGTCGGGGGATCGGTGGCGGCCTGCGTGGCGTAGAGCACCTTGACGCCATGGGGGCCGGGCTGCGCCTGCTGGGCGGCCCGGATGACCTCGTTGACCCGGCGGGTGGGGACGCGGCGGTGGTAGTCCTCGATGCTCATCGACAGCGCGGGGAGCAGCTTGTGCACGCCCTTGCCGGTGAGGGCCGAGATCTTGAGGACCGGGGCCTCCCCGATGAAGCGGAGGCGCTCCTGGACCTGCCAGTCCAAGTCGGCCCGGGCTTCGGCGTCGGGGAGGAGCTCGTGCTTGTTGAGTAGCACCACGAGCGGGCTCCCGGCGGCGTCGATGCGCTCGGCCAGGCGCTGGTCCTGGGCCGTCACGCCGACGGTCGAGTCGATGACGAGCAGGGCCACGTCGGACTGGTCGACGGCCTGCAGGGCCCGCACCAGGGAGTAGTACTCGGTGCCCTCGTCGATCTTGGCCTTGCGGCGCATGCCGGCCGTGTCCACAAAGCGGATCGGGCCCTCGTCGGTCTCGACGACCGTGTCGATCGTGTCCCGGGTGGTGCCCGGCATGTCGTGGACGACCGCCCGCTCCTCGCCGATCAGCCGGTTGAACAGGGTGGACTTCCCCACGTTGGGGCGGCCCACCAGGGCGACGGAGAAGACCCGTGGCGGCGTGTCCTCGTCCCCCTCGTCGTCGTCCTCCGGGACCGCCTCCACCGGGGCTGGCGGGGGGAGCAGCTCGACGAGCCGGTCGAGCACCTCGCCCGAGCCCCGGCCGTGGAGGGCGCTCACCCCGACCGGCTCGCCCAGCCCGAGGGCCATGAACTCCCAGATGAGGCCCTCGCGCCCGGCGTCGTCGACCTTGTTGGTGACGAGGAGGATCTTGCCGCGGGCCAGGCTGCGCACCACCTCGGCCGTGCGGGAGTCCTCCTCGGTGACGCCGGTGACGGCGTCGACGACCATGACCACCACGTCGGCGTCGCGGATGGCCTGCTCGCTCTGGCGGCTGACCTTGGCATCGAGGTCGGTGCCGCCGGGCATCCAGCCGCCCGTGTCGACCAGGCGGAAGGGCACGCCGAGCCACTCCGCGTCGACCTCCTTGCGGTCCCGGGTCACCCCCGGCTTCTCCTCGACGATGGCGACCCGCTTGCCGACGATGCGGTTCACGAGGGTGGACTTGCCCACGTTGGGGCGGCCCACGATGGCGACGGTGGGCAGGTCGGTGGTCATCGGGCGCCTTCCAGGGCGGCGGGACGATCCCCGGACGCGGGGATCGGGGGGAGGTCGAGGGCCTGCCGCAGGGCGTGCCCGTCGGTGGGGACGATCTCGACGGCGCGGGGCAGGTCGGCGGGGCTGGTGCCGTCGAGGAAGCGGCCGTTCGACAAGCAGACGTCGGGGAGGAGGTACCGGTGGCCCTCCGGCTGGGCGGCGAGGGTGCGGGCGAGGTCCTCCCCCACCATGAGCCCGGTCACGCCCGTCGTGCCGCCGAAGAACTCGTTCTCGACGATCACGATGCGCACGTCGTCGCGCTCGAGACGGGCCACGAGGGGCGCCAGCACCTTCGCTCCGTAGGGACCGGTCAGGAGGGCCACCGGAGCCGTGCGGGACGGACGGATCTGCAGGAGCTGGTCGGCCGTGGCCCGCGGCCCCCGATACGGCTCGTAGTCGGTCTCCGCGGCACCGGTGCGATCGGAGGCGGGGACGCCGGGGCTGGCGGCGTCGCCTCCGTCGGCCCACAGGAAGAACCCGTCCTGCTTGCCGGTGCTGGTGGCCTTGGCCCCGAACAGCTCGAGCTCCAGGGTGCGGGCCATCCCGATGCCGTCCTCGTGCATCGGGAAGCCCTCGTAGGTCTCGGGATCGGGGAACGGGCGGTCGGCCAAGAGGTAGTACTCGTCGCCGGCGAAGACGAGGCGGCGGCCGAGCACCCGCAGGTACACCTCCTGCCAGTCCTCCACGGTCTCGACGACCGTGCGGGCCTCCTCGACGGTGTGCGGGCGCATCCGCGGCTCGGTGTTGTACTTGCTGATCCCGAGGGGCACGACGCAGAGGGAGGCCAGCTCCGGGAAGCGGTCGAGCACGCCGGCCAGGGTGTCGTCGAGGACCGCACCGTCGTTCAGGCCGGGGCAGACGACTACCTGGCCGTGCACCTCGATGCCGTGGTCGAGGAGGGCCCGCAGCCAGCGCAGGCTGGTCGCCCCCCGGCGGTTGCGCAGCATCTCCACCCGCACGGCGGGGTCGGTGGCGTGGATCGACACGTGCAGGGGGCTCAGCCGCTCGGTGACCACCCGCTCGAGGTCGGCCTCGGTGAAGCGGGTCAGCGTCGTGAAGTTCCCGAAGAGGAAGCTCAGCCGGTAGTCGTCGTCCTTCAGGTACAGGCTCTGCCGCAGGCCCGGGGGCAGCTGGTAGATGAAGCAGAACTCGCAGTGGTTGTCGCAGGTGCGCACCTGGTCGAACAGCGCGGAGTGCACGTCCAGGCCGAGGGGCTCTCCCGCCCGCTTCACCACCTCGAGACTGAGCTCGAGGCCGCCTCGGGCGACGTCGACCACCGGGTCGGCCTCGTCGACGAGGTAGCGCCACTCGAGGATGTCCCGCGGCACCTGCCCGTCGATGGCGATGATCTCGTCGCCCACCGCCACCCCGGCGCGCGCCGCCGGCGAACCGGGCGCGACAGCGAGGACTCGGGGCAGGGACATCCGCTCAAGGCTACGGCCGCCGGGACCCGGACCCGCAGTCCGGGTCCGGCGGACGGCGCCGGTAGCGTGGACCCGTGGCTGTCGACAAGGTGCTCCTCGCCGCTCCCCGGGGCTTCTGCGCCGGGGTGGAGATGGCGATCAAGGCCCTGGCCTGGATGGTGCGGGCCTTCGAGCCGCCCGTCTACTGCTACCACGAGATCGTCCACAACCAAGGTGTCGTCGAGCGCTTCCGGCACCTCGGCGTCGTCTTCGTCGACGACCTCGCCGAGGTGCCACCGGGCCGGCCGATCATGCTGTCCGCCCACGGCTCGGCGCCCGAGGTGGTGGCAGCCGCCAAGGCCAGCGGCGGCTACGTCGTCAATGCCGTGTGCCCGCTCGTCACCAAGGTGCACCATGAGGTGAAGACCCGGGCCGGCAAGGGCTACCAGATCGTCTACGTCGGCCACGAGGGCCACGAAGAGGCGGTGGGCACGATGGCGGTGGCCCCCGAGGCCATCCACCGCGTCGAGTCTGTCGAGGAGGTCGACGCCCTCCCCGCCTTCGAGCAACCCGTGGCCCTCCTGGCCCAGACCACCCTGTCCCACCGAGACTGGGCGGCGGTGGCCGAGCGGACCGCGGAGCGCTTCCCGCAGCTGTGGAAGCCCGGCCGCAGCGACCTGTGCTTCGCCACCACGAACCGCCAGTCCGCCCTCGGGGCGATCGCAAAGCGCTGCGACGCCGTCGTCGTGATCGGCTCGGCCAACTCCTCCAACACCCGGGCCCTCGAGCGCCTGGCCCGCGAGTCGGGGGCCCCCTCCGTGTACCGGGTGAACGGCCCCGAGGAGCTCCCCGAGGGCATCTCGGGCACCGTCGGCGTCACCGCCGGCGCCTCCGCCCCCGAGCAGGTCGTGCAGGCCGTCATCGCCCACCTGGCCCCCACCGGGGGCGTCGAGGAGGTGCGGATCACCGAGGAGGACGAGTACTTCCCGCCGCCGCGCGAGCTGCGGGACCTCTTGGCCACGGTCGACGTGCTGGCCACCTTCAGCCTCGGCGGCTCCGTCCCCGATCGCCCCAGCCTCCGCGACCGCGACCTCCACGCCAGCGCCGTCCTCGCCGCCCTCTGACGACGTCTGTGGACGCCCAGGCCCGCCCCCCGTGCACCGGCGTCCACAGACCCCCGAGGTGCACACGATGATCCGGGTCCACCAGGACTTCCAGGGCCGTCACTACTACGGCCACTTCGGGGGCGACCCCGACGCCCGCGAGAAGTACCGGGAGGAGCTCTCGGGCGAGGAGTGGGCCTTGGCCGAGCGCTTCGCCCACGAGTGGGACCAGAAGGCCTTCGACCCGGACTACGACACGCTGCCCCTCGAGCACTTCGAGGCCCGGGTCCGCGAGGTCTTCGCCGCCGCCCGGATGCCGACGAACCCGAGCGCCGGGCGGCGCTACGCCGACGCCGAGGTCTGATCCCGGGGCGGGTTGGGGCGCCCGGCGCGGGCCATGGCGTCGTCGAAGAGCACCTGCAGGTCCTGGTGCAGGCGGGCCGTGAGCTGGCCCACCGCACTGCGCGGCACCCGACCCTTCTCGGTGAGCTCGGGGGCCGGGATCGGGTCGCCGACGACGAGCACCAGCTTCGAGCGCTTCAGCATCTTGGCGCCCTTCGGCATCATCGCCTCGCTCCCCCCGATGCCCACCGGCAGGATCGGCACGCGGGTGCGGGCCGCTACGAAGGCCGTGCCGTCGAAGAGGTCCTCCACCACCGGACCGCTGCGGCGGGTGCCCTCGGGGAACATGACGAGGGGCGAGCCCCCGGAGACGATGTCGATGCAGGCCTTCAGCGCGTCGCGGTCGGCGCTGCCCCGGTGGACCGGGAAGGCGCCGAGCATCGACACGAACCGACCCAGGGCCTTGGACTTCCAGATGTTGTCCTTGCCCATGTAGCGCATGGGCCGGGTGGTGACGATCGAGCTGAGGGCGAAGTCGACGTTGCTGCGGTGGACGGGGGCCAGGATGAACGCCCCCTCCGTGGGGACGTTCTCGGCCCCCACCACCTCGACCCGTCCGAGCACCTTGGCCACGATCCAGATGAGGCCGCGCACCATGGCGTAGGAGAGGCGGGTGGCCTGGCTGGGCGGGCCGGTCCAGATCTCGACGTCGTCGCCGGGGCGCAGCTCAGCCATCGCCCAGCCGCTCGCTGATGATCTCGATGATCTCGTCCACCGTGAGCCCGGTCGTGTCGACGACGAAAGCGTCGGGGGCCTCGGTGAGGGGTGACGTCTCTCGCCCCTGGTCGAGGGCGTCGCGACGGGCGAGGTCGGCGGCCACGGTCTCGTAATCGAGGTCAGAGACCTCCTTCGAGCGCCGCTGGGCCCGCACCTCGGGATCGGCGGTGAGGTACACCTTGAGCGTGGCGTCGGGGAACACCACGGTGCCGATGTCCCGACCCTCCAGCACCCCGCCGTCCCGCTTGGCCACCCACTCCCGCTGGCGCCGGACCATCTCGGTGCGCACGTCGGGGTTGGCGGCGACGATGCTGACGGCCCGGCTGACCTCGGGGCCCCGGACCTCGATCGTGGCGTCGACGCCGTCGACGGTCACCCCGTGCGGGCCGACGTCGATCACGGCCCGGTCGGCCACCCGGGCCACGGCCTCGGCCTCGGCCGGATCGATTCCCCGCCGGAGGGCGGCGAAGGTCACCGACCGGTACATGGCCCCGGTGTCGAGGTACTCGAGGCCGAGCCGCTCGGCCAGGGCCTTCGCCACGGTGGACTTCCCAGACCCGGCCGGGCCGTCGATGGCGATCACTCTCACGAGGGGTGGACCATAGCGCCGGTGGCCGACGGCGCCCGGAGCTCGTCCAGGAACGCCCAGAAGCCGGGGAAGGTCTTGCCGACACAGGACGGGTCGGCGATCTGCACGCCGGGCGCCCGCAGGCCGACGAGGGCGAAGGCCATCGCCATCCGGTGGTCGTCGTAGGTGTGCACGGTGGCGGGGCGGAGGGGGCCGGGCCGGACGACGAAGCCGTCGGGCTCCTCCTCGGCGTCGACGCCGAGGCGGCGCAGCTCGGTCACCACGGCCCGCACGCGGTCGGTCTCCTTGCCCCGGATGAAGCCGATGCCGCTGACGCGGGTGGGCCCGTCGGCGAAGGCCGCCACCACGGCGAGGGTCTGGGCGGTGTCGCTGATGTCGGCCATATCGGCGTCGATCCCGTGGAGCCGCCCGGTGCCGGAGACCGTCGTGCGGTCCTCGCCGCGCTCGACGGTGGCCCCCATCTGCTCGAGGAGGTCGACGAAGGCCACGTCTCCCTGCAGGGAGGCCGCCCCCAGGCCGGCCACGGTCACCCGCCCGCCGAGGAGCGCGGCGGCGGCGAAGGCGTAGGAGGCGGCGCTGGCGTCGGGCTCGATGGCGTAGGTCGTGGCCGTGTAGTGCTGCGGCTCGACGACCCAGGTGCGGTCGCTCGGCTGCTCGACGGCGACCCCGAAGGCGGCCATGACGGCCAGGGTCATGTCGACGTAGGGCTGGGACACGAGGGGCCCGGTGACGTGCACGACGAGCCCGGTCGGCATGGCGGGGGCGGCCAGCAGGAGCCCCGAGAGGAACTGGCTGGAGACGTCGCCCCGCACGGCGACCTCCCCACCGGCCAGGGTGCCCCCGACGAGCTCCACCGGGAGGTGCCCGGGCGCCCCGACGTCGTGCACCTCGGCGCCCAGGGCCCGCAGGGCGTCGATGGCCTCGGCCATGGGGCGCTCCCGCATGCGGTTGGCGCCGTCCACGCGCCGCAGGCCCTCCCCCAGGGCGGCGACGGGGAGCAGGAAGCGGCTGGTCGTCCCCGAGAGGCGGGCGTCGACGACGGCGGCATCGGCCAACGGCCGGCCGGACACCCCGGTGACCTCGAGCCGCGCCGCCCCCCAGTCGGCCTCGACCGCCACGCCGAGGGCCCGCAGGCCGGCGACCATGGCCAGGGTGTCATCGGCCTCGAGGGCGCCTTCGAGCACGCTTGACCCGTCGGCCAGGGCGGCGCAGACGAGCGCCCGGTTGGTGAGGCTCTTCGAGCCCGGGAGGTGCACGACCACGTCGAGGGATCCCTCGAGCGGCGTGACGGGCACCGGGTCGGGCAGGGCCATCGCCTACTCCAGGGGAGCGACGGCGGGGCGGTAGCCGGCCTCGGCCAGCTCGGCCCGCAGCCGCTCCGCGGCATCGACGTCCACGAGCAGGAGCAGCACGCCGCGGTCGCCCTCGGCGGAGTGGGCGATCTCGAGGTCGGCGATGTTGACGCCGAGGCGCCCGGCCAGGGTCGTGACCTCGGCCAGCACGCCGGCCCGGTCGGGCACCGGGACGCGCACCTCGCACAGCTCGCCGGGCCGTACCACCCGGGCCGGGAGGTTCACGCGCGCGGCCCGGGCCCGTTCGAGGAGGGCCAGCAGGCCGGGCCGGTCGCCGGCGGCCACGACGTCTCGCACCGACCCGAGGGCGGCCACGAGTCCGTCGAGCACCTCGACGATGGCGTCGCGGTTCTCGGCGCAGATGTCCGGCCAGATGCCGGGGTGGCCGGCGGCGATGCGGGTCATGTCGCGGAACCCGCCGGCGGCCAGGCGCAGGAGGGCCCGGTGCTCGGTGGCGGCCTCGTCGGCCAGGTGCATGAGCGACGCCGCCGTGAGGTGGGGCACGTGGGAGACGACGGCGACGAGGGCGTCGTGGTGGTCCGGCGCCAGGGCCACCACCTCGGCCCCCAGCTCGCGGACGACCGACCGGACGAGCGCGTAGGCGCGGTCGTCGGTGTCGGCGGTTGGGGTGAGCACCCACACGGCCCCGGCGAAGAGGTCGGGGTCGGCCCCGTCCACCCCGTCCTGCTCCGAGCCGGCCATCGGGTGGCCGCCCACGAAGCGCGGGGAGTCGACGGCGGCGGTGATGGAGGCCTTGACCGAGCCGACGTCGGTGACGACGCCCGAGGAGGCGGCCAGCGCCTCGGCCGCCGCGGTCGGGACGGCCTGCACCGGGGTGGCCAGGAACGTGATCTCGGCATGGGGATCGACGCCGACCTCGTCGAGGGCTCCGAGCTCCAGGGCCCGGGCCGCCCGGGCCGCGTCACGGTCGGTGCCGGTGACGTGCCAGCCCCGGGCCCGCAGGGCCAGGCCGATGGAGCCGCCGATCAGCCCCGTCCCGACGACGGCGGCTCGCCGCTGGCCGGTCATCCAGGGAGGTCGTCGCGCAGGCCGACGGCGCCATGCAGGTAGATGTGCCGCAGCTCGGAGCGGGAGCGCTCCGTGGTGAGGTGCATCAGGACTCGCACGCAGCGCTCGGTGCCGCCGGTGATGTCGAGCTCGCGGGCGCAGATGAGGGGGACGTCGCCCAGCCCCATCTTCCGGGCCCCGGCGGCCGGGAACGTGGCGTGGAGGTCGTCGGTGGCCGTGAAGAGGATGCTGACGATGTCGTCGTGGTGCACCCCGTTGCGGTCGCACATCGCCTCGAGCAGCTCGACCACCCGATCGTGGACGTGGGCCTCCTCGTCGACGTCGACGGTGGTGGCCCCACGGAGGGCGCGGAGGGCGGCGGGCACGAGGCCTGAACCTACCTGGCCCGCTTGGTGACGGTGGCCCGCTCCAGGGCGCGCACCTCGTCCTGGGTGAGGGGTCGCCACGCCCCGGGGGCCAGGGACCGGTCCACGAGGGGGCCGATGCGGGTGCGCACCAGGCGGACCACCGGGGTGCCCACCGCCTCGCACATGCGGCGGACCTGGCGGTTGCGGCCCTCGTGGATGGTGATGCGCAACAGGTGGTCGCCCAGGAGCGCCACCTTGGCGGGGGCGGTGATCCCGTCGTCCAGCTCCACCCCCTCCCGCAGGCGCCGGATGGCCCCTCGGTGGGGCTCCCCCTCCACCTCGACGAGGTACTCCTTGTCGACGCCGTAGGACGGGTGGGTGAGGCGATGGGCGAGGTCGCCGTCGTTGGTGATGAGCAGGAGGCCCTCGGTGTCGGCGTCGAGCCGGCCGACGGGGAAGACGCGGGGCGCGGCCGGCACGAGGCCGAGCACCGTGGGGCGCCCGTGGGTGTCGGAGGCGGTGGTGATCGTCCCGGCCGGCTTGTTCAACAGATAGTGGACGAGCCCGGGGCGCACCCCGATCTGGGCGCCATCGACCTCGATGACGTCGACCTCGGGGTCGACCCGGCGGCCCAGGACCGCCACCTCGCCGTTCACCTTCACCCGGCGGCGGTCGATGAGGTCCTCGCACACCCGGCGGCTCCCGAGGCCAGCCTGGGCCAGCACCTTCTGGAGGCGCACGCCCTCGTGGTCGTCGGTGCCGGCCCGGTCGGCGCCCTCGGGGGGCACCGGCTACTCCTCAGCGTCGAGGCCGAGCGGCCCCTCGGCGGGTTCGTCGGCCACCGGCCGACGGTCGGCGTTGGTGGCCTCGATCTCGTCGAGCCGCTCGTTGAGCGACGGCCCGGGATCGGGGCGCAGGCCCGCCTCGAGGTGCTCGACGATGTCGGCACCCGGCACGAACTCGGCCAGCGGAGGGAGGTCCTCGAGGGATCGGAGGCCGACGCGCTCGAGGAACAGGGCGGTGGTGCCGAACAGCACCGCCTGGCCGGGCCCCGGGTCCTTGCCCGTCTCGGCGATGAAGCCCCGCTGCTGGAGGGTGCGCATGACGCCGTCGACGTTGACGCCGCGGATGGCGGCCACCTGGGCCCGCGAGACGGGTTGCTTGTAGGCCACGATGGCCAGCGTCTCCAGGGCGGCGCCCGAGAGCCGGGAGGACTGGCCCTCCAGGACGAAGCGCTCGACGTAGGGGTTGAGGTCGGGGTGGCTCTGGAAGCGCCAGCCCCCGGCCACGGCTACGAGTGAGAAGCCCCGTCCCTCGGCGTCGTAGCCCTCCGCCATCTGCTGGCAGAGCGCCTCGACCTCGGCCACCGGGACCTCCAGGAGCTGGGCCAGCAGCTGGGCCTCCACCGGCGCCTCCGCCACCATGAGCACCGCCTCGATGGCGCGGCGAGCTTCGTCGGTGCGGTCGTCGGTCATCGGGTCAGCCATCGTAGGCGTCGACGGCGACGAGCTCCTCCAGCTCCGAGCGGTCCCGCCCGAGCCACACGATCTGGATGTCGGCGAAGGTGCGGGGCTGGTCGAGGTCCACGAAGCCCTGCTTGAACAGCTCGAGGACGGCGAGGAAGCGCACGACGACGTCGAGGCGCTCCACGAACCCGCCGGTGAGGGCCCGGAAGCTGATGCGCCCGGCGAGGGGCAGCTCCTCGATGAGCTCCTGCACGGCCTCGGCCACCGAGGCCCGGATCGGGGCGACGTGCTCGAGGTCGATCCGAGGGACGGGCTTGGGCGTGACGGCCCGGAGGAAGGCGGCCCGCAGGTCCTCCCCGGTTACGCCGGCCAGCAAGTCGGGGGCGAGGTCGCAGAAGCGCTCGTCAGGCCCGGCCACGCGTGGATAGGACCGGCCCGCC
Organism: Acidimicrobiales bacterium; assembly: GCA_036275535.1. Taxonomy (GTDB): domain Bacteria; phylum Actinomycetota; class Acidimicrobiia; order Acidimicrobiales; family VFJN01; genus VFJN01. The sequence goes on along the minus strand of DASUDP010000105.1, from coordinate 28,933 downwards.
TCCACGGCGAGGCGCTCCATCACCACGGCGGCGTCCTTGAACGTCTTGCACTCGACGAGGCGGGTGAGCAGCAGGTCCCGCTCGGACCACAGCGACAGCTCGTCGTCGAGGTCGAGGTCGTCGTCGCCGGGCAGGAGGCGGCGGGTCTTCAGCTCGATGAGCGTGGCGGCGATGAGGAGGAACTCGGTGGCCACCTCCAGGTTGACCTGCTCCATCGACTCCAGCTCGGCCAGGTAGGCGTCGACCACCTTGGTGAGGGAGATCTCGTAGAGCTCGACCTGCTCCCGCAGGATCAGGTGCAGCAGCAGGTCGAAGGGTCCCTCGAACACCGGGGTCGTCACCTCGTAGGACATCGACGCCCATGCTAATCACATCCGTGTGGTTTGGTGAACCGGTTCGGGCGGCGTGGTCCCCGCCCCCTACGATCGCTCGCCGTGGCGCGCGTCTTCTCCGGCATCCAGCCCTCGGGGCAGCTGAACCTCGGCACCTACCTCGGTGCGCTGCGCCGGTTCGTGGCCGACCACGCCGGCAGCGACTCGCTGTTCTGCGTCGTCGACCTCCACGCCATCACCGTGCCCCAGGAGCCCGAGCTGCTGCGGCAGCGGACGATGGAGACGGTGGCCCTCTACCTGGCGGCCGGGATCGACCCGGACATCTCCACGCTCTTCGTCCAGAGCCACGTCGACGCCCACACGGGCCTGGCCTGGCTGCTCGAGTGCACGGTCAGCTACGGCGAGCTCAGCCGCATGACCCAGTTCAAGGAGAAGGCGGAGCGCCAGAGGTTCATCAGCGCCGGGCTCTTCACCTACCCGGCCCTCATGGCCGCCGACATCCTCCTGTACGACACGGACCGCGTCCCGGTGGGCGACGACCAGCGCCAGCACCTCGAGCTCACGCGGGACGTGGCCGAGCGCTTCAACAGCCGCTACGGCCCCACCTTCACCGTCCCCGAGGCCGACATCCCCAAGGTGGCGGCCCGGGTGATGGACCTCCAGGAGCCGACCCGGAAGATGTCGAAGTCGATCGAGTCGCCGCAGGGCACGGTCCTGATGCTCGACGAACCCAAGGTCATCGAGAAGAAGTTCAAGCGGGCCGTCACCGACACCGAGACCGAGGTCCGCTACGACCCGGCGGCCAAGCCCGGCGTGTCCAACCTGCTCGGCATCCTGGCCGCCGCCACCGGGGGCGACCCCCACGAGCTGGCCGGTCGGTACACCCACTACGGCCCTCTGAAGGCCGACGCGGCGGCGGCCGTGATCGCCCTCCTGGAGCCCGTGCAGGCCCGCTACGCCGAGCTCATGGCCGACCCGGGCGAGCTGGCCACCATCGCCGCCAAGGGCGCCGCGAAGGCGCGCTCGACGGCAGAGGTCACCCTGCAGCGGGCCCGCGACAACCTCGGCCTCCTCCCCCGCTGAGACGGACGGGACCGGATCAGTCGTCGTCGGCGGCCTTCAGGGCGTCGGCCACCGGGCGGGGCAGGGTCCAGTCCTCCTCGGGGAGGTGGTGCTCGCGGGTCCAGGCGACGGTGAGGGGGTCGCTGCCGGACAGGGCGAGGAGGTCGGCCCCGAGGTCGGCGTGGAGGAGGTAGAGGCCGACCCGGCGGGCGAAGCCGCGCTGGCGGCGCCAGGCGTGGGCCATGTCAGGGCCGGCCACCTTGGCCGACATGGTGGCGATCACCCGGCCGTACGTGCGCAGGCCCGACTCGACCTTGCCGACGTCGTGGAGCAGGGCGGCGGCCAGCACGGGACGGGAAGCGTCGTTCCCGAGCGCCCGCTCGACCCGCCGGGCCACGACGGCCGCGTGGCGGCGGTCCGGCCCCGACATCCGGGCCCACAGGGCCGCTTCCCCGGGGAGGAGCTGGTCCTGCACCCAGCGCTCCTCGGCCTCGGGCGGGCCGCCGGGGCGCAAGGATCCGACGAAGCGGCGGGCGAGGTGCCCGAACCCGGCCAAGGGGCCTGCCCGCTAGGCGTGGGTGATGCAGTAGCGGGCCGCCGGCATCGCCTCGAGCCGGGCGGGGGCGATGGGCTCGCCGCAGGTCTCGCAGGTGCCGTAGGTGCCGTCGTCGAGCTTGGCCAGCGCATGGTCGACCTCGTCGAGCTCGTTGCGGAGCTGCGCCGCCAGGGCCTGGTTCTCCCCTTGCTCGGCCGCCACCTGACCCGAGTCGGCGAAGTTGTCGTCGACCGGGTGTCCCGTGCTGCCGGGCTCCAGCTCGTCGATGTGCGCGGCGAGGCGGTCGCGCTCGGCCTCGAGGTCCTCGCGCACCGATGAGGGGATCGTCTGGTCAGCCACGTGACGAGGCTACTTGGCCCGGGCGGCCACCGCGCGCGGGTGGGCGGCGCGATACACCTCCCAGAGGCGCTCGGTCGACACGAGGGTGTACAGCTGCGTGGTGGTGATCGAGGCGTGGCCGAGGAGCTCCTGGACGGCCCGGATGTCGGCACCGTGGTCGAGCATGTGGGTGGCGCAGGAGTGGCGCAGCACGTGGGGGCTGAGACGACCGTCGAGGCCCACCCGCCGGCCGTGGCGGGTGATCACGTCCCACGCCCCCTGCCGGGTGAGGCGACCACCCCGGGCGCCGAGGAACACGGCGGCCGCGTCGTCACGGTGCCGCCACCGCGCGGGCACGAGGGCCGGCCGGCCCCCGTCCCCCAGCCAGGCCACCAGGGCGCGAGTGGCGTGGCCGCCCAGGGGCACGATCCGCTCCTTGCTCCCCTTGCCGAAGAGGCGCACGAGGGACGCGTCGAGGTCGAGGTCGCCGAGGGAGAGCCCGACCGCCTCGGAGATCCGGGCGCCCGTGCCGTAGAGGAGCTCGAGAAGGGCCCGGTCCCGACGGGCCCGCGGGTCGTCCCCCACCGGGGCCGCGAGGAGACGGCCCACCTCCTCCTCGCTCAGGGCCTTGGGCAGGCCCCGGGGCACCTTCGGCTTGTCGACGGCGGCCGCCGGGTCGACCGGGATGCGGCCCTCGGCAGCCAGGAACCGGTGCAGCGAGCGCACGGCGACCAGCGAGCGGGCCACCGACGACGGGGCCAGGCCCCGCGCCCGCAGCTCCCCGATCCAGGCCACGACGTCCGCCTCGGTGACGGCGGTGACGGTCCGGTGCCGCTCGGCCAGCCAGGTCGTGTAGGCGAGCAGGTCCCGGCGGTAGGCGGCCAGGGTGTTGGGTGACCGTCCCTGCTCGGCGGAGAGCCACAGGAGCAGGTCCTCGGCCTCCGGCGGCAGCTCCGGCGGGCGCGCCGGCGCGGTGGGCACGTCAGCCGGCGTGGCCGACCGCCAGCGAGAGCCCGATGATCGTCTTGGCGTCGGTGATGCGACCGTCGGCGACCATGGCCAGGGCGTCCGCCAGCGGGAGCCGCTCGATCGTCATGGCCTCCTCCTCGACGCCCTGGCGGTCGTCAGCCACCGGCGTGAGGCCGGTGGCCAGGAAGACGGCCACCGACTCGTCGCAGAAGCCGGGCGAGTTGTGGAAGGTGACGAGGTGCTCGACACGGGCCGCGGCCAGGCCCGCCTCCTCGACCAGCTCCCGTTCGGCCGTCCGCTCGTCGGGCTCGCCGTCGACGTCGCGCAGCCCGGCCGGCAGCTCCAGCAGCTCGACGTCGAGGGCGGCGCGGTACTGGCGCACGAGGGTGACGGTGCCGTCCTCGTGCAGCGGGACGACGCCCACCGCCCCCGGGTGGCGGACGATGTCGCGCTCGAACTCGGTGCCGTCGGGAGCCCGGAAGCGCGACCGGTGCACCGTGAAGCGCGACGCCCGGTGGACCTCGGCGTCGTCGAGGCGCACGAAAGCCGGCGGCTGGGCCTCCACGAGGCGGCGGCCTCAGCCGGCGACGGCGGCCGAGGGCTCGTCGTCGAGGTCGAAGAGGTGGGGGGCGCGGCCCTCGGCCCGGGCCAGGGCGGCGCCGATCAGCTCGCGGAAGAGCGGAGCGGGACGGGTGGGCCGGCTCTTCAGCTCCGGGTGGGCTTGCGTGCCGACCCAGAACGGGTGGTCGCGCAGCTCGATGAACTCCACCAGGCGGCCGTCGGGCGAGGTGCCCGAGCACCAGAGGTCGCTGTCGTCGAAGCGAGCCCGGTACTTGGGGTTGAACTCGTAGCGGTGGCGGTGCCGCTCCGACACCACCGTGGTGCCGTAGGCCTGGGCCACCACGGAGCCCTCGGCCAGCTGGGCCACGTAGGCGCCGAGGCGCATCGTGCCGCCGAGGTCGGTCACGCCGCGCTGGGTGTCCATGAGGTCGATCACCGGGTGCGGGGTCGACGGGTCGAGCTCGCTGGAGTTGGCGCCGGTCAGCCCGAGGACGTTGCGGGCGTAGTCGATCGTCATCATCTGGAGCCCCAGGCACAGCCCGAGGCACGGGATGCCCTCCTCCCGGGCGTAGCCGGCGGCGGCGATCTTGCCCTCGGTGCCCCGCTCGCCGAAGCCGCCCGGGATGACGATGGCGTCGAGGTCGCGCAGGCGTCCGGCGGCGAGGAGCCCCTCGACCTCCTCGGCCTGGATCCAGTCGATCTCGACGTTGGCGCCGTGGTGGAAGCCACCGTGCTTCAGGGCCTCGACCACGGAGAGGTAGGCGTCCTGGAGGCTCACGTACTTGCCGATGATCCCGACCCGCACCTCGCGCTCGGCCGACTCGATGCGGTCGACGAGGATCTCCCACTCGGAGAGATCGGGATCGGTGTCGCCCAGGCGGAGCAGGTCGCAGACGACGGAGTCGAGCCCCTCCTCGTGGAGCACGAGCGGGATCTCGTAGAGGTTGCGGGCGTCGGCGGCGTTGATGACGCCCTGGATCGGCACGTCGCAGAGGTTGGAGATCTTGCGCCGCAGGCCCTCGGCCAGGGGCTGGTCGCTGCGCACGACGATGACGTCGGGCTGGATGCCGCGGCCTCGGAGCTCGGTGACGGAGTGCTGCGTGGGCTTGGTCTTCTGCTCCGACACGATCATCGGGGCGAGGGTGACGTGGACGTAGCAGACGTTGTCGCGCCCCACGTCGAGGCGGACCTGGCGGATGGCCTCGAGGAACGGGAGGATCTCGATGTCGCCGACCGTGCCGCCCACCTCGGTGATGACCACGTCGACCGAGTCGTTGGCCAGGCGGGTGATGCGGCGCTTGATCTCGTCGGTGATGTGGGGGATGACCTGGACGGTCTTGCCGAGGTAGTCGCCGCGGCGCTCGGCGGCCAGCACGGAGCTGTAGATCGAACCGGTGGTGGCGTTCGAGTCGCGGGTGAGGTTCTCGTCGATGAACCGCTCGTAGTGGCCGAGGTCGAGGTCCGTCTCGCCGCCGTCGTCGGTGATGAACACCTCACCGTGCTCGAAGGGGTTCATCGTGCCGGGGTCGACGTTGATGTAAGGATCGAGCTTCTGCATCGTGACCCGCAGGCCGCGGGACTTGAGCAGGCGCCCGAGCGAGGACGCGGTGATCCCCTTCCCGAGGGACGACGCCACGCCCCCGGTGACGAAGATGTGCTTGGTCATCGGGGGCCTCCCGGGAGCGGATCGTTCGACGCAGCCACGGGAGAGCACCCTACCCCGAGGGGGCAGGGGCGCCGCGCATGCGGTCGAGCAGGGCCGGCCAGTCCACGAAGAGGAGCAGCACCGTGCAGGCCCAGGCCCAGTAGTCGAGCCCGAGGAACAGGAACGTGGTGACGTGCAGCGCCACCGCCACCAGGGCGTAGAGGGGCTGCAGCCATCGCTTCACGAGCACGATCGGGAACGTCAGCTCGAAGGTGAGGATGAACGCGCCCGTGGCCTGGGAGGCCCAGAGGTGCTCGCCGATCCACGTCGCCATGGCGTCCCACTTGGCGGCGCCCACGCTGGGGCCCCACAGCATCACGTAGCGGACGTTGTCGCCGATGGCCCAGTCGAGCCCCGACCGGCGCAGCTTGTGGTACCCGGCCAGGAAGTAGATCAGCGCCGCGATGACCATGGCCGAGCGGATCGGCCAGCCCCGATCTCGGCGCGCGGTGCGCTCGTCCCAGCGAGCGGCCACGGGGGCCAGCAGGAAGGGCACGGCCGTCCAGAGCAGCAGGAGGTCGTTGTGGAGCACCTTGCCGCGGCTGCCCCGCAGGCCGGCCAGGACGAGGTAGCAGAGCCAGGCCAGGGCGAAGGCCAGGCGAGGGCGCCGGCGGGCCACCGCCGCCACCGCGGCCAGCGTGCCGAGCACCTGCAGCGCCACGAACCCCCAGGCCGGCGGCATCGACGGAGCCCAGGCCAGGATGGGCACGGGGTCGAACAGTGGACCGGGCGTGCCGGCCAGCTGCCGGTAGCTCCCCAGGGCCACGCGCAGGCCGATCAGCGCGGCGAGGCCGGTCTGCACGAACACCAGGCGCCGCCCGGTCTCCGGGCCCCACAGGGCGTCGTCCCGCCGTGCCCGCCACCCCGTGGCGGTCATGGTGCCGCCGGTGCCGCGCACGTGTGGACGACCTCGGGGTCGTGGGTGACGACCCACTCCCCTCCCCGGTGGACCAGGCGCTGTCGGTCTCGCACGAGGCTGAGCGCGACCAGGCCGGGGACCACGTCCTGGGCCGGCTCCAGGAGCGCCTGGCAGACGTCCTCCCGGCGGGCCACCGACGCCTCGGGCAGGCCGGCCATCGGCCAGGCGGCGTGGCGGTAGCGCAGGGGCAGGTCCTCGAGGCTGAGGGTGCGGGTCGACCCATCGGCGGTGGCCGCCTCGAGCACCCACTCGGTCTGCCGGTCGCCCCGAGCCAGGCTGAACAGACGCCACGCCGTGAGGGGCCAGGCATCGAAGCCGATGAGACCGGCCGCCAGGAGCAGGGCGAGGGCGCCGAGAACGAGCCGGCGAGCGGCGGGCGGCGGCCCCCCGTCGACGATCTCGGCGTCGACCGCCTCGCTCACGGCCCAGCGCCGCCGGAGACCGGCGCCGGGTCGGCGGGGACCGGCTCGAGCAGGAGCACGAGGAGGCTGGCCGACAGGACGAGCGAGGCCACGCCGCCGACGATGGCCCCCGAGTCGTTCACGAGGCTGCCCAGCACCGCGGCCACGAAGGCCGCGGCCAGGCCGGCGCCGAGGGTCGGGAGGCGGTGCCGTAGGGCCTGGATGGGGCGCCCAGGGCCCCGCACGAGGTACAGCCAGAAGGCCAGGGCGATGGGGATGGCCGCCACCCACAGCGACGAGGTGGACACCCGGAGGTTGGCCAGCAGCTTGCGCTCCATGATCGAGAACAGCGGCCCGAGGCCCTCGTCCCCCACCCGTTCGAAGAGGCGGCCGAGGTGGGCCCGCTCCTCCGGGGGTCGGGCCAGGTCGAGGAAGCCGAAGGCGGTGATGGCGACGGCGGTGGCGACCACCGAGGCGACCACCGTCCGCACCCGGATCCGCCAGTGCCAGAGCACCACGGCGAACACGAGGATCGCCGGGGTGAAGGCCAGCACCCCGCCCACGTCCGACCCCCACTTGGGCACGCCGAGCACGACGAGGGTGGCCACGAGCAGGCCCACGGCCGCCGGCCGGGCCCGGGGCAGGCGGCCTCGGCCGGCGAGAAGGGCTCCGAGGAGGCAGGCCGCGGTGGCCAGCTGGCCGTAGGAGTAGTTGCTGATCCCGTAGAGGCGGGAGTTCCCCGTGGGCGAGTAGCCGAAGGCGGCGCTCAGGCTGAGCCGCGACCCGGTGGTGACGTCGCCGACGAGGACGAGGGCCATGAACGACAGGACCAGGATCAGCGGCAGCCGCGGCCGGGAAGTCGCCCTCCCGAGGGCGACGGCGGCCGCCGCCGAGGCGACGGCGCCCACCACGACGAACGCCCAGTAGAACCCGGCCCCGAGGTCCTCCAGCGGGAACCCGCGAGCGAGGTAGGACCACGGGAGGAGGGCCAGATCGGCCAGTGCCGTGAAGCGCAGCAGGCCGCGCCAGCGGGGGTCCCGGCCGCCCACGTGCAGAGCCACGGCGGCGGCCAGGACGAGGGCCAGGACCACCACCGCGGCCGTCGTGGTGGGGACGAGGAGCCGCTCCCGGAACCGTGACGCGGCGTTGAGGGCCACGAGGTGCTCCACCCGGTCGGGCACCGAGCGCTCCGAGCTCGTCACCTCGGCGGGCCGGCCCTCCATCTCCACCGGTCGCTCGATGTCGAGGCGGTCGAGGATCGTCGGGGCGATGTCGACGAGGGTGAGGAAGCCGGCTCGCTGGGTCGAGGCCGAGCGCAGGTAGCCCGGCTCGACGCCGGGACCACGGAGGGCCACCGCGGTGAGGTCGCGGTCGCCGACGAGGTTGTACGGCGCGACGACCATGACGGCGTCCCGCTCGTCATCGACCTCGTCGAGGAGGCGACCGACGAGCTCGTCGGCCTCCGCCAGCGCATCGGCCCACAGCTCCCGGTACCGGGCCGGGCCCACCATCGTGCGATAGCGCATCGTGCGGGCCAGGTCCGAGGCCTCGACGACCACCACCTGCCGGTCGGCTCCGTCGGCCCACCGGGAGCGGAGCGCGGCGACGACCTGATCGAGGTCGACGCGGCGACCGAACGGGCGGGTCGGGTCCTGGACGGACAGGTCCTCTCCCAGGGCGCCGTCGGCCACCACGCCGTCCTCGTCCGCCGCGGCCAGGCCGACCTGGCGCTCATAGGAGGCCCCCACGCTGTCCGTCCCGTCGGCGTTGCCGATGGCGGCCAGGGAGACGCCGGCCTCGTCGAGGGTCGTGGCCAGCAGGCCCAGCACGGCGTCGTAGGGCTGGCTGTCGTTGCGGCGGACGAGGGCCGGCCAGGCCAGCGAGACGTAGTCGCCGTCGGGGCTGATGCCCGTTCGGCGGGCGAAGATGTCCCCCGCCGCCGAGCCGGAGCTCTGCTCGTCGAGGGCGAGCACCTGGCCGTCGATGGTGCGCTCGGTGGTGGCGCGGGCGCCGGCCGAGATCGTCAGGTAGGCGTCGCCGGGCCCGGACCGGGGCGACACGCCGCGCGGCGCCAGGTCGGCCAAGGCCGCTCCGTCGAAGAAGCGCTCCAGGTGGGGCAGGTCGTGGTCTTCCACGTCGGCCCAGGTGAGCCCGGGCACCGAGATGACGAGGAGCCGACGGACCGGCTCGGGACGGCCCGCCGGCTGCGTCGACGCGGGCGAGGCGCCCAGCGCGACGCCGAGGACGCCCAGGGCGAGGGCCAGGAGGGCCGAGCGGCGGATCACGGCTGCACCGGCCGGCGTCCGAGCAGATCGAAGCGGCGCAGGGGCGGTACGGCGCTGATGATGCGGGAGAACGACACGACCTCGGACAGGAGGGTGAGGGCGAGGAGCGCCAGGACGACGGAGGTGCGGACCGGGCGACCGGCCTCGAGCACGGTAGCCACCCCCAGCGCCGCCCCCAGGGCATTGGCGCCGGTGTCCCCGAGCATGAACCGCTCCCGGAGGTCGCCCCACAGCAGGGCGGCGGCGGAGCCGGCCACGACGGCCAGCGCCACACCAGTCGCCGCCGTGCCGGCGGCCACGGCCAGAGGGACGTAGGCCAGGAGGGCCCACTTGATGGTGCGGCCGGGGGCCCGGTCGAGCAGGTTGCCGATGTTGGCGGCCAGCGCGATGAGGGCGCCGTCGAGCAGCACCCGACCGGGCTGGTCCCCATCGATCTGTCCGGCCAGGACGAGGGCGACGGCCACGCCGCCGCCCAGCTTGATGAAGCCGGTGGTGACCCGCCCGCGCATGGCGGCCCGGAGGTGGCCTCGCAGCCCGCGGTCGTGGGCGTCGCCGAGGAGGTCGTCGAGGAGCCCGAGGAAGCCGAAGGCCACCACCGCCATCAGGATCAGGGTGCGGGCCGGGGCGGTGCCGGCGTCGCCGAGGCCGAGCACCCCAAGCAACGTGCGCCCTCCGTCCACCGCCACCACCGCGGCCACCAGCACCAGCCCCACCGCGGTGGGCAGGTGGTGGCCCCGGTGGTTCTCCCGGTCGAGGGCGGGCTGGGCCAGCACCGCGCTGGCGGCGTGGAGCAGGACCAGGGTGGCCACCGCGCCCGCCAGTCCGGCGACGAGGGTGGTCACGCCGCCACCTCCCGCGGATCGGCCTGGCTCTGGAGCACGGCGATCGGGGCGATCACGATGAGCATCGTGGCCGGGACGGCGATGGACGAGTCGTTGGCGACGAGCCCCAGCCCGGCGAGCACCACGGCCCCTGCCACCGCCGCCAGCGCCGGCCGAGAGGTCAACCACGGGGGGACGGCGGAGGGTCGCGTCGCCCGCGCGGGACCGAGCCGTCCGGTGCCGACCAGCACGACGTAGGCGGCGACGACGACGATGAGCCCGAGCACGAGGGCCCAGGCGGCGACCTCGGCGCCCCCGAAGCTGGCCTGGAGGCGGCGGGTCAGGCTGTCGGAGAACGAGCTCCACCGGCCGTCGACGAGGTGCTCGGCCAGCCGGGCCAGGTGCGTCCGCTGGCCGGAGGGCCGAGCGACGTCCACGAAGGCGAACACGAGCACCGTGAGCCCGGCCGCCGCCACCAGGGCCAGCGCGTGGCGCCCGCTGGGCCGGCGCCCGGCCAGGAGCAGCAGGCACACACCGAAGGCGGGGACCATCGAGAGCACCCCGCCGACGTCGGCCCCCAGCATCGGCAGGCCCTCGAGCAGCACCACGGCGACCAGGAGACCGGTGACGGCCGGCAGGCAGCGCACGCCGTAGCGGTCGACGAGCAGGGCGGCCAGCAGCACGGCGGCGGCACCGAAGAGGGCGAAGGCCAGGTTCCCGAGCCCGGCGAAGCGCCCGGCCACGGCCACGGAGTACCCGAAGACGGCGTTGACCTGGAGGGGGGCGCCGAGGAGCACGTCCACCGTGAACATCGCCACGATCCCGCCCAGCGCGGCGATCGGGCCGAGGCCGGGCCGTCGGCGGTCCACCGCCCAGGTCGCTGCTCCGGCGGCCACAGCCAAGACGGCGACGGCGACGAGGTAGCCGGGGGTGCTGCCCACGACCGCCGGCACCTGCGAGGCCACGAAGGTGGCGGGCACGACGCCCAGCGCCACGTGGGCGGCCGGTCGCAGGGCTCGCACGGCGCGCTCAGGGAGGCGGTCGCGCTGCCACGTGGCGGCGGCGAGGACGGCCAGCGCGCCGATGACGAGGGGCACCACGAGGGGCATGAGGGAGTCGCGGAACCCGGCGGCCGCCGCCTCGTCGGCCAGCTCGGCCACGCGGCCGGCGGTCGGGCGGTCGCTGACCTCGAAGCTGCGGCCCTCGATCTCGTCGGGCTCGTGCTCCCCCACGAGGCGCAGCACCGTGGGGGCCACATCGGCCAGCTGCACGTACCCGTCCCGTCGGGTGGTCGACGAGCGCAGCACCCCGCCGTCCACCTCGGGGGTGGACAGGGCCACCACGGCCAGCTCGGGCGAGGAGCCGGCCGACACCGGGGACAGGACGAGGACGGCGTCCCGGGCGGGGTCGACGCGCTCCAGGAGCCGGCCCAGGAGGGCGTCGGAGCGGGCCAGGGCGTCGTCGCGCAGCGCGCTGCGCTGGGCCGGTGTGGCCCGGGGCCCGTAGGCCGCGGCGCGGCTGAGGTCCGATGCCTCGACGAGCACGACGCGCCGGGCGGAGCCCGCCCAGGCCTCGTCGAAGGCGGCCAGGACGGCCGGCGGGTCGAGCCGCCGCCCGAACGGGGCGTCGGGGTCGTCCACGAGCAGGGAGCGGGCCACGGTGCCGCCGGGGACGATGCCGTCGCTGCCCATGAGCATCGTGGCCGCGCCGCGGGCGAAGGCCCCGTCGGGCGGCGGCTCGTCGCTGACGAAGCCCTCCGCGGCATCGGCGTTGGCGATGACGGCTCGCTGCACCCCCGCCTCGTCGAGCAGGTCGCCGAGGCGGCCGGGCTCGCCGCCGAAGGGCCCGTCCTGGTTCAGCTCGGTGGCCGCCCCGGCCGCCAGGTAGGCGACCCCGTCGGGCACGCGGCCCAGGCGGCGCTCGAGGATGTCGGCGGTGCGGACGCCCCCGTAGGTCTCGTCGGGATCGAGGGCCACGGCGACGTCGACGGTGGGGGCCAGGGCTCGGGTCCCTGCTCCCAGCGACAGGTAGGCATCGGTGGTCGACGCTCGGCGGCGGCCGATGCGGGTCGAGAGGTCGCCCACCGCGGCGTGGCGCACGAAGGCCTCGAGGTTGGGGAGGTCGTCGTGGTCCTCGACGTCGCTCCAGGACAGCCCGGGGAGCGACACGACGAGGACGCGCTGGACGGGGTCGTCGACGATGGACGCTCCCCCGGCCCGCCCCCCGAGGAGGGCCGCCAGCCCGGCCACCAGCGCCACCCCGGCGGCGGGGAGGGCCCAGCGGCGGGCGCGCCCGGTCACGCCAGCACCTCGGGGGGCTCGGTGGCTCCGCCGCCGGCACCGACCGCCGGCACGCGGCGCGTCAGCGAGCCGGTGAGCCCGAGGGCCCACAGGACGAGGGCCACGACGCCGAGGCCGACGACCGACAGAGCGGCCACCCCGGCGAGGTCGGTGGCACGGCTCGTGCCCTCCCCGAGGAGGGATCGACCGGCCAGCCACGCCCCGGTGCCGACCACGCCACACACCGCGGCCATCCGCAGCAGCCCCGCCGGCCACAGCGGGCCACCGGTCTGGCGGACGAGCCGCTGGTACAGCCAGGCCGCGCCGAGCAGGTAGGCCGCGGAGTGCCCGGCCCCCAGCACGGCGATGCGAGCCCAGCCGTGGGCGGTGAGCGCACCCACGCCCATCAGGGCCACGCCAGCGGTGGCGCTGACCAGGGAGACCACCCCCGGGGTGCGGCTGTCCCCCAGGGCGTAGCTCACGCGCGACAGCAGCAGGAAGGCGCCGTAGGGGAACAGGCCGAGGGCCATCGTGCCCAGGGCGGCGGCCAGCAGGCTCACGCCGTCGCCGCTCGTCTCGCCGAACGACACCGCCCGCATGATGGGCAGGGCCAGCGCGGCCATGAGGGCCGAGGTGGGCACCACGAAGAGGGCCATGCGCTCGAGGGCCCACCGGGTGGACGCCCGGAACGTGGCCCGATCCGGGTCGCGCGCTTCGCTGACCAGCTCGGGGAGGATGGCCGTGTGGATCGGCTGGGCCAGCACCGCGTAGGGGGCCAGGAAGAACACGAAGGCCACCTGGTAGGCCACGACGCCGCCCTCGACGGCGCTGCCGGCGACGATCGACCCGCCGAGCAGCAGGCCGGCGCCGGTGTGCAGGACGGCCCCCCACCCGGAGTGGGCCAGCACGCGGCGCACCCGGGCGTCGTGCCACCCGAGGCGAGGCCGCAGCGCGAACCCGGTGCGGTGCAGCGCCCAGAGCAGCGTCCCGACGAAGGCGACGACGCCACCCGATCCGGCGGCCACCAGCAGCCAGCGCTCGCCGCCGGTCAGGTCGAGCGACGGGTCGGACCCCACCACCGACCGAAAGACCAGCAGGAACGCCACCATCACGATCGTGTTGCCGATCGGTGCCGCCGACGTGATGGCGAAGCGGCGCTTGGCGTACAGCACGCCGGTGGCGACAGCGCCAGCGGCGTACAGGAGGATCTGCGGCACGAAGAACCGGAGCAGGAAGGTCACCAGCGCCCGCTGATCGGCGGCCACCGCCTCCGGGACGCCGAGGGTGAGGAGGCGGGCCAGGAGCGGGGCGAGGAGGACGCCGAGGGCGGCGATGGCCCCGAGGGCGACCAGCGCGGTGCCCACCACACCACCGGCGACCGACTGGACCCCGTCCTCGTCACCGTCCTCCAGGAGCTGGACGAAGGCCGGCACGAGGACCGCCGACAGGGCCCCGGCGGCCAGCAGCTCGAAGAGGACGTTGGAGAAGGAGTTGGCGGCCTGGAAGGCGTTGCCGAGGTAGGTCGTGCCGAGCACCGCCGCGATCACCAGCACGCGGACGAAGCCGATCACCCGCGACACCGCCGCGATCGCGCCCATGCCCACGGCGGCGCGCGCCGTCGTGGTGGGGGGCGTCACGAGTCGGGGCCGGTGCCCGGCAGCAGGCGCGAGGCGCCGGGGGCCACCCCGTAGTGCCCGAGGCGCAGCGCGCCGGCATCCTCCACGGCGAGCACGAGCGCCGCCATGCCTGACGGCGTGTCGAGGCAGTCGACGGTGCTCAGCCGATCACGGGTCAGCTCGCCCTCCCGCAGCGGGCCGACGAAGGTCGTGCGCTGCACCGACTCGGCCGCTGGTTCGCCGTCTTCGTCCTCCACCTCGACGGGGCCCTGGGCGGCGACGACCGGGGCGGAGGCGTCGGCGGTGAGCTCGTCCAGGAGGGCCAGCGAGATGAGCTGGGGGCCCGAGCCGGGGTCGTCCCCCGAGAGGGCCACGATGCGCAGGCCCTCCGAGGGGAGGAGCACGCGGTCGCTGTCGGCGGAGGGGCCGCTCAGGTAGTCGATGAACCCGGTCCCCTCCAGGGCAGCGGCGAGGTCCGGCTCGGCGGGTGGGGCGGGCTGGGCCGTCTCATCGAGGGAGAGCAGCTCGGGGGGGATGGCCGGGTCGGTGGCGGGCGCAGGGTCCGGCTCGACCCCTGCCCTGAGCACGTCGGCCATCTGGATGGCGCCGTTGCGCCGGAGGCGCTCGCTGTCGTCGGTGTCGACATCGAGGACGGCGCTCAGGTCCTGCAGCTCCTCGGGGTCGTCGAGCCGCCAGCGGGCGGTGAGGCGCCACCCGCCCACCACATCGGCCCCGGCCCCGGCGAGGGCGGCCACGGTCTGGTCCACCAGCTCGGCGTCGGTGCCCTCGGTGGCCACCAGCAGCACCGGCACGTCGGTGAGGTGTCCGACCAGCATGCGCTCGGGGAGCTCGCTCAGCAGCTCCGCCTCGCGGCCCTCGAAGGTGTCGACCCGCTCGTTCAGTCGGCGGTTGGCCGCCTCCGTCTCGTCGACGCGGGCCTGGACGGCATCGAGCTGGTTCTTCAGGGTGTCGACGGTGACCCGGTCGAGGAAGGTGGAGCCGAGCGTCAGGCCGATGCCGAGGGCGAGGAAGACCGCGGTGATGCTGACGATGTGGTAGCGGAGGTTGATCACGGGGGGCCTAGGAGGTGAGGGTGAGCCAGTAGCCCCGCAGGACGAGGCGCACCGGTTCGCTGATCATGGTGATCACGACGAGCGTGAAGACCGCCGAGAGCACGAGCATGGCCAGGTCGCCCTTGCGGACGCGGTGCTGGTAGAGCCGGCTCACGCCCTTGGCGTCGACGAGGATCGGCCCCACCTTCATCCGCACGAGGAAGGTCGAGGCCATCCCGGCCCGGCCCTTGTCGAAGAACTCCACCATCGAGCTGTGGGTGCCGACGGCGACGATGAGCTCGGCCCCCTTCTCGTAGGCCAGCAGCATGGCGATGTCCTCGCTGGTGCCGGCGGCGGCGTAGATCACGTGGTCGAGGCCGAGCTCCTCGAGCCGCTGGGCGCCGGGGGCCCGCCCGTCCTGGTAGCCGTGCACGACGAGGGCGGCTCCGCAGCGCAGGGCTCGCTCGGAGACCGAGTCCATGTCACCGATGATCAGGTCGGGTGTCTGGCCGATCTCGAGGAGGGCGTCGGCCCCGCCGTCGACGCCGACCAGCAGGGGCTGCATCTCGCCGAGGTAGCCGCTGCGCCGGAGGGTGTCGAGGTCCTCCTTGTACTCGGCGCCCCGCACCACGATCAGGACGTGCCGGCCCTTCATGTCGATGTCGATGTCGGGGATGTCGGGCTCGTCGAGGAGCAGGTGCCGTTCCTTGGTCAGGTACGACAGCGTGTTCTCGGCGAAGCGCTCGAGCTCCTCCCCCATGGACTGGCGGGCCCGCTCGATGCGGTCCTCGAGGAGCTGCATGCTCTGGCGGGTGCCGGTCGCCACCACCGACCCACCCACGATCACCTGGTTGCCGGCGACGGTCACCACCTCGCCCTCGGCGACGGCCTCGAGGACGTCCTGCCCGACCCCGTCGAGCAGCGGGATGCCCGCCGCGCACACGAGCAGGGGACCGAGGTTCGGGTAGCGCCCGGTGATGGACTCGGCCACGTTGATGACCGCACCGGCCTGCGCCTCGACGATCGTCTCCGCCGCCACGCGGTCGAGGTCGGCGTGGTCGATGACCATCACCTCGCCCGGCTGGACCCGCTTCACGAGCCGCTTGGTCCGGTTGTCGACGCGGGCCAGGCCGGTGACGACGTCGGACTCGCGCCCGCTGCGGGCCACTATCGACCCCTCCGCTGGCGGGTGGCGGTGGCGAGCAGCTCCGACGCGTGGTCGCGCGCGGTGGCGCTGTCGGGCAGGCCCGAGAGCATGCGCGACAGCTCCTCCACGCGTCCCGCGTCGTCGAGCTGCTCGTGCACGGCCACGGTGTGATCCTCGCCGCTGCGCTTGGTCACGCGCACATGCGACGAGGCGAAGACGGCCACCTGGGGCAGGTGGGTGACCACCAGGACCTGGTGGTCGGATCCCAGCGCGGCGAGCGACCGGCCCACCGCCACCGCCGCCTCGCCGCCGATGCCGGCATCGACCTCGTCGAAGACCAGCGTCGGCGGCCCCGCTGTCAGCACGAGGCGCAGGGCCAGCATCGTGCGGGCCAGCTCGCCTCCGGAGGCGGCCTTGGCCAGGGGTAGGGCCGGGCTCCCGGGGTTGGCGGCCAGGAGCAGGGCGACGTCGTCCGCGGGGTCCTGCCCCGCCGCCTCCACCACCACCCGGGCCCGGGGCATGGCGAGATCGGCCAGGTGCGCCTCCACCGCGGCGGCGAGAGGCCCGACCGCGGCTCGGCGCTGCTCGGCCACTCGGGCGGCCGCCGCCGCTACGTCGGCCAGCGCCGCCTGCCGTTGCCCGTCGAGCTCGGCGGCCCGTCGATCGTGCTGCTCGAGCTCGGCCAACCGGGCCGACGCCTCCTCGCTGAAGGCCAGCACCTCGGCCAACGTCTCCCCGTACTTGCGACGCAGGTCCCGAAGCAGCTGGCGACGGGTCCGCAGCGCCTCCAGGCGGGCCGGGTCGTCGGCGATCCCCTCCCCCACCGCACGGATCTCGGCGGCGAGGTCCGCCACCTCGGCGGCCACGCAGCGGAGGCGCTCTTCGAGCGGCGTGAAGGGCCGGCGATTGCCCAGCACCCCGATGGCGGTGCCGAGGGCGTCGCTGACGCCCCCATCGCTCGTGAGCGCGGCCACCGCAGTGGCCGCCGCCTCCTGGTGGGCCACGGCGTCAGCCAGCGCGCTCTCCTCGGCGTCGAGGGCCTCGTCCTCGTCGGGGCCGGTGAGGGCGGCCTGCTCGAGCTCCTGGACCTGGAAGCGCAGCAGGTCGAGCTCGCGGGCGCGCGCCCGCTCGTCGCCCCCGAGGGCGGCCAGGTGCTGGTCGATCTGGCGGAGCTGAGCCCGCGCCGCTCGGAGCGGTTCCAGGTCCACCTCCCCGAAGCGGTCCAGGGCGGCCCGCTGGACGGCCGGGCTGAGCAGCGACTGGTGCGCGTGCTGGCCGTGCAGGTCCACGAGCCGCTCCCCCCACTCGCGGAGCTCGGTGACGGTGGCCAGGCGCCCGTTGACGTAGGCCCGGCTCCGGCCCTGCGCGGGGATGGCCCGTGCCAGCACGACCTCGTCGTCGCCCTCAGGGGCGTCGGGCACCGTGAACCGGCCCTCCACCCACGCCTCGGTGGCGCCCGCCCGCACGAGGGTCGCTTCGGCTCGCCCGCCGACGAGCAGGTCGATGGCGTCGACCACCAGGGTCTTGCCCGCCCCCGTCTCCCCGGTGAGGGCGGTCATGCCCGGTCCGAGGACGAGGCGGAGATCCTCGATGACCCCCAGGTCACGGACTGCCAGCTCCTCCAGCATCGGCCGCCTACCGGTCGCTCAGACCGAACTTGGTCTTCAGGATCTGGAGGAAGTCGCGGGGGCCGAAGGTTACGAGGTGGGCGGAGCAGGGCGCCGCCGTGCAGGAGATGGCGTCGCCTTCTTGGAGCTCACCGAGGTTGCGGCCGTCCACCGACAGGGTGGCCGTCCGGTGGCCCTGGACGACGAGGCGCAGCCGAGCGTCGGGCTCGAGGACGAGGGTGCGGTCGAAGAGCATGTGGGGCGAGACCGGGGTGAGCAGCTGGGCCCGGTGGGTGGGGGCGACGATGGGCCCGCGGGCCGAGAAGGCGTAGGCGGTGGACCCGGTGGGGGTGGCGACGATGAGGCCGTCGGCGGCGTAGGTGGTGAAGAACTCGCCCTCCACCTCCACCGCCAGCCGCACGGTGTGCCCCATCGGGGTCTTCTCCAGCACCGCCTCGTTGAGGGCGAGGTACTCGACGGGAGACCCGTCGGCCCGCTCGACCTGCACCGACAGCAGCATCCGCTGCTCGATCGAGCCCTCACCGGCCAGGAACCGCTCCAGCGCGTCGCGGGCGTCGGAGGGCTCGACGTCGGTGAGGTAGCCCATCTGTCCGACGTTCACCCCCAGGATCGGCACCCCGCGAGCGGCGACGAGCTCGACGGTGCGCAGCATCGTGCCGTCGCCGCCGAGGCTGACGGCCAGGTCCGCCCCCTCTCCGAGGAGGGCCTCCTCGCAGCCGTGGCTGCGCAGCCCGGCCAGCTCGGCGTCAGGAGCCGCGATGCGGACCTCGTGCCCGCTGGCCACGAGCCAGGCCGACAGCTCGCGTGCCAGCACACGGGCCTGCTCCCGTTCCCGGTGCAGGACGAGGGCCACGGTCGTCATCGACGGTGCCTCTCGGCGTCGGCCAGCGCGGCGTCGAGCTGCGCCCGGATGACGGGGTCGGGGGGAGCCCCGGCTGCAGCGGACCCGGCGCCGGCCACGGCGTGCAGCAGGAACTCGACGTTGCCGTCGGCTCCCGTGATCGGGGACACCATGGCCCCCATGATGGCGGCTCCGCGCTCGGCCAGCGCGGCAACGACCTCGTCGAGCACCCGCCGCCAGGTGGAGGGATCGGTGACGATGCCCCGCCCCCGCGACACCTCCTCGCGGCCGGCCTCGAACTGGGGCTTCACCAGGAGGACCAGGTCGGCCCCGGGCGCGACGAGCGCGGTCATCGCAGGGAGCACCGTGCGCAGGGAGATGAACGACAGGTCCGTCACGAGCACCGTGGCCGGCGGGCCGAGATCCCCCGGTGTGACGTGGCGCACGTTGGTCCGCTCGCGCACCTCGACGCGCGGGTCGGCGCGGAGCCGCTCGTGGAGCTGCCCGTAGCCGACGTCGAGGGCCACCACGGTGGCGGCGCCCCGCTGGAGGAGGCAGTCGGTGAAGCCGCCCGTCGAGGCGCCGACGTCGAGGGCCCGCTGGCCCGACACGTCGATGGCGAAGCGCTCCAGGGCGGCGTCGAGCTTCTCGCCGCCGCGGCCCACGAAGCGGGGGGCGGGGCCGTGGACGACGAGCGGCTCGCCGGCCGCCACGAGCCGGGCCGGCTTGTCGGCGGGCGCGCCGCCGACGGTGACCCGCCCCGCCGCGATGTCGGCCTGGGCTTGCTGGCGGCTCGGCGCCAGGCCCCGCCGGACCAGCTCGGCGTCGAGCCGGCGGCGGACCAGGGGTCAGGCCTTCTTGGCGGTCTTCTTGGCCGGCGTGGCCTTGGTGGCCTTAGCCGCCGCCTTGGCCGTCGTGCCCGCCGTGCGAGCCGCGGTGGCCTTCTTGGCGGTGGCCTTCCTGGCCGGGGCCTTCTTGGCCGCCGCCTTCGCCGCCGGGCGGGCTGCGGAGGGGCTGGGGGCCTTCTCGGCCATCCCCTTGAGGGAGGCGGTGGCGCTGCTCACGAGCCCGGAGATGCGCTCCTCGAGCTTGTCGAGGTCGGACTGGCTGGCCAGGCCGAGCGAGGTGATCTGCTCGCGGATCTCCGAGCGCACCGTCTCGAGGAGGCGCTCGCTCGTGCGCCGGCTGCGCTCGACCAGCTCGTTCACGGTGTCGCGGGCCTGGTCGGCCTGCACCTCACCCGCCTTCACGAGGTCCCGCACGATCGCCTCCGCCCGGGACTGCGTGAGGGCCGTGAGCTCCAGCCCGGCATCGAGGTACCGCTTGAGGAGGTCGTTGCGTGCCATCTCCAGGATGGTACGGCCGACCTCGGCTGCTTGCAAAAGTTCGCACGAGCGGTGGGGCGGCCGCCGGGTCCAGGCGAGGCCCGGGCGCCTGGCAGACTCGGCGGGTGGCCCGCTTCGATCCCTTCCCCGGCATCCGCTACGACACGACCCGCGTCAGCCTCGCCCGGGTCATCGCGCCCCCCTACGACGTGATCGACGGGGTCGCCCGAGCCGACCTCGCCGGGCGCGATCCGCGCAATGCGGTGCGCATTGATCTCCCCGACGAGGCGGACGGCGAGGGCCGCTACGAGGCCGCCCACCGCTGCCTCGATGCCTGGAGGGCCGACGGCGTGCTCGTCACCGACGAGCGCCCCTCCTTCACCGTCTACCGCATGGTGGCGGTCGACGAGGCGGGGGTCGAGCGCCGGACGACGGGGGTGATCGGTGCGCTCGAGCTCACCCCGCCGGGCACCGACATCCTCCCCCACGAGCACACCACCCCCAAGGCCAAGAGCGACCGCCTCGACCTGCTCCGGGCCTGCCGGGCCAACCTCTCCGCCATCTGGGGTCTGTCGCTGGCCAAGGGCCTGACGGACCTGCTGCCGGTCGACGGCGAGCCGCTGGGCGACCTCGTCGACGACGACGGCGTGCGCCACACCGTGTGGCGGGTCGACGATCCGGCCACCTGCACCGCCATCTCCGAGGCCATCGCGGAGCAGCCCATCGTGGTCGCTGACGGCCACCACCGCTACGAGACCTCGCTGGCCTACCGGCGCGAGCGGGAGGCGGCCGACGGCGACGCCGGCGCGGCCTCCGCCACCATGGCCTACGTCGTGGAGCTGGTGGAGGACGAGCTGACCGTGCACGCCATCCACCGCCTGCTCGGCGGGCTGCCGCCGGGGCTCGACCTCGTCAGCGCCCTGGCCCCCTGGTTCGACGACGCCGGCGAGCCCACCGCCGACGAGCCGATCACGACCGCCATGGCGGCGGCGGGCTGCCTGGCTCTCGTCCTCCCCGACCGAGAGGTCCTGCTCCGGCCCCGGCCCGAGGCCCTGGCCGAGGCGCGCGACCTCGACTCCAGCCGCCTCGATGTCGCCCTCCAGGCCCTCGGGAGCCCAGAGGTCACCTACCAGCACGGCGCGGACCACATCCGCGCCGCCGTGCGGTCAGGGGCGGCGCAGGCCGGCGTGCTGCTGCGACCGGCGACGGTCGCCCAGATCGAGGCCACCGCCCACGGCGGCGAGCGCATGCCGCCCAAGACGACCTTCTTCCACCCCAAGCCCAAGACCGGTCTCGTCTTCCGGTCCCTCGGCTGAGGCCCCTGCGCTCGTCGTCGTCGCGCCCGGCCCGGCCGGGGTCTCGTCGGCCTGCTCGACGAGGTGGCGCTCCAGCACGAAGTCGCCGCCCACGCCGTTGACCGTGAGGTAGTCCACCGCCACCAGCTCGTCGCCGTCGAAGCGCAGCACCTCCGCCTCGGAGGGGTGGTCCGTCTCCACGGTGAACGAGCCCAGGCCGGTGGCCCCGGTGGAGCCCACGACGAGGACGTGGGTGCCCTCGACCACCGCGTCTGAGCGCTCGTGGGTGTGGCCGGCGACGACGACGGGCACCGCCCCGGTGCTGGCCGACGCCTGTCGCACGTCGTGGACGGCCAGGACGTCGGGCTGCTCGGCCCGCACCCGGTCGGCCACGCCGGGGGCCAGTGCCAGCTTGCGCTCGTTGGCCTGCTCGGTCGGCAGCTCGTTGCTGGCCGTGAAGGTGGGGTCGGAGATCCCCAGGATGCGGACGCCTTCCACCTCGACGACGGCGTCGTCGACGACGGTGATGCCCTCCGTGGCGGCCAGCTGCTCCCGGCTCTGGGCCGAGTCGTGGTTCCCGGGGACGACGTAGTACGGCACGGGGGCCTGGGCCAGGATCTCGCCGAAGCGGGCTTCGATGGCGAAGCCGAACGTGGTGACGTCGCCGGTGTCCAAGATGGCGTCGACGCCCAGGTCACCGGCCAGGTCGACGACCAGCTGGGCGGCCAGCGGGTTCAGGTGGAGGTCGCTCACGTGCAGGATGCTCGTCTCGCCTGGCGCACCGCCCGGCAGCTCCCCCAGGCTGGCGGCGTAGAGCTCGGCCAACCGGTCCGAGAGCGTCTGCACCCGGCTGCGCACCGTCTCGAGGTCGCGGAGGTTCTCCTCGGCGGCGGCGATGAGCCCGGGCGCCCGCGCCAGCTCGCCCTCCAAGGTGGGCTCGGCGAAGGCGTCGAGGTCGTAGGGGCCCCAGGTGGCGGCCAGCAGCGCGGTCACCGCCACCACGCCCCCGACCGCGCCCGGGACGGCGTGCCACGCCCCCCGCCCGGGGAGGAGGAGGGCGGCCACGGCCCCGGTCCCGGCGGCGTAGAGCAGGACGTGCCGGACGAAGGCGGCGAAGGCGTCGGGCAGGTCGTCGGTGATGTCGGCCTGCAGCTGGGCGAGGGGGTCAGGTCCCGAGAGCGAGCGCTGCGCGGCGTCGACGTCGACGGACACCACCCGGGCGCCGACGGTCAGCGGTGCCCGGTGCGTGTCCGCCGTGACCCGCCCCAGCGGCGGCAGGGCGATGGCCGTCTCGGCGGTGCCCATGCGGGCCGACAGCTCCACCCGGCCGGGGCCCAGGTCGGCCTCGGTGGTGCCCGTCCAGCGGAGCCCCACGAGCGCGGCGGCGGCACCTGCCGCGCCGGCCAGCAGAGCGATCCCGATGGCGGGCCGGATTCAGCCCACCTCCCAGGTGGCCCCGCTGCGCAACAGCGCCGCGAGGTCGCCCGACCCCTTTCGGTCGATCTCCTCCGCCACCTGGCGAGCCACCTCGGCCCCGTACTCGACGCGGTCGACGGCCCGGAACACCCCGATCGGGGTCGGCTCGTACGGGCCCCGCGACAGGCGGGAGAGCATGAAGGCCACCCCGGGGTCGGTGCGGGCCTCGTCGTGCACGAGGAGGGCGTCCTCCCCCACGTCGGCCACCTCCACGATGCGAGCCCCGTGCTGCGCGTCGAGCACCACGCCGTGCTGGCCGTCGGCGCCGAAGCGGATGGGCTCGCCGTGGCGGAGCGGGATGAGCATGTCGTCGCGCACGGTCTTCGCGGTGACGCCCTCGAAGGCGCCGTCGTTGAAGACGTTGCAGTTCTGGAACACCTCGACGAACGACGCGCCCTGGTGCTCGTGAGCCCGCCGGAAGGTCTCCACCATGTGGGCGCGATCCATGTCGTGGGTGCGGGCCACGAAGCTGGCCTCGGCGCCAATGGCCAACGACAGCGGGTTGAACGGGTGGTCGAGGCTGCCGAAGGGGGTGGACTTGGTGACCTTGCCCAGCTCGCTCGTCGGGGAGTACTGGCCCTTGGTCAACCCGTAGATCTGGTTGTTGAACATCAGGATCGTGATGTTGATGTTCCGGCGCAGCGCGTGGATGAGGTGGTTGCCGCCGATGGATAGTGCATCGCCGTCACCGGAGACGACCCACACGTGCAGGTCGGGGCGGGCCATGGCCAAGCCGGTGGCGATGGCGGGGGCCCGCCCGTGGATCGAGTGCATCCCGTAGGTGTTCATGTAGTAGGGGAACCGGGCCGCACACCCGATGCCCGACACGAACACGGTGTCCTCTCGGCGCACGCCGAGGTCCGGCATGAGCAGCTGCACGGCGGCCAGGATCGAGTAGTCCCCGCACCCCGGGCACCAGCGGACCTCCTGGTCGCTCGACCAGTCCTTGCGGGTCGTGATCGGCACCTCGACGGACGTCATCGCAGGCCTCCCAGGGCATCGAGGGCGGCCTGTTCCAGCTCGCCGGCGGTGAAGGGGACGCCGCGCACCTTGGTGACCGAGCGGACGTCGACCAGGAACTCGGCCCGGAGCAGCCGGGACAGCTGGCCGAGGTTCATCTCCGGGGCCAGCGCCAGCGGGTAGCGGCGCAGCACCTCGCCCAGGTTGGGCGGGAACGGGTTGAGGTGCCGGAGGTGGATCTTGGCCACCTTGCGGCCGTCGGCGCGGAGGCGACCCATGGCACCGTCGATGGCGCCCCAGGTGGAACCCCACCCGACGAGCAGGAGCTCGGCGTCGTCGACGTCGCCCTCCGGCGTGACGAGCGGGATGTCATCGGCGATGCCGGCCACCTTGGCCGCCCGCAGGTGGATCATCCGCTCGTGGTTCTCCGAGTCGTAGCTCACGTTGCCGGAGCCGTCCTGCTTCTCGAGGCCGCCGATCCGGTGCATCAGCCCCGGGGTGCCGGGCAGGGCGATGGCCCGGGCCAGGGTCTCGGGATCGCGCTGGTAGGGCCAGAAGACCTCGGCGCCGTCGGGCGTGGTGTGGTTCGGCTCGGTGGCGAAGGTGGTGGAGATGTCCGGCAGGTCGGCGACGTCCGGCAGGCGCCAGGGCTCCGTGCCGTTGGCCAAGTAGCCGTCGGACAGCAGGATCACCGGGGTGCGGTACTTGAGGGCGATCCGAGCCGCCTCGATGGCGGCGAAGAAGCAGTCGGCGGGGCTGCTCGCCGCCACGATCGGCAGCGGGGACTCGCCATGCCGGCCGTAGTAGGCCATGAGCAGGTCAGCCGCCTCGGTCTTGGTCGGCAGCCCCGTCGAGGGCCCGCCCCGCTGGATGTCGACGACGATGAGGGGCAGCTCGAGGCTCACCGCCAGGCCCATCGCCTCGCCCTTCAGGGCCATCCCGGGACCGCTCGTGGTCGTCACGGCGAGGTGGCCGCCGTAGGCCGCGCCGATGGCCGAGCCGATCCCGGCGATCTCGTCCTCGGCTTGGAGGGTCCGCACGCCGAAGTGCTTCTGCTTCGACAGCTCGTGGAGGATGTCCGACGCCGGGGTGATCGGGTAGGAGCCGAGGAAGAGCGGCAGGCCTGACAGCTGGCTGGCCGCCACCAGGCCCCACGCCAGCGCGGTGTTCCCGTTGATGTTCGTGTAGGTGCCCGGCGGCTGGACGGCGGGCACGACCTCGTAGGCGTGGTCGAACAGCTCGGCCGTCTCACCGAAGGCGTGGCCCGCCTTGAAGGCGGCGATGTTGGCGTCCTTCACGAGCGGCTTGGCGCTGAACCGCTCCTCGATCCAGATGAGGGTGGGCTCGACCGGGCGGGTGTACATCCACGAGACCAGGCCCAGCGCGAAGAAGTTCTTCGACCGCTCGGCGTCGCGGGGCTTCACGCCCAGGTGCTCCACGGAGCCCTGGGTGAGCGAGGTCATGGGGACCTCGAAGAGGGTGTAGGCGTCGAGCGAGCCGTCCTCGAGGGGGTTGGCCTCGTAGCCCGCCTTGGTCAGGTTCCGCTCCTCGAAGGCGTCGACGTTGACGATGAGCGTGCTGCCCGGCTCCATGCGGGGCAGCTCGTTGCGGAGGGCGGCCGGGTTCATGGCGACGAGCACGTTCGGGGCGTCGCCGGGGGTGGTGATGTCGTGGTCAGAGATGTGGACCTGGAAGGCCGAGACCCCGGCCAGGGTCCCGGCGGGGGCCCGGATCTCGGCCGGGAAGTCCGGCAAGGTGGCCAGGTCGTTGCCGAACACGGCGCTGGCGCTCGTGAAGCGGTCGCCGGTGAGCTGCATCCCGTCACCGGAATCACCGGCGAAACGGATGATGACCCGGTCGAGCCGCTCTGGTGCTGGAGCGCTGGTGCGCTCGGCGGTGTCGGACAACGCTGTCCACCCCCCGTTGAAGGTTCGCCTGGAGCGGCGAACTGGCACTGAGGTGGACCTTATCGCCGGCGCGGCGGCCTTCCGCGCACGCCGGTGGGATCAGGTGAGCGACGCCTCGAAGATGCTCTTGATCGACGCGTCGAGGGCGGCGTCGAACTCCTCGTCCGACTGCTGGGCGCTCAACCCCTCCGTGAGGGCCCGGGAGAAGCTGGCCACGACGCCGTGGTTGCGGGCCAGGCGCTCGTTGGCCTCCTCCCGGCTGTACCCGCCGGAGAGGGCGACGACCTTCAGCACCTTCGGATGGGCCACGAGGTCCTGGTAGAAGTCGTCCTCGTCGGGGAGGGTGAGCTTCAGCATGACGACCTGGCCCTCGTCGAGCTGGTCGAGCTGGCGCAGGATGGCCGCCTTGAGCAGCGCCTCCGCCTCGGCCTTCTCAGGGCTGTGGATGTCGACCTCGGGCTCGATGATGGGGACGAGGCCGGCAGCCAGGATCTGACGCCCGATCTCGAACTGCTGGTCCACGACCGCATCGACCCCGGCCGAGTTGGCCAGCTTGATGACCGAGCGCATCTTCGTCCCGAAGACGCCCTTGGCCGTGGCCCGCGCCAGCAGCTCGTCGAGGCCGGGGATCGGCTTCATGACCTGGGCGCCGTCCGCCTCGTCGGCCAAGCCCTTGTCGACCTTGAGGAACGGGACGACCTGCTTCTCCTCCCAGAGGTACTCGGCGGTGTCGCGCCCCTCGATCTGGCGGTCCATCGTCATCTCGAAGAGGATCGCCGCGAGGACGCGCTCGCCGGTGAAGGCCGGGCTCGTGATGATCCGGCTGCGCATCTCGTGGATGCGGTCGAACATCTCCGCTTCGCCCGAGTACTGGTCCTCCTCGATGCCGTACAGCCGGAGGGCCTTGGGGGTGCTCCCCCCGCTCTGGTCGAGGGCGGCGATGAAGCCCTTCCCGGCCTTGACCTTCTGCAGCTGCGCGTCGTTCATGGTGAGCGTTCCATCCTGGGAGCGGGGCGGGGACGCTCCCATCTTCGCCCACCGCCCCAGCGTCGGCGCAACCGAGCCCTCAGGCCGCCCCGAGCCGGGCCCGCAGCGCATCGACGGCCCGGGCGGCGCGGGCTCGCTGGCACAGCGGCACGATCGACTCCGCCACCACCTCCGTGCGGCTCTGGGTGGCGCCCCCCGAAGGGAAGAACCGCCGCCGGACACGCCCGGTGACGAGCACGGCCTCACCCTCCACCCAGCGCAGCGCGACCGGCGGCGGATCGAGCCAGGTGACGGGGGCGGACTCGGGCGGCCCCCCAGGCCGCTCGACGCGGATGTCGAGCTGCAGCGCGGAGGAGCCGCCGGGCAGGGCACGGAGCTCCGGGCCGCGGGCGACGGAGCCGACGATCAGGCACGCGTTGGTGCCGGGTACGGGGGTGGACATGGGGGCCTCCGACGGACGGGGCGGACGTGGAGGGGGAAGTGCTCCGCACGCTACCGACGGGGTGTGACGGCGCCCGATCGACGCCGCGGGGCCGGCGCGCTACTGCAGGGAGCGCAGCCGGGCCAGGACGTCGCCCAGCTCGGGATCGGCCGCGGCGACGATGCCGAAGAGCTGCCGGGCGCGAGGGATGTCGCCCGCTCGCTCGTGGAGGTCGGCCAGCGCGTAGGTGACGCGCAGGTGGTGCTCCTGGGGCTTGCGGGAGGGCGGCTTGGAGGCCTCCAGCACCGCGATGGCGTCGCGGAGCCGGCCCTGGTCGGCCAGCGACCCGGCGTAGACGATGCGTCCCTCGGCGACGAGCGCCGAGCTCGGGGAGACCGCCTTCAGCTCCTCCCAGAGGTCGGCGACCGTGGCGTGGCGGCCCAGGGCCCGATAGCAGTCGGCCAGCACCGGGTGCTGCTCCGTGCTGCCCGAGAGCTCGCGGAACGCCTCGAGCTCGGTGATGGCCTGCTTCCACCGGCCCAGCCGGTAGAGGGTGAGGCCCAGCAGCTCGCGGACCGACTCCGCCGTGGGCGCCGTCTCGGCCAGGGGGCGCAGGATCCGCCGGGCCTCCTCGTAGCGATCCCGGCGGAAGGCGCGGCCGGCGTCTTTCAGGCGCTGCTCGAAGCGGTCCACCGTGGCGGGGCTGACGGCCCGGCGGATCGTGGGATCCGGCTCGATGGCCCCCTCGTCGGTCGGGGCGGCGGGGCGACGGCCGGAGCGCCCCCGGCCGACGGCGCCGGCCGCCTGGTCCCGCACCACGCCCTCATCGATCCAGACCTCGGGCTCCCAGTCGTCCCGGCCCCGCTCACGGGCGGCCGCCTCGCGGAAAGCCTGCGACGCGCCGCTCGAGCTGCCCTCGTCGCGCAGGCGGCCGGCGCCCTTGCGGGCCACCCCGCCCCAGCCGGCCCGCTGGCCCTTCTCGTCGTCTCTGGTCCGGGCCTCGGCC
Source organism: Acidimicrobiales bacterium (assembly GCA_036275535.1). Taxonomy (GTDB): domain Bacteria; phylum Actinomycetota; class Acidimicrobiia; order Acidimicrobiales; family VFJN01; genus VFJN01. The sequence continues at coordinate 1,064 of DASUDP010000105.1, read as the reverse complement.
CGACGCTGCCAGGGCGTGGCCTCGGCCGGGCGGTCGGAGGACCCGCGCCCGCCGGGCCGGCCGGGTCGTCCGGCCGGCCCGGGACGGCCGGCGCGGGCTCCGCCGACCCCCGGGCCCTCGCTGCGACCGCTGCCGGTCGGACCTTTGGCACCGCGGTCCGGGCGACCCCGGTCGTCGCGCTGACCGCCCTCGCTCCCCGTCCGCTTGGGCCCACCGGGGCCACCGCCGCTGCGGCCCCCGCCGGCGGAGCCGCCGGGGGCCCCGCGACCCGCGGCGCTCGAGCCGCCGGGCCGTCCGCCGGCCCCACCGGGGCGGGCCGAACGGCCGGGACGACCGCCGCGGCCGTCAGCGTTGGGGGAAGGGGGTCCAGGCATGAGGGGACGAGCCTATCGGGGGGGGACGACGAGGGGGCCAAAAACGACGAAGGACCCCCGTCTCCGGGGGTCCTTCGCTCGTGCGAGCTCGGCGGCGTCCTACTCTCCCAGGGCCTCTCGACCCAAGTACCATCGGCGCTGGAGGGCTTAACTTCCGTGTTCGGAATGGGAACGGGTGGGACCCCTCCGCCATGGCCACCGAAATCTGTTGCCAAGGGCGCTGCCGTCGGGCGGCGCGGCTCCTTGATGAACTCCATAGCGAGCACGAACGTCATTGTCGATCCAAGCCCTCGGCCGATTAGTACCGGTCGGCTGAACACATTGCTGTGCGTACACCTCCGGCCTATCAACGTGATGGTCTGTCACGGGCCTTACCTGGTTGACCCAGTGGGAAACCTCATCTTGGAACGGGCTTCGTACTTAGATGCTTTCAGCACTTATCCCTTCCGCAGGTCGCTAACCAGCCGTGCCCTTGGCAGGACAACTGGCACACGAGAGCTGCGTCCATCCCGGTCCTCTCGTACTAGGGATAGCCTTCCTCAAGTTTCCTCCGGCTGCAGCGGATAGGGACCGAACTGTCTCACGACGTTCTAAACCCAGCTCGCGTACCGCTTTAATGGGCGAACAGCCCAACCCTTGGGACCTGCTTCAGCCCCAGGATGCGATGAGCCGACATCGAGGTGCCAAACC
>DASUDP010000104.1:0-5499 GCA_036275535.1 Acidimicrobiales bacterium | reverse complement strand
GGCCTCCTCGGCGCCGACCACCGAGGCGACGACCACGACCGAGAGCTCTACGACCACGACCGAGAGCTCGACGACCACCACCGTCGCCCCGGACGCGTCGCCGGCGGAGGACGGGGTGACGACGACCACGACCGCCCGGGGGGAGACGGCGCCGACCGTCGCCGGCAGCGGGATGGCCGGCGGGGGCACGCCCACCGGCGGCACCGACGGCATCGCGGAGACCGGGCACGAGTCGATGCTCGGCGCCGGTCTGGCGCTGGGGGCACTCGGCCTGGCGCTGCGCCGCCTCCGGCCCACCACGCGCTGAACCGGCCCCGAACCTCCCCGAGGCGGCCGACCGGCGCAATGCAGCCGAACCCGCGGTCGTTCCTTGCGGTTTTCGAGCAAGAGTGACCGCGAGTTCGTCGGGAGGGGTGCCCAAGTCCTGACCAACGGCCCTGCTGGGACCGGTCCGCCCGTGCGTACGGTGAGCCCACACGCTCGTGGAGGTGGTCGCATGACCGAGTACCTGACCGGCAGCCGGCTCGAGGGCAAGGTGGCGCTGATCTCAGGCGGGGCCCGAGGCATGGGCGAGAGCTTCGCTCGGGCCATGGTGGCGCAGGGGGCGAAGGTCGTCATGGGCGATCTCCTCGACGACGAGGGCGAGGCGCTGGCCGCCGAGCTCGGCGACTCGGCCGCCTACGTCCACCTCGACGTGACGGACCGGGACCAGTGGGACGCCGCCGTGCACGCCGCCGTCGAGCGGTTCGGAAAGCTGGACGTGCTCGTCAACAACGCCGGCATCGTGAACTTCTCCCCCATCGACCACTACGGGCCCGACCAGTGGGACACCGTGATCGCGGTCAACCTCACCGGGGTCTTCAACGGCATCCATGCGGCGGTCGAGGCCCTCAAAGCAGCCGCCCCCAGCTCGATCGTCAACATCTCCTCCACGGCCGGGCTGCAGGGCTACACGGCCCTGCCCGGCTACAACGCCTCGAAGTTCGGCGTTCGGGGCCTCACCAAGTCCGTGGCCCTCGACCTGGCGACGGCCGGCGTGCGCTGCAACTCGGTGCACCCGGGGGCGGTGGCCACGCCCATGACGGCGGACCTCGACCTGCCCCAGAAGCACGTGGCGATGCGGCGGATGGGCCGACCCGAGGAGCTGGCCCACCTGGTCGTGTTCCTGGCCAGCGACGAGTCGAGCTTCTCGACCGGCGCCGAGTTCGTCGCCGACGGCGGCGAGACGTGCGGTCTCGCTCCCGGCGCCATGGACTGAGGGGTTGGCGCCTCCGGCACGACTCGAACGTGCGACCGTCGGATTAGAAGTCCGCTGCTCTGTCCAGCTGAGCTACGGAGGCCCACATCGAGCGTACGCGCCGCCCTCACCGGCCTCGGGCGCGTCGGCGCATCGGGGTTGGGGGGCGGGTCCGGTGGTGGCCTATGCTGACCGCTCCCATGGTGGCTGTAGCTCAGGTGGTTAGAGCGTCAGGTTGTGGCCCTGAAGGCCGGGGGTTCGAGTCCCCTCAGTCACCCCATGGCCTTCGTGGTCCGGCGTGCGAGCGCCTAGACTGCGAAGTCCACCTGCCCCTCTAGCTCAATTGGTCAGAGCGTCGGACTCTTAATCCGCAGGTTCTGGGTTCGAGTCCCAGGGGGGGTACAGAGCGCAGGCCAGGCCTTCCGGTCTGGCCTGTGGCGCGCCCGGCCCGCCGCCCGATCAACGGCCGGCGGCACGGAGCCTCAGGCAGATCCGGGCGCCGCCCTCGTGGGGTTCGGCCCACACCTCGCCGTCCATGCGGCGCATCAGGTCGCGCACGGTGGCCAGGCCGGTGCCGGTCCCCGCGGTGGCCTGGGCGGACCGGCCCCGCACCCCGCGCTCGAAGACGGAAGAGCGCTCGTCGTCGGCGATGCCGAGGCCGTTGTCGGTCACCGAGATGACCCACGAGGCGGCGTCCGGCTGCGCATCGATGGCCACCCGGAGCGGCCGGCTCGGGTCGCGGTAGCGCTGGGAGTTCTGGAAGAGGTTGGCCAGGACCTGGGTGAGGAGGCCCCGATCGGCCAGCACGATCGGCAGGTGGTCGGTGAGGACGTCCAGCTCGACGACCCCACCCGGCAGGTCGTCGAGGACCTGGTCCACCACCGGCCCCAGGGCCAGCGGAGCCAGGCTCAGCTCTTGCTCCGTGGCGGCGCGGTTGAGGGCAGTGATGGCATCGCGGAGGCGGGCCTGGCCCCGGATGGCTCGCTGGAGCCAGTCCCGATGGTCGTCCTCCAGCTCGATGGCGTGCTGGTCGAGGAGCATCAGGAAGCCGTCCAGGGCCGCCACCGGCTGGAGGAGGTCGTGGGTCAGCGTCGACGCGAAGGACGCCAGCCGATCGTTGGCGACACCGAGCTCCCCGGCGTGCGCCTCGAGGGCCCGGTGGGCCTCGCGCAGCGCTTGGTGCGCGGCCCGCTGGTCCGTGGCGTCGCGGGCCAGAGCGACGAGGCCGACGACACCGGCGTCGGCGTCGTGGATCGGCCCCACCGTCACATCGACGGGACGGGGCTCGCCCGTCGAGGAGATCCAGGTGGCGTCCTCCCAGCGCACGGCCCGGCCCGTGGTGGCGTCGGCCAGCACGTGGGCCAGGGCCAGCTGGTCGGGGGCCACGACGAGCCGGGTGAGGGGCTGACCGACCATCTCGGCCTCGGTCCAACCGAACAGCGCCTCGGCGGCCGGGTTCCAGTGGGAGCAGCGGCCGGACTGGTCGGCGATCACGAGCGCGTCGGGTGACGCTGCGATGATGCTGCGGAGCGCGGCGGCGTCCTCCCCGGCCTGGCGCTCATCGGCGATGCTCCGCAGCTGGCGCAGGAGCCGGGGGGACTGGCCGCGGGCCAGGTTGTACCCGGTGAGGCCGCTCACGGTGACCTCGACCCAGCGGGGGTTCCCGCCGGCGTCGATGACCCGCTCCTCCACCACGTAGCTCGTGCACTCGCCCCGCAGGAGGGCCTCCATGCCGGCGAGGTCCTCCCGCAGATCGGTGGGGTGGACGACCTCCCAGCAGGCCTTGCCCTGCAGCTCGGCCGGGAAGCGCCCGAGCAGCTCCGCGGCGGCCGGGTTGACGGCGAGGTGGCGGCCGGTGTCGTCGATGAGCACCATCCCGATCGGGGAGGCCTCGAACACCGCCTCGACGAAGCGGGCGGCCGAGCCGGGGGTGGACATGCCGGTCCACAGCTCATGGTGGTCGGCGGGCCGGCGGGCCAAGGACGATTCGGCGGCGGCCGCTGCGGTCTCGACGACCTCGTCGAGGTCCTCCGCCGCCCGGGCGTAGAGCCATCCCTGCGCGATCTCGCACCTGAGGCTCCACAGCATCTGCTCCTGCGCCGGCCGCTCGACGCCCTCGGCCACCAGGCCCAGGCCGAGGTCCTGGCCGAGGTGGGCGATGCCCCGCACGATGGCGGCGGCCGACTCGTCCTCGTCCATGCGGGACACGAAGGAGCGATCGATCTTGAGGGCGTGCATCGGGTGCTGCTGGAGGGCCACGAGCGAGGTGGCGCCCGTGCCGAAGTCGTCCACGACGAGGCGCACGCCGAGGTCCCGCAACGCGGTGAGGGTGGGCGTCAGGCCCTCCCCCAGCTCACTCAGGGAGTCCTCGCCCATCTCGACGACGAGGAGGGTCGGGTCGAGGCCGGCCTGCTGCAGCGACCGGGCCATGTGCTCCACCGAGTCGGGTTCGAGCAGCTGGTGCAGCGAGAGGTTGACCGCCACCTTGAGGGGCGGCCGGTGGGGGTGGCGCGCGTTCCAGCCGGCCACCGCCGCGCAGGCCTGCTCGATCACGTGGCGGCCGAGGGGCACGATGGCGCCCGTCTTCAGGGCGACGTCGAGGAAGGCGCCGGCATCGAGGACCTCGTTGCCGCGGTGCCATCGTGCGAGCGCCTCGACGCCCACGACCGTGCCGCTGGCCAGCTCCACGACGGGCAGGTAGTGGACGTGGATCTCGCCGCGCGCGACGGCGTACCCGAGGTCGGCGGCGATCCCAGTGGTCCAGGCGTCCTCGGCCTCGTCCACGTAGGAGGGGCGCTCGCCGGCGCTCACCGCGGGGACGCCTCGGTGGAAGCGGAGGCGGCGGGGGTGCGGGGGGCCACCAGCCCGAGCCGCATCGCCTCGGTGACGGCGCTCAGCCGGTCGTGCACGCCGAGCTTGAGCATGGCCCTGGACAGATGGTTGCGGAGGGTGTTCTGGCTCATGCAGAGACGGGCCGCGGCCAGCGCCGACGGCTCTCCCGAGGCGAGCGCCTCCAGGACGTCGAGCTCCCGGGCGGACAGCTCGTTGCGCCGCCGGGTCGAGCGCCGCCCGAGCAGTCGCTCGGCGATCTCGGCCGGCAGGATCAGCTCGCCGGCGGCCACCCGGCCGACCGCTTCGACGATCCGCTGGATGGGCTCCGCCTTGGAGATCACGCCGTGGGCGCCCGCCTCCAGCGCAGCCAGCGACGAGCGCTCGGTCGCCCAGCCGGTCATCAGGAGGATGCGCGACGTGGGGCTGGCCTCGACGAGCTCTCGAACGTGCTGGTCTACGTCGCCGTCGGGGAGCCGCCGGTCGGTGAGGATGACGTCGGGCCGGTGCCGGGCCACCTCGGCGCACCCCGCGGCCAGGGTCGAGGCGGTGGCGACCACCTCGAAGCCGCCGCCGATGCCCAGCGCGATCTCCAGTGCGGACGACAGGAGCTCGTGATCATCGACGACCACCACCCGCCACGCCCGCCCACCCGAGTCGTCCATCGCAGCCTCCCTCGTCACGTCTCCACTGAGGATCGGTCAGCCGGGAACACCGCTTTAGACCATTAGGTCCCTGTTCGGCGGCAAAGGGCCGAACGGACTAGTCCGCGTCAACCAACTGGCAAGGACGTCCGTCCGGTCCAGTCAGGCCGTTCGGATCTACGCGAACCCGACATCGCCGGTCGACGTCTCGGTCATGCTTCGCACCGACCGGCCCGCCCGCTCCCTCACCGTCCTCGTCCTCTGCGTCGGGCTGCTCCAGGTCGGGGGCCTCACCGCGGCCGCCGCCCGCCTCGGCGACGACGGCAGCGGCACCAGCCGCCACCGCGCGGCTCCGCCCGTCACGGCGGCCGTGGACGACCTGCCCTCGACCGCGGCGGCCGCCCAGGCGGTGACCGTGGCGGAGCCTCCGACGACGGCGCCTGCCGACGTCGCCCCGCCGCCGGCCGCCCCTCCGGCTCCGGCTCCCCCGCCCCCGCCGCCGGCCCCGCCCGTGTCCCAGGACCAGCGGGTGCAGGAGGCCTTCGACGCCTCGGTCCCGGCCGCCTGGAGAGGCGCGATCCCCGTGCAGCTGCAGATCATCGACGGCCGCACCTCGTGGGCCGATCCGAACGGCACGATCATGGTGAGCGCCGCCCACGTCGACGGCTCCGACGCCGTCCTCCGGGCCACGCTGGCCCACGAGTTCGGCCACCTGATCGCCTTCCGGTACGGCTCCCAGGCCTACAACGGCGCCGCCCCCGAGGGCTGGCCCGCCTACAGCGACCAGCC
>DASUDP010000103.1:0-58225 GCA_036275535.1 Acidimicrobiales bacterium | reverse complement strand
CCTCGCGGTCGTGATCGCCTACTCGTTCATCAACTTGCTGGTCGACCTGTCCTATGCGTGGTTCGACCCCCGGATCAGGCTCGACCAAGGAGCGGCGAAGTGACGGTGGTCGACAACCAGGGCCCCAGCTCCGAGCTCGAGGCGAGCGAACCCGGCATGGGCGACGTCGCCGACCTCGCGGCGGCCCGGCCACTGCGCAAGGACGTGTGGAAGCGCTTCAAGCGGAACCGGCTCGCCATGGTCGGGCTCGGGATAATCATCGTGCTCGTCCTCTGCGCCATCTTCGCCCCGCTGATCGCGCCGTACGACATCACCGACCGTGACTCCGGCCACTTCCGCGAGGGGCCCTCCGGTGATCACTGGTTCGGCACCGACACCGTCGGTCTCGACGTGTTCAGCCGAGTCGTGTTCGGCGCTCGGGTCTCGCTGAAGATCGGCATCGCAGCGACCTCGATCGCCCTGCTGATCGGTCTCCTGCTGGGCGCCACCGCCGGCTACTTCGGCGGCATCCTCGACACGCTCATCATGCGGATCACCGACATCTTCCTCGCGATCCCGTACATCGTGCTGGCGGTGGCCATCGCCTCGGTGCTCGGTCGCAGCGAGAACACGGTGATCCTGGTGCTGGGCTTCACGGGCTGGCTCGGCATCTGCCGGATCGTCCGGTCGAGCTTCCTGTCGTTGAAGCAGCTCGAGTACGTGGAGGCGGCGCGAGCGCTCGGCTACTCGACGAGGCGGGTGATGTTCCGGCACATCCTCCCCAACGCCCTGCAGCCGATCATCGTCTACGGCACGATCGCCATCGGCTCGGTCATCCTCTCCGAGGCGGCGCTGTCGTTCCTCGGCGTGGGCCCGACCTACCCGACGCCTGCCTGGGGGCTGATGGTGGCCGACGCGAAGGGCGTCATGTCCGTCGCCCCGCACATGCTGTTCTTCCCCGGCATGGCCATCTTCATCACGGTGCTCGCCTTCGTGTTCGTCGGCGACGGCCTCCGAGACGCACTGGATCCCAAGCTCAAGTGACGATCACCAACCCGAGCACCGCCGAGGTGCTGCTCTCCGTCCGGGACCTGCACGCCGGCTTCACCACGGACGACGGCTACGTCTCCGCCGTCGACGGCATCTCGTTCGACGTCCACCGCGGGGAGGTGTTCGCGGTGGTGGGAGAGTCCGGCTCCGGCAAGTCCGTGACGGCCATGACCATCCTCGACCTGATCCCCACGGTCGAGGTGAGCGGTGGTGAGATCATCTGGAAGGGCCGCGATCTCCTGACGCTGTCCGACGAGGAGCGGCGCAAGGTGCGCGGCGGGGAGATCGCCATGATCTTCCAGGACCCGCTGACCGCGCTGAACCCCGTCCACACCGTCGGTCGCCAGATCGGCGAGATGGCTCGGATCCACGAGGGCCTGAACAAGAAGCAGGCCCTGGAGCGCGCCGTCGAGATGCTCGACCTCGTCGGGATCCCCGAGCCGCGCAAGCGGTCGAAGATGTACCCGCACGAGTTCTCGGGCGGCATGCGCCAGCGGGCGATGATCGCCATGGCGATCACCTGCAAGCCAGACCTGCTCATCGCCGACGAGCCGACCACCGCCCTCGACGTCACCGTGCAGGCCCAGGTCCTCGAGGTCCTCATCGACATCAAGGACGAGATCGACTCGGCCATCATCCTCATCACCCACGACCTGGGCGTGGTGGCGGGCCTGGCCGACCAGGTCATGGTCATGTACGCCGGCCGGCAGGTGGAGATGGGCACCACCTCCGAGGTGTTCTACGAGTCCCGGCACCCGTACACGCTCGGTCTCTTGGCCAGCCTCCCCCGGCTCGACGACATGGGGGACCAGCCCCTGGTGCCGATCACGGGCTCGCCTCCGTCGCTCATCCGCCGGCCCTCGGGCTGCGCGTTCCATCCCCGGTGCCGGTTCGCCCGGGTGCCCGGCCTGTGCGACCAGGAGGTCCCGGCCCTGCGCCTGGTGACCGGCGACGCCCACCGCGCCGCCTGCCACTACGCCGAGACGCTGGCCGACATGACCGTCGAGCGGCTGCGGGCCGACGCCGACGAGGCCGAGCTCGTCGCCGCCGAGGAGGTGCCCGAGCGATGACCGACGTCTCGCTGCCGCCCCCGCCGCCCCCGCCCGCCGCCGAGGGCGGCACCCCGCTGCTCGTCGCCACCGACCTCGTCAAGGACTTCCCGATCCGAGGCGGCGTCCTGGGCCGGCCCGTGGGCAACGTGTCGGCCGTCGCCGGCGTGTCCCTCGAGGTGCACCGGGGCGAGACCCTCGGGCTCGTGGGGGAGTCGGGCTGCGGCAAGTCCACCACCGGGCGGATGCTCCTCGACCTGATCTCCCCGACCGGAGGCGAGGTCCGCTTCGACGGGATGTCCCTGACGGCGATGCGGGGCAAGGACCTGGCCCGGGCCCGGCGCCGGTTCCAGATCGTGTTCCAGGACCCGTACGCCTCGCTCAACCCCCGCATGACGGTGGGCGCCACCCTGGCCGAGCCGCTGCGGGTGCACTTCGGCTGGAAGGACGACCGGATCGGGGAGCGGATCCAGGAGCTCCTCACCATCGTGGGCCTCTCGCCCGAGCACGCCAACCGCTTCCCCCACGAGTTCTCGGGTGGTCAGCGCCAGCGCGTCGGCATCGCCCGGGCCCTCGCCCTCGAGCCTGAGCTCATCGTGCTGGACGAGCCCGTGTCGGCCCTCGACGTGTCGATCCAGGCCGGTGTCGTCAACCTGCTCCAGAAGCTTCAGGACGAGCTCGGCCTGGCCTACGTGTTCATCGCCCACGACCTGTCCGTGGTCCGGCACATCTCGGACCGCGTCGCGGTGATGTACCTCGGCAAGATCGTCGAGGAGGGCACCCGCGACGAGATCTACGGGCGCTCGGGCCACCCCTACACGCAGGCCCTGCTCTCGGCCGTCCCGCTGCCCGATCCCAAGGCCGAGCGGGCCCGGAAGCGCGTCGTCCTCCGCGGCGACGTGCCCTCGCCGGCCGACCCGCCGTCGGGCTGCCGGTTCCGCACCCGCTGCTGGAAGAAGCTCGAGCTCGAGGAGGCCGGGGCGGACACGTCGCCCTGCTCCCAGCAGGAGCCGGCCCTCGAACCCCGCGACATCGGCCATCCGGTGGCCTGCCACTTCGCCGCCCGCCGAGAGATCTTGTAGCCCACGCCCCACCCGCCCTGCCTGCGGCCCGTCTTCGAGCCCACCGGCGGTGGCTGGTAGCGTGACCGGGCTCGCCGAGCTGTCCCGAGGAGTGTCCCCGTGCTCGAACCCATCGTCCTCGGCCTGCACGTGATCGTGTCGGGCCTGCTGATCGGCCTGGTGCTGCTGCACAGCGGCAAGGGCGGCGGCCTCTCCGACATGTTCGGCGGCGGGGCGGCCTCCACCGCTCTCGGCTCAGCCGCCGCTGAGCGCAACCTCGACCGGATCACCGTCGTGGTGGCCCTCATCTTCGTGTTCACCACCACCGGCCTGGCGTTCCTCCTCGACTGACGAGCGGTCAGACCGGCACATGGGCGTCGACGGTCGGACCCCGAGGTGGGGCACGGCTCGGGCCCTCCTGATCACGGTCGCCCTGCTGGCCGGGGCCTGCACCGACGGCGACGACGAGCCCGCCCGCACCACCACGACGACGACCCGCCCGGGCGACGAGGTGGTGGAGGGCGGCCGGGTCCGGCTGGCCCTCGGGGCGCCGGTGCAGCCCGATCCCACGCTGGCCAGCTCGGGGTCGCCGGCTGAGCTCATGGTCCTCGACCTGCTCCACGACGGGCTGACCCGCATGGGGGCGGACGGCACGGTGCGGCCGGCGCTGGCCCGGGCCTGGCACCACGACGGCACCACCTGGACCTTCGAGCTCGATCCGGCGGCCACGTTCGCCAGCGGCGCACCGGTCACCAACGCCACCGTGGTGGCGTCTCTTGAGCGCCTGGCCAAGGCCGGCCCCCGCTCGCTGGCCGCCCTGCGCCTCGAGACCGTGGCCGGCTTCGACGACTTCGTGAGCGGGGCGACGCCCAACCTGGCCGGCTTGGTGGCGGCCGCCGACGGCACCGTCCAGATCTCGCTCGTCGGTCCCGTGGCCTCGCTGCCCGCCATCCTGGCCTCGCCTGAGCTCGGCATCGTCGACGGCGCCTCGCTCCAGGCGGCGACTACGGCCGGGGACCTGAGCGGCCTCGACCTGTCCGGCAGCTGGGCCGTCGACGAGAGCACCGCCGGCACCCTGGCTCTGCGCCGGCGGGCCGAGCGACCCGGGCACCTCGACGGCATCGACCTGCAGGCCTTCGACGACCCGGCGGCCGCGTACCAGGCCTTCAAGGACGGCGATGTCGACTGGGCCCTGGTGCCCGCGGCCGACCACGACGATGCGGTGGACGCCTACGGCGACGACCACTTCGCCCCCTACCAGGCCGAGATCTTCCTCGGCCTGCGGGTGGCGGCGCCCGCCCTGACCAGCCCGGACATGCGGGTCGCCATCGCGGCGGCCATCGATCGGGAGGCCATCGTCGAGGAGGTCTACGGCGACCGGGCCGACCCCCTCGCCACCATCGTCCCGGCCGGCGTCCCCGGGCGCAACCAGGCCGCCTGCGGGGCCGAGGCCTGCCGGTTCGACCCTGCCGTGGCGAAGCAGGCCCTGGCCCGGGCCTTCCCCGACGGGGCCATCCCCACGGTGCACCTCGACTTCGACGAGAGCCCCACCCAGCGCCAGCTGGCGGAGCTGGTGGCGGCCGAGCTGGGGGCCGTGGGCATCCCCACCGAGCTGCGGGCCAAGCCGCGCCAGGAGTACGAGACGTTCATCGCCTCGGGCGCCCAGGAGCTGTTCAGCTTCGGCTGGATCGGCGGCTACGCCGCCCCCGCCGCCTACCTGGTGCCGCTCTTCGCCTCGCTGGCCGACGACAACCTGACCGGCGTCGCCAGCCCCGACGTGGACGCCGCGCTGGCGGCGGCCTGGGCCACCGACGACCAGGCCATCTCCACCGAGCGATGGGGCGCCGCCGAGGCGCTCCTCCTGAGCCAGGCCATCGTCATCCCGGTGGCCCAGTTCCGCACCCAGGCCGTCGTCGCGGACCGGGTGCACGACCTCGCCCACGCCGTCGACGGCAGCGTCGACTGGGCCCGCGTCTGGGTCGAGGACGGCGCCGGCTGAGCGGCGGGAGCGCTCGGAGCCCGGTTCGCCGTCGCCACGGCGCGCCGGTATGCTGCGTCCTCCACACACGAGCGGTCGTGGCGGAACTGGCAGACGCGCAGCGTTGAGGTCGCTGTGGGAGTAATCCCGTGGAGGTTCAAGTCCTCTCGACCGCACCATCGACACAGGGGTCGGGGCCGATCGGCACCGGCCCCTCGTCATGTCCGGACCGCGGTCCGGTTGGGGATCACCTGTGGCCATCCCGTGGACAATCTCGGGATCTCTGGGGACAACCGAAAAGGTTGGTGGACAACCCTGTGGATCTCGTTCCAGGCCCTTGACGCTGGATCGCCCCGGGTGGAGAGTGCCGATACCGCAACGGAACGGAGCGGCACGGGGGACGGAGGATGACCGGAGGCTTCGGCCGATGGAGACCCGCCTGAGACCGAGTCGACACCACCGGGGTGGGAGGACGAGCGATGCCACGTCTGCTCGACAGGGGAGGCGAGAGCCGAACCAGGGAAGCGGTCCGCCAGGTAGCGGGGGGAACCCCACTGACCAGCGGAAGGCGCACCGGGCGCTTCGGCGCACCGGACGCCAAACGGGCATCGCCCGCCGGAGCTTCGGCTCCGACGGGCGATGTGGGTGATCGACATGAGGCTAACGCCCCACGCTGATCGCTTGGTGGATCCTCGGCCGCTGGTGGCCCCGGCCGCCGACCGGCTTCGGCTGGTCCGGCGCCGGGGCCACCCACCGTTTTCGCCTCGGGTGGTCCGCTCCCTTCCCGCCCCTCGCCTACGCTGCCGGCCAACGCCGAGCGACCAGGGGGACCGACGGGCGATGCAGGTGCTCGTGATTGAGGACGACGACGACGTCACCCTCCTGTACCGGCTCGCCCTCGAAGGCGCCGGCCACGTCGTGGAGACCGTCGCTCTGGGGCACGAGGGCCTCCGGCGGGCCCACGAGAAGGGCTTCGACATCATCGTCCTCGACGGCATGCTCCCCGACATCGACGGGCTGGACGTGCTGGCCTCCCTCCAGTCCAGCCCCGACACCGCCGGCGTCCCCGTCGTGATGGCCAGCGCCCGCGTGGGCCAGGCCGACCAGGAGGCGGCGATGTCGGCGGGGGCCAGCGCCTACGTCGTGAAGCCCTTCGAGCCCGTCGCGCTGGTCGACGTCCTGCAGGGTGTCAGCGGGGGGTCGCCGCGCTCCGCGCCCGGTCGGGCGCCCGCCGGTGAGCCGGCCGCGGCGGTCGAGCGCAGCCCTCGAGACGCCGGTCCCCGGCCGGCCGTCACGCTCCTCCCCCAGGAGGAGGGGGCGCTGGCTCGGGTGCTGGCCCTCGCCTTCGACGCCATCGTCTCGATCGACGAGCAGCAGCACATCGTGGGCTTCAACAAGGGCGCCGAGAACACCTTCGGCTACCTGGCCGAGGAGGTCCTCGGGAAGCCGCTCGGGATGCTCATGCCGGCCCGGTTCACAGCCACCCACCACGAGCACGTGCGGGGCTTCGCCGAGGGGCGGGAGGCGGGCCGCCTGATGGGGGCCCAGCGCTTCGTCTACGCCCGGCGGCGGGACGGGTCGGAGTTCCCGGCGGAGGCGTCGATCACCAAGCTCGAGATCGACGGGCGACCCGTCCTCACGGCGATCCTCCGGGATGCGACGGAGCGGCAGCGCACCGAGGCCGAGCTGCGGACCAGGGCCGAGCAGCAGGCCGCGGTGGCCGAGCTCGGGCTGCGCGCCATCACCCGCACCAGCCTCGACGCGCTGCTCGACGACGCCGCTCGCACCCTGGCCCGCCTCCTCCAGGTCGACCTCGTGAAGCTGGCCCTGTGCGACAGCTCCAGCCCGGACCCCCGCCTCGTGGCCGGCGTCGGCTGGGCGCCTTCGGAGGTGGGACAGGTGCGCTGCGCCGCCGGCCCGGGGACGCTGGCGGGCCTGTCGCTCGAGCGGGACGAGCCGATCGTGTTCTCGGACGTCCGGAGCGATCCTCGCTTCGAGGCGGACCGGCTGCTGCTCGACAACGGCGTGGTGGCCGGCGTCCAGGTGACGATCCGGGGCCTGGTCCGCCCGGTCGGCCTGGCCGGGGTCTACAGCCGGGAGCAGCGACGGTTCACCGACGAGGACGTGAACGTGGTGCAAGCCATCGCCAACGTCGTGGCCAGCGGGGTGCAGCGCGACGCCCACGAGCGCCGCCTGCTGGCGTTCCTCGACGCCGCCCCCGACGCCACCCTGGTCGTCGACCCCGCCGGGCGCATCATCTCGGCCAACGCCCAGGCCGAGGTGCTCTTCGGGTACGCCCGGGAGGAGCTGCAGCGCCTCGGTGTGGACGCCCTCGTGCCCGACGCCGCCCGTGAGCGCCACAGCGGCTACCGGCGGGCCTTCGAGACCGAGCGCCGGGCCCGGGCGATGGGGGAGGGCCTCGAGCTCGTGGCCCGTCGCCACGACGGCACGACGGTGCCGGTCGACATCATGCTGCGACCCTTCGACACCGACGAGGGCTCCTTTGTCGTCGCCGCCATCCGCGACATCACCGACCGGCGCCGCAACGAGATGGCCCGGGAGGCGTTCCTCCACGCCGTCTCCCACGAGCTGCGCACGCCACTCACCGCCGTCCTCGGCTTCTCATCGCTGCTGACCGACCACTACGCCGAGGCCATCGGCCCCGAGCCGCTGCAGCTCGTGGAGCGGATCCGGGGCAACGCCACCAAGCTCGACCGCCTGCTCACGGACCTGCTCGACCTCGACCGGCTCGGCCGCGGCGTGCTGGAGGCGCAGCGACGCGAGGTGGAGATCGCGCCCGTGGTGCAGCACGCCGTGGAGTCGGTGTCCCTGGAGGGCCGCACCCTGGCCGTCTCGGTGGAGCCGCCCGAGCTCACGGCGCAGCTCGACCGGGCCCAGCTGGAGCGGATCGTGGAGAACCTGGTGGTGAACGCCGTGCGCCACACGCCCGCCGGGTCCCACATCGACGTCGTGGTCGGCCGCTCGGCCAATGGGGTCCTCCTCCAGGTGGAAGACGACGGCCCGGGCGTGCCCGCTGAGGCCCGGGCCCAGATCTTCGAGCCCTTCCGGCGCGACGCCGGCACCGTCGTGCCGGGCACCGGCATCGGCCTCTCGCTCGTGGCCCGCTTCGCCGAGCTCCACGGGGGCCGGGCGTGGGTGGAGGAGCGTCCGGGCGGCGGCGCGTCGTTCCGGGTCGTCTTCGCCCAGTAGGGCGGACGGCCGCGGCGCCGGCGGGCGGGCCCCGTCAGGCGGCGGCGTCGACCGAGGCCAGGTGGTGGAACTCGGCGAGGACGTCGTCCCCGTCGGCGCGCTGGTGGCACCAGTGCTCGACCTCAGCCAGCACGGCGGCTCGGGTCTGGCGGCGGTTCTCCCCGAGCGAGGCGGCCAGGGCGTGGTCCCAGAGGGTGCCGATCATTCCGGTCCCGGCGTGTTGGGCGCCGCCCTCGCCCCGCCAGGTGCGGTCCCGCATCTCGGTGAGGGCCGTCCGCAGGTACTCGACGTGGGGGGTCTCGTCGGCCCGGATGTGGTCGACGAGGGCAGCGGCGGCACCGTCGCCGGCCACGAGGTCGCGGTCGGAGAGCCAGGAGTCGGCCCAGGCGAAGGTGTGGAAGGCCTGCACCTCGATGAGCAGCACCCGGATCATGAGGGTGGCGATCACCTCGAGGTTGAGGTCGATGTCCTCGGGCAGCAGGCGGGTGGTCATGGCGCCCCCAGGGGGGCCCTGGCCGAAGCCCATCCGATCGAGCATGGCGTCGATGTCCACCTTGGCGGTGGGGTGCTCGAAGGCGATGTCCCGGGCCGCGAACCACATGTCCCGGTGGCCGGCCTCCTCCTCCCAGCCGGCCTCGTCGCGCCCGTGGGCCTCGAAGAGACCCTTGCCGAGGTGCTCGATGGCGGTGCCCCGGATGTCCTCCACGAAGTGGGGTTGGAGGTCGCCGGGCTGGAGCAGGCGGATGTTGGCGCCGAAGCCCTCCACCGTGCCGATCCGGGTGAGGGTGGCGATGAGCGGCTCCGGGACCCCGCGCTGGATGAGGAGCCGGGCCTGCGCCTCGTTGGGGAAGTGCTCCGGCCACGTGTCGAGCGGGGCGTGGAGCATCGGCTGGCCGAAGGTGGCGGTGTGCTGCGCCTGCCAGGCCCGGATGGCCGGCGTGCGGTGCAGCGTCCGGGGCGACACGTAGCGCCCCGCCTCGTCGAAGCCCCCGTGGCAGCGGACGCCGCCGGCGAGCAGCGGCTCGACCACCGGCTGGTCGCTCAGGAGCTCGGCCTCGGTGAAGGTGACCTGGTCCGTCGTCATCGTCGTCGTCCCCCCTCGGGGCGCTGGGCCCTCGTCCTCGTCGCAGCCTACCTGCACGCTGAGTGCAAGGACAATGACAACCGTCACGGGACGTGTCACATCGTCCCGCTGGTCGCCCACCGGCTCGGTCCGGTGGGGCTCCGGGCCTCGCCGCCCCGTAGGATGGCCCACCCCCCTTGCGGCAGCCGCTGCCGCGCCTCGCACCCCCTGGAAGGACCCTCGTGGCGATCCGCTCCGACCTGCGCAACGTGGCCATCGTCGCCCACGTGGACCACGGCAAGACCACCCTCGTCGACAAGATGCTCTGGCAGTCCGGCGCCTTCCGGGCCAACCAGGACGTGGCCGAGCGGGTCATGGACTCCATGGACCTCGAGCGCGAGAAGGGCATCACCATCCTGGCCAAGAACACGTCGGTGGCCTACGGCGACGTGAAGATCAACATCATCGACACGCCCGGCCACGCCGACTTCGGCGGCGAGGTCGAGCGGGGCCTGTCGATGGTCGACGGGGTGCTGCTGCTCGTCGATGCCTCGGAGGGGCCGCTGCCCCAGACCCGCTTCGTGCTGCGCAAGGCCCTCGAAGCGGACCTGCCCGTCGTGCTGGTCGTGAACAAGGTCGACCGCCCCGACGCCCGGATCGCCGAGGTGGTCCACGAGGTGGAGGAGCTGTTCCTCGACCTCGACGCCGGCCTCGACCAGCTCGACTTCCCGATCGTGTACTGCGTGTCGCGGGAGGGCAAGGCGGCGATCGAGCGGCCGGCCGACGGCGCCGGGCTGCCCGACGGCGCCACCCTCAAGCCGCTCCTCGACCTCCTCGTCGAGCGGATCCCCGCCCCCTCCTACGACCCCGAGATGCCGCTGCAGGCCCTGGTGACGAACCTCGACGCCTCGCCCTACGTCGGTCGGCTCGCCCTCTGCCGCGTCGTCAACGGCAGGATCCGCAAGGGCCAGCAGGTCGCCTGGTGCCGGGCCGACGGCACGGTCGAACGGGCCAAGCTCACCGAGCTGTACATCACCGAGGAGCTCGACCGCGTCCCGGCCGAGGAGGCCGGCCCCGGCGAGATCGTCGCCATCGCCGGGATCCCCGAGATCACGATCGGTGAGACGCTGGCCGACCCGGAGGACCCCCACCCGCTGCCGGTCATCCACATCGACGAGCCGAGCCTGTCGATGACGATCGGCATCAACACCTCGCCGCTGGCCGGCAAGGAGGGCACCCAGCTCACCGCCCGTCTCGTGAAGGGTCGCCTCGACCAGGAGCTGGTCGGCAACGTGTCGATCCGCGTCCTGCCCACCGAGCGGCCCGACACCTGGGAGGTCCAGGGCCGGGGCGAGCTGCAGCTGGCCGTCCTCGTCGAGATGATGCGACGGGAGGGCTTCGAGCTCACCGTCGGCAAGCCCCGGGTGCTCACCAAGGAGATCGACGGGAAGGTCCACGAGCCCGTCGACCGGCTGACGATCGACGTGCCCGAGGACTACATGGGCGTCGTCACCCAGCTCCTGGCTCTGCGCAAGGGCCGCATGGAGCAGATCATCAACCACGGCACGGGCTGGGTGCGCATGGAGTACCTCATCCCGGCGCGGGGCCTCATCGGCTTCCGCACCGAGTTCATCACCGAGACGCGGGGCACCGGCCTGCTCCACCACGTGTTCGAGCGGATGGAGCCCTGGGCGGGGGAGATCAAGGGGCGGCGCAACGGATCGCTCGTGGCGGACCGGCTCGGGCCGACGACGGGCTTCGCCCTGATGGCCCTGCAGGACCGCGGCGTGATGTTCGTCGGCCCGGGCGTGCCGGTCTACGAGGGGATGATCGTCGGCGAGAACTCCCGCGCCGACGACATGGACATCAACCCCACCAAGGAGAAGAAGCTCAACAACATCCGGTCGTCCACGGCCGAGGCGTTCGAGAAGCTGATCCCGCCCCGGCCGCTGTCGCTCGAGCAGGCGCTCGAGCTGATCGCCGAGGACGAGTGCGTCGAGGTCACCCCCACCAGCGTCCGCCTCCGCAAGGTCACCCTCGACCAGACGACGAGGGCCCGGGAGGCCAAGCGGGCCAAGACCGCCACCTGACCCCACCAACCAACGTTTGTGGACGCCCTGGCACGCCATGCGTGCGCCAGGGTCCACAGACGTTGGTGGCTAGAAGTACCAGGGGTAGGGGGACCAGTCGGGGTCGCGCTTCTCGAGGAAGCTGTCGCGGCCCTCCTGGGCCTCGTCGGTCATGTAGGCGAGGCGGGTCGTCTCGCCGGCGAAGATCTGCTGGCCGACGAGCCCGTCGTCGATGAGGTTGAACGAGAACTTCAGCATCCGTTGTGCGGTGGGGCTCTTGCCGTTGACGAGGCGGCCCCACTCGAGAGCGGTGGCCTCGAGCTCGGCGTGGGGGACGGCGGCGTTGACGATCCCCATGTGGTGGCCCTCCTCGGCCGAGTACTCCTGGCCCAGGAAGAAGATCTGGCGAGCGAACTTCTGGCCCACCTGGCGGGCCAGGTAGGCCGAGCCGAAGCCGCCGTCGAAGGAGCCGACATCAGCGTCGGTCTGCTTGAAGCGGGCGTGCTCCCGCGAGGCGATCGTGAGGTCGGCCGTGACGGCCAGGCTGTGGCCGCCGCCGGCCGCCCAGCCCGGCACCACCGCGATCACGACCTTCGGCATGAAGCGGATGAGGCGCTGCACCTCGAGGATGTGCAGGCGCCCCGTGCGCCCGGGGTCGATCGTGTCGGCCGTGTCGCCCTCCGCGTACCGGTAGCCGTCCTTGCCTCGGATCCGCTGGTCGCCCCCGGAGCAGAAGGCCCAGACGCCGTCCTTGGGGGACGGCCCGTTGCCGGTCAGCAGGACGCAGCCGACGTCGGTGGACTGGCGGGCGTGCTCGAGCGCCCGGTGGAGCTCGTCGACCGTGCGGGGCCGGAAGGCGTTGCGGACCTCGGGCCGGTCGAAGGCGATCCGGACCGTCCCGTGGGCCTTGGCCCGGTGGTAGGTGATGTCCTGCAGGTCGAGGCCGGGGACCTCGTCCCAGGCGTCGGCGTCGAAGATCTCGGAGACCATGGCTCGGCAGCGTAGGTCGGGGTTAGACAGGGGCCATGGAGCATCGGAGACTGGGCCGGTCAGGCCTCAAGGTGAGCGTGCTGTCGTTCGGGTCGTGGGTCAGCTTCGGCAGCCAGCTCGACGCGGGCCGGGCCCGGGACTGCATCGACGCCGCCCACGAGGCCGGGGTCACCTTCTTCGACAACGCCGAGGCCTACGCCCAGGGCGAGTCGGAGCGGATCATGGGCCAGGCCATCGCCGAGCTGGGCTGGGCTCGGGAGACCTACACGATCTCCACGAAGCTCTACATGGGCCTCACCGAGGGGCCCAACACCCGGTACACGCTGAACCGCAAGTACCTGCTCCACGCCATCGACGGCTCGCTGCGACGGCTGGGGCTGGACTTCGTCGACCTCGTGTTCTGTCACCGCCCCGACCCGCAGACGCCCGTCGAGGAGACCGTCTGGGCGATGCACGACATCATCGACCGCGGCAAGGCCCTGTACTGGGGGACCTCGGAGTGGTCGGCCGACCAGATCCGGGCCGCCTGGGACATCGCCGACCGACGCAACCTGCACAAGCCGGTGATGGAGCAGCCGCAGTACAACCTCTTCGAGCGCCGGCGCGTCGAGCGCGAGTACGCCCAGCTCTACGAGGACATCGGCCTCGGCCTCACCACCTGGAGCCCGCTGGCGTCGGGGCTCCTGACCGGCAAGTACGTCGACGGCGTCCCCGAGGGGAGCCGGGCCGCCCTGCCCGGCTACGAGTGGATGCAGGAGCGGCTCACCGACGAGGGCCGCAACCGCACGGTCCGCGAGCTGGCCGGCGTGGCCGAGGAGCTCGGGTGCACCCTCTCGCAGCTGGCCCTGGCGTGGTGCGCCCGCAACCCGCGGGTGTCGACCGTGATCACCGGGGCCAGCCGCGTCGAGCAGGTGCAGGAGAACATGGCGGCCCTCGAGGTGGTCCCGAAGCTGACCGACGCCGTCCTGGCCCGCATCGACGAGATCGTCGGCTGATCCCGGCCGGCGGGGTTCGGTGAGCGAGCCGCCGTGGGCTAGAACGGGGCGCGTGAACGCGGTCGTCATCTACGAGAGCCTCACCGGGAACACGGCCAAGGCGGGACGGGCCATCGCGGCCGAGCTCACCGCCGCGGGGGTGCCGACGCGGGCCTTCCCCATCACCAAGATCGACTACCAGGCGCTGGCCGACGCCGAGCTCGTCATCGTGGGGAGCTGGACGGACGGGCTCATCTTCGTGGGGCAGAAGCCGGGGCGGATGGGTCGGATCACGTCGATGCCGGCCCTGGCGGGCAAGAAGGCCGTCGTGTACCTGACCTACGCCGTCGACGCCGGCCAGGCCCTGCAGAAGCTCTCCGACGCCGTGGCCGCCCGGGGGGCCGAGGTGCTGGGAGGCACCCGCATCCGGCGCGACAAGCTGGCCGCGGGGGTCGACGACCTCGTCGACCGCGTCCTCGCCCTCACCCAGACCGCCTGACCGAGCCGGGCCCGCCTACCAGGGGCCGACGCCGGTCACCTTCTCCACGGTGACCCGCACGACGCTGCCGGGAGGCGGGTCGTCCATCGGCGGGAACCTGACCTCGGGGCCGAGGTACACGTGGGCCAGCTCCTGCAGCAGCTCGGGCGCGCCCCCGGTCACGACGGTGGCGGTGCCCTGGAGCACGAGGTACTCCTGCATCCCCGTCTCGTTCACCTCGGAGGACTCCACCGACAGCGTGATGCGGGGGTCCCGGGCCAGGTTGCGGAGCTTGCGCCAAGGTCCCAGCGAGGCGAAGACGACCTCGTCCCCGTCCAGGCCCACCCACACGCAGCTCACCTGGGGGCTGCCGTCGGGGTTCACGGTGACGACGTGGGCCAGGTGGGGGCCTTCGAGGACGGCCCGGGCGGCGGGGGAGAGGACGGTCATGGCCGCAGCGTAGAGGGTGCGCGGTTGGGCTCCTGCGGTCCCGGTTAGGTTCCCCCGGTGCCCCATCCTCCCCTGTGGCTCGACGCCGACACCCCTGAGCTGCGGGCGGGCCTGGCCCGGATCCGTGAGGAGTTCGAGGTCCCCGGCGCCCACAGCCCGGCGGCCGTGGACGAGGCCGACGTCGTGTCGCGGGCCGTGCTGCGCAGCCTGGACGGCGCCCTCGGGGGAGCCCGGCGAGACGCCCGCCACCTCGAGCTGGTCACCATCGACCCGCCGGGGAGCCGAGACCTCGACCAGGCGCTCCACATCGCCGCTCGCGCCGGTGGGTGGCGGGTGAGCTACGCCATCGCCGACGTGCCCGCCTTCGTCGATCCTGGCGGGGCCGTGGCGGCGGAGGTGCAGGACCGGGGCGTCACCTTCTACCTCCCGGACCACCGGTCGCCGCTGCACCCGCCGCGGATCGGCGAGGACGCCGGCAGCCTCCTCCCGGGCCAGGAGCGGCCGGCGGTCCTCTGGCAGATCGACCTCGACGGCGACGGCCAGGTCGTCGGTGCCGACCTCCGGCGGGCCGTCGTGCGCAGCCGGGCCCAGCTGACCTACGCCGAGGTGCAGGCCGAGGTCGACTCCGGCCGTGCCGGGGGCACGCTGGCCGCGCTGGCCGAGGTCGGCCAGCGGCGCCTCGCCCTCGAGGCCGCCCGGGACGGGGTGAGCCTCGACCTGCCGTCCCAGCGCGTCGTCGTGGACGACGGCGGCCGGCTGCGCCTCGAGCACGAGCCCCTGGTGGCGTCGATGGGGTGGAACGCCCAGATCTCGCTGCTCACCGGCATGGTGGCGGCGGAGGCGATGCTGACCGGCGGTGTGGGGCTGCTCCGCACCCTTCCCCCGCCGGACGAGGACGTCGAGCGCAAGGTGCGGCGGACGGCCAAGGGGCTGGGGCTCGACTGGCCCGAGGACGCCAGCTACCAGTCGTTGGTCCGGGAGCTCGACGGGTCCGACCCCGACGAGGCGGCGGTGCTGATGGTGGCCGCCCGGGGCCTGCGCGGCGCGGGCTACCTGCCGATCCTCCCCGGGGAAGCGCTCCCCGCCGACCCTGCCGCCGTCGGGCACGCCGCGGTGGCCGCCCCGTATGCCCACGTGACGGCGCCGCTGCGTCGCCTCTGCGATCGCGCCGCCATCGAGGTGTGCCTGGCCCTCTACGCCGGGCAGGCCGTGCCCGACCACGTGCTGGAGCTCCTGCCGGAGCTGCCGCGGGCCATGGCCCGGGCCACGGCCCGGGAGGGCGGGGCAGCGAAGGCCGTGGTGGACCTCGTCGAGGCGCTCCTCCTGCAGCCCCTGATCGGCGAGGTGGTGGAGGCCACGGTCGTGTCGAGCGGCCCCGAGCGGTCGGCGGTCGTGCTGGGTGAGCTGGCCGTCGAGACCGTGGTGGAGGGGGTGGAGCTGCCCCTCAGCGAGGTGGTGCCGCTGCGGATCGAGTCCGTCGACGTGGCCGCCCGCACCGTCCTCCTGGCCCCGGCCTGAGCGGCGCCCCGATCAGCGGAAGCGGTCGAGGGCGGCCTGGGCGTCGGGGTCGACGAGGAACAGGACGGAGCCGGACTTGTTGGCGCCGTTCTTCACCGGGAGCTCGACCGTCTCGGGATCGAGGGAGCGCAGCCGCCACCCGAGCCTGATGGCATCGAGCAGGCCCAGGGTGTCGTCGACCCGCAGGCCCCCGGTGGCCGAGCTGGCGGCCCGGGCCAGCGACAGGGGGTTCTTGGTGCTCCCGAGCTCTCCGAACACGGCGCTGAGGAAGGCCTGCTGGCGCTTCACCCGGCCGAGGTCGGCGGTGGGGTCGGGGTGCTCCTTGCCGTCGATGATCTCCACGTAGTGGCGGGAGCGGACGTAGGCCAGGGCCTGCGGGCCGTCGAGGTGGGTCGGGCCCGGCTGCTCGACGATCAGGCCGGTGTTCTCGTCGAAGGCCGGGTTGGGGAAGTCGATGGTGATGCCGCCCAGGGCGTCGACGAGCCGGGCGAAGCTGACGAAGTCCACCTCGAGGTAGTGCTGGATCGGGATGCCCAGGGACTGCTGGACGGTGAGCACGAGCCGGCGGGGACCCCCGTTGTAGGCGGAGTTCAGCTTGCCGGAGCCGTCCGTCTCGGCAATGGGGAGGTAGAGGTCGCGGGGGAGCGACATCATCTGGGCCTCCCCTCCCACGAAGCGCAGGAGGAGCATGGTGTCGGAGCGCTGACCGCCGCCGTCCTCGAACGCGGCCGGGTTGAGGCCGGCGTCGGTGATGGCCCCGAGGTCGCGGGTGTCCGACCCGACGATCAGGTAGTTGGTCCCGTCGCTCGCCGCGGAGAGGACGTCGGCCAGGGGGATCTTCTCGACGCGGTTGTAGATCGACCGGGCGTACAGCCACCCCCCCAGGGCGAGGAGCAGGAGGACGACCGGCAGGAACATCGAGGTGAGGATCAGCAGGCGGCGCAGCTTCGGCCGCCGGAGCCGGCGCCGGCCGCCGGTGCCCCCGGTCCGGCGCGTGGCCGCAGCCGGTGCGGCCGGTCGGGCGGCGGCCTTGGCGGGCGCCGCCGCGGGCTTGGCGGGCGCGGCGGCCGGCTTGGGCTTGGGAGCGGCGGCTGGCTTGGCCCGCCCGGCGGTCGGCCGAGGAGAGCCGCCAGGGCGCGGACGGCTGCCCGCGGAACTGGCATCAGGCGCGGGGACGTGGACCTTGCGGGTATCGCGGGGAGGCGTGCGTTCGCTCACGGGTGGGGAAACGCTACGCAATGGCGCGGTGAGCGCACGACATGGGGAGCCGGAGGGGGCACAGGGCCTTCGATGTCGCCCGGGTGCCGTGGCTTCCCGTGGCCCCCGTCACCGGGAGGGCGCGGGTCAGTCCGGGTCGAGGTTGAGGCTGGCGGAGTTCATGCACCAGCGCTCGCCGGTGGGGCCGGGACCATCGGGGAAGACGTGCCCGAGGTGGGCGTCGCAGCGCCCGCAGCGGGCCTCGGTGCGGACCATCCCGTGGCTCGTGTCCTCCAGGAGGCGCACCCGCTCACGGTCCAGGGGCTCGGTGAAGCTGGGCCACCCGCTGCCCGAGTCGTACTTCGTGTCGGAGCGGAACAGCTCGTTGTCGCAGACGATGCAGCGGTAGGTGCCGGGATCCTTCGTGTTGACGTAGGCCCCGGTGAAGGCCCGTTCGGTGCCGCCGCGCTGGGTGACCTCGTACTGCTCGGGCGTGAGCCGCTGTCGCAGCTCGTCATCGGTGGGGAGGCGGACGTCGTCGCTCATGGCCCCAGTCTGCCCCTGTGAACCCGCGGTTGCTCTTGCTCGAGAACCGACAGGTTTGACCGCGGGTTCGAGGGTTGGGGGGTCGAGGGTTGGGGGGTCGAGGGTTGGGGGGTCGATGGGGTGGGGGTTGTTCAGGGGGTGGCGGGGGCGAGGAAGGCGGCCATGGCGGCGGTGTAGTGGGCCGGGTCGGCGGAGCCACAGAGCTCGCGAGCCGAGTGCATGGCCAGCTGGGCGACGCCGACGTCGAAGGTGGGGATGCCGAGCCGGGTGGCCGTGATCGGGCCGATGGTCGACCCGCAGGGCAGGTCGCTGCGGTGGGCGTAGCGCTGGTAGGGGACGCTGGCCTGCTCGCAGGCCTCGACGAACGCGGCGGCGCTGGCCGCATCGGTGGCGTAGCGCATGCTGCTGTTGACCTTGAGGACCGGCCCGCCGTTGACGGCGATCTGGTGGCCCGGTTCGTGCCGGTCCGGGTAGTTCGGGTGGGTGGCGTGGGCGTTGTCGGCGCTGCAGCAGACCGACGCCGCCAGCGCCCGCAGCACCTCCTCGCGCCCGCCCCCCAGGCCGAGGACGAGGCGCTCGACCACGGCGGGCAGGAGCGTGGAGTCGGCGCCACGATCGGAGCTGGAGCCGACCTCCTCGTGGTCGAAGAGCACCAGGACGGGGATCTGGGGGGTCTGGCCCGTGGCGGCCACGTGGGCGATCGCCTCGACCCCCGCCCAGGACGAGCACAGGTTGTCGAGCCGAGGGGCGCTGAGCAGGGCCTGGTCGGCCCCGGCCAGGGTGCTGGGGGTCAGGTCGTGGGTCATGAGGTCCCAGGCCAGGACGGCGTCAGGCGCCACGCCGAGGTGCTCGCCGACCATGGCCGAGAAGGCACCGGGCTGTCGGTCGCCGACGCCCCAGATCGGGCTGAGGTGCTGCTGGGGGTTGAGGAGCAGGCCCTTGGTGGAGATCTCCCGATCGAGGTGGATGGCCAGCTGGGGGACCCGCAGCAGCGGCTCGTCGATGCGCAGGAGCCGCTCCTCCGGCCCGGCCGGCCCCCGCACGACCACCCGCCCGGAGATCCCGAGGTCGCGGTCGAGCCAGGAGTTCAGGAGGGCTCCTCCGTAGACCTCGACGGCGACTTGGCGGAAGCCCGCCGCCCCGGCGTCGGCGTTCGGCTTGACCCGGAGGTTGGGGCTGTCGGTGTGGGCGCCCACGATCCGGAACCCCGCCGTGGGGCCGTGGTGGGGGCCGGTGGCCCAGGCCACCAGGCTGCCGCCCCGCTGCATGAAGCAGGCCCCCGGGCTGTCCGGCCATGCGTCGACCTCCTCCAGCCGCCGGAAGCCCGCCGCTTCGAGTCGTCCGGCCGCCTCTGCGCAGGCGTGGAAGGGGGAGGGGGCGGCGTCGATGAAGGCCATCAGGCGCCGGGCGGCGTCGAGCCCGGTGGGCAGGCCGGTGGGACCGGAGGGATCGCTCATCGCACCAGCGTGCCCCACCCGACGGCCCTCGCCGTGCACGGCTCAAGCCGAGGGCTGTGACGGCCGACACTCTCCCGAGGGCAGGCGCGCCCGGGCACCCGCAGGGTGGGAGGAACGCGACATGTTGCGCAGGCTTCGGGTCCGCACCCGATTGATGACCGTCATCGCCGTACCGCTCGTGCTGCTCCTCCTCGTCGCCGTCCCCGAGGTGAGCCAGCGCCGCAGCGACGCCCAGCTGGCCGACCGGGCGATGGACCTTGCTGACGACGCGGGCACGGTGGCCGCCGCCGTCGACGGCCTCCAGGCCGAGCGCCTGCTGTCGGCCATCCAGCGAGCCGGGTCGAGGGACGTGACCGACGCCCTCGACGCGCAGCGCCGGATCGTCGATCGCCTGGTCTCGGACGCCACCACGTCGCTGCGCTCGCTCGAGGCGGACGGATCAGCCGCCTCCTCGGCGGTCGAGGCCCTCGACGCGCTGGGCGGCCTCGACGACGTCCGCTCGGCCACCGACGCGGCCGAGTCGATCGTCCCGTGGGTCGACCCCTTCGCCCCGCTCATCGAGGCCCTGCTGCTCGTCGGCGACCAGGTCGGGGCGGCGGTGCCGCTCAGCGCCGGCGGCGCCGGCCTCAGCGCGGCCGCGCTGGTGGCGAGGAGCAAAGAGGCGGCCTCCGCCCAGGGGGCCCAGCTGGCGGCGTCGCTCGTGTGGGGCGAGCTGCGCGGCGACCAGCGGGGGATCCTGGCCGACCTCCGGACCGACGAGCTGGCCTACCGCACGGCCTACCTGGCCGCCGGCAGCGGGGCGGACCGCGCCGCCCGGCGGGCCGAGGTCCAGCGGGGGGCGGCGACGGACACCGGCCGGGCTGTCGACGCCGTCATCGAGGCGGGCTCCGTGTCGGTGCTGGGCTCGCTGGCCGACTGGCAGCAGGCGAGCGCCGCCCGCGACGAGGTCCTCGCGGGGGTGGCCGGGGCCCGGGCCGCCGAGGCGCGGAGCCTGATCGACGCCCTCGGCGCGCAGGCCCGCTCGGAGCGCAACGGCTACGCCACCCTGATGGCGGCCGGACTGCTCCTCGTCCTGCTCCTCGGCGGCATGACGGCGCGGTCCATCACCCAGCCCCTCGAGCGCCTCACCGATGCCGCCGACGACCTTGCCACGGAGCGCCTGCCCGGCCTCATCGACGCGCTCCGCAACCCCGGGGAGGACGACGAGCGCTACCTGGCCGCCACCCTCGAGCCCCTCGAGGAGACCGGCGGGGACGAGCTGGGCCGGCTGAGCCGCGCCTTCAACGAGGTGCAGTCGGTGGCCCTCTCGGTGGCGGCGGAGCAGTCCAGCCTGCTGCGCAAGGGCATCAGCGACCTCTACGTGAACCTGGCGCGCCGCAACCAGGCCCTGATCGAGCGCCAGATCGACCTGCTCGACCAGCTCGAGGCGGGCGAGCAGGACCCGGACGTCCTCGAGCACCTGTTCCTGCTCGACCACCTGGCCACCCGGATGCGCCGGAACGCTGAGAGCCTGCTGGTGCTGGCCGGGTCCGAGACCGGCGGTCGTCGGAGCCGGCCGGTGGCCGTGACCGACGTGGTGCGGGCGGCCCTGAGCGAGGTCGAGGCCTACGAGCGCGTGGACCTGGTCGACCTGGCCGGCGCGGTGGTGCAGGGGCGAGCGGTGAGCGACGTGGCCCACCTGCTGGCCGAGCTCCTGGAGAACGCCACCCACTTCTCGCCGCCGTCGACACGGGTGACGGTGCGGGGGGCCCGCACCGGCGGCAGCTACCAGCTCATGGTCACCGACCATGGCATCGGGATGCCGCCCGAGCAGCTCGACGCCCTCAACGCGGTCCTGCGGGACCCACCCGTGACCGGCCTGGCCCTGGGCCGCTCGCTGGGCTGCCTGGTGGCGGCTCGCCTCGCCGCCCGCCACGGGATCACGGTGCGCCTGCGCAGCGGCGAGCAGGGCATCACCGCCTACGTCGTGCTGCCGCGGCCCCTCCTCGTGGAGGACCGCTCTGACGCCGACGAGGGTGCTGGCCCCAGCCGCCTGGCCGCCCGGCTGGCCCGGTCGGCGCCGCTGGCCGACCTGGACGACCCCGAGGTCGGGCCCCGTCCGGCGCCGGCGCCCGAGGACTGGCCGGCCGTCACCGACGAGGAGTGGCCGGGCGCCCCGAGCCCCGCTCCCGCTGCCCCCCGCGGCGGTGCCCCCGCTCGCCTCGTCGAGGCCCTCCCGCCCCCGGCCGCCTTCGATGCCGGCCTGCGGTCGCTGCTCGACCCGGCCGCCCCGGCGGGGCTCGTGGAGCCGCCCGCGCCGGCCCCCGCGCCCCTCCCGCGGCGCGTGCGGGGGGCCAGCGTCGACGCCTTCGCCCCCGCGCAAGATGCCGCCCCCCGGGTGCGGCGGTCGCCCGACGAGGTGCGGGCGATGCTCTCCCGCTACCGCTCCGGCCTCCAGGCCGGCCGGTCCGACGACACCACCACGCCACAGGAAGAGGGATCATGAGCGACACCAGCCCGCTGAGCGCCGAGGCCCAGAACCTGGGTTGGCTCCTCAACAGCTTCGTCGGGAAGGTCCCCGGCGTCACCGAGGCGGTCGTCTTCTCGGCCGACGGCCTCCCCATGGCCGCCTCCGACAACCTGGAGCGCGAGGCCGCCGAGCGGTTCTCCGCCGTGGCCTCCGGCCTGATGGGCCTGGCCTACGGGGCGGCCGGTCGCTTCGGCGGGGGAAGGGTGAACGAGGTCATCGTCGAGATGGAGCACGCCCTGCTGCTCGTCAGCGGGATCAGCGACGGCTCGGCCCTGGCCGCGGTGGCCGACGTGGGCTGCGACATCGGCCTGGTCGGCTACGAGATGGCCGTCTTCGCCGAGCGGGCCGGAGCGGTGCTGACACCGGCGGTGCGGGCCGAGCTCCAAGGAGCCCTCCTGCGCTGACCGGGCGCCCTGGTCAGCGCCGGGCCGGCGCTCCAGGTTGGAGGGCACCAGCGCGGACGGTCAGGATGACGCCGTGCTGCCGGTCGTCATCCTCCACTGGAACCGCCCTGAGCGCGTCGTGCCCACCGTGGCCCGGTTCCTGGCCCAGGAGGTCCCCGGCGGTGTCCGCGTCGTCGTGGTCGACAACGGCTCCGAGCCCGAGGCGCTGGCCACCGTCCGCGCCGGGCTCCCGGCTGAGGCCGAGCTGGTGGAGCTCGGGACCAACCAGGGGTTCGGGCCCGGCGCCAACGCCGGCTATCGCCACATCTTGGACCATCCCCGGCCGGGCGACGATCCGGAGTGGATCGGCCTGGCCCCCCAGGACGCCGAGCCGGCGCCCGACTGCCTGGCCCGGATGCTGGCCACGCTGGCGGA
This sequence comes from Acidimicrobiales bacterium, assembly GCA_036275535.1. Classification (GTDB taxonomy): domain Bacteria; phylum Actinomycetota; class Acidimicrobiia; order Acidimicrobiales; family VFJN01; genus VFJN01. The sequence continues at coordinate 35,829 of DASUDP010000103.1, read as the reverse complement.
GCGACCCCGCGCCGGCCTGGCCTCGGCCGACTTCGGCGACGGTGCCACGCCGGTGATCGACCCGTACTTCGGCGGCATCCTGGCCCCGGCCACCGTGACCGAGGGCTGGCAGCCCGCCGGGCACCCCCACGGGACGCTGATGCTGGCCCGCCGGGCCATGCTGGCCGAGGTCGGCTTCTTCGACGAGCGCTACTTCGCCTACTGCGAGGAGGCCGACCTGGCCCTGCGGGCCGCGGCGGCGGGCTGGGAGTCGGGCCTGGTGCGCGGCGCCATCGTGGTGAACCCGGAGATGGGCACCCGCTCGGCGGTCGTCGACTACCTCCAGCTCCGCAACACGCTCCTGCTCGTGCAGGAGCACTCCGGCCGCTACCACGCCACGGTCCGCGGGCTCTACGCGGTGGGCCAGCTCCTGACGGGCCTCGTGTCACCCTCGCACCGGGGGCCCTACTGGGACCCCCGGGCCCGGGTCCGGGCGCTGGTCGACCACACCCGGGGCCGCTACGGGCCCCCGCCGGCGGTCGTCTCCGGCCGCTGAGCTCGAGCCGCCGCCGCGCTCAGGGTGGGCCGACGCCGGCCTCGGCGGCCGCCACCTCGTGACGGATCCGGCTGAGGTACCAGGCCGACACGACGACGCCGCCCAGCACGGTCAGGGCGGAGAACATGATCCCGGCCATCCACGCCGCCTGGCGGCGCCCGGCCAGGGCCCAGGCCCACTCCGGGCGGCGAGCGGCGTCGAGGAGCGCCCAGATCGTGAGACCAAGGGGGATCGCGGCGAAGCAGGCGAGCAGCAGCGCCCAGGCCAGCTCCCAGAGGTCCACCCCCTCGGTCTAGCGCCAGCGCCTACGGTCGACCCCATGCCGCGCCTCAGCCAGCTCTCCCGCTCGATCTCCGGACGGATGGCCGTCGTCACCGGGGCGGCCAGCGGCATGGGGCGAGCCACCGCCCGCCTGCTGGCCGACGAGGGGGCCGCGGTGGCGGTGCTGGACCGGGACGCCGACGGCGCGGCGCAGGTCGCGGCCGAGATCACCGCCGCCGGGGCCCGGGCCCACGCCGTGACGGTGGACCTGGCCGACCCGGCCGCCATCGACGAGGCCCTGGCCGAGGCCCGAGGCGCCCTCGGCCCCGTCGACATCCTCGTGAACAACGCCGGGATCAGCCTCCCCGCCGCCATCGACGGCGAGGGCTACGAGGAGGCGTGGGCCGCCACCCTGGCCGTGAACCTGACCGCCTACACCCGCACGATCCGGGCCGCGGTGACCGACCTGCGCCGCAACGCCGACGGTCGGATCGTCAACGTGGCCTCGACGGAGGGGCTGGGCGCCACGGCCTACCTGTCGCCCTATACGGCGGCCAAGCACGGCGTCGTCGGGCTGACGCGCTCGCTGGCGGTCGAGCTCGGGCCCACCGGGGTCACCGTCAACTGCATCTGCCCGGGCCCGATCCGCACCGGCATGACGGCGGCCATCCCGGACCAGGCCAAGGAGCGCTTCGCCCGGCGGCGGGTGCCCATGCGCCGCTACGGCGACCCCGAGGAGGTGGCCCACGTGACGCTGTCGCTCGTTCTGCCGGCCGCCTCCTACCTCACCGGTGCCGTGATCCCGGTGGACGGCGGGCTGGTGGTGCAGAACACCTGAGGGGACGCATTTGTGATGGTCGAGCTGCACCGGCAGCGGGCGTGGCGGCTGGACCTGAACCGGACCTTTCCGTTCTCGGCAGTGTTTTGCGAAAGCCGGGCTGCGCACCGCTGCGACGCATCGCTTTCGCAAGGCACTGCCCGAATCACGCGCGGCCTGAAGCGCACAGCTGCTCGCACAGACGATCGTCGGGCATCAACGCCGCTCCGTGAGGCGACTTGGGGAAGGATGCTCGGGTGGGCCATGACCGTTCGTCCCCTGTGTGGCGGGGTCTGAGGGTCGTAGCGGCTCGACTTACCTACCGCCCGCCGAGTGTCTGGTGGCGACGCCCGACCTTGCGCCTGGAGCCGGCTGGTCTCGCGATCGTGTCCCGCCAGGGAGAGGTGGAAGTTCTTGATTGGAGCACAGGCGACGAGGCGTGGCGACTCACCAGCCAGCAGGGCAGTCGCGCGAGCCGAGCCGGCATCCGCGTGTCGGTGCTTCAGAGCGCCTCAAGCACTTGGCAGCCCACCTACGCCACTCGGGACACATGGCTTCCATCCACGTGGATGGCCCCACCGATGGCGGAGCTCCCCGCTCTGATCAAGTACCTGATCGCCACACCTGCTGCGCGCGTGGGCCTCTCGGACACCCTTCGGTTGGAGGCACTCGTGAACGAATTCGCGAGCAGGTCGTGGCAACGTCCGGCACCGCCGACTGAGCCGATGCTCGGCGACCGTCTGGACGTCTACGTTGCGGTCAACCGCGCCCTCGACCAGGTGGGGTGGCGTCGCTTCCTTGGGCGCGCCGTGCGCGGCGAGATGGTGCCTGACGCCCAGACGGTTGCCGAGCGCGCCAGAGCAACGCTCCTTCCCGGAGTCGCCGAGCGGGTGCACGACGACAAGCTGATCAGCGAGGTCGAGCGCTTCCTCCACAGCGCGGCGTGGCCATTCGACGTCCTTGTGCACTCGCCGTAGCTGCCGATCACAACCGACGAGCTGATCGGGCAACGTGGACCGGCGGAGACCGCCATCAACGTGACCGCTGGCGCGACCCGCCTGCCGGCGGGTCAGCTCGTGCGATTGCCCACGTTGAAGCGACAACGTCCACAGCAGCGCCGGCGCGAATCAGAGTGTCGCTGCAACGTGGGCAACAAGAACATGGGGCCTTTGAACTCCGCCAGCTCCGCCTCATGGAGGAGCGGCTTGCGCAGCCCCGCGAGGGGACGCTCCTGGTCGGGCGGGCAATCTCCGCCGTTGCGGCGAACTCGAAGCGCCCTACGCCGTCGCCTTGGACAGGCTGACACCGATCCCCGACGCGACAGACGCCAACCTGCGCAGCGCCACCGACGAGATGATGCGAAGGTGCGGCGCGAACGATGCTCGAGCTGACGGTCTGGTCGTGGATGCCTTCGACAGCGTGGAGGACGCCGCCCGGGCCCGACGGCACGCCCCATTAGCGTCACCGCCCATGACCGTTCGGATCGGGTTCCTGGGCGCCGGCCTCATCGCCACCTACCACGGCAAGAGCCTCCACCGGTCGGGCTCGGACCACGTCATCGCCGCCGTCCACGACCCGGATCCGGAGCGGGCGGCCGCCTTCGCCGCCGCCTCCGGGGCGCGGGTGGCCGACACGGAGGCGGCGCTCCTCGACGCCGTCGACGCCGTCTACGTCTGCACCTGGACGAGCGAGCACCCGCGCCTGGTGTCGGCGGCGGTCGGGCGCGGGCTCCCGGTGTTCTGCGAGAAGCCGCTGGCCATGTCCCTCGGCGCGGCCCGGGCCATGGCCGACGAGGTGCGGGCGGCCGGCGTCGTCAACCAGGTCGGCCTCGTCCTGCGCAGCAGCCCGGCCTTCCTGGAGCTGGAGCACCAGCTGGCCGACCCCCGCAACGGCCGCGTGCAGGCCGTCGTGCTGCGCGACGACCAGTTCCTCCCCGTGCAGGGGCTGTACGGGTCGACCTGGCGGGGCGACGTGCAGCGGGCGGGCGCGGGCACGATGCTCGAGCACTCGATCCACGACATCGACGCCCTCGAGTGGCTCCTGGGGCCGATCGAGGCGGTGAGCGCCCGCTCGTCGACCTTCCACGACAACCCGGGCATCGAGGACACCGTGGTGGCCGCCCTCGGCTTCGCCAGCGGCGCCCAGGGGACCCTCACCAGCGTGTGGCACCAGCTCCTCGAGCGCCCGTCGCTGCGGCGCCTGGAGGTGATCTGCGAGCGGGCCTTCCTGACCGTCGAGCACGACGTGACCGGGCCGGTGACCTGGACCCGGCCCGACGGGGAGCACGGCTCCCTCGAGGGCGAGGCCCTCGTGGCGGCGGTGACGGAGCGGCACGGGGGCCGGTACCCGAACCAGGACCGGGGCTTCGTGGAGGCGGTGGCGTCCGGCGTGCCCGGCCCGCACCCGGACCTGCAGACGGCGCTGCGGGCCCACGAGGTGGTGGACGCCGTCTACCGCTCGGCGAGCGCCGGAGGGGCGTCGGCCGCCCCCTGATCGCCGACCGGCTCGAGGCCGGGGGCGGGTCGCCGGGCTTCGACGAGGGCCCAGAGGCCGGCCGCAGCCAGGAGGACGAGGGCCGGCTCGGCCGGGGCCCGGTAGCGCAGCAGGCCCCCGAGGCCGGCCAGGACGACGAGGGTGGTCACCGAGATCGACACCACGAGCGGCCAGATCCGCTGGCCCCGCCGTCGCAAGGCCAGCCCGCCCACGACGGCCAGCGGCACGAGGACCCAGGTCGCCACGGCGCCCATCCAGGCCGCCCAGGCCGGTCGCCCCTCACCGCCCGAGAGCTCGACGCTCTGGGTCACCCGGTAGACGTTCCAGATGCGCCCCACTCGGGCCAGCGCCACCACCGGCATCCGCCGCACCTCGTGGCGCATGTAGGTGAGCGCGTCGCGGCGCAGCTGGGCGTCCCACACCGACTGCTCGACGCCGCGCCGGGGCGGCGTGCAGGGCTCGAAGACGGCGCTCCAGCCGATCTTGTCGCCGTAGTAGGTGGTGTCGCAGTTCCCCGACCGTAGGGCCAGGCCGAGACCGGTGGAGATGGTGGTCGGCTCCTCGAAGCGGGCCATGTTGAACGCCACCCACGGCCCGAGGAGCACGAGGAAGGCGACGCCCGTGGCCAGCACCCGCCGCCCCCACCCGCGATCCCGGGTGACGAGGAGGACGGGGGCCACCAGGAGGGGGCCGAGCAGGCCCAGCTCCGCCCGGGCCAGCGCCGCCAGCGCGACGAGGGCGCCGAGCGCCGCCGCCCACCGCAGCGACCGGTCCCCGGTGAGGACGCGGTAGGAGCCGTAGGCGATCCCGAGCGTCAGGAGGGTGGCCAGGGCCTCGGACATGATCAGGCCGTCGTTCATCCAGAGGTTCGGGTCGACGGCGGCGATGGCCGCCGCAAGGAGGCCGAGGGCCTCACCACGCAGCCGGCGGCCGAGCACCCCGACGAGGGCGACGGTGCCGCAGCCGATCAGGACCATCGTGAAGCGCATCGCCAGCTCGCCGGCCTGGCCGGGGCCGAGCAGGGCGCCCGGCAGGAGGGCGATCACGGTCAACGGCGGGTGGTCGGCGTTTGGCTCGTCGGCGTCGGGGTCGGCGAGGGCCTTGAAGGGGTCGACGAAGAAGCCCTCGCCCTCGGCCATCACCCGGGCCGAGAGCTCGTACCAGGTGGCGTCGTAGAGCCGCTCGTCGTGCTGGGTCACCGCCAGGACGTAGGTGATGCGGAGGCCCGCCGCGACCAGCACGATGAGGCCCAGCGCCAGGCTGAAGCGGGGTCTCCGGGGGGTGCGCGGCACGGCGCCCGACGCTATACGGCGGGCTGGGGGGCCCAGAAGGTGGCTGGTACCGTCGACGGATGCCCCGGATCGGTGTCGTCGTCGTCGCCTACAACGCAGCCTCCACGCTGGCCAGCGTCCTGGACCGGATCCCGGCCGAGTTCCGGTCCCGCATCGAGGGGATCTACATCGGCGACAACCACAGCGAGGACTCCACCTACCTCGTCGGCATCGGGTACCAGCAGGCCGTCGGCGACCTGCCCATCACGGTGGTCCGCCACGATCGCAACCTCGGCTACGGCGGCAACCAGCAGGCGGGGTACCGCTGGGCCATCGACCACGGCTTCGACATCGTGGTCCTGCTCCACGCCGACGGGCAGTACGCGCCCGAGTTCCTGCCGGAGATCGTGCAGCCGCTCGAGCGGGGCGAGGCCGATGCCGTGTTCGGGTCCCGCATGATGATCCCGGGCGGGGCCCGCAAGGGGGGCATGCCGCTCTACAAGGTGGTCGGCAACACCATCCTCACGAAGATGCAGAACCTCGTCGTCGGGGAGCACCTGAGCGAGTGGCACTCGGGCTACCGGGCCTACAGCGTGGCGACGCTGGCCGAGCTGCCCTTCGAGCGCCTCAGCCCCGACTACAACTTCGACACGCAGATCATCCTGCAGCTGCACGAGGCCCGGAAGCGCATCGTCGAGCTGCCGATCCCGACCTTCTACGGGGAGGAGATCAGCTACGTCAACGGCATGAAGTACGCCCGCCAGTGCGCCATCGACGTGGGCCGCTACCGGCTGCACAAGATGGGCCTGGGCGGCGGCGAGATGGCCTTCAACTCTCTCGACCTCGACCGGCCCGAGCCGGCGGCGGAGCCGATCGGGCTCGAACGCGTCCAGGGCCGGATCGTGCAGTCCTTCGTCGGCCGCCCGCCCCAGCGCATCCTCGACCTGGGCTGCGGGACCGGCCTGCTGGCCGAGCATCTGCGGGCCCAGGGTCACACGGTGGTGGGGGTGGACCGGGTGAAGCACGAGGGGATCGCCACCCGGCTCGACCAGTTTGTCGAGGCCGACCTCGACGCCGGCCTGCCCGACGCGGTGGGGGATGGCTTCGACGCCGTCGTGGCGGTCGACGTGCTCGGCTTCATGCGCGACCCCGCCGGGCTCCTGCGGGAAGCCACGGGCCGGCTCGCCCCGGGCGGCCGGCTCCTCGTCAGCGTCCCCAACTTCGGGCACTGGTACCCGCGGGCGCGGGTCGTGGCCGGCCGCTTCGACTACGACCGCCGCGGCATCCTGGACCGCGGCCACCTGCGCTTCTTCACCCGGGCCAGCGCCGAGCGCACCGTCGAGGACGCCGGGCTGCGGATCCGCCACCTGGACCCGGTGGGGCTGCCCGTGCAGCTCCTCGCGCAGCGCTCCAGCGGCCGCGAGCGCGGCTCGCGCACCGCGGCGGCGCTCCAAGCCGTGGACCGCCTCGGCGTGGCGGTGCTGCCGTCGCTGTTCGCCTTCCAGTTCCTGATGGAGCTCGAGGCACCGCCCGCACCATCGGCCTAGCGGGCTCCAAGCGGGGCGAAGGGGGGCGGACCGAGGATCTGGATGCCGGTGGGATGCGCCGCCGCGGCGGCCTGCAGCCGGGGGAGGTCGACGACCTCCGAGCTGTCGGCGACCGACGGGTCGCTGGCCTCCCGGTAGAAGTCCTCGCCCCCGCCGGGGGACTGGATGGTGACGAGCCGCGCCAGGTCGGACAGCACGACGAAGGCGTGCGGGGTGCCCCTCGGCGTGAAGATGAGGCCACCGGCGGAGATGTGGTGCTCGACGCCGTCGACGCTGTGCAGGATCTCGCCCTCGAGCACGTAGACGGTCTCGTCGGCCTCGGGGTGCTGGTGCAGGGGGGTGGTCTTGCCCCGGGCCATGCGGTCCTCGAACAAGAAGAAGGCGCCGGCGGTGTCCTCGGTGCGCAGCTTCCAGGTGTGGAGGCCACCTCCCATGAACGACCGCTGGTCGCCTTCGCCGGCGGCACGGATGATCGGGGTCCTGGCGGTCATGGCGAGCACCTACCTTGTTCGTGAGACACACGTCTCACGAACAAGGTAGGATCTCCTCATGGCGATGTCAACGGATTCCCACGAGTCAGCGCGGGGAGCTCAGAAGCGTCGCACGCGCGCCGCGCTGGTGGCCGCCGCCCGGGAGCTGGTGGCCAGCGGCGCCAGCCCCACCATCGACGGCGCGGCGGCACGGGCCGGGGTCTCCCGAGCCACGGCATACCGGTACTTCTCGACCCCCCGTGAGCTCCTCATCGCCGCCCACCCGGAGGTCGGCGCCTCCTCGCTCCTGCCCGAGGACGCCCCCGACGACGTCGCGGCCCGCCTCGACATCGTCATCGAGGCCTTCATCAGGTCGACCGTGGAGAACGAGGCGCAGCAGCGGACGATGCTGCGCCTCTCACTCGAGCACCCCGCCGAGCGGGCCCAGCTGCCGCTGCGGCAAGGGCGGGCCATCCAGTGGATCACGGAGGCCCTGGAGGGGGACCCGACGCTGCCCGAGGCGGTCCGTCAGCGCCTGGCGCTGGCCATCCGCAGCGCCACCGGCATCGAGGCGCTGGTGTGGCTGACCGACATCGCCGGCCTCTCCCGCCAAGGGGCGGCCGAGCTCATGCGCTGGTCAGCCCAGGCCATGTTGCGGCAGGCGCTGGTGGAGCAGGCGGCGGGGCCGGGGGAGGGTCGCTCCGGTGCGAGCGCGTCAGTCCCCGCCGGGCCCGGCTGAGCCCAAGAGGGAGCGGCAGAGGGAGCCGTCGGCGGGACGCTCGGCGAGGGTGCCGGGGAAGGTGCGGCTCGTGGAGCCGTCGAGGTCGTTCACCCCGAGGGTCGGCACCTCGCCCGTCAGGTAGAGGCCCTCGAAGGCCACCTCGCCGTCGACGAGGACGCTGATCAGGCCCGTGCCGGGGTCGGCCGCCACCTCGAGGTGCTGGCGGCCGGGACCGATGGCCACCCGCGGGCCGGCGCCGTCGAGATCCCCGCCCCGGTAGCGGAAGCGCACGTGGTCGGGACCGTCGCGCTCGACGCTCAGGATGTGGGGGGCCTCGGCGGTGCCGGCCACCAGGAGTGGTGCGGGCCGGCCCGCGGGGACGGCGTCGAGAGATGTGTCGAGGTCGTGGGCGCCGACCGCCGGGGTGCGGACCACCGGCTTGAAGCTCGTCTTCGTGAGCTCGTCGACCACCCCACCGTCGGACACGTAGACGCCGGCACAGTCCCCGACCACGAACAGCTCGCCGGCCGGCCCCCGGGCGGGGAGGGCGTCCCCGCGCCGGATGACCGGAGCGTGGCCGACGGGCAGGCGGGGGAGATCGGCGCGGGTCTCGTAGAACCGGCTTGTGTCGGCCTCCCGGCCGGGAGAGGCGTAGACGCGCTGGTACCACAGGGCCTGGGCGACGGTCACCCCCACGCCCCCCAGGGCGACAGCGGCGACGGCGGCCAGCGCCCCCATCCGCAGGGAGCGGCGGGCCGGGCGGAGCAGGCGCACGAGCACGACGAGCCCGGCCCCGCCGGCCACGACGAGCACCGGGAGGACGTCGGAGAGGTAGCGCTGGGCGATGAAGCCGAACACGAAGATGGTGGCGGCCGAGGCGGCGGCGCCGAGCAGGGGACCGATCAGCGGCCGCAGCGGGACGGCCCGGCGCAGGCCTCGTGCCACCGCCGCCAGACCGAGCAGCGAGAGCAGGCCGAGGAGGGGGAACGAGACGGGCAGGCTGGCGGTGGCGTCCACCTTGTCGAAGAGCACGCCGCCGCGCTGGCGGTCGCCGATGCCGTCCTCCCGGAAGCCGACGTAGGGGAACCGGTCCTGGATGCTGAAGGCGTCGGGCCGCAGGTAGGCAGCCGCGGTGCTGGGCACGAAGCGCAGCCCGAAGAAGCTGCCCTCGTTGCGCTCCAGGAACTCCTGGCGGGGGCTGCTCACCTGGCTGAAGACCTGCCGGTCCCACGGCACCGAGGCGGCGGTGCCGAACTTCGCCTCGTTGACCGCCACGTAGGCGACGACGGGGAGCAGGCAGGCGGCCACGGCGCCGAGGAGGGCCCGGCCGGAGGTGACGTGCCGGCCCCGCAGGGACTCCACCAGCCCCCACGTCGGTCGACCTCGGCGGGTCCGCCACCAGGTGGCGGCGTGACCCACGGCGACGAGGCCGAGGGCGGCCACCACGCCGATGCCGATCGAGGCCCGGGACCACAGAGCCCCCGCCGCCAGCAACGAGGTGAGCGGCAGCGACCAGCGCCACGGCTCGACGAGGTGGCGGAGGAGCGACGCCAGCGCGGCCAGGCCCAGGGCGATGCCCCACGCGGCGGACTCGTGGTACACGGACACCTGGCTGCCGAGGAAGAGGAGCACCGAGCCGGCGGTGGCGCTGAAGGCGAAGAGGGCCACCAGCGACGCCTCCCACCGCCCCAGCGGCTCGTCGCCCCGCACCAGCGACCGGAGCTGCCAGACGATGGCGCCGACCGCGGCGCCGGCCGCCACGAAGGCGAGGAGCATCGACAGGCCGGCCAGCCGGCCGTCGAGGCCGTCGGTGAGAGCGGCCACCGGGAGCCGCAGGAGGGCGGGGAAGGGCCCCTGGTACATGTAGGCCCGGCCGTCGACGACGAACGCCTCGATGCCGAGGACCGAGCGGGGGATGTCGAGGTGGCCGCCGAGCAGGGCGTGGGCCTGCGCGTCGTAGAAGTCCGACGTGGGCCGGGGGGCGAACAGGTCCCACCGCCCCGCCGTCAGGAGCCAGGTGAACAAGACGGCCGCCGGGGCCAGCCCTGCCGCGGTGGCGGCGGTGAAGCGCCGCCGCACGACCCGCCGGGACGCCTGGCTCGGGTGCGGGGGCGCCTCCCAGCGGTGGGTGGCCCGCCGCCACCAGCCGGCCACGGAGTCGAGCGGGTCGAGGGCCTCGCGCCGCGGGCGAGCCCGAGAGAGGAGCAGGTCGCCGGCCAGGAGGGTCAGGCCCAGCAGGGCCAGCCGGTGGGGTTCGTGGAGCGAGGTGAAGAAGTCGTAGGCACGGACGTCGCGGTGGCCGGCCCGGTCGACCACGACGGTGCCGAGGGCCGCCCCGAGAGCGGCCACCGCGCCGCCGAGCAGCAGGGCGTGTCCGCGGGACCAGCGGCCGGCGACCACGACGACGACGGCCGCGGCCAGCCCCCAGGGGGGACCGATCACCGCCGCGCTCACGGCTCCCAGCCCAGCCGCCGCGACCAGCACCCGAAGCCACGAGAGCACCGGCCGCGCCGCCCAGGGCGCGTCGAGCACCGGGGTGAGCTCGACCTCGGCCACCTCCTCCAGGTGCGGCCAGGGCCGGCCCCGGACGACGAGGACGAGCGCCAACGCGATGCCGAGGGCGGCCAGCCAGAGCGAGGCCGCCATGACCCGCTGCGGACCCCAGGTGAGGGTCACCGTGGTGTCAGCCGGGAACCCGTCGGCGACGAGGAACCCGTTGGCGAACCCGTTGACGAGCACCGGATCGGAGAGGTCGTCGCCGGCGCTGGTCCGGGCCTGCCACCCGTCGTTGAGGCTCTGGCCGAGCACGACCCACATCGGGCCCTCGCTGGCGGGAGGGTCGAGCTCCACGGAGCTCAGCGACGGCTGGCGCCAGTCGGGCGACGCCGCGCCGGGCCCCGGGGGGAGCGTGAGCTGCCCGGAGGCGTCCACCGGCGTCGGCCCGCCACCGGCCTCGGACGACAGCACCAGCCGGTCGACGTGGACGTCGGCGCCGGGGGTGCTCCGGACGAGGTGGTCCCCAACCGCGAGGGGGATCGGCGCGCAGCCCACGATGTCCAGTGCGCCGTCGGCGGCGGCCCGCAGCTCGACGGGGACGGGCGCTCCGTCGATGGTGACGAGGTCGTCACGGCACCCCGGGGCCGGGCCACCGGCGGGCGTTCCGGCGGCCACGGAGGCGCGGCCGACGGCCGTGAAGGTGCGCTCGGTGGGGAGGGCGAGCGCCCGGACCAGGCTGCGCTCCTCCTGGAACAGGAAGGGATCGGTCGTGTCGCCGCCCAGGCGGGTGAGCACGACGGCGAGGGGCTGCTGCAGCGAGGCGGCGCCCAGCTGGTCGACGAGCGCGGTGGGCAGGCGGACGACCTCGTCCGTGCGGACCGGACGACCGTCGGGGGTTGTCAGGCCGAGCTCGACGATGCCCACGGGCTCGTCGGGGACCCCGGGGGCGGCGGGCTGGGTGGCGGCCAGCTCGACCTCGAGCCGGCGGAAGGTCCGTGCCGGGAACGTGACGAGCTGCCCGGCCGGCTGGCGTGACGAGGCGTCCAGGCCCACGGAGAGCGCCGGACCGCCGTCGAAGCGCAGCCGCACCTCGGTGAGCTGCGTCGCCTCGTCGGTGGCGGTGAGGGTGAGGTGGTCGGCGGCGAGGGGCTCGTCGAGCTCCACGGTGAGGCGATCGCCGACGCCGCCGATGGTGGGCCCGACCCGCCAGGCGGTGGCCGGGTCGCCGTCCAGGGCGGCCGCCGGGCGGACGCCGGCCTCGAACCAGAGGGGGTTGCCGTAGCGGGTGGCGGACACGGTGGCGCCACGGGGGGCGGCCACGGTCTGCCAGGCGCTGTCGGCCGGGAGGGCGTCGAGGGCGGCCTCGCCGCCGTACTGCCCGGCGGAGTCGGCGGGGTCCTCGTCGGCCCGCAGCGTGATGCCCCGCGTGTTCTTGATCGACCGCCAGCGCTCGACGCGGCGCCGGTTCGTGTCCGTCAGGACGATCCGGGCGCGGGCGTCGAGCACCTGCTCGAGGAGCTCAGGGTGATCGGCCGTCGTCCCGGCGTAGAGGACCGGGGCGCGCCCGTCGACCAGCCCCGACGCGGCGGCGTCGATCAGCCCGTCGCCGCTGCCGTCGAGCAGCACCGTCGAGGCGAGGGGGGCGGTCGTGACGAGGCCGGGGGCGTCGACCACCGGGACGAGGGCCACGGCGGGGTAGGTGGCGGTGGGGTCGGCCGGGACGGGTTGGTCGTCCCGCTGGTGGGTGGGGTCGGGCTCGTTGACCCCCACGGGCCCGAAGCCCTGCGGGGGCCCCAGGCCGGGCGCCTGGCCGGACACCAGGCTCCATACCCGGTCCGGGGCGATCGTGTCGTAGCGCTCATAGGCGAGGTCGTTGCGCACGAGGAGGAGGGAGGCGCCCATGAGCCGGGCCACCGGGGCGAGGGCGCCCGCCTCCAGCCGGCCCTCCTGCAGGCGGTCGTCGAGCGAGACGAGCAGCTCGGCTGAGCCGGCGCCGCCGTAGGGGATCTGCTCCCGCCAGGCGGTGGGAGTGCGGGCGTAGCCGGCCGTGATCGGCTCGTAGGTGTTGCCCCACCGGTAGGCCGCGTAGCGGGTGCCGGGGAGCTCGAGGAGGCGGCCGTTCCCGGCCTGGGCGTCGGCCGCGGCGAGGGCGTCCACCCAGTGCTCGGGCAGCTCGTCGGGGCGCGAGTAGAGCGGGTCGACGAGCTGGCGGCCCGCCACCGAGGGGGCCAGCCCCACCGCCAGCACGGCCAGGCCGAGGGCCAGGGCGCGGCCCACGCGGGCGGCGCGGCGGACGAGGGCGTCGACGAACCCGCCGAGGAGCACGGCCAGCCCCAGCAGGGCCAGGGGAGCAGCCCGGGTGGTGGAGCGCAGGGCCAGGCCCACGCCGCCGCTGCGGGCCAGGTCGTGGAAGAGCGACGACAGGGGGCTGGGGTCGCCCGGCGGATAGGCGCCGATCCCGATGACGACGCCGACCACGACCATGGCGGCGAACACGGTCCGGTGGCGCCACCGCGTCAGGCTCGTGCCGACCACGGCCAGGCCCACCACGCCCAGCTGGAGGGCCAGGACGGGGAGGCGCTGCAGGTAGAAGGCGGCGCCGGTGACCTCCGGGTAGTCGTGCTGCTGGAGGTACGGCACCCAGTACCCGAGCCCGCGGAGCACCTCGGTGGCGGCCGAGGTGGACGCCACCTGGTCGATCGTCTCGGTGAAGTCGAGCAGGGGCAGCCCGAAGCGGCCTTCGATGAGCAGGGCCACCACCCACCACAGCGAGGTGGGGATCCCGACGGCCACGATGCGGCCGATGGTGCGCAGGGCGTCGCCGACGGTGACCTCCCGGGTGCCCCACACCGCCCAGACCACCCAGAGGGCCGGCCCGAGCAGCGCCATGGCCAGCGCCGTCGCGTTCACGGCGATCGACAGCACGACGAGGGCGAAGAGGGCCGGGTGGCGCCACCCCTTGGTGGCCAGGGCCCGGGCGGTCAGGCCGATGAGCCAGGGGAGGGCGGCCCACGGCAGGAGGAGGACCGAGGTGCGGGTGCCGTACTGGATGACGTAGGGACCCATGGCGTAGGCCAGGGCGGCGACCGCCGGCCCCAGCTGCAGCGTGCTCGTCGCCGCGCCGCGCCGCTCGCCCCGCGTGGGCACGGCGAGATCCCAGCGCAGGGTCCGGGCCAGGTAGAGCACCCCGGCACCGGCCAGGAACAGGATCGTCCCCGTCCAGGCCCGCTGGGCCAGCCAGAGCGGCACCCCCAGGAGCTCGGCGGCGCGGTACCAGACCCCCATCGGCCAGACGAGGACGATGTTCTGGTGGGTGACCGTCCCCAGGTCCCGCGAGGGGTCCCACATGGACAGGGCGTCGTGGAGGAACCGCCCGGGGTCGAGGTAGACGGCCTGGCGGGTGTCGGCGGCCAGGCGACCCCTGGCCGTCAGCAGGAGGGGGAGGTAGCTGACGACGCCCAGCACCAGGTGGGCGATCAGGGTCGCGTGCTCCCGAGCACGTGCTGCTCCAACCCTCATGAGGGGGGTGATCCTCGCACAGGGGGAGACCCCCGACGGCGCAGCCCGGGTCCCGGGGACCACGGGGGCCCCGAGTAGCATCCGGGCCGATGAAGGCAGTCATCCTCGCCGGCGGGCTCGGCACTCGGCTCCGGGAGGAGACGGAGTTCCGGCCCAAGCCGATGGTCGAGGTCGGCGGCAAGCCGATCCTCTGGCACCTCATGAAGCTCTTCGCCTTCCACCAGATCACCGACTTCGTCGTGCCGATCGGCTACCGGGGCGAGGTCATCCGCGACTACTTCCTCAACTACGAGGCCCGCACCAACGACTTCACGATCCGCCTCGGCCACGAGCACGAGATCGAGTACCACAACAGCCACCTGGAGACGGGCTGGCAGGTGACGGTGGTCGACACGGGAGCCGAGACGCCGACCGGCGGTCGGGTGCGGCGCATCCGGCCCCACGTGGAAGGCGAGCGGTTCATGGTCACCTACGGCGACGGCGTCGCCGACGTCGACCTGGGCAAGCTGGTGGCCTTCCACGAGGGCCACGGCAAGCTGGCCACGATGACCGTCGTGCGCCCCCTGTCCCGCTTCGGCGTGGTGGAGATCGAGCCCGACGGGTCGGTCCGCAGCTTCCGCGAGAAGCCCCAGACCGACGACCACGTCAACGCCGGCTTCTTCGTCTTCGAGCCCGAGGTCTTCGACTACCTCACCGACGACACGGCCCTCGAGCGCGAGCCCCTCGAGTCCCTGGCCGAGGCGGGCCAGCTGGCCGCGTTCACCCACGACGGGTTCTTCCAGCCGATGGACACGTACCGCGAGTTCACGATGCTGAACGCCCAGTGGGCCACCGGCGACGCCCCCTGGAAGGTGTGGTCGGATTGACCTGGGCCGACCGCTCGGTCCTCGTGACCGGCGCCACCGGTCTCGTCGGGTCGTGGCTGTGCAAGCACCTCGTGGCGGAGGGCGCGTCGGTGGTGGCCCTGGTGGCCGACGTCGACCCCCGCTCGGAGCTGGTGCGCTCGGGCACCCTCCCGCAGGTGACGGTCGTGCCCGGCGTCCTGGAGGACCCTGACGTCGTCGCCCGTGTGGTGATCGGCCGGGACGTCGACACCGTGTTCCACCTCGGCGCCCAGACGATCGTGGGGGCGGCCCATCGCGACCCGGTCGGCACCTTCGAGGCCAACATCCGCGGCACCTACCTCCTCCTCGACGCCTGCCGGCGCTCTGGCGGCCGGGTGGGTCGGGTCGTCGTGGCGTCGAGCGACAAGGCCTACGGCCCGTCCGACGAGCTGCCCTACCAGGAGTCCACCCCCCTCCACGGGGTGCAGCCCTACGAGGTCTCGAAGTCCTGCACCGACCTCCTGGCCCAGTCCTACGCCGCCACCTACGACCTGCCCGTGGCCATCGCCCGCTGCGGCAACATCTACGGCGGCGGCGACCTGAACTGGAGCCGGATCGTCCCCGGCACGCTGCGCTCCCTGATCCGGGGCGAGACCCCCGTGATCCGCAGCGACGGCACCCTCGTGCGGGACTACCTGCACGTGCGCGACGTCGTCGAGGCCTACCTGGCCTTGGCCGCCTGGCTCGACACCCCGGGGGCCAGCCGGAGCCCGGGGGAGATGGCGTTCAACTTCAGCAACGAGGAGCCTCGCAGCGTGCTCGAGGTCTACAGCGCGGTGTGCGAGGCGTTCGGCGCGTCGGTGGAGCCCGAGGTCCTCGGCCGGGCCTCCGAGGAGATCCCGGCCCAGCACCTCGACGCCGGCCGGGCCCGCTCGGTCCTGGGCTGGAAGAGCTCGGTGCCCCTGTCCGAGGGCCTGGCCGAGGCGGCCACCTGGTACCGCGACCTGCTGGCGCCCCGGTGAGCGCCGCCGACGACCTGCGCGGCCGCATCCTCGAGCTGGCCGCCGAGCACCACGCCCTCACCCACCCCCGCCGCCCCTTCGTCCCCGGCATCTCGCCGGTGCCCGTCTCCGGGAAGGTGGTGGGCGAGCCCGAGCTGGCCAACCTGATCGACTCGGCCCTCGACCTCTGGCTCACCGAGGGGCGCTTCGTCGACGACCTCGAAGCCCGGCTGGCCGAGTTCGTGGGGCTCCGCCACGCCTACCTCTGCAACTCGGGCTCCTCGGCCAACCTCCTGGCCGTCTCGGCCCTCTGCTCGCCCCGCATGGGCGACCGGCGCCTGCGCCCCGGCGACGAGGTCGTCACGGTGGCAGCGGGGTTCCCCACGACGGTGAACCCCATCCTGCTCAACGGCCTGGTGCCGGTGTTCGTCGACGTCGAGGTGGGCACCTACGACGCCCGCCCCGACCTCCTGGCCGCCGCCATCGGCCCCAAGACCAAGGCCATCGTGATGGCCCACACCCTGGGCAACCCGTTCGACCTCGACTCGGTCATGGCCCTCGCCCGGGAGCACGACCTCCTCGTCGTGGAGGACAGCTGCGACGCGCTGGGAGCCCGCTACCGGGGCCGCAACGTCGGCACCTTCGGGGACCTCGCCACGCTCAGCTTCTACCCCGCCCACCAGATGACGATGGGGGAGGGAGGCTGTGTCCTCACCGACCGGGGCACGCTCGGCAAGGTCGTGGAGTCGCTGCGGGACTGGGGTCGCGACTGCTGGTGCGCGCCGGGGATGGAGAACACCTGTGGGCGCCGCTTCGAGTGGCAGCTGGGCGACATGCCGGCTGGCTACGACCACAAGTACATCTACTCCCACATCGGCTACAACCTGAAGGTCACCGACATGCAGGCCGCCGTGGGCCTGGCCCAGCTGGACCGGGTGCCCGGGTTCGTGGCCGACCGGGAGCGCAACTGGAACCGGCTGGCCAAGGGCATGGCCGACCTCGAAGAGCACTTCGTGCTGCCCCGGGCCACCGACCACAGCGAGCCCAGCTGGTTCGGCTACGCGCTGACCGTGCGCGACGAGGCCCCCTTCGACCGGGCCGAGCTCATCGGCCACCTGGAGGAGCGCAAGATCGCCACCCGCCTGCTCTTCGGCGGCAACCTCACCCGCCAGCCGGCCTACGCCGAGGCCACCTACCGCGTGGCGGGTGACCTCACGGTGACCGACCAGGTGGCCGACAGCACGTTCTGGGTGGGCTGCTTCCCCGGCCTCACGGACGACATGCTCGACTTCGTGGTCGAGTGCTTCCACGACTTCGTGGCAGCCCGCTGAGGGCCGCTCCCGTGGAGACCCGCGCCACCGGTGTGGAGGGCTGTGTGGAGCTGCCGCTCCAGCCGGTGGCCGACCGGAGGGGCTCGTTCCTCAAGGTGCTCCACGGCGACACGCTGCGCTCCCTCGGGCTCGACCTCGCCGTCGAGGAGATCTTCTTCAGCCGGTCGGCCACCGGCGTCGTGCGGGGCCTGCACTTCCAGCGCCCTCCGGCCGACGTGGCCAAGCTCGTGTGGTGCCTCGACGGCGAGGTCGTCGACGCCGTGGTCGACCTCCGGCCCGGCTCGCCGACCTTCCGGCGCCACGCGGTGGTGCGGTTGTCGCCCGAGGCGGCCAACGCCGTGTACGTCCCGCAGGGCTGTGCCCACGGGTTCCTCGTCACCCGCGGGGAGGCCCTGGTCGGCTACGCCCAGTCGGGGCTCCACGACCCGGTGCTGGAGGGCGGCGTGCTGTGGTCCTCGGCCGGGGTCGACTGGGGCGTCGACGCCACGGTGCTCGACTCGGTGATCCTCTCCGACCGCGACGCCGCCTTCCCCACCCTCGACGAGCTCGACGTCTCGTCGTTCGCGGTGCAGCTGTAGGCCATGCGGGTCCTGCTCACCGGCGTCACCGGCTTCGTCGGCTCCCACCTGGCCCGCGCCCTGGCGGCCGATGGGGACGAGGTGCACGCCGTGGTGCGCCCCGGGGCCCGCCTGGACCGGATCCCGGACCTGCTCGACCGGGTGGAGCGGCACGAGGACGACGGCGACGGCGGGCTGGCCCGCGCCGTCGACGCGGCGCAGCCGGAGGTGGCCTTCCACCTCGCCACCCGCTTCGTCGCCGAGCACCAGCCCGCCGACGTCGGGCCGCTCGTCGCCGACAACGTCGCCTTCCCGACCCGGCTGCTGGAGGCCCTCGCCGGCTCGGGCGCGACGTTCGTCAACGTGGGCACGGCGTGGCAGCACGTCGAGGGTGCCCCGTACCGTCCCAAGAACCTCTACGCCGCCACCAAGCAGGCCTTCGAGGACGTCCTCACCCACTACCGGGCGAACGAGGGCCTGCGCTGCGCCACCGTGCACCTCTTCGACTCGTACGGCCCGCAGGACCACCGGGGCAAGCTCCTGGCCGCCCTCCTCGGCGCGCTGCGCACCCGCACCCCGCTGGAGATGAGCAGCGGCGAGCAGCTGATTGACCTCGTCCACGTCGACGACATCGTCCGGGCCCTGCGCCTGGCCGTCCCGGCCGCCGTCGACGGGGTGGTGCCGGCCCACTTCGCGGCCGGCACCGGCCAGCCCCGTTCCATCCGGGACGTGGTGGCCGTGCTCGAGCAGGTGGCCGGCCGCCCCGTCCCCGTCCGCTGGGGCGCTCGACCTGACCGGGCCGGTGAGATGCAGGTGCCGTGGGACGCCGGGCCGCCCGTGCCGGGCTGGGAGCCCGAGGTGCCCCTGGCCGACGGGCTGGCCGGGTTGCTGGCGGGGTCAGCTCCCGGGCTCGGCTAGCGCGGCCAGCTGCGGGTAGAGCCAGCGCCGCACCAGCTCGGCGCCCTCGGGCGAGAAGTGGACGCCGTCGTCGGAGCGGAACCGCACCCCGTCGCGCTCGGCGGTGTACCGACCGTCGGGGCACACGAAGCCATGGAGGTCGATCACCTCCACCTGACCGGGGTGCCGGGCGGCCGCCGCCCGGTACAGGTCGTTCAGGTGGTCAACCCGATCGCTGCGGTTCTCCGGCGGTATGGACCCGGTGATCCCCTCGGCCCGCTGGTTGCACGGAGTGGTGAGCAGCACGACGGTGGCGCCGTCACCCCCGAGCTGCTCGACGAGGTCGTCGAGGGAGCGGCTGAACCAGCGGTCGAAGCCCTCGGAGCCGAACTCCAGCGGCTCGCCGTCGACAACCTTGTCGTAGGTCTCCCAGACGCCGGAGAGCACCGCCACCACCTGGGGGTGGAAGGCCCGCAGCCACCGTGCCCGGTCGTCCCGCCAGGCCGCGCACTGGGGCCCGCCGTCGGTGCGGGTGCTCTCGAAGGTGCGCTCGCCGGCGAAGAGCGAGCAGCCCACCACGCTCTTGTCCCAGAGGAGCACGGGCGGCGTGCTGCTGCGCTGCTCGTAGCCGTAGGAGAGCGTGAGCGAGACGCTCTCGCCGGTCATGAGGACCCGCACGGCGTCGTCGCCGGGCACCGTGGTGGGGGGTGGGTTGTCGCTCGGGTCGTAGTCGAAGAAGTCGCCGTCGGCGCCCGAGCCGGGAGGCGATCCGGGCCCGGCCGTGGGGGCTGTCGTCCCGGGGCGCGCCGGGAGGGCGCTGGGGGCAGGGGCGTCGGGGGCCGCCACGACCACCACGAGGCTCATCGCCGCCACCGTGCCCAGGAGACCGGCCGAGGTGGCGGTCAACAGGCGCCGCAGGCTCCGCCTCCGGTCCCGGGCCGGCCGCTCGACGAGCACGTAGGAGGCACCCGACAGCGCGGCGGTGCCGGCCAGGCGCAGGGCCAGCAGGGCCGAGCCGGAGAGGCCGGTGCGGGTGGAGGACAGCACGACGTAGAGGGGGAAGTGCCACAGGTAGAGGCCGTAGGAGAGCTGGCCCACGAGGCGCAGGGGGGCGACGGCGAGGGCGCGGTGGAGCAGGCCCGGGGGCTGCAGGATGGCGACGACGGCGATCGCGACCGCGATGGAGAGGGCGAGCAGGCCCCCCTCGTAGAGCCACTCGGTGCGATCGTCCACCGTGGCCGCCAGCCAGAGGACCCACGCCAGGGCGAGGACGCCGAGCCCGTCGGCGACGGGGACGGCGCGGCGCGGCAGCTCGAAGCGCCCGGCCATGGCGAGGACGATCGCCAGCACGGCGCCGGCCAGCAGCTCGTGGGCCCGGGTGTCCGTGCCGTAGTACACGCGGGACGGATCGCCACCGGGTCGGTGCAGGGCGGCCGCCCAGGCCGCCGAAGCCAGGCACAGGGCCGCGGTGGCCACGAGGGCGGGGCCGAGCCGGCGCCGGGTGCGGCGGCCCAGCGCCAGGAGGCCGGCCAGCACCAGGGGCCAGACGAGGTACCACTGCTCCTCGAGGGCCAGGGACCACGTGTGCTTCAGGGGCGACGGGACGGTGAAGGCGTCGAAGTAGCCGCGGTCCTGGAGGACGAGGCGCCAGTTGGTGACGTAGCCGATCGTGGCCAGCACGTCGCCCCGCAGCTCAGGCAAGGTCGACTCCGGGGCCAGGGTGGCGGCGTAGACGACGACCGCCACCAGCACGAGGGTGACGGCGGGGAGCAGGCGGCGGGCCCGGCGGCCGTAGAAGGCCCCGATGGAGATGGCCCCCGTGCGGGCGTGCTCGTCGACCAGCAGCCAGGAGATCAGGAACCCGGAGAGAACGAAGAACACGTCGACGCCGAGGAACCCGCCCGACGCCCACCCCACCCCGCCGTGGTAGAGGAGGACGAGCACGACGGCGATGGCCCGCAGCCCGTCGAGGGCGGGCTGGTACCCCAGGCGGGGGGTGGCGGCCGGTCGAGGGGCGTCGGGGTGGGTGGCGACCGGCGCGGGGGACGTCATCGATGGTCGAGCCGGCGGCTCAGCCGGTCGACCCCTGCGTCGAGGTGGGGGAGCGGCGGCTGGAGGGGGACCCCCAGCTCGGCCACGCGCTGGAGCACGAGGTCCTCGACGTCGGCCCACGAGCGGGCTCGGGGGCCCTCGACGCCCTGGTTGTACGGCGCGTCGTAGACGATGACGTGGTTGCCGGCCTCGCGCAGGGCGTCGATGTTGTGGGCGGCGTCGTCGACGTAGCAGTGGGCGTCGACCTCGGGCTTGGCCCCCAGGAAGCAGATGTCCCGGTAGGGGATGCCGACGCCATCGAGCCAGGCCACGGTGTCGGCCACGGCCACCGCGTGGCCCCAGTTCACGTAGAGGCGGTGGGTGATGACGCGGATCCACACGCCGGCGTCGGACAGGCGCCACAGCACCTCGGCGGCGCCCTCCATGGCCGGCATGGTGCGGAAGATGTGGTGCTCGAGCACGGCCAGCCGGTGCAGGCGGTCGAACTCCTCGGGGGTGTCGATGCCCCACTCCCGAAAGCTCCACGAGCGCTCAGCGGGCAGCTCGTCGGGGTCGATGCCCCGATCGGCGGCCACGACCTCCCGGAAGGCGGCCGTGTAGTCGCCGCAGACGCCGTCGAGGTCGACGCCGAAGATGAAGGTGCGGCTCACCCGGCGGCGTCGAGGAACTCCAGCGCCGCGTCGATGGCACCGAAGTCCTTCGGGGTGGCGAAGTGGTCGACGTTGCGGAGGGTGACCAGGCGGGCGTCGGGGAGGGCCTCCACCAGGGGCTCGCCGGGCCCGGCGAAGTCGCGGTCGCCGATGACGACGAGGACGGGGAGGGTCACCGCGGCGAGGCGCTCGGGGGTGAGCGCGGGACGGGCGGAGCGCATGCAGGCGACCAGGGCCTCGGGGTCGGACTCCGGGTGGGCGGCCAGGCCGGCGAAGTACTGGGCCACCGGGTTGGTCGGGTCCCCGCCCCCTTCGATGGCCTGGACGATGAGGTCGCTGCCCTCGGAGCGCAACAGGTTGGCCCCGACGCCGGTGAGCACGAGCCGCCGGAAGCGCTGGGGGGTGTCGGCGGCGATGGTGAGCAGGACCCGGGCGCCGAGGCTGAACCCGATGGCGTCCACCGGCTCGTCCGGCAGCTGGGCGGCCACGAGGGCCTCGAGGGCGTCGTAGGCAGCCGGGTCGTGCGGCTTGTCGGCCGTGCCGTGGCCGAGCAGGTCGATCGCGATCGGTGTGCGGCCGGCTTCGGCCAGCAGGTCGAGCCACCCGTTGTCGCCCCAGGTGCGAGCGCTCGATGTTGCGTAGCCGTGGACGAGGACGACGGGGTCGTTGGGCATCAGCGGATCCTAGGAGTCGCCTGGGCCGGTGCGGGACCAGCGGCGGTCGACGACCTGCCCCGCGGCGAGGAGCACGACGGCGGCGAGGGCCACCGGGTGGGCCCGTTCGAGCTCGCCCGGCCACTCCGCCCCCGTCGGGATGTGGAAGCGCAGCTGCCAGACCACGACGTAGGCGGCGGCCCCCGCCATCAGGGCCGCGGGCGCCACCCGGAGCGCCCACCGGGCCGCCGGGTGCCAGGTGGCCAGCGCCGCCGCGACGCCGACAGCCACGGCCGCGGCGGGGTGGAGGACGAGGGCGCTGGCCGCCGCTACGGCGAGCCCGAGGACCACCACCGCAGCCCGGGGCCGGCGGGGCAGCAGCCCCGTCCGCCAGGGCTCGACGTCGAGGGGCTCGTGGCGAGCCGCCGGCGGGGCGCCTCGGGGCCGGCGCAGGGCCAGGAGCAGTGCCACGGCGGCGGCGACGGCGGAGAGGCCGAGGGCCAGGTCGACCCGCCGTTGGGGCTCGAAGCGCAGCGACACCGTGGCCGCCGCCGTGCCCGGAGGGAGGCGCCAGCCGTTGGCGAAGCCGTCCACCAGGGTGGGCGGGCCGAGGTCCTGCCCGTCGAGGCGGGCCGTCCAGCCGTCGTTGTGGCTCTCCCCCAGGACGAGCCAGGTCCCAGCCCGCTCCGCCCCTGCCGGCAGGGTCAGCTCAAGGTGGTCGGGGTCATGGCGCACCACGGTCGGCTGGGGTCCCGTCGACGCGCCCGTCGCCGTCGGGGCCCCGTCGGTCAGGACGAGCTGGTCGAGGTCGATCCCCGTGGTTGGGCCCGGAGCGGCCCGGAGGAGGTGGTCGCCCGCCCCCAGCTCGACGGGGGCGCACCCCTCGACCCTCAGGCCCTGCCCGTCGAGGGCGGCAGCGGTGGAGCCCGTGACGCGGACCGGCACCGGGACCCCGTCGAGCACGAGGAGGTCGTCCCGGCAGCCGGTGTCGATGCCCGCCACGGGCGGGGGACCGGTGAGGCCGGACAGCCCGAGCTCGGCGATGGCGATCGGCTGGGCCACCTCGCGGCTGGCCGCCCGGTCGAACGTGGTGACGGCTCGAGCCGCCGTCACCCGGACCTCGACGCGGCGGCCCGTAGTGGCGGGCAGGGAGAGGGGCACCAGGGTGGTGGCACCGGGCTCGCTCAGGCCGCCGCCGATCTCGAGGGTGGGCTGGGCCACCACCTGCCCGTCGACGAGGACGTCGAGGGCCGTGGGCACGGAGTGGGCGCCGTCGGCCACCACCTGGAGGTCGAGGTGGTCGATGGTCGTCGGCTCCGCCAGGTCCGCGGCCAGCCAGAGACCCTCGAGCTGGTCGCGCTGGGCCGTCCAGGCCGTCGTGGGATCGCCGTCCACGGCGGCGGCCGGGCGCTCGGCCCGCCCGCCGGCGACGCGGGGGCTGGCGCTCGCCGTCACCCCGGCGCCGGCCTGGCCCAAGAGGGCGTCGAGGGCCGCATCGGGGGCCCGGGCCGAGAGGCGGGCGGTGCCCCGCAGGGCCAGGGTGCGGGAGCCGGCCAGGCGCAGGGCCCGGACCAGGGAGCGCTCCTCGTCGTCGCGGTCGGCGCGGGTGGGATCGGTGCGCAGGCGGGTGAGCACGACGGCGAGGGGATGGTCGGCCGCCTCCGGTGCCGCCAGCACGTCCCCGGGCAGGCGGACCACCTCGTCGAGGACGAGGTCGGGATCGTCGTCGATGCGCACCTCGGCCAGGCCCACGGCGTCGAGGCCCGAGTACCGGGGTCGGTCCCCGGCGGAGTCCCCTACGACCTCGATCTCGACCCGGGAGGCCGTGGTCGCCGGGACGGTGACGAGCTGGCCGGGCGCGGTGAGCGAGCTGGGGTCGAGGTCGACGGTGATCGGGGCGCCGCCGTCGAGGCGGACCTGCACCCGCGTCAGCGTCCGGCGGGAGCGGCCGTCGACGGGTTGCAGCAGCCGCAGCCGGTCGATGGACCGGGGCTCGTCCAGGGTCAGCAGCAGCCGCTCGCCCCGGGCGTCGGCGGAGTGGGCGGTGCGCCAGGCGGTGGTGGGGTCGCCGTCGACGGCCGCCGCCGGGCGGGACTCCGGGGCGTACCAGCTGGCGTCGCCGTAGGAGGTGGCGTTGGCGCTGATGCCGCCGCGGTGCTCGGCCACCGTCCAGGTGTCGGCCGGTGCGTCCGGGAAGAGGGGCAGCCGGTTGTCGGCCGGGTCCTCCCGCAGCGGTTCGAGGCCGAGCGGCTCGGTGTAGCCCTGGGTGTCGCGCACCGTGCGCCAGCGCTGGCCGCGCTGGCGGTGGGTGTCGGTGACGACCACCAGCCCGGCGTCGTCGAGGACCGTGCCGAGGTCGTCCGGCCCGAGGGCGGCGCTGTAGCGCAGCAGCTCGTGCCCGTCGATCAGCCCGGCGGCGGCGGCATCGACGACCCCGTCGCCGTCGCCGTCGACGACGACCGTCGAGGCGGCCGGCTTGGTGGCCACGACGGGCACCGGGTCCTCCACGGGCACGAGGGCCACCGCCGGGGGATCGGGGAGGCGGCGCTCGCGCAGCAGCCACGTCTCGTCGTGCATCGGGGCCTGGGGCACGGGCTCGTTGGGATCGGCCGGCCCGAAGCCCTGCGCCGGGCCCAGCCCGCGGGCCCGGCCGAGGAGGTCCCACACCAGGCGGGGCCGCACGAGGTCGAAGCGCTCGTACTGGAGGTCGCTGCGCACGAGGAGGTCGCCGGCCCGCAGCAGCCGGGCCAGGGGGGCGACGGCGCCGGGAGCGAGGGTGCCCTCTTGGAGGCGGCGGTCGAAGGCCGCCAGCAGGTCGGCCGAGGGGGCGGAGCCGTAGGGGATGAGCTCGCGGGCGACGAACGGGCGATCGATCAGGCCCGGGGTGATCGGGTCCACCGTAGCCCCCCACCGGTAGTAGGCGAAGTCGCTGCCCGGCACCTCGAGCAGCCGGGTCCCGTCGTCGTGGTCGGCCGCCGCGAGGGCCTCCCGCCAGTGGGCCGGCACGTCCTGGCGGCGCAGGTTCCTGTTCACCACCGTCCCCTGCCACAGCGGGGCGAGGGCCAGGATCGGGACCAGGGCGACGAGGGGGGCCACCCGGGCCAGGCGGGGCCAGCGGGCCACCGCCGCTCCCACGCCACCCCCGAGGAGCAGGGCCAGGCCGAGGGCCAGCAGCGGCACGGCCCGCGGGAGGCTGCGCAGGGCCAGGCCCCGCTCCGTGCCGAGGAGGGCTTCGATGGCCCGACCGAGCGGCGGCGAGGAGCCCCACGGGTGGGCACCGACGGCCAGCAGCGTCCCCGCCACCACGAGGGCCACCGGGAAGCCTCGGTGGCGCCACCGCAGCAGCGCGCCGCCGGCCAGGGCCAGCACGGGCACGGCGAAGGTCACGACGAGGAGCCAGGGGCGCTGCGTGTAGGCGGTGCTGGCCTCGACCCAGGGGTCGATCCGGTCGCCGCCGTAGAAGAACCAGTAACCGAGGCCCCGCAGCACCTCCTGGGCGCTGGAGGTGGCCGTGACCACCTGGGCGGTCTCGCTGTAGCGGACCACGTCGATGCCGTTCGAGGCCTGCACGGACAGGCCGGCCAGCCACCAGAGGTTGACCGGCGCCGTCACCACCGCGATCCGGCCCAGCGCGGCCAGGATGCGCCGCCCCGGCGCCTCGTGCTGCTCGACGGCGTGCACGAACCAGGCCAGCGGGGCCACGCCGACGAGGACGAGCGCGGTCAGGTTCACGCTGCCCACCGTCGCCACGATCAGCGCGAACAGCGCCGGGTGGCGCCAACCGCCCCGGCGGATGGCCTCGGCAGCCGCCCACACGAGCCAGGGCAGCCCGGCGAAGGGGAGCAGGACGCCGGAGAGGCGGCCGATGTGGGTGAGCACGTACGGCGACAGCGCGTACGTGCAGGCGGCCACCCACACGGCCACGGGGGGCCAACCGAAGCGGCGCAGGAGCTGCCCCACCCCCATCCCCGCGGCGAAGAGGAGGCTGCCCCACCAGAGCCGCTGGGCCAGCCAGTCCGGCACGCCGAGGGCGTCGAAGGCCCAGTAGAACGGCCCCATCGGCCACAGGTACCCGATGGACTGGTGGCTCACGGTCCCGAGGCCGACCGACGGGTCCCACATCGACCACGCCTTGCCCAGGAGCCGGCCGGGATCGAGGTACAGGTAGGTCTTCGTGTCGGCGCTCACCCAGCCCGGCTGGGTCAGGACGAGCGGGACGTAGCAGAGCGCCGCGAAGAGGGTGGGCGGCAGCAGCCTCGCGCCTCGGCGCGCGAGGGCCACGGGCATCAGCTGGTGGACCGCTGGGCGGCGAGGAGCTCGAGGAGGTGGGCCGCGGTGGCGTCCCAGGTGAGCTCCGCGGCCCGTTGGACGGCCCCGTCGGCCAGGCGGTCCCGGAGCTCGCGGTCCGACAGGACCCGAGCCAGCGCCGCCCCGAGCTCGTCGTCAGCGCAAAGCAGGCCGCTGACCCCGGGGACCACGGCGTCGTGGTGCCCGGCGATGTCGGACACGACGGCGGGGGTGCCGCACGCCGCCGCCTCGGTGATCGTCATGCCCCAGCCCTCGCGGCTCGACGCGCTGGCCACGACCCACGCCTCCTGGTACGCCCGGGCCAGCTCGTCGTCCTCCACCCAGCCGGCCAGCTCGACCCACTCGCGGGCGTCGAGCTCGTCGATGAGGGTCTCCAACAGCTCCCGCTCGTAGCCCTCGCCGATGATGCGCAGCGTGAGATCGGGCACCACCCGCCGGGCCTCCGCCGCCGCCCGGATCAGCAGGTCGTGGCGCTTCACCGGCACGAGCCGCCCGACCGCCACGACGAGGGGCCGGGAGCGCTTGGCCACGGTGGGGTCGACCCGGTAGCGGGGGTGCACGCCGGGCGGGACGATCGCGACGCGGTCGTCGTGGAGCCCGAGGATCCCGACCAGCTCCTCCTTGGACGACGAGGACAGCGTGGCTACGGTGCTGCGCCGGTAGAGGAGCGGCGCCACCCGGCGCTCGAACAGCTCGCCAGCCCGACCGAGGTTGGGCGGGAGGACCATGCGGAACATGTCCCCGTGGACGTGGTGGAGGAGCACCAGCCGGCGACCCCGGTGCCAGAGCGGGGAGAGGAAGGGCACGCCGTTCCAGATCTCGACGAGGGCGTCGCTGGGCCCGTGGCGGCCCAGGCGCTCGCTGAGGGCCGCCCGCGGGAAGATCAGGTAGCGCCCGGCCCGGCGGATGACCCGGTACCCGTCGCGCATGATCTCCGGGGCCCGTCCCGGGGCGTAGGAGGTCCGCATCGTCACGTGGAGGCCCGCCGCCGCCCACCGCTTGGCCACCTCGTGGATGTGCAGCTCGGAGCCCCCCGCCTCCGGGTCGTCGAGGTCGCGCCAGGCGAGGATGTGGATGCGCCGGATCCCTGCGGCGGCGGCGATGTCGCCGAGCTTGGCGCTCGGGTCCGGGGTGGTGGAGGTCAACGGGCGGCTTTGGTGGGCGGGGGACGGAACCGGGAGATGGTAGAACTCGCCGACCGGCCGGGGCGAGCACCCCCGCCGCCGCGGCACCCCCAGACAGGACGAACCGGACCTCACGATGCAGCACGATCTGGACCAGGCACGAGCAGCGGTGCGCTCCGTCGAGGGCTGGATGACCGACGACCAGGCCCGCCGGCTGTGGGACGCTGCCGGTCGGGTGCCCGCCGGGGGGCGCATCGTGGAGATCGGCAGCTTCCGCGGCCGCTCCACCATCGTCCTGGCCCTGGCCGCCCGCGACGACACCGAGATCGTCGCCATCGACCCCCACGCCGGCAACGACCGGGGCCCGCAGGAGATCCACGGGTTCGAGGAGGCGGCCAGCGAGGACTACGAGGTGTTCCACCGGAACCTGGCCGACGCCGGCGTGCAGGATCGCGTCCGCCACGTCCGGCGGTTCTCGGCCGACGCCCACGACGAGGTCACGGGCGCCATCGACCTGCTCTACATCGACGGGGCCCACCGGTTCGGGCCCGCCCGTGACGACGTGGTGCGCTGGGGCGCCCGGGTGGTCGACGGAGGCCGGCTGCTCGTCCATGACAGCTTCAGCTCGGTCGGCGTCACCCTGGCCCTGCTGTCGTCGGTCGCCCTCGGCGACAGCTTCGAGTACATGGGTCGCGACGGCAGCCTCGTCGAGTACCGGCGGGCCCGCCTGAGCCCCGCCCGCCGAGCCGTGAACCTGCTCCACCACCTGGCCCAGCTGCCATGGTTCCTGCGCAACGTCGCGGTGAAGGTGGCCATCGTCAGCGGCGCCCGGCCGGTGGCCCGGCTGCTCGGCCACGACGGCGAGACCTGGCCGTACTGAGCCGGTGCGGGCCCTCGTCGTCATCCCGACCTACCAGGAGGCGGGGAACATCGCCCGGGTCCTCCAGCGGGTCCGGGCCGCTGTTCCCGAGGCCTCGGTCCTCGTGGTGGACGACGGGAGCCCGGACGGCACGGCTGACCTCGCCGAGGCCACGGGCCGGGAGGTGGGCGAGGTCCACGTGCTGCGCCGCACGCGCAAGGCGGGACTGGGCGACGCCTACCGAGCGGGGTTCCGCTGGGGCATGGAGCACGGGGCGCCGATCCTCGTCGAGATGGACGCCGACCTCCAGCACGACCCCGCCGCGCTGCCGTCGCTGCTGGCGCCGATCGAGGCGGGCGATGCCGATCTGGTGATCGGGTCGCGCTACGTCGCCGGAGGCTCGATCCCGGACTGGCGGCTGCACCGTCGGCTCCTGTCCCGCTGGGGGAACCGGTACGCCTCGATGGTGCTCGGCCTCGGCGTGCAGGACTCGACCGCCGGGTTCCGGGCCTACCGCACGGCCGGGCTGGAGCGGATCGACCTCGACGGCGTGGCGGCCGACGGCTACGGCTTCCAGATCGAGATGACCTACCGCAGCCGGCAGGCCGGGGGCCGGATCGTCGAGGTGCCGATCCAGTTCGGTGAGCGGACCGCTGGCGAGTCGAAGATGTCGGCCAACATCATCGGTGAGGCGCTGCGCATGGTGACCTGGTGGGGACTGCGCGACCGGGTGCTCCGGCGACCGACCTGACGGCTCGTCCCCGCCTCGCCCACGTCCCCGCCCTCGACGGCCTACGGGGGGCGGCCGTGGTGGCGGTGCTGCTCTTCCACGCGGGGCACCTGCGCGGCGGCTTCCTCGGGGTCGACCTCTTCTTCGTCCTGTCGGGCTTTCTCATCACGAGCCTGCTGCTCGTGGAGCGGGAGGCCACCGGGGCCATCGGGCTCGGCGCCTTCTGGGGCCGCCGCTTCCGGCGCCTGCTCCCCGCGCTGCTCGTCGTGCTCATCCCGGTGGCGGTCTACGGCGCTGTGGCGATGCCCGCCACCGAGCTGGGTGACCTGCGACGCGACGCGCTGGGCACCCTCGGCTACGTGGCCAACTGGGTGGCCATCCGCTCCGGCGGCGACTACTGGGCGGTCTTCCGCTCGCCGTCGCCCCTGGAGCACACCTGGAGCCTCGCCATCGAAGAGCAGTTCTACGTGCTGTGGCCGCTGGTGGTGGGCGCCGCTCTGTGGCTGGGGCGGGGCCGCCGGGCGACGCTGGCCACGGTCACCGGGCTTCTGGTGGCCGCCTCGGTCCTCAGCCTGCAGGTCCACCACCACCCCGGCGGCGACACCGCCCGCGCCTACTACGGCTCGGACACCCGGATGGCCGCCATCCTCTACGGGGCCGTCGTGGCGCTCGTGGTGGCCGGTCGCCCCCGACGGCGCCAGCACGCCGCCGAGGTGGCGGTGGCCTGGGCCGCCCTCCCCGCGGCGGCCGTCCTCCTGGTGGCCTGGGCCCGCGCTGGGGGCACCGACACGTGGCTCTACACCTGGGGCTTCCCGCTCCTCGGCGTGAGCGCGGCGGTCGTGATCGCGGCGGTCACCGGCCCCCGCCGCAGCGTCCTGCACCCCGCCCTCGAGTGGCGGGTCACCCGCCACCTCGGCCTCGTCAGCTACGGCCTGTACCTCTGGCACTGGCCGGCGTACGTGGTCCTGGACGCCGATCGGACCGGGCTGGACGGCTGGGCGCTCACCCTCGTGCGCGTCGCCGCCAGCCTTCTGCTGGCCGAGGTGTCGCTCGTCCTCGTGGAGCGCCCGGTGCGGACCGGACGGGTGCGGGTGGCCCGCTGGCCGGCGGCCCTCACGGCGATGGCCCTCACCGCCGTGGTGGTGCTGGTGGCCACCGGTGACGCCCGGCCCCGCCCGCCGGCGGCGGTCAGCGCCCCTGCCGACGTCCCCGCCGTGGCCCCCGGGGACCCCCGGCCCCGGTTGCTGCTGGTGGGCGATTCGGGCGCCGCCCTCATGGGCGATGCGCTGGCCGCCGTCGGCGCCGAGGCCGGAGTGGTGGTGGCGCCCCAGGGGAGCGTGGGTTGCGGGATCGCCCGGGCCGGTGACGGCGTGGTGCTCGACGGCCGCTTCGTGCCCGACCCCGACGGCTGCGACGGCTGGCCCGAGCGGTGGGCCGAGGCCGTCGGGCGGTTCGACCCCACCGTGTCGGTGCTGCTCATCGGCTGGCCCGGGATGGGCGACCGGGAGGTCGACGGCGAGCCGTCCCACCCCTGCGGAGCCGCTTTCGACCGGTACTACCAGGCCGAGCTCGACACGGCCCTCAGGGTGCTGGGACGACGGGGCGGGTCGGTGGCGCTGGTCACCGTGCCCTACGCCGCCCTCGCCCCCGAGGGCCACGATCGGGCCGACTGCCTGAACGACCTGTACCGCTCGACTGCCGCCCAGCACACGGGCGTCGAGCTCCTCGATCTGGCCCGCTGGACCTGCCCCCACGGGCGGTGCCTCAACGAGGTCGACGGCGTCGTCCTGCGCCCCGACGGGGTGCACTTCGAGGGCGACGGGGCCATGGTGGCCGCCCGCTGGCTCCTGGCTGAGGCGCTGGGCGACGGCGCGGCCGCGCCCACCCCGACCCGCGGCTGAGCCGCCGCCCCGGGGCTGCTGGCCTCAGGAGCGGTGGGAGGCCGACTTCGGGAGGATCGGGGCGTCGCGGCCGGTGCCCGAGGTGCCGCCGGAGGTGCCGGTGGCCTCCTCGTGGTACTCCTCCTCCACGTTGACCTCCCAGATGTCGTGGGAGCCGCCGTAGAGGTTGTCGACCGTCAGCAGGGCCGTGAACATCGAGTGGTCCTGGTTGTTGTACCGGTGCATGCCGTTGCGCCCGACGGGGTGGACGTTCGGCGCGTGCTCCTCCAACCAGGCCCGCAGGACGGCCACGTTGGCCTTGTAGTCCTCGTCGTAGGTCGGGTACGCCTTCGGCATCCGCACCACATAGCCGGCCTCGACGTCCTCCTCGCGCATGAGCCCGAGGGAGGCCAGCTCCTTCGTGCCGGTGGCGATGAGGTGCTCGTCGGTAGCGGTCCACCACTCGTCGCCCTCGAGCACCGTGTACTCGAGGCCGAGCACGTTGCGCCCGTCCTTCACGAGGTGGGGCGACCAGGAGCCGAAGTTCTGCACCCGCATCGTCTTCACGCCCGGGTCGTGGATGTAGATCCAGTTGTCGGTCCAGGCCACCTTGTCGGCGGGGACGACCAGCGCCACCGAGAGGAAGTCCCGGAAGGACAGGTCATCGGCGGCGGCCAGCACCCGCGGCGGGGGCGGCGGGTCCATGGCCCGGAGCAGCGCGGGGAACGGCATCGATGAGATGACCTGGTCGCAGGGCAGGGTCGTCTCGGCGCCTGAGGCGTCGGTGTAGGTGACCGACACGGCCCGGCCGTCACGGTGCTCGACCCGGGTGACCTCGGAGCGGAAGAGGACCTTCGAGCCCTGCTGCTCGACGAGCTCGTGGCAGCGCTCCCACATCATCCCGGGGCCGTACTTCGGGTACTGGAACTGCTCGATGAGGCTCGTGACCTGCTGCGAGCGGTCGCGCCGGCCGGCCAGCTTCGATCGGATCGGCTCCCACACCGCGCTCCAGAGGGACATGCCCTTGATGCGCTGGGCGCCCCAGTCGGCTGACATCTCCGCCGGCGGCACGCCCCACACCTTCTCGCTGTAGGTCTTGAAGAAGTGCTGGTAGAGGCGCCAGCCGTAGTTGGTGGCGATGTAGCCCTCGAGGGTCGACTGGTCCTTCGGGGGCCGCACCCGCACCCAGAGGAACGACAGCACGCAGCGGACGGCCTCCACCGGGCCGAGGTTCGTCAGCGCGTTGAGCACCTTGATCGGGTAGTCGTAGAACTTGCCCTGGTAGTAGATCCGGCTCGAGCGGGGCCGCAGCATGAAGTCCTCGTCGGGGAGGATCTCGTGCCACAGGGCCTCCACCTCGGGGACCTTCGTGAAGAAGCGGTGGCCCCCGATGTCGAACCGGTAGCCGTCGGCCACCACGGTCCGGCTGATGCCACCGACGACCTCGTCGCCCTCCAGCACGGTGGCGGTCCCGCCCCGCTTGCCGAGCTCGTAGGCGGCGGTGAGCCCGGCCGGCCCGGCGCCGATGATGACGACGTCGCCGGGGGTGGGGGCGGTGCTGGGGGTGTCGGAGCTCATGCCGGGCGGGGTGCTTTCGATCGAGGCGGACGTGACCCGAGGCCGGTGCTGGAGTGTACGAGCAGCACCGGCGGCATCGGCGGCACGCAGGGTGCGCCCCGCTACGGTGGCCCGCCGTGCGCCTCCGGAGCAAAGCGGAGCTGGCGGCCCTGGCGGCGCTGGCCTACGGGCCGTTCCTGCTGTCGGATCCCGGCCGGGTGAGCGCCGACACGAAGCAGGACCTCTACCTCGACCCGGCTCGGCTCCTGGCCCGCACGACGGATCTGTGGGACCCCCATCTGGGGGCGGGCACGGTGCCGCACCAGGGTCTCGGGTACCTCGTCCCGATGGGCCCCTGGTTCTGGGCCTTCGAGCGCCTCGGCGCCCCCGACTGGGTGGCCCAGCGGCTGTGGCTGGGCACGCTGTCGCTGGTCGCCCTGCTCGGCGCCCGCTGGCTCTTCCGGCTGCTCGGCACCGGCGGGACGGGCGCCCTGGCCGGCGCCCTGGTCTACGGGCTCACCCCCTACCAGCTGGCCTTCACGGCCCGGATGTCGGTGATCCTGCTGCCCTGGGCGATGCTGCCGTGGCTGGTCGGTCTGACGATGCGGGCCACCCGCACGGGCGGCTGGCGCCAGCCGGCGTTGGTGGCCCTGGCCGTTGTCGCGGTGGGCGGGGTGAGCGCGTCGTCGCTGCTCTTCGTGGCCATCGGGCCGGTCCTGTGGGTGGTGGTGGAGGTCGTGCGCCGCCGGGACCGCGCCGCGGTGCTGGCGACGGCCGGCCGCATCGGCCTGCTGGTGGCCGGGGTGTGTGCGTGGTGGGTGGTGGGACTGCGCCTCCAGGCCGCCTACGGCCTCCCCGTCCTCCAGCTCACCGAGAACGTGCGCACCGTGGCCGAGGTGTCCACCCCGGGCGACGTCCTGCGAGGCCTGGGCAACTGGTTCTTCTACGGCCGTGACCAGATCGGCTGGTCCGTGGACCAAGCCGGTGACTACGCCAGCGACAGCCTGGTGGTGGCGCTCAGCTACGCCGTCCCCGTCCTGGCGCTGGCCGCCGGGCTCGTCGTGCGCTGGGCCCACCGGGCCTTCTTCGCCCTGCTCGTGGTGGTGGGGACCGTCGTGGCCGTCGGGGCGTGGCCCGTCGACGACCCCACGCCGTTCGGGCGGGGGTGGCGGGCCTTCACCACCGACACGTCGGTGGGCCTGGCCTTCCGCAACAGCCCCCGGGCCGTGCCCCTGGTCGTCCTGGGCCTGGCCGGTCTCCTCGCCGCCGCGGTCGGCGCGGTGCGACCGGCCACCTGGCGGCGGGTGGCGGGCAGCGGCGGCGCGGCCCTGGCCGTCGCCGCCCTCCTGCCGGTGTGGCCGCACGGCTACCTGACCGACGGGATGCTGCGCCCCGAGCACCTCCCGGCACACTGGCGGGCCGCCATCGCCCGGATCGACGCCGGCGACCACGCCACCCGGGTGCTGGAGCTCCCCGGGTCGAGCTTCGCCGCCTACCGCTGGGGCACGACCGTGGAGCCGATCACCCCCGGCCTCACCGACCGCCCCTACCTGGCCCGGGAGGTCCTGCCGGCGGGCACCGTCGGGACGGTGAACCTGCTCGACGCCTTCGACCGGCGCCTGCAGCTGGGCACCTTCGAGCCGGCCGCCCTGGGTCCCGTCGCCCGCCTGCTCGGGGTGGGCACCGTGGCCTTCCGGGGCGACCTCGAGCAGATCGGCCGCTTCGACACGCCGCCCAGCACCTCGGTGTGGGCCGCCCTCCGTCCGGTGCCCGCCGGCCTCGGCCGGCCGACGGTCTTCGACGACCCGGGCGCCCCAGCGGGGGCCGACGGCCCGCCGGCGGTCGCCCTGTTCGACGTGGCCGACCCTCGGCCCACGGCCCGGGTGGCGCCGGTCGACGAGCCGGTGGTGCTGGCCGGCGACGGCGACGGCATCGTCG
Source organism: Acidimicrobiales bacterium (assembly GCA_036275535.1). Classification (GTDB taxonomy): domain Bacteria; phylum Actinomycetota; class Acidimicrobiia; order Acidimicrobiales; family VFJN01; genus VFJN01. Next base: position 1,338 of record DASUDP010000103.1, on the reverse strand, counting down.
ACAGCGCCGCCGCCGGGCTGCTCGACGGTCGGGCGCTGGTCCTCCCGGCGGCGGCCCTGGACGACGCCACGCTCTCCGGTGCGCTCGACGCCGGCGCCCACCTGGTCCTGACGGACTCCAACCGGCGTCGGATCCAGACCTGGTTCTACTCGTTGCGCGACACGCGGGGTCCGACCGAGGCGGCGGGGGAGACGGCCGAGGACCCCACGGGGTACGACTTCCGCCTCGACCCGTTCCCGGGCACCGGGGACGACAGCCGCACCGTGGTGGAGCGGATCGGCGGCCAGGTGCAGGGCTCCGGGGGCCGCGGCCCGGAGCGGCCCGAGGACCGTGCCACCCACGCCGTCGACGGCGACGTCACGACGGCGTGGCGGGTGGCGGGGGAGGTGGCGGGCCAGCACCTGCACGTGCGCTTCGACGAGGCCGTCCCGGTGGACCAGCTGCGCCTCGTCCAAGCTGCCCCGCCCCCCGGCGGCCGGGCCCTGGCCCGGGTGGCCGTCCGGGTGGGGGATGACGCCCCCGTCGAGGTCGACCTCGGTCCCGAGTCGTTGACCCCGGCCGGGCAGGCCGTCGTCGTCCCCGGCCGGTCGGTGCAGGACGTCACGGTGGAGCTGCTGACGACCACGGCGGGCGCGCCCACCACGGTCGGGCTGGCCGAGCTGCGGGTGGGGGACCGCCGGGTGGCGGAGTCCGTGCGGCCCCCGGTGGACCTGTTGCGGCGCGTCGGGGAGCGGCTCGACGGCCACAGCCTCGACGTCGTGCTCACCCGGCTGCGCCTCGACCTCCCCGGGACGGACCGGCAGGACGACGAAGCCACGCTCGACCGCACGATCGAGCTCCCGACGGCCCGGACCTTCGGGCTGGTCGCCACCGTGCGGTCGGCCGATGGGGCGGCGGCCCCGGCCGGGGGGCCCGGGTGCCGCGACGACCTGGTGCGCGTCGACGGGGCCGCGGTGGCGGTGCAGGTCACTGCGACCACCGGTGCCGCGCAGACGCTCGAGGCCTGTGCCCCGCTCGAGCTGACCGCTGGGTCCCACCGGATCGAGGCGACCGCGGGCTCGGCGACGGGCCTCGACGTGGACCGCCTCGTGCTCTCGTCGGCTTCCGATGGGGGACCGGCTCCGATTGGGGCGCGGGGCCGGCCCGCAGGCACGGCCGGCGTCGAGCTGGCCGTCACGGGCCGATCGAGCAGCACGGTGGAGGCCGATGCCGGCGGCGTCGCCGGCCCCTTCTGGTTCGTGCTGGCCGAGAGCGCCAGCCCGGGTTGGGAGCTCCACGTCGAGGGTGGCACCGCTGGCCCCCGGCAGCTCGTCGACGGCTACGCCAACGGCTGGCTCA
>DASUDP010000102.1:0-14010 GCA_036275535.1 Acidimicrobiales bacterium | reverse complement strand
CTCCGCACGTGGTCCCGGGGGCTCAGTCACGTCCGGGCCCGGGTGTGCCGTTTGGGTCGGTGACGTCGAGGGCAGGCGCAGGGCCATGACCACCGTGGAGATCACCCTGGCGGCCCCTCGCGCCGACGTGTGGGACGCGCTGGTCGACGTCCGCACCTACCCCACCTGGCTGATCGGGGCCCGTCGCATCCGGGCCGTCGACGACGGCTGGCCCGGGCCGGGCACCGCGTTCCACCACGTCGTCGGCCTCGGTGGCCCGCTCACCATCGCCGATCGCACCCGCTCGGTGGCGGTCGTGCCGCAGGAGCACCTCGAGCTCGAGGTCAGGGCCCGGCCCCTGGTCCAGGCCACCGTCACCTTCGACCTGCGCGACGTGGCGGAGGGCACCCAGGTGGTCATGGAGGAGCACCCCACCGGGATCCACCGCCTGGCCAGCCCCCTGCTGGCGCCCCTCACCCAGGCCCGCAACCGGGCCAGCCTCGAACGCCTGGAGGACCGGGTGCGCCAGCGCCTGGCGGGCCGGCCCCCCGGCGGCTGAGCCGGGCCCTCATCGTTTCAGCGCCGCGGCACGGGGGAAGGCGTTGGTGGTCCCACCCGCCGCTGGAGGTCCCATGGACATCACCGCGATCCCTACCGCTCTCGCCCGCGACGACCGCCTCGACGCGGGGCGCTCGGCCCTTGCGGCGCTCGCCGGCGCCATCCCCGAGGCCGCCCGGCCCTGGTTGCGGGGCGAGTGGCTGGGCCATCCGGTCCACCCGGCCCTCACCGACCTGCCCATCGGGTTCTGGACGGCCGCCTCCGTGCTCGACGTCGTCGGCGGCCGCCGCGCCGCTCCGGCGGCGACGTGGATGGTGGGCCTCGGCCTGGCCTTCGTGCCCCCGACGGTGGCGGCCGGCCTGACGGACTGGGACGACCTCCCGGCCGCCAAGCAGCGCGTCGGCGTCGTCCACGTGGCGGCCAACCTGGCCGCCACGGGGCTCTACGGCCTGTCCTTCGCCGCCCGCCGACGCGGCCAGCGCGGGCGGGGCGCCCTCTTCGCGCTGGCCGGCATGGGCGTGGCGACGGTGGGCGGCCTCCTCGGCGGGCACCTGGCCTTCGGATCCGACGCCGATGCCGTGGACCTCCGGACCGAGGAACCCCAGCTCTGGGACGCCGAGCGCCGCGAGCCCATCTGGGTCCGCGCCGGTGCCTGACGACCCGATCTCCCCCCGACGCGACAGGGCCCCCAGGTGAACCTGGGGGCCCTGTGCCTCAGCGAGCGGCTGACGGGAATCGAACCCGCGTATCTGGCTTGGGAAGCGAGCGCTCTACCATTGAGCTACAGCCGCGTGGGCCACTGACCCTACCGAACGGGCGGTCATCTCGTCACACCCTCCGCACTAGGTTGCGAGGCCGTGATCCTCTCCGACCGCACGCTCCGCGAAGAGATCGCGGCAGGCCGCATCGTCATCGAGCCGTTCGACGAGTCGATGATCCAGCCGTCGTCGATCGACGTCCGGCTGGACCGCTACTTCCGGGTGTTCCTCAACCACACGATGCCCGTCATCGACGTGAAGAAGAACCTCGAGGAGCTCACCCGCCTCGTTGAGATCGAGGACGACGACCAGCCCTTCGTCCTCCACCCGGGCGAGTTCGTCCTCGGTTCCACCCTCGAGCGCGTCGCCGTGCCCGACGACATGGTGGCGCGGATAGAAGGCAAGAGCAGTCTGGGGAGGCTGGGCCTCCTCATCCACTCGAGCCTGCCGGCGGGGGAGGAGCTCCTGGTGCGGGAGGGCAACAGCGTCCGCCGCCGCTCGATCGGCGAGCTGGTGAAGGAACAGCGGGACTGCGAGGTGGTCGGGTTCGACCCGGACACCTTCGAGGTGGGGTATCACCGGGTGACCGGGTTCTACGAGGGGCCGGAGGACCGGATCTACGAGGTGCGGCTGGCCTCCGGCCGCCGGGTGCGCGTCACCGCAGGCCACAACCTCTTCTCGATCGGCACCGACGGCGAGCTCCGAAAGGTGCGCACGGCCGAGCTGCACGACGGTGTGCTCGTCGCCGTCCCCCGGCACATCCCCGACCCGCCCGACGCGGCCGCGACCATCGACCTGCGCGAGGTCATCCCAGAAGTTGACTGGCCGCGGCTCCTCGTCGAGGGCGCCGGGGTCCGGCGAGCGATGGAGGACGACTGGGCGGCGGTGTCGGCCTGGTTGCGCGAAGCGGAGCTGTCGCCCAGCTACTACCGGTCGCGCCGGAAGCTTCCCTGGGTGATCGCGGAGTGCGTTCCCGGTGCGTTCGAAGCCATGGACGCACGCGTGCGCGGCAAGGGTGAGCGCCACTCGTTGCCGTTGCGCTTCGATGTCGACATCGACCTCGCCTGGACGCTCGGCATGTACGTGGCCGAGGGCTACCGCCGTGACGGCCAGGTGGTGATCTCGAACACCCACCAGGGCCGTCTCGACCGTCTCGAGTCGACGTTCGAGCGGCTAGGGCTGCCGATCTCGCGCTCGGCCGGCGCGGTCACCGTCTGCTCCACGCTCGGCAGCCGCGTCTTCGCCGGTCTCGGCATGGGTGGGCTCGCACCGACGAAGCGGATTCCGGACCTCGTGTTCGGGTGGCCAGCTCCGCTGGTGGAAGCCTTCCTCGAGGGCTTGGTCGACGGGGATGGCTCGAGGAGCGGCGGACGCACTTCGGTGTGGACGACCTCCGACGGGTTGGTCTCGGACGTGCTGCTGCTGTTCGCCCGGCTCGGCCAGCGGGCCGGGTCGACGGTGAAGGCGACCGCGACGCTTCCGCGCTGGCAGGTCTACGCGCCGGATCGCGAGCACGAGCTGCTCACGAGCGTGCCCCTTCCCGATGCGCTGCTCCGGCACCTGCGCACGGCGGCGGGTCTCAACCAGCGCGATGCGGCGACGGCGGCTGGCTACCGGCACGCCACCGACCTGTGCAACATCGAGAATCGCTCGGGGCGCGACGCCATCCGGTTCGAGACGGTGCACCGCCTCGCGCGGTCGTACGCGGCCGCCGGTGTCGACACGAGGCTGCTCGACCGACTGGTCGAAGGCGACCTCGCCTGGGATCGGGTCGTAGAGGTGATCGACACCGGAGAGTGCGAGCGCATCTACGACATCGAGGTGCAGCCCGATGGGCGCAAGGTGCAGAACTTCCTGGCCGGGCGCGGGGGCGTGTTCGTGTCGAACACCGCGGGCTTCATCGATGCGGGGTTCGACGGGCACATCACCCTGGAGCTGTCCAACGTGGCGAACCTCCCCATCACCCTGTACCCCGGGATGAAGATCGGCCAGATCAGCTTCCTCAAGATGACCACGCCGGCCGACGAGCCGTACGGGTCGAAGAAGCTCGGCTCGAAGTACCAGGGCCAGCGGGGGCCGACGCCCAGCCGCTACTGGGAGAACTTCTCCTAGCCCTGGGGGCTACTCCTGGCGCGCGAGCTCGTCGCGCCGGTGGCGGGCCCGCTCGTCGTGGGGTCGGTCCAGGACGTCGTGCACCTGGCCGAGGAGGTCGTCCAGGTGGAAGGGGCGCACCAGGAACCCGTCGGCGCCCGACTGGAACGAGAACGACCGGTTCTTGGGGCTCGACGCGCACAGCACCACACGCGCTGTCTGGACCCTCCGGTCGTCGCTGCTGCGCACCTGGTCGAGGATCTTGAGGCTCGAGCCCACGCCGCCGGTGGTCATGTCGAGCACGACAGCGCGGGGCAGGCGGCTGTAGATCATCGACATCGCCTCGAGGTCGCTGTGGGCGCCGACCGTGGAGAACCCGGCGTGGCCCAGGAACCGGACGAGCATCTCGCACGCGTCCCTCTCGTCGTTGACGATGAGCACCGTGGGGGGGTCCCGCCGGTCCACCCCGTCCCACCCCTCGTTGTTGCGCCGCAGCAGCGCCATGTTCCCCGCCTGGTGGTCGGTCCTCAGCTGGTCGGTCAGTCCTCGAGCGTCTGCAGCTCGCCCAGACGGCGAGCGTCACCGGCTTCGAGCGCTTCGAGGAGGTGCATCGAGATGTCGGCCACCTGGACCGTCTCCTCGGCGCCCGCTCCCTTCACGCCGTCGTCCAGCATGATGTAGCAGAACGGGCAGGCGGTGGCGACGCGGCTGGCGCCGGTGGCGATGAGCTCCTCGGCCCGCTCGTCGTTCACCTTCTTGCCGGTGCTCTCCTCCATGAACATGCGGGCACCGCCGGCGCCGCAGCACATGCCCTTCGTGCCGTTGCGGCCGGCTTCGACGATGTCGATCCCGGCCAGGCTGCCGATGACGTTGCGCGGCGACATGTACACGTCGTTGTGGCGACCGAGGTAGCAGGAGTCGTGGTACACGACCCGCTCGTCGAGGCGGGCGTCGGTCATGTCGAGCTGCCCGCTGCTGATGAGGTTCTCCAGCAGCTGGCTGTGGTGGATGACCTCGAAGTGGCCGCCGAGCTGCGGGTACTCGTTGAGCAGCGTGTTGAAGCAGTGGGGGCACTGCGTGATGATCTTCTTCACGCCCATGCCGTTGAGCGACTCGATGTTGGCCATGGCCAGCATCTGGAAGATGTACTCGTTGCCGGAGCGGCGGGCCGGGTCGCCGGTGCACTGCTCGGACGGGCCGAGGATGGCGAAGTCGATGCCGGCCCGCTGCAGCAGCTTGGCCATGGCGATCGTGACCTTCTGGTTCTTGTCGTCGAACGACCCGGCGCAGCCGACCCAGTAGAGGTACTCGTGGCTGAAGGGGTCGCCCGGCTCGACGATGGCGACGTCGTCGACCTTGCTCGTCCACGCCGCGCGGTCGCTCTGGCTCATGCCCCACGGGTTGCCGGAGTTCTCCATGCCCCGGTAGGCGCTGCCGAGCTCGGTCGGGAAGTTCGACTCCATGAGCGACAGGTAGCGCCGCATGTCGAGGATCTTGTCGAGGATCTCGATGTTGACGGGGCAGATCTCGTCGCAGGCCTTGCAGGAGGTGCAGGCCCACACCTCCTCGGCGGTGATGCGCTCGAAGAGGCTCTCGGAGCTGACCGTGATCTCCGGGTCGACGCCGATCGGGGGCGACACCGGCGGGGTGCCCGTCCGGGACATGACCTCGCCCGTCTTCAGGACGATCTCACGCGGGTCGAGCGGCTTTCCGGTGGCGTGGGCCGGGCAGACCGAGGTGCAGCGGCCGCACATCGTGCAGGCGTCGGTGTCGAGCAGCTGCTTCCAGGTGAAGTCCGAGACGGTGGAGGCCCCGAAGCTCTCGAGCTCGGTCTCCATCAGGTTGGGCATGGGCCGCATGGCGCCCTTCGGGCGGTCCCGGTCCCGCAGGTACATGTTGAGCGGCGAGGTGAAGATGTGCCGCAGCATCGTGACCGGGAGGATGGCCACGAAGAGGAAGAAGCTGGCCACGTGCGCGACCCACCAGACCTGGTGGGCGCCGGCCAGGTTGCTGGAGCCGTCGATCAGGCCCGAGAGCGGGTAGCCGACGAAGCTCCACTTCTCGAAGTCCGGGCGGCCGTGCAGCGCGATGCGCCACACCTCGGCGCCGAAGCCCGTCACGGAGATGGCGAGCAGCGTGCCGAGGATGATGGCGTGCTCAGGCTTGGTCTTGATGCGGATCCGGTACGGCCGCTGGATGTAGCGGCGCACGATGGCCCACATCACGCCGACGAAGAGGGCGAGGCCGGCCCCGTCGCCGGTGGCGGCGTAGGCCTTGTAGACGCCACCGTGGAGGAACTTCCAGGACTCGGGGACCTGGTGGTTGATCTCGAGCACCGTGGTGACGGCGAGAAGGATCAGGAAGCTGAAGTAGATCAGGCTGTGCATGATCCCGGCGGCCGGATCCCGGAGCAGGGTCTGCATGTAGACGCCGGCCCGGAAGTCCTTCAGGCGCCGGCCGGCGTTCTTGGCGGTGGTGCGCCGGTTGTCGGGGTTGCCCCGCTCCCAGTTGCGGACCCGCTGGCTGAACAGCACGGCCCCGTAGACGATGAGCACCGGGAAGACGGTGTAGAAGACGAGCTTCCAGGCGCTCGGGATGTTCCCGAACACCTCGCGCTGGATCTCGCTGTCGTCGTGGAACTGGAAGACCGTGGCTGTGATGCCCGACACGACGGTGATCGTGGCGAACACGAGGCCGAGGCCGATGGCCAGCTGGTGAGGCTTGAGGCGCGACTTCACGCCGAGAACGTACCTCGGCGACCCTGGACGGCCCGAATGCGACGAAGCGTCAGCCGAAGGTCTTGGTGTCGAGATCGCGGATGCGCACCGCCAAGGCCTTCAGGAGCTTGTGGGCGATGGGCGGCACGTCGTCGACGAGGGCGGCGAACTCGCGGGCACCGAGGACCAGCACGGTGGTGTCGGTGAGGGCCGTGACCGTGGCGGTGCGCGGGCCGTGGTCGAGCAGTGCCAGCTCGCCGACGCAGTCGCCCGGTCCCAGCTCGGCGACCTTGCGGCCGTTGCGGCGGACCTCGGCGGTCCCGTCCACGATGATGAAGGCCTCGCGCCCGATGTCACCCTGCTCGCACAGGTGCCGGCCGGCGGCGATGTTCACGTCGTCGGATGCCTTGGCCACGGCTTGCAGCTCCTTCTTGGAGCACGAGGAGAACAGGGGTACGGACGCGAGGTGGTCGAGGTGCGCTTGGCGAGCCATAGCCGGGAAGCCTATGGACAAACCAGCGTGTGTGCCGGGGATCCCGCGCCGGCGGCGATGGTTCACGTGTGCGTAACAGACGGGAAACGAGCCCTCTCTACGGTGCGGCGGGTGGATGTCGTCCTCCTCCGCTGGCCGGCCGACCGTGACCGGCGCCACGAGCTGCACCACGCCGGACGGCCCCGGCTCCTTCTCGTCGAGGGGGCGGAGCCTCCGCCGGTGCTCCTCGACGAGCTGGAGGACTGGATCCGGCTCCCGGCCGCCGAGGCCGACCTGCAGGCCAGGATCGAGGGGTTGGCTGGCCGTGGCGACCGGGCCCTCGTCGCCCCGGAGCTCGATGCCGACGGGCTGCTGCGAGTGGACGGGCAGTGGGTCTCGCTGCCTCCGGTCGAGGCCCGCCTGGTGAGCGCGCTGGTCGATCGGTTCGGGGCGGTGGTGTCGCGCGAGGCGCTGGCCCGGGCAGGATGGCCCGACGGGTCGCCCGGTCGCAACGCACTCGACGTGCACATGCTGCGGCTTCGCCGCCGGGTGTCGTCGGTCTCGCTGGCCATCCGCACCGTGCGCTCGCGGGGCTACCTCCTGGAGCACGCCTCCCTCGTCGGCGAAGCGTCCGGCTGAGGGGTCGTCCCGCCGGACGGGCTCGGTCAGGTGGTGTCGTCGTGGAGGAGGCCGAGGTAGCCGATGGCGACTCGCACGGCGCCGTCGAGCAGGGCCTTGTCCGACGGGCGGGGGCCGGAGAGGCGGATCACGCTCACGAGGTCGCCCTGGCGCATGAGGACGACGTCACGCTCCTGGATCGTTCCGCTGTCGGGCTCGAGCTCGAAGCGGAGGGCGAGGGTGTTGTCCGACAGCACGCCGAAGTCGAGAGCGCCGGCCCGGATCGAGAGGCCCTGGTCGGAGACGACGACCTGGCGGCACTCGTTGGCCACGTCCCGGAAGACCTGTTCGACGGCGCCGCCCTGGCCGGGGAACCAGGCCACGGACTGGGTGACCGTAGCGTCGGGGCCGGTGAAGTCCCGGCTGACCGACTCCTTGGGGTCGAGGTCTTCGAGCCGGTCGTCGCAGTCGTGCTCGGGGAGGACCTCGGTGGCGATCGGCGTGCCATCGCCCTCGACCGTGGCGTACCCCTCGGGCAGGTCCCCGACGTCGATGAGGGCGGCGGTCAGGCCCTCCGTGGTGACGGGCACGGGATCGGGCTCGGTGAGCTCCCGGTCGGTGCCGCAGGCGGCGAGCGACAACGCGGCGACGAGGCCGAGCGTGACGATCGATCTGGTGGCCACGGTGCCCTCCCGTCTGCGGACCGTTCGGCTCATCATCGCACCCCTCGTGGGCCGCGCCGTGCAGTCCCGCGACTCAGCCGCCCTCGGCCTGGCGGGCGACGGCCTCGGCGGCGGCCCGGATCTCCTCGGCGCTGCGCAGGTAGCGCTCCTCGACGGGCTTGGCCTCGACGGGCCGGAGGTCGTCGTCGAGGTCGTAGACGAGGGGTTCACCGGTGGGGATGTTGAGCTCGACGATGGCGTCGTCGCTGATGGCGTCGAGGTGCTTCACGAGGGCCCGCAGGCTGTTGCCGTGCGCGCCGACGAGCACCGTGCGGCCCGCCCTCAGGTCGGGAACGATGCCCTCCTCCCAGTAGGGAAGCAGGCGCTCGACGACGTCCTTCAGGCACTCGGCCAGGGGGAGCTGGTCGGCCGGGACCTGGGCGTAGCGCTCGTCCCGGTTCGGGTTGTGCTCGTTGTCGTCCTCGATGGGCGGTGGGGGGACGTCGTAGCTGCGCCGCCACACCTTGACCTGGTCCGCCCCGAAGCGGGCGGCCGTGTCGGCCTTGTTGCGGCCCGTCAGGTCGCCGTAGTGGCGCTCGTTGAGCCGCCAGTCCCGGCGGACCGGGATCCACGACCGGCCCATCTCGCGCAGGGCGAGCTCGACCGTGTGGATGGCGCGGGTCTGCAGGGAGGTGTGGACGACGTCGGGAGCGATGCCGCGATCGGCCATCAGGCGCCCTGCGTCGACGGCCTGCTGCTGCCCGAGCTCGGTCAGCGGAGCGTCCCACCACCCGGTGAAGAGGTTGAGCTTGTTCCACTCGCTCTCGCCGTGGCGGAGCAGCACGAGACGGTGCGTTGCCATGGCCGGCGACGTTACGCGCGGGTTCGGTGCGGGCCCACTTCCGGCGCGGGCAAGATGGACGAGTGGCCCCCACCCACGCCCTGCGCATCGTCGTCGCGGACAACGACCCGGCGGCGCTCGACCTCGCCGTCACCGACCTCACCCTCGAGGGGCACCACGTGGTGGCCACCTCGCTCAACGGGACCGGCGCGCTGAACGCCTGCGCCGAGCACCATCCCGACGTCGTGGTGCTCGACCACCGCATGCCGCCGGGACCGCACGGGCTCGACGTGGCGCGACGGCTCGCGGCGGAGCATCCCGAGATCGGCGTCGTCGTCTTCACCAACTATCAGGACCGCGACCTCATCGACGGGATCGCGGCGGCGGGCGCCACCTACGTGCCGAAGGGCAACCTGCGGAGGCTGCGGCGGGCGGTGCAGGAAGCCGCCCGAGGCGAGCACGGGCGGGCGGACGACGTCGCGTCGGTCTGAGCGACGCCGCGCTCGGATCGTCAGCCGATGGCCTGGAGCAGGTGCGGGCCGAGATCCATGAGCTCCTGCTTGCCCACCACCTGGCGGACCCCGAGGGCGAGGGCGTCGTCTCGCAGCGCCACGTCGATGTAGGCGCTCAGCAGCACGATGGCCTGACCGGGGTGGTCGCGCAGGATGCGCTCCGCCGCATCCAGGCCGCCGAGGACGGGCATCCGGTGGTCGAGGATCACGACGTCCGGGCGGAGCGACTCGAACAGCTCGATCCCCTCCGCGCCGTTGTCCGCCTCGCCGGCCACCTCGAAGCGCTGGTCGATGCCGAGCATCGAGCGGAGGAGCAACCGCATGTCGGGCTCGTCGTCGACGATGAGCACGCGTATCAGCGGGGTGGCCCCCGCAGCGTTGGCCATGGGATCAGGCGGCGGTGAGCTCGCGGATGAGGTCGGGCAGCCGGTCGAGCTCGTGCTTCGATACGCACGTCCGGATGCCGACCTCCGCCGCCTGGGCCCGCACGTCGGCGTCGAGGAAGGCGCTGTAGAGCACGATGATCTGGCCGGGGCGCTCCTCGAGGATGCGCTGGGCCACCTCCATGCCGCTGAGCCCGGGCATGCGGTTGTCGAGGATGACGACGTCGGGGACGGGGGGGCCGTCGAGGTCGCGCCAGATCTGGATGGCCTCGGGCCCGTCGGCCGCTTCGCCCACGATCTTCAGACCGTCGTTGGCCATCTCGATCACGAGACGCACGAGCATCCGCATGTCCAGCTCGTCGTCGACGATCAGCATCGTGGTCATCAGCACTCCTCCCAGTGCCGCAGACCCTACGCTGTGGCGCAGACCGTGCCGAAACAGAGGCAATGGTGGTCCGGGGGGACGATCGACCGATGGGCGAAGAGAGGCCAGCCGGGCACCGCTCTCATCGCAGTGGCACCGACTTGGCCCTGGCCGCCGTGGCCGCTGTCCTCATCCTGGTGCTGACGGCCGGGGCGGCCCATCGCGACCGCGCCCTCACGCTGGCCCGGCAGGAGACCAAGGACTGGGAAGCAGTCACGGACCTGGCCGTGAGCGTGCACACCGACCTCGAGCAGGCGCGTGACCAGACCTCCGCCGCGGCCGGTGCTCCGAGAGCGGCAGGCCCCACGCTGGCCGGGGTGACCCTCGATCGGGTGGACGCGGACCTCCGGGCGAGCGAGCTCAAGACCCTCTCGGGGGGTGATCTTCGGCGCCCACGGGTGGTCGCTCTGCTCGGTCAGGCGGCGGACACGGGCGAAGTGGTGGCGTCGCCGCCGGTCGACCTCGACTCGGGTACCCGACTGCTGATGATCGCCCCGCACTACCACGTTGGCTCGGCCCCCCGTGACCTCCTCGCGCGCCGGGAAGCATTGGAACAGTTCGCCGTGGGCGTCATCGATCTCAGCGCCATGGTGACCCCGAGCTTGCGGCCCGGTGACGGTGGGATCATCACCATCGGGAAGTCGCAGTTCGTGGGCGCATCAGGTCGTCCTCATGCAGGAGCGGAGCGCATCGTTGACCTCCACGGGTACCGGCTGGGTATCCGGGCCGGCCGTCTCGACCCACCGCCGGTGTCGACGACCACCGGGTTGATCCTCGTGTTGGGGACGATCGCGGCGGGCGTCGGGGGGGTTGGGGTGCTGCGGCTCAGCGCCCAGCTCCGAGACCAGCGCGACGCGATCGCTCTCGGCCAATCGCAGGCCGAGCTCATTGCCGAGGTCGCTCCGGTGGTGCAGCAGTCGCTTGATCTGGCGGACGTGCTCCCGTCGATAGCCGTGCAGCTCCAGGACCACTTCGGGTTGTCCGGGGTGCACCTGGCGGCGGGAGCCACCTCGGACGCAGCGGTGCAGGTGTTCGGCCTCGGGGCCCGGCCCCCGGAACCACTTCCACCCTCCCTCAGTCCCCCCGACACGCTGGCGGCCGGAGAGGGGTTGGTCCTCGCGCTCCAGCGGGGCGGGCGGGGCGTGGCGCTGCTCGAGCTCGTCGCCGGTCGGGACCTGAACGGCGAGGAGCTGCGTTCGCTGCGGGTGCTGACCGAGCTGGTGACCGCCGCGGTGGTGAACGCGAACCTCTACGCAAGCCAACAGGACGCCGTTCGCCGGCTGCGGGATCTCGACGCGCTGAAGACGGTGTTCCTCAGCACGGCATCCCACGAGCTGCGCACGCCGGCTACGGCCATCGGCGGGTTCGCCTCGCTCCTCGAGCAGCGCTGGGACAACTTCCCGGAAGATCGGCGGCGGGAGATGGTGGAGCGGATCGCGGCGAACGCCCGCTCGTTGGGAGCCGTGGTCGAGGACCTGCTGGACTTCTCTCTCCTCGACCGCCGTGAGCAGGCTCTCACCACCTCTCCCACCTACCTCGAGGGGCTGGTGCGGGGTGTCGTGGCCCGCCTCGCCCCGCTGCTGTCCGACCATGTCATCGAGGTCACGGCGTCACAGGCGCCCCCGATCGCTGGTGAGCAGAACGCCCTCGAGAGGGTGGTGACGAACCTCCTCACCAACGCAGCCAAGTTCTCGCCCCCCAGCTCCACCGTGACGATCTCGGTGGGGCCGGCGCCAGGTGGCGCGACCCTTGTCGTCTCCGATCAGGGCCCCGGGGTGCCGGACGAGGACCGTTCCAGGATCTTCACCCGCTTCTATCGAGGGGCGGGGGAGGCGGTCGTGCAGACCCGCGGCGTCGGGATCGGGCTGTCGGTGGTGCTGGAGCTCGTGGAGCGCCACGGCGGCCGCATCGATGTCGACGGGGCGCCAGGTGGTGGTGCCCGGTTCACGGTCTGGCTACCCGAGGCCTCCCCGTCCGATGCTCACTCCGGCGGCCCGCCCGCCACCGACCAGGAGGTGCAGGATGCGCCGGCGATTTGAGTCCGTGCTCCCCGCTGTCGTTCTAGCGGGCTTCCTGATCGCAGCGATCGTGGTGACGCTCCTCGTCAACGACGCCGAGGATCGTGGGCTCGGCGCCCTCGAGGATTCGGTACTGGCCGAGGTGAACACGGTCGCCGCAGGCATGGGGCAGCGCTTTGGCGGGCAGCTGGGATCGACGAGCAGCGCGCTGCTGGGGTTCGACTTCGAGGCCACCGTCGGGAGCTCGAAGGATCGCGACACGCTCGACGAGCTCAACGACCTCCTTGGCCCTGCCCTCAACGCCGGCTTCTACGTCACGACGCTTGACGGTGTGGTCGCCAACGGCGTCGGCCTCCGTGATGCTGCGATCGGGGAGCCGGCAGGCATCGACGGCTTCGCCGACGTCCTCGCTGATCCCAACTTCCTGCAGAAGGGCTACGCCAGGATCTTGCCCGTCGGGCCTGGTCTGACGTCGGCCCAGCCCGTGCAGATCAGCGTCATCCCGATCCTGAGCGGACCCCCGGATGACAACGGCCGGGCGATCGGTGCGTTCATGGTGGAAGCACCGGTCGTGTCCGACAACCAGTTCAACGGTGAGGTCCGCGCACTGCGGCGGGGCCAGACGGGGACCTACCTGGTGTACGACGAGAACGGGACCGTCCTCGCCGGCGCTGATCCCACGTCGGTGGCCAAGCCGGTTGGGCCAGAGCTTCGTGCGGTCGAGCCGGGGTTGCATCGCCAGGACGGTCTCATCGTCGTGGTCGCCCCGCTGGAGGGCCTGGGGTGGACGGTGGTGCTCACCCAAGCCATCGACGAGTTCGAGGAACCGCTGGTGGGTCCCTTGCAGACAGCGGGGACCGTGCTCGTCATCGCGCTCCTCGGTGCCGGATTCGTCATGACGTGGATGCTCGCGCGCCGGCTCCGCAGCGCTCGCGCGGAGCAGGGGCGGCTGGCCCAGATCAGCGCCACGCAGCAGGAGCTCATCTCGATCGTGTCGCACGAGCTCCGGACGCCGGTGGCGGGGGTCCTCGGCTTCCTCGAGACGAGCCTCGACCACTGGGACGGGATGGACGACATCGCCAAGCGCAGCGCTGTCGCTCGTGCCGCGGCCAACGCGCGGCGGCTCCAGGCCATGGCCCGCGACGTGCTCGACACGCAGACCCTCGAGGCCGGGAACCTCGTGCAGGTGCTCGACCGGGTCGACCTGGCGGCGGAGGTGCGTGACGCGGTGGAGGCGGTGCGAGGGCTCGATGGAGAGCGGAAGTTCGCCGTCGACCTGCCCGAGGAGCCGGTGTGGGTGTCGGCCGACTCGGATCGCATCCAGCAGGTGCTGGCCAACCTGCTCGACAACGCGGCCAAGAACGCCCCGGTGGTGGCCCCCATCGAGATCTCGCTGGTCGGCGGAGAGGGCGAGGCCGTGGTGACCGTCCACGACCACGGGCCGGGCATCACCGAGGAGGCCCGGGAGCGGATCTTCGACAAGTTCGTGCGGGGGCGGGGCGAGTCGGTGACCGGCACCGGGCTCGGCCTCTACATCAGTCGCCAGATCATCACTGCCCACGGAGGCCGCATCTGGGCCGAGAGCGAGCCGGGCGAGGGCGCCACGTTCCGGTTCAGCCTCCCCGAGGCAGCTCCCGTGGGCCCATCGGAGAGCTCGAGCGGAGAAGTTGTAACTACCTGACTCAACTTCTATCCTTCGAGGAGACACAAGTTCGTCCATCTCCCCTCGGAGGACCCCATGCCCAAGGCCGTCGGCATCGATCTCGGCACCACCAACTCCGTCGTCTCGGTCCTCGAGGCCGGTGACCCCGTCGTCATCCCCAACAGCGAGGGGTCCCGCACCACCCCGTCCGTCGTGGCCTTCTCGAAGGGCGGCGAGGTCCTGGTGGGCGAGGTGGCCAAGCGCCAGGCCATCACGAACCCCGATCGCACCATCCGCTCCGTCAAGCGCCACATGGGCACCAGCTGGAGCACCGA
>DASUDP010000101.1:0-4428 GCA_036275535.1 Acidimicrobiales bacterium | reverse complement strand
GAGGGAGTCGCCCAGGAGGGCAGGTACGAGACATGGACAGCTGCATCAAGCACCCCCACGAATCCGGCGTCGCGATCTGCGGGCGGTGTGGTGGGTCGTGGTGCACGACCTGCATCGTCTACCCCTTCGGCGATAAGAAGCCGCCGCTGTGCATGGGCTGCGCCATGGTGGCGGCCGGTGTGCGCACCGCGGGCGCCCGCCCGGCGCTCGGCCGCCGCGAGATCAAGGCGCTGCAGAAGCAGGCCAAGGCCGAGGCCAAGGCGGCCGCCAAGCGCGGGCCGGCCCAGCCCCCCGCCGAGGCCGAGCCCGAGGTCACCCCCGCCGAGGCCCCCGTCGACTCGCTCGACTGGGATCGCAACTGGTGGGAGAGCAGCGACCGCGAGCCCACCCTCACCGACTGAGGAGACCGCGCCGGCGCCCTGCGCCCCTAGCCGGCCTCGGGTGAGCGCGCGGCGGCGTCGCGCACTACCTGGCCCTTCTCCCGGGCGAGGTCGGCCAGCGACCGCTCGTAGGCGACGAGCTGCTGGCGCAGCGCCGGGTCGCCGATGCCGAGGATCCGAGCGGCGAGGATGCCGGCGTTCTTGGCGTTCCCGATGGCCACGGTGGCCACCGGGATCCCGGCGGGCATCTGGACGATCGACAGCAGCGAGTCCAGCCCTTCGAGGTGCTTGAGCGGCACCGGCACGCCGATGACGGGCAGCGGCGTGACGGAGGCCAGCATCCCGGGGAGGGCGGCCGCTCCGCCGGCGCCGGCGATGATGACCGACAGCCCGCGGTCGGCGGCGGTGGCCCCGTACTCGAGCATCTCCTGGGGCATGCGGTGGGCGGAGCGGACGTCGGCCTCCCACGGCACCCCGAACTCGTCGAGGACGTCGGCGGCCGCCTGCATCGTCGGCCAGTCCGAGTCCGAGCCCATCACGATCCCGACCTGTGCGCTCACCCCGCCATCCTCGCACCCCGCCGCCGGGGCGGCGCGCTCCGGGCCCTCAGCGCCCGTCGCGCAGGTCGCCGCGGAACCAGCTCGCGGCGTGGCGGGCCCGAGCGAGGCAGTCGTCGAGGTCGTCGCCGTAGGCGTTGACGTGGCCGACCTTGCGGCCGGGGCGCAGGTCCTTGCCGTAGAGGTGGACCCGCAGGCGCGGGTCGCGGCCGAGGGCCTGCGGGTAGCCGTCGTAGAGGTGGCCCGCCTCGGGGTCGGGGCTGCCCAGGATGTTGACCATGACCGTCCACGGCGCCCGGGGCTCGGGGGAGCCGAGCGGGAGGTCGAGCACGGCCCGCAGGTGGTTCTCGAACTGCGAGGTGACGGCACCGTCCTGGGTCCAGTGGCCGGTGTTGTGCGGCCGCATGGCCAGCTCGTTGATGAGGATGCGGCCGTCGTCGGCGTCGAAGAGCTCGACGGCGAGGATGCCGGTCACGTCGAGCTCCGTGGCGATGCGGCGGGCCAGGTCCTGGGCCTCGGCGGCCCGCTCGGGGGCGAGGTCGGGGGCCGGGGCGATCACCTCGTGGCAGATGCCGTCGAGCTGGGTGGTGGCCACGACGGGGTAGGCCACCTCCTCGCCGCTGGGGGCGCGGGCGACGAGGGCGGACAGCTCGCGGCGGAAGTCGATGTGCTCCTCGGCCAGGAGCGGCACCCCGCGCTGCTCGGCGTCGGCGAGGGCCTCGGCGGCGTCGTCCAGGGTGCGGACGACCCACACGCCCTTGCCGTCGTAGCCGCCCCGAGTGACCTTGACCACGCACGGGAGCCGGAAGGCTTCGATCTCGGCCGGGGAGGTGACCACAGCCCAGCGGGGCTGGGGAGCCCCGAGGCGATCCATGGCGGCCCGCATCACGGCCTTGTCCTGGGCGTGGACGAGGGCCCCCGGGCCCGGTCGGCACGCCACCCCGTCCGCTTCCAGGGCGTGGAGGTGCTCGGTGGGGACGTGCTCGTGGTCGAAGGTGACCACGGCGCATCCCTCGACCACCTCGCGCAGCGCCGCCAGGTCCCGGTGGTCGCCGACGAGCTGGTCGGGGATCACCTGGGCGGCTGAGACGCCCTCGGCCTCGGCCAGCAGGCGCAGCGGCACGCCCAGGGCGTTGGCGGGCTCGGCCAGCATGCGGGCCAGCTGGCCGCCGCCGATCACGGCGACCCGGGGGGCGTGGTGGGCGGTCACGCCACCGGCGGGCGGGCCGCGATGTCGGTGCGGTGGTGCATCCCGGGCCAGGAGAGCTTGCCGATCGCCTCATAGGCCACGGCCCGGGCGGCGGCGATGTCGGGGCCGCGGCCGATCACGTTCAGGACGCGACCGCCGGCCGTGATGAGGCGGCCCTCCTCGTCGACGCCGACGCCGGCGGCGTAGACGGCGGCCCCCGGCACGGCCCGAGCCGCGTCGAGCCCGTCGATCACGTCGCCGGTGCGGGACGAGGCGGGGTACCCCTCGGCGGCGGCCACGACGAGGACGGCGGCCCCGACGTCGTAGGTCGGCGTCGACCGGATGGACCCGGCGGCGGCCTCCGCCAGCAGGGCGGCGAGGTCCGAGGTGAGGCGCAGGAGCACGACCTGGCTGTCGGGGTCGCCGAAGCGGATGTTGTACTCGACGAGCTTGGGACCCTCGGCGGTGACCATGAGGCCGGCGTAGAGCACCCCGCGGTAGTCGATGCCCCGGCGGCGCAGCTCGGCCAGCGTGGGGCGGATGAAGCGGTCGAGGATGTCCTGCTCGAAGCCCTCAGGGAGCCACGACAGGGGGCAGTAGGCGCCCATGCCCCCCGTGTTGGGGCCGGCGTCGCCGTCGCCGACCCGCTTGAAGTCCTGGGCGGGGGCGAGCACGACGGCGTCGGTCCCGTCGCACACGGCGAAGACGGAGACCTCGGGACCGGTCATGCCCTCCTCGACCACGACGGTGCTCCCGGCGGCGCCGAACGAGGCACCGGAGAGCTTGTCCCGCACGTCGGCCTCGGCCTCGGCGAGGTCGTCGGTGACGAGCACGCCCTTGCCGGCGGCCAGGCCGTCGGTCTTCACCACCCAGGGGGCGGGCAGGGAGCGGAGGAAGGCGATGGCCTCGTCAGCGTCTGAGAAGCTGCCGTGCCGGGCGGTGGGCACCCCGGCCGCCGACACGAGCTCCTTCATCCAGGCCTTGGAGCCCTCGAGCCGCGCCCCGTCCGTCCCGGGGCCGAACACGAGCCGGCCGGCGGCCCGCAGCCGGTCGGCCAACCCGTCGACGAGCGGGGCCTCCGGACCGATGACGTAGAGGTCGGCCTCGAACGCCTCGGCCGGTGTGGGCACCGACCCGGGGATCCCGGGGTTGCCGGGGGTGACGACGACCTCGGCGGTGCGGCCCAGCACCTCGGCCAAGACGGCCTCCCGCCCCCCGGACCCGACGACGACGACCCTCACGGGGCGAGCTGGACGTACTGGTCGCGCCCGGGGCCGACGCCGAGGAGCCGGATCGGCACCCCGACCTGCTCCGCCAGGAAGGCGACGTAGTCGCGCGCCTTCTGGGGCAGGTGCCCGGGCTCGGTCGCCTCGCTGAGGTCGCTCCCCCACCCGGGGAAGGTCTCGTAGATCGGGGTGGCCTTGTGGAGGGCGGTCTGGTTGTCCGGGAGGTGGTCGAACCGCTGGCCCTCGATGTCGTAGGCCACGCAGACCTTCACCTCGTCGAAGGCGTCGAGCACGTCGAGCTTGGTGATGGCGAGCTCGGAGAGGGAGTTGAGGCGCACGGCGTGGCGCAGCATGACGGCGTCGATCCAGCCGGGACGGCGGCGGCGACCGGTGTTGGTGCCGAACTCGTGGCCGCGGTCCACGATGGCCTCGCCCACCTCGTCGAAGAGCTCAGTCGGGAACGGGCCGGCGCCGACGCGGGTGACGTAGGCCTTGGCCACGCCGATGACGCGGTCGATGTGCCGCGGGCCCACGCCGGCACCCGTGCAGGCGCCGCCGGCGATCGGGTTCGACGACGTCACGAAGGGATACGTGCCGTGGTCGAGGTCGAGGAAGGTGGCCTGGGCGCCCTCGAAGAGGACGTGCTGGCCGGCCTCGAGGGCCTCGTGGATGAGGTTGACGGTGTCGGCCACGTAGGGGGCCATCCGGGGGGCCAGGTCGTCGAGGTAGCGCTCGGCGATCTCGTCGACCGTCGGGGGCATCTGGTTGTAGACCTTGGTGAGGACGGCCGAGCGCTCCTTCAGGACGAGCGTCAGCTTCTCCCGGAAGATCTTGGGGTCGTAGAGGTCCTGCACCCGGATCCCCACCCGGGAGGCCTTGTCGGCATAGGCGGGGCCGATGCCGCGGCGGGTCGTGCCGAGGGCGTTCTTGCCGAGGTGCCGCTCGGAGACCCGGTCCATGATCTGGTGGTAGGGCAGGATCAGGTGGGCGTTGCCGGAGACCTTGAGCTTCGAGCAATCGATGCCCCGGCCCTCGAGCATCTCCACCTCGGCCAGCAGCACGGCGGGGTCGACGAC
>DASUDP010000100.1:0-3595 GCA_036275535.1 Acidimicrobiales bacterium | reverse complement strand
CTGGTGCAACGAGCAGGGCGGCATCAACGGCCGGCAGATCAAGGGCAACTACTACGACGCCAAGATCACCGAGGTCAACAACGCCATCACCCAGGCATGCAACGACAAGGTGTTCATGCTCGTGGGTGAGGGCTACGCCCTCGACGCCGCCCAGGAGCAGACGCGCCTCGGCTGCGAGCTCCCGGCGTTCCCGACCTACGCGGTGAGCCCGCAGTTCGCCAACGCCCCGCTGATGATCTCCGCGGTGCCCAACCCGGTCGACTTCCAGCCGATCACCGAAGCCAACTGGTACGCCAAGACGTACCCGGAGAAGGCCAAGAAGCTGGCGTTCATGTACGCCAACTACGCGGCCACCCAGGACACGGCCGAGAAGGCCAAGTCCACCTGGCCGAAGGTCGGCATGGTCGACCTGAAGTGCGACCAGGTCTACAACATCACCGGCGAGTCGGACTGGAAGCCGTTCATCCAGAAGCTGAAGGACTGCGGCGCCGAGGTCGTGACGTTCGTCGGCTCCCCGTACCCGAGCTTCGAGAACATGCTCGAGGCGGCCGACCAGCTCGACTACCACCCGGACTGGCTGCTCCAGGCGAACTTCTACGACCAGCAGCTCGCCAAGTGGAACACCAACGGCTACGCCGACCGGATCTTCGTCCGCTCGCAGGACATCCCGTTCGAGTACGCCGACGAGAGCCCGGCGACCCAGAAGTACCTGGACGTCGTGGAGGCCGACGGGGGCGACATCAGCGCCCTGGGCCTGCACGCCGCCTCGGCCTTCCTGCTCTGGGCCACGTCGGTCAAGGAGTGCGGCGACGAGGTCACCCGCGACTGCGTGCTCGAGAAGGCCTCGGCGCAGCACGAGTGGGACGGCGGTGGCATGTCCGGCCCCGCCGACGCCGGCAAGAACATGCCGACGGCGTGCGAGGTCGTCGTGACGCTCGAGGGCACCACGTGGAAGCAGGTGCACCCCGAGGAGCCCGGCGAGTTCGACTGCGACGAGGACAACGTCCAGCAGGCCAGCGGTCCGGTGGTCGAGAAGGTCAAGCTCGACGAGAACCGGATCGTCCGGGACTTCGCACAGTAAGGAACCACGATGGACGTCGATCCCTTCGCACCCGGCACGCTCGGCCCGCTCACGCTCCGGAACCGCTTCATCAAGGCGGCGACGTTCGAGGGCATGGCCGAGGACAACCTGGTCAGCGACCGGCTGGTCGACTTCCACCGGGCCATGGCCGCCGGCGGCCTCGGCATGACCACCGTCGCCTACCTGGCCGTCTCACCGGACGGCCAGGGGGCGCCGGCCGAGATCGTCGTGCGGCCCGAGGCGGCCGCCGGCCTCCGCCGGCTCGCCGATGCGGTGCACGCCGAGGGCGCTGCGGTGAGCGCCCAGATCGGCCATGCCGGCCCGGTCGCGGCGGGGACGGGCCACACCGGCCTGGCCCCGTCGCGCCAGTTCAGCGCCATGGCCATGAAGTTCACCAAGGCGGTGGACGACGGCGACATCGAGCGGATCACCCGCGACTTCGCCGACGCGGCGCGGCTCCTCCAGGCGTCGGGGTTCGACGCCGTCGAGGTCCACCTCGGGCACAACTACCTGCCCAGCGCCTTCCTCAGCCCGGCGCTCAACAAGCGCACCGACCGGTGGGGCGGCTCCATCGAGAACCGCGCCGCCTTCCCCCGGCAGATCGTGCGGGCGGTGCGGGAGGCCGTCGGCCCCTCGATGGCCGTGCTGGCCAAGCTCAACATGGTCGACGGCTACCGGGGCGGGATCTGGCTCGACGAGAGCATCGAGGCGGCCCGCCTCCTCGAGTCCGACGGGTGCCTCGACGCCCTCGAGCTCACCGGCGGGAGCTCGCTGCGCAACCCGATGTACCTGTTCAAGGGCGACGCCCCGATCGAGGAGATGGCCAAGGCCTTCCCGCAGCCGCTGCGCACCGGCTTCAAGCTCCTCGGCAAGCGGTTCCTCCCGAGCTACCCGTTCGAGGAGGCGTACTTCCTGCCGTTCGCCCGCCAGTTCCGCGAGGCGCTCGACCTCCCGATCGTGCTGCTGGGGGGCGTCAACCGCTACGAGACCGCGGTGCGGGCGCTCGAGGAGGGCTTCCCGTTCGTGGCCATGGGCCGCGCCCTGCTCCGGGAGCCCGACCTGCTCGACCGGTGGGCGAAGGGCGACCGCCACGAGTCGCTCTGCATCCACTGCAACAAGTGCATGCCGACGATCTACCAGGGCACCCACTGCGTGCTGGTCGCCCCGGAGGACCGGCCGGGGCACCGCCCCGCCCTGGCCTAACTTCGCCCTCGTGGCCCTCGTCGACGACGCGCTCGCCATCGCCGCCGAGGCCGCCCAGCTCACCCTGCGGTGGTTCGGCGCCGACGACCTCGCCGTCGAGCGCAAGGCCGACGGCACGCCGGTCACCGAGGCCGACCGCGCCGCCGAGGCGCTGGTGCGCGAGCGGCTGCGGGAGGCGTTCCCGGACGACGGCGTCCTCGGCGAGGAGGAGGCCGAGCGGGTCGGCACCTCCGGCCGCCGGTGGATCGTCGACCCGATCGACGGCACCAAGGCGTTCGCCCGAGGCGTGCCGCTCTACACCACGCTGCTCGCCGTGGAGGACGAGACCGGGCCGCTGGCCGGGGTGATCGTGGTGGCGGCCTCGGGCGAGGCGGTGTGGGCGGCGCGCGGCGAGGGGTGCCTCCACGACGGTCGCCCGGCCCGTGTGAGCACGACGCCCTCGCTCGGGGACGCCTACGTGACGACCAGCTCGTACACGCACTGGCCCGAGGGCGCCCTCCTCCGCCTGCACCGGTCGGGGGCGGCCATGCGGACGTGGGGCGACGGCTATGGCTACCTGCTGGTGGCCACCGGCCGGATGGATGCGATGGTCGACCCGGAGGCGGCGCCGCACGACCTGGCCGCCATGCCGGTCATCATCGGGGAGGCCGGCGGCCGGTTCACCGACGTCGCCGGCGGCGACGGCTACGCCGGTGGCAGCGGCATCGCCACGAACAGCATCCTGCACGACGAGGTCACGGCGCTCTTCGGGAGCTGAGGGGGAGACATGGCGGAACAGACGAAGGTCGCGCTGGTCACGGGCGCCAGCCGGGGCATCGGGAAGGCGACGGCGATCAAGCTGGCCGAGGCCGGCTTCGACGTCGCCATCACGGCGCGGACGGAGCGCGAGGGGGAGGGGCGCACCGAGGCGAACTCGGTCCGCGGCGACGACCCGATCGTCCCCATACCCGGGAGCCTGGAGACGACGGCGAAGGAGATCGAGGCGCTCGGTCGGCGGGCCCTGCCGGTGCGCATGGACCTCCTCGACGTCGACGCCGTGGTCGCCGCGCCGAGGACGGTCCTCGAGGAGTGGGGCAGCGTCGACGTGCTCTTCAACAACGCCATCTTCCAGGGCGGCGCCACCATGGACCGGATCCTCGACCTCACCGCCCCGGCCATGGAGGCCCTGGTCCGGGGCAACTACGTCCACCAGGTGGTGCTCACGCAGCAGGTGCTGCCGCACATGGTCGAGCGCGGCTCGGGCCGGGTCATCAACATGGTCTCGGGCTCGGCCCGGCTCGACCCCACCGCTCCCGCAGGCGAGGGCGGGTG
>DASUDP010000099.1:0-17562 GCA_036275535.1 Acidimicrobiales bacterium | reverse complement strand
GGAGAGCGGCCCCGACGTCTTCGTCCACTTCTCCAACATCGTGGGGGAGGGGTACAAGTCCCTCGAGGAGGGCCAGAAGGTGGAGTTCGAGGTGGCGCCTGGTCGCAAGGGCGATGTGGCCACCGGCGTCCGCGTCATCGGCTGATCCCGCCCGACCGATCCTGAACACCCGCTCCGCCCCCGGCCCGCCCGGGGGCGGAGCCGCGGTCGGGGGCTGCCGCGCCGGTCAGGCGTAGAGGTCCTCGATCTCGTCGGCGTACTTGGCGGCGATCCCCCGGCGCTTGAGCTTCGAGGTGGGGGTGAACTCCTCGGAGTCGGGCTGCCACTGGTCGGCCAGGATCGTCACCTGCTTCACCCGCTCGGCCCGGGTGATCTCCACGATCGGCTCCTCCCGCGGCGGACGGCCCGCCCATTGTGGTCGACGGGGTGGCCGGCTGCTCCCGAGCGTCGCGGGGGATCAGGTCCGCAGGGCGATGGTGACCAGGGCCCCCGGGCCGGGGTTGGCGTCGCCGATCGTGATCGTCCCGTCGAGGACCTCGACGATCGTGCGGGCGATGGCCAACCCGGCGCCGAGCCCGGGGACCATCGAGGTGCTCTGGGAGCGGGCGAACATCTCGAAGGCGGTTCCCCGGATGTCGGCCCCGAAGCCGGGCCCGCGGTCCCGCACCTCGACCACCCAGCGGTCGTCCTCCCGCCGGGCCGACACCTCGGCCACCCCGCCGTACTTGATGGCGTTGTCGACGACGAGGCCGAGGGCCTGGACGAGCAGCGAGCCGTCGGTCCGCACGGTGCCGTGGACGGGGCCGGCGATGAGCACCTGGTCGGGTTCGCAGGCGGTGGCCCGCACCGTCTCCACCGCCCCGGCCACGTCCACGACGTCGGGCTGAGGGGTCAGCACGCCGCCTTCGAGCCGGCTGAGGATGAGGAGCTCCTCGATGAGGTGGCCGAGCCGGGTGGCGGCCACCCGGGACCGCTCGAGCATGTGCACGCGGCGCTCGGCGTCGAGCACCTGGTCGTGGGCGAGGAGGGTCTCGAGGAAGCCGCTGATGATCGTGATCGGCGTGCGCAGCTCGTGGGACACCCGAGCGATGAAGTCCGACTTCATGCGCTCCAGCTCCATCACCTCGGTGAAGAGGTCGAGCCGTTCCAGGGCACCCCCGATCTGGGCGGCGGCGATCTCGAGGAGGGCGAGGTCCTCGTCGTCGAGCGAGCCCCCGGGGGGCACGGCCACGACGAGGTGGCCGAGCAGCTGGCCGCGACTCTCCACGGCAAGGGTCCAGGGTCCGGCGCCGCCGCCTCCGCGCTGGCCGTCGAGCCGGGGCGAGCTCGTGTCGACGGGAGCGGTCCCCGATGGGTGGGTGGCCACGAGGGTCGGCCCGTCCCGCCTCGCCCGCCAGAGCGTGGCGTGCTCGAGGTCGAGCACCGGCTGCAGCACCGCCATGGTCCGTTCGAGCACCGAGGTCGGGTCGAGCGCGCCGGCGGCGGCCGTCGACAGGGCGCCCGCCAGCGTGGCCACCTCCTCCAAGCGCCTCGCCACGGCCGCCCTCCCCCCGGTCTTGCGTGCCGGGGACATCCTGGGCAAACTTGACCCTCGGGTCAAGTCTTGGGCCCGTCCAGAACGACCAGATCCGAGGAGCAATGCCATGCCCACTGCTGTGATCGTCGACGCCGTCCGCACCGCGGGGGGCAAGCGCAACGGAAAGCTGTCGGGCTGGCACGCCGCCGACCTCGCCGCTGAGATGCTGAAGGCCCTCGCCGATCGGAACAACCTCGACCCCGCCCTGATCGACGACGTGATCATGGGCTGCGTCATGCAGGTGGGCAACCAGGGCCTGAACATCGGCCGCAACGCCGTCCTCGCCGCCGGGTTCCCCGAGACGGTGCCCGCCACCTCTGTCGACCGCCAGTGCGGCTCGTCGCAGCAGGCGGCCCACTTCGCCGCCCAGGGCGTCATCGCCGGCGCCTACGACATCGCCATCGCGGCGGGGGTCGAGGTCATGACCTCCACCCCCATGGGCGCCTCGATCACCCCCGGCTCGATGCCCTTCGGCCCCGGCGTGCTGGCCCGCTACCCCGGCCTCGTGCCGCAGGGCATCTCGGCCGAGATGATCGCCGAGAAGTGGGGCATCTCCCGCGAGGACATGGACGCCTTCGGCGCCCAGTCGCAGCAGCGGGCCGAGCGGGCCACCGCCGAGGGCCGCTTCGAGAACGAGATCGTGGGCGTGAAGGAGAAGCGCCTCGACAAGGAGACCGGCAACATCGTCGAGAGCGACGAGCTGGTCCTGCAGGACGAGGGCATCCGCGCCGGCACCACCGTCGAGACGCTCGCCAACCTGAAGCCCGCCTTCAAGCCCGACGGCAGCGTCACGGCCGGCAACTCCAGCCAGATCAGCGACGGCGCCTCCGCCGCCCTCATCATGAGCGAGGAGAAGGCCAAGGAGCTCGGCCTCACGCCGCGGGCCCGCTTCCACACCTTCGCCCTCGCCGGCGTCGACCCCGTCACGATGCTCACCGGCCCCATTCCCTCCACCGAGAAGGCTCTCGCCAAGTCGGGCCTCTCGATCGACGACATCGACCTCTTCGAGGTTAACGAGGCCTTCGCCTCGGTCGTCCTGGCCTGGGAGAAGGAGCTCCACCCGAACATGGACAACGTGAACGTGAACGGCGGCGCCATCGCCCTCGGCCACCCCCTCGGCGGCTCGGGCACCAAGCTCCTGGCCACCCTGCTCAACGAGCTCGAGCGCACCGGCGGCCGCTACGGCCTCCAGACGATGTGCGAGGGCGGCGGCCTCGCCAACGCCACCATCATCGAGCGCCTCGGGTAGTCGTGCAGGCCGGGCCAGTTGTGGCCGGCTCGGCCTGCTCTCCTAGCCTCGGTCCATGGCTCGGCGTCGCGCGATCTCACCGGTGGGGGCAGTGCTGCTGGTGCTGTTCGTCGTGGTCGCGTGGCTGGCGACCGATGCGTCGGTCGTGGCGCTGCTCATCGCGGCAGCGGCGGTGTTCGTCATGTTCAAGATCGGGATGGCGATGCTCGGGGGCTTGGCCCAGCCGGTCCCCGAGCCGCCGCCCCCGGGCGAGCTGCGGAAGGTGAAGATCACCTACCGGTGCAGCATCTGTGGCACCGAGGTGCGGATGACGGTGGCCAACGACGAGATGCCCGAGCCGCCCCGGCACTGCCTCGAGGACATGGACCTCGTCACGCCCGTCGACGACCTGTGAGCCGCCCGCGGGGTTGTCCCCACCCTGGGGACAAACCTGGGGAGGGTCACACGGCTGTAACTTGCCGGCTGTGTCTCGGCGGCCTGTACGTCACCTGACCGACACCTTGGGAGCGGAGCCCCCGGGGCGGTCTAGTGGTACTGCGTGGCGGTGACGATGCCGCCCAGGATCGAACCGAGCCCGACCAGCAGGTAGAGGTTCTTGGTGCCGCCGGGCAGGACACCCAGGTAGTTGAGGAAGATCACGAGGAGCCCGATCCCCAGGAGGGCGAACATGAGGACCGGCACCCACGTCGGGCTGACCTTCATCTCGCGGGGGACGGGCGGGGTGTAGCGGCTCGATGCCTCGGCCCGAGCCGGGCGCTGCGGACCACCCTTCGGGGTGACGCGACCGCCCTGGACCTTGCGCTTCGGGGGCTTGGTGGCCATGGCGGGCGAGACTACTGCGGCACCTGGGCCCACCGGACGCGGACCAGACTGGGCCGGTGCCCGACCGCCCCTCGTCCTCCGACGTCACCCTGGCCGCCATCGACATCGGCACCAACTCGGTCCACGCCGTCGTGGCCCGGCTCCTCGAGGACGACAGCGGCCCCCACTTCGAGGTGCTGGAGCGGGAGAAGGAG
Source organism: Acidimicrobiales bacterium (assembly GCA_036275535.1). GTDB lineage: Bacteria > Actinomycetota > Acidimicrobiia > Acidimicrobiales > VFJN01 > VFJN01. Next base: position 13,721 of record DASUDP010000099.1, on the reverse strand, counting down.
GCCGTGCGGCTCGGTTCGACCGGGGGCGACATCAAGGAGCTGGAGCAGGACGCCATCGAGCGCACCGTGCAGGCCCTGGTCCGCTTCGCGCCCGTCGCCGCCCGGTACGACGCGCCGATCACCGCCGTCGCCACCTCCGCCGTGCGCGAGGCCGAGAACCGCCACGTCCTCATCGACCGGGCGTGGGAGGAGGCCGGGATCCACATCGAGGTGATCTCCGGGGTCGAGGAGGCCCGCCTCATCCACCTCGGGGTCCTGCAGTCGGTCCCCGTGTTCGATCGGCGCCTCGTCCTGTGCGACATCGGCGGCGGCAGCACGGAGCTGCTCGTGGGTGAGCGGGGCGAGGTGCTGGCCGCCCGCTCGTTCAAGCTCGGGGCCATCCGCCTCACCCGGCAGCTGCTCGACGAGGAACCGGTGACGAAGGAGGCCGTCCGGGCCTGCCGCCGCCACGTGCGCTCGACGCTGGCGCCGTTCGCGAAGGAGATCCGCCGCCTCGGTCCCGAGGTGGCCGTCGGCTCCTCGGGGACGATCAGCACCCTGGCCGAGATGGCGGTGGCCCGCTCGACGGGGTCGCGCCCGCGCTCCGTGCGCAACCTGGGGCTCACCCGCGACGACCTCGGCCTCGTGGTGGAGGACCTCGTCGCGGCGCCCACCGCGGCGGAGCGGGCCCAGCTGGCGGGGCTCGACCCGGCCCGGGCCGACATCATCCTGGCCGGCGCCCTGATCCTCGAGCAGGTCATGCGGGAGCTGGACCTCGAGGAGCTGATCGTCTCGGACTTCGCCCTGCGCGAGGGCGTGCTGCTCGACGCCTGGCAGCGCCGCCGGGGCGGATCGCTCCACCACCTCTCCGACCTCCGTCGTCGCAGCGTCGAGGTGCTGGCCGACGCCATGGACGAGGACCCGGCCCACGCCCGCCACGTGGCCCGCCTGGCCCTCGCCCTCTTCGACGGGACCGCTCCGCTGCACGGTGTCGACAGCGCGGCGCGCGAGCTGCTGGAGGCGGCGGCCCTCCTCAGCAACGTGGGCTTGTTCCTCTCCCACGCCCAGCACCACAAGCACGGCTACTACGTGATCCGGAACACGGACCGCCTGACGGGGTTCACCGACCATGAGGTGGAGCTGATCGCGCTGGTAGTCCGCTACCACCGCAAGTCCGAACCCAAGGCCAAGCACCCGGAGTTCGCGGCCCTCGATGAGGCCGACCAGGAGCTGGTGCGAGTCCTGGCCGGGCTGCTGCGGGTGGCCATCGGGCTCGACCGCACCCACAGCGCCGTGGTCACCGACGTCGACGTCCGCATCGACGACGGGGGCGTGACGATCGACCTCGACCCGGCGCCGGGGGCCGACACCGGCCTCGAGCGCTACGCGGCGTCGACGCGGTGCGGCCTGCTCGAGCAGGTCCTCGGCGTCCCCGTCACGATCAGCGGGCCGGAGGCCTGAGCCCCGCGCCCGCTGGCCTCAGAGGGCGACGGAGATGGCGGCGCCCTGCTCGACGGCATCGGCCAGGGCGGCGTCGGCGGCCATGTAGATGGCGTCGGCGTCGGTGCCGTGGGTGGGGTGCGTGGCCAGCCCCACGGCGAAGGCGAGCGGCACCTCGGCGCCCCCGGGCAGCTGGATGCGATCGAGGCCGGCGAGGACCTCGGACACGAAGAGGCGGGCCTTGGCCGCCCCGGTGCCGGGCAGCACGACGGCCAGCTCCTTGCCGCTGGTGAAGCCGAGGGCGGCGTCGTCGGGGAGGGCTTCGCGGGCTCGCCTCACCAGCTCCTCGATCACGTAGGCGAGGCCCGCGTCGCCGACCTGGCTGCGGATCTCGCCGCGGGAGCGCAGGCGGGCCAGCGCGAACGAGGTGGCCTGGCCGCGCCCGGCCACGCTGATCTCGTCGAGCAGGCGCGCCTCGACGTACTCCTGGCCCCGCAGGCCCGTCGGGGCGTGGAGGCGCGTCTTCTCGGCCAGCTGGCGGGCGCTGGTGATGCGCTCCTCGACGAGGGTCGACAGGGACTGCACGTGGAAGGGCTTGCTGACGAAGGCGTCGATGCCCCCGCGGGCCGGCACGAGGGTCTGCGCGTCGGGGCGAGCGCTCACGACGACCACCGGGAGAAAGGCGAAGCGGGGCTCGTTGCGCAGCATGCGGTAGGCCTCTGCGCCGTTGAAGCCGCGGAGGTTGAGGTCGAGCAGGACGCAGTCCGGGGCGTGCTCGTCGAGCGCGTCGAGGATCTCCTGCGGCGAGGACGGGTCGATGTGCACGAGGTCGTACCCGGAGGCCCGGAAGTAGGCCCGCAGGAAGTCGGCGATGTCCTGCTCGTCCTCCACCGCCAGGACGCGCTGGGTCGCGGCCAGCCGGCGGGCCACCGTGCCCAAGGGGTGCTCGTCATCTTCCATCGCCGGCGCATCTTCGCATCCCGGCCGCCCGCCTGCTGGCCCTCAACCGGTTCCCGCTCCGCGAGGGGCCGGCAGTACCCTCCGGGCCGTGGCGTCCCGCGTGCTGGTCATCGACAACTACGACAGCTTCGTCTACAACCTCGTCCAGTACCTCGGGGAGCTCGGCACGGAGCCGCTCGTCCACCGCAACGACGAGCTGGGCATCGGGGAGCTGGTGGCACTGGCGCCCGACGCCGTGCTCATCTCACCCGGGCCGGGCACGCCCGACGACTCCGGCGTGTCCATGGAGGTCATCCGGGCCTTCGCCGGAAAGGTCCCCGTGCTCGGCGTGTGCCTCGGCCACCAGTGCATCGGCCAGCTCTACGGCGGTGAGGTAGTGCGGGCCCCGCAGGTGATGCACGGCAAGACATCGCTCATCCACCACCGCGACGTCGGCGTGTTCCGGGGCCTGCCCGAGCCGCTGGAGGCCACCCGCTACCACAGCCTCGTCGTCGACCGGGCCACGCTGCCCGGCGTGCTGGAGATCACCGCCGAGACCGACGACGGGATCATCATGGGCCTGCGCCACCGGGAGCTCGGGGTGGAGGGCGTGCAGTTCCACCCCGAGTCGATCCTCACCGTCGGCGGCCACGACTTGCTGCGCAACTTCCTCTCCGGGGTCGCCGCGCCGGCCTGAGGCCGGAGGCCGTCAGGGGGCGGGCGTCGTCGAGGTGGTGGCCACCGGCTTGCAGACCACCACCGTGACCGTCGTGCCCGGGTCCACCTCGGTGCCGGCGTCGGGGTTCTGGTCGATCACCTGGTTGGCCTCGTCGGGAGTGCAGGCCGCCGTCTCGGTGGAGGCGAACCCGAAGCCCCGGCTCTCGAGGGTGGTCTTGGCGCCGTTGGCGGTCAGCCCGACCACGGAGGGCACCTCCACCTTGGGCGGCCCGCTCGACACGATGAGCGTGACGGTGGCGCCCTTGGGCAGCGGCGTCTCGGCGGCCGGGTCGGTGCGGATGACCTTGCCCTCCTCCACCGTGGTGGAGGCCTCGCTGCGCTGCGCCACGGTGAAGCCGTTCTGGCCGAGCAGGTTGGAGGCGTCGGCCACGGTGCGACCGGACACGTCCGGCACCGGGCGCTCCTCCGGGCCGCTCGACACCTGCAGCACGACCTCCGAGCCCTTCGGGACCTCGTCGCCGCCGGCGGGCGTCTGGTCGACGACCTCGCCCACCGGGATGTCCTCCGAGGGGATCGGCTCCTCCCTCACGACGAAGCCCTCGCCGGAGAGCAGGCGGCGGGCGTCGTCGACCTGGGAGCCGATCACGTCCGGGACCGGGACCAGCTCGGCGCCCTCGCTCACCTTGAGCTTCACGGTGGAGCCCTCGTCGACCTTGGCCCCGCGCGACGGGCTCTGCTCGAACACGTTGCCGGCCGGCTGGTCGTCGTTGGGCTCCTCGCTCGTCTCGACCTTGAAGCCCTGGTCCTCCAGCGTGCGGGTGGCGTCGGCCACCGGCATCCCGATCACGTTGGGGACCTCGACCGTCTTCACGGCGGGGTCGTTCTCCTCGCCGAGGCCGAGGGCCTTGGCCAGCAGGAAGAGCATCCCGGCCAGGAGCAGGAGCAGCACGATGAGGGCGGCCAGGAACACCCCGGAGCGGCGGGGCTCGTCGTCGTCCTCGTAGAGGTCGTCGTCGGCGGCCGCCGCGGCGTAGGCGGGAGCGGCGGAGGTGGCGGCCAGCACGCCGGTGGCGCCCTGGTCGACCGGGGGCGCCATGACGGGCTCGGCCAGGATCCCGCGCCCCTCGCGGAAGCGGCGCAGGTCGGCCCGCAGGTCCTCGGCCGAGGGGTACCGGTTGGCCGGGTTCTTGGCCAGGCACTTGAGGATGATGGCCTCGAGGGCCGCGGGCACACCGGGGTCGGTCTGGCGGGGCGGCACCGGGGACTCGTGAACGTGCTTGTAGGCGATGGCCACCGGGGTGTCACCCTGGAACGGCGGGCGGCCCACGACGAGCTCGTAGAGCACGACGCCGAGGGAGTACAGATCGGAGCGGGGGTCGACGTTCTCACCTCGGGCCTGCTCCGGCGAGAAGTAGGCGGCGGTGCCCATGACCTGGCCGACCTGGGTGAGGTCGTCGTCGGAGGTCGCCGTGATGGCGCGGGCGATGCCGAAGTCGGCCACCTTGACGAGCCCGGTGGAGGTGACGATCACGTTGCCCGGCTTCACGTCGCGGTGCACGACGCCGTTGCGGTGGGCGAAGCCGAGGGCGGCCGCGACGTCGGCGCCCACGTCGGCGGCGCGGTCGGGGTGCAGCGGGCCCTCGGTCCGGAGGATCTCGGCCAGGGTGCGCCCGTCGACGTACTCCATGACGATGAAGTACGTGTTGTCGGCCTGCCCCCAGTCGTAGACGCCCACGATACTGGGGTGGTTGAGGTTGGCGGCGGCGGTGGCCTCCCGCCGGAACCGCTCCACGAACGCGGGGTCGGTGGCGAACTCGGGGAACAGGACCTTGACGGCCACGGGGCGGTCCAGGAGCTGGTCCCGGGCCAGGAACACCTCCGCCATGCCGCCCCGGCCGAGGCGTCGGTGGAGCTCGTAGCGGCCGTTGAAGACGGTGGGTCCGGGGTCAGACATGTCCCAACAAGCCTAGGGGGTGGTCAGATAGGCCTGGAGGAGGGCCTGGGCGATGGGAGCCGCCACGCGGCCGCCCGTCTGCTCGCTGGCGCCCTCCTGGCCCTCGATGATCACGGCGACGGCGATGCTGGGCGCCTCCCCCGGAGGGGCGGCCCAGCCGATGATCCAGGCGTGGGAGCGGGGCGGATCGGTACCGAGCTGGGCGGTGCCGGTCTTGCCGCCGACGGTGAAGCCGGGGACGGCGAGGCGGCTGGCCGTGCCACCGTCGACGACGCCCTGCATCGCCTCGCGCATCAGGGCGGCGGTGCCCGGGTCCATGGCGGTGGTCCAGACCTCCGGGTCGTAGGTGTCGACGACGTTGCCGTCGGTGTCCTGCACCTCGGCCATCACGTGGGGCTTCATCACCCGGCCGTCGTTGGCCACCGCCCCCGCCACCATCGCCATCTGCAGGGGGGTGGCGGCCACGTCGTTCTGGCCGATGGCGGACTGGGCAAGGGCGGGCAGGTTCCGCTCGAAGTCCGTGGGGAAGTTGGAGCGGGCCGGCTTGGTGAGGTCGATCGGAACGTCCTTGTTGAAGCCGAACGCCTCGGCGGTGCCGACCATCGCGTCGGGCCCGGTCTCCACGCCCATCTGGGCGAAGGCGGTGTTGCAGGAGACCTTCAGGACCTCGAACAGGGCACCCCCGCAGGTGGAGCCGCCGAAGTTCCGCAGCGGGCGGTTCGTCCCCGGGGCGGTGTAGGTGTTCGTGGTCGGGTAGACGGGCTGGTCGCGGGTCACGGCCCCGCTGGTGAGCCCGGCGGTGGCGGTCACCACCTTGAAGGTCGAGCCCGGGAAGAAGCGGTCCTGGTAGGCCCGGTAGAGGCGGGGCTTGTTGGGGTCGGCGTCGAGGGCGGTGGCCACCTCCGCCGCCGCGGCGGTGTCGTGGCTGGCCAGGGAGTTCGGGTCGTAGGACGGGAACGACACCATGGCCAGGATGGCGCCGGTGCGGGGGTCGAGGGCCACGACCGAGCCCTCCCGGTCGCCGAGCTGCTGGGCGGCGATGCGCTGCAGGTCGGCCCGTACGGTGAGCACGAGGTTGCCGACGCGCTCCTTGTCGACGAAGAGGTCGCTCAGGCTCTGGAACGACAGGTCGAGCGAGCGCCCGGCCAGCTCGTCGTTGTAGGTCTTCTCCACCCCCGCGCTGCCGAGGGAGAAGGAGTAGTACCCGGTGATGCCGGCGAAGAGGGGGCCCTCCGGGTAGCGGCGTTGCAGCTCGAAGCGATCGTTCGAGGGCACCGAGTCGGCGATGACCACGCCGTCGGCGGTGGTGACCGAGCCCCGGGGCTGGCTGAAGTCGCGCAGGATCTCGCGCGTGTTGTTGGGGTTGTCGTTCAGCTCGGCGGCCTGGAACACCGTGATGCGGTTGAGCTGCACGAACAGCACGAGGAAGCACAGCATCAGCCCGATGCCGAGGAGGCGGATCTGGCGGGTCATCGAGCCCGCTCCAGCTCACGCCCGGCGGTGTCGTCGGAGATGCGCAGCAGCAGGGCCAGCAGCACGTAGTTGGCGATCAGCGACGAGCCGCCGTAGGACACGAAGGGCAGGGTGACGCCGGTCAGGGGCAGGACGCGGATCACCCCCGCCATGATGATGAACGACTGCACACCGATCAGCACGGTGAGCCCGGTGGCCAGCAGGCGCTCGAAGGGCACCTCGGTGCGGATGGCGATGCGCAACCCCGCGCCGATGATGAGCATGAACGCCAGCAGCACGGCGCTGGCGCCGACGAGCCCGAGCTCCTCGCCGATGGCGGCGAAGATGAAGTCGGTCTCGGCGTAGGGGATGCGGGTGGGGGACCCCAGGTTGATGCCGGTGCCGGTCACCCCGCCGGCAGAGAAGGCGAAGGCCGACTCGACGATCTGGAAGCCGTCGTCCTTCGGGTCCTGCCACGGGTCGAGCCAGATGTCGACCCGCTCCTGCACGTGCGTGAACTGGCTGTGGGCGAACACGGCCCCGCAGGCGAACAGGGCGAGGCCGACGACGAGGTAGGTGGCCCGCTCCGTCGACACCCACAGCAGGGCGACGAACAGGGCGAAGAACAGCAGCGACGACCCGAGGTCCTTCTCCGCGACCATGACCACGAGCGAGACGCCCCATGCCAGCAGGACCGGCCCGAGGTGCTTCGGGTCGGGCAGGGGGATCGGGCCGATGCGGTGCGAGCTGACGGCGAGGAGCTCGCGCTTCTCCACCAGGTAGGAGGAGAAGAACAGGGCCAGCAGGATCTTGGCGAACTCGCCGGGCTGGAAGCTGATCGGGCCGAGGCCCACCCAGATCTTGGCGCCGTTGATCGTCTTGCCCACGCCGGGGACGAGGGGGAGCAGGAGCAGCACGACGCCGACGAGCCCGATCGTCCACCGGTAGCGCTCGAGGTCTCGCACACGTCGCACGATGAGCAGCGTGAGCACGAAGGCGACGACGCCCACCGCGATCCACCCCGCCTGGAGGCCGGCCAGGCCCTTGGGGTCGGCCTTGGACTCGTCGAGGCGGACGATGAAGACGTACCCGAGGCCGTTGAGCAGCCCGGCGATGGGCAGGAGGGTGCCGTCGGCGTCGGGAGCCAGTCGGCGCACGGCCAGGTGGGCGACGAGCTGCAGGCCGAGGATGACGGCCAGGAACGGGCCGATCCCGGCCGGGATCGACGCGTCCTCGGCCAGGCTGGCCAGCAGGTAGGCCCCCACGGTGACGAGGGTGCCCAGCACGAGGAGGCCGAGCTCGGTGTTGCGGCGGACGGCGCTGAGCATCAGTTGGCCGGGGGCGCCACGGTCGGGGGCGGCGCGGTGGTGGGGGGCACCGTCGTGGTGGTGGTCGTCGTCGTGATGGCCACCGCGGCCTCTGCGGCGGCGGCGATGTCCCGCTCGATGTTGGAGACGTAGCGCTGGGCCTGGGCCAGCGAGGAGTGCTCGTGGCCGGCCTCGAGGGCGCTCAGGTACCGGGCCGGCACCTCGTCGCGGCGGATGCCGGTGTCGTCCTCGAGGGTGGGATCGATCCACAGGAGCCCGCCGGGGCGGCCCTGGAAGATGGCCACCTCTTCGCCGTCGAAGGCCACGAAGTAGGTGCTCGTGCCGTACCACTGGATCGTGGCGAGGGCGCCGCCGATCACGGCCAGGAGGAGGACGACGAAGGCGACGACGCGCCACGTCACCCGGCTGCGGGTGGATCGGCGGGCCGTGCGCTCGTCCCGGCGCTCGGCTCGCGAGGGGCGGGCGGAGGTCTTGGGGGTGGGGCGGTCCTCGGCGGGCTCGTCGGTCATGGCGGTGCTGAAGCCGGCCAGGTCGCCGTGGGACTGGAGGTGGGACCGGCGGGCGGCGACCGCTCCGGAGGCGGCTTGGGCCACGCCCCCGTCGTCGACGACGTCGACGACGATGACGGTGATGTTGTCCCGCCCGCCGGCCTCGTTGGCCAGCCGGACGAGCTCGGTGGCGGCCTCGGTCGGGTCATCGAGGCGGCGCAGGACGGCGCTGATCTGGTCCTCGGTGACCTCGCCCGACAGGCCGTCGGAGCAGAGGATGATGCGATCGCCGCGCAGGGCGTCGACCGGCCAGAGGTCGGCGTCGATGGCCTCGTAGGGGCCGAGCACCCGGGTCACGATGTTGCGCTGCGGGTGGACGCTGGCCTCTTCCCGGGTGAGGCGGCCCTCCCGGACGAGCTCCCCGACGATCGAGTGGTCCTCGGTGAGCTGCACGAGCTCGCCCGAGCGGAACAGGTAGGCCCGGCTGTCGCCGACGTTGACGACCACGAGCTGGTCGGGGAGGGCCTGGTGCCCGGCGTCGGGGGCGTCGGCGGCCTCGTCGTCGTCGTCGTCGATCACGTTGCCCTCGGCGTCGAGGCCGGGGTGCCGGGGGGCGGGGACGACGGCGAGGGCGACGGCGGTCGTCCCCATGCCCCGCAGGTCGGGGTCCTCGGAGGCCTCGTGGATGCGGCGGTTGGCCTCGACCATGGCGTCGAGCAGCGACTGGGCGCCGCGCTCGTCGTACACCTCTCGCAGCACGTCGACCGCCATGGCGGAGGCCACCTCGCCACCCTGGGCACCGCCCATCCCGTCGGCCACCATCCAGAGCCCTCGCTCGGGGAGCATGAGGTGGCTGTCCTGGTTGATCGAGCGGGCGCGCCCGATGTCGGTAGCGACGCCGGCCCGCAGCTCGAGGCGGCCTGATGCGCTCATCGTTGGAGCTCGAGGATCGTGTTGCCGATCTGGAGCTGGTCGCCGCGCTGGAGGACCATCGGACCGGTCACCTTCTTGCGGTTGAGGTAGGTGCCGTTGGTCGACCCGATGTCCTCCACGTAGATCTGCCCATCCCGCTGGAACACCCGCGCGTGGAGCTGGGAGGCGTAGCTGTCGTCGATCGTGACCTGGCAGCCGGCGGCCCGGCCGATGGTGGTCTCGTCGCCGATCTCGTAGGTGCGGCCCTTCAGCTCGGCGGGAGCGACGAGGCGCAGCACCGGAGGCCCGTGCTTGCGGCCCGGCGCGCTCCGCCGGGCCCGCTCCCGCTTGGGCTTCGGCGCCTCGACGGCCTTGGGCGGGTTGACCTCGGCCCAGACCGCCCGCAGGACGCGCAGGAAGAAGAGGTACAGGAGCAGCAGCAGGAAGATCTTCAGCAGGTTGAGGAGCTGATCGGGCACGGGGACCTCGGGGTCAGGGCGCGGAGCGCAGAAGGCGTACCCAGTTCACGAGGCCTCGAATCGCATCCGGGTGTTGCCGAAGGTGAGCTCGTCGCCGTCGTTCAGGACTTGGGTGTCGACCCGCACGCCGTTGACCCGCGAGCCGTTGGTGGAGCCGAGGTCGACCACCGCGTAGCGATCGCCCTGGGGACGGATCTCGGCGTGGTGGCGGCTGACGTTGGGGTCGGCCAGCACGAGGTTGGAGTCGGGGTGGCGGCCGATGGTGATGATCGACTCGGTCAGAGTGAAGCGGTCGCCGCTGGGCAGGACGATGGAGCCGGCGCCCACCCCGCCCTGGCCCTCCAGCATCCGGCCGGTGATGGTGAAGGCGCCGGTGCGCAGGCGCTCGTCCTCCTGCAGCTCGACCTCGACGGGGCCCATGAACGAGTAGCCCTCGTCCCGGGCGTGCTCGCGGGCGGCCTCGGCCAGCTCCCGGGTGAGGCTGTCCTGCACCCCTTCGAACTGCTCGAGGTCGCTCTGGGACAGGGACACCACGAAGTGGTTGGGCACGAGCGTGCCCCCCCGCACCCCCACGGACCGGTTGTCGTCCATCTCCCGTACGAGCCGCCGACCCAGCTCGACCGGGCGCAGCCCGCTCTTGAAGGCCCGCGCGAACGCCCCTTCCACGAGCCGCTCGAGCCGCCGTTCGAAGCCTCGGATTCCCATCGGCGGTGAGGCTACCGGTCGCGCCCGTCAGGCTCCGGTCCGCCGGCCCGAGACCGGCGGCGGCGTTGCGAGCGCGATCGCACAGAGGGGGTGGATCGGCGCACGCCACGCAGGCGGCCGGGCGGTCAGGCCCCTCGGCCCCGACGAGGGGGTGGGCGCATTCGCTCCTCTCGTTCGACGCCGAGCTCGTCGAGGCGGGCCCGGACGGTCCGCACCGCCGTCTCGACGGCGTCGTCCGGGCGTTCGCCGGTGCGGTCCTGCGCCCACCGGGCCAGGGCGTCGGCCAGCTCGTCGAGGATCGCCATCACCCGGAGCAGCTCGATGGGCAGGGCGTCGGGGCCGGGGACGAGCGCGCCGGGGTCGACGACGGCCGCCCACACGCGGGGGCCCTCCCGGGCCAGAAGCTTGGTGTGCGGGGCGAGCGCGCTGTCGATGCGGCGCACGAGCTCGAGGACGTCGCTCACCTGCTGGGGCCGGGACTCGGCGTACCGCACGAGCGCTGAGCGCAGGCTCCAATCGCCGGTCCGGGGCCGCTCCGCGTAGTCCACCAGCCGAGCCAGCTCGGGCGGTCTCAGCTCGGCGGCCACGGGCGCAGCGTAGGTCCGCCTCACCATCGTGAGGGGCGACCGGTTGGGGCATCCTGGCCCGGTGCGTCCCCCTCCCCCCGCCCGACGCCTGCTGCTGGTGCTCCTCCTGTCTGCGGCTGCCCTCCTCGGCTGCAGCAGCGGTCCCGACCGGGCCGCCGACACGGCCGACGAGGCGCGGCGCGACCGCATCGCCGCTGCTCGGGCCGCCAGCCCGATCGGCATGGTGGGCGACGGCGAGCTCGGACTGGTCGACGCGTTCCTCCAGCAACGGGCGGCGTGGGACGAGGCCTACGACGCCGCCTTCACCGAGCTGACCTCGACGGCTCCTGACGCAGCCGGCGACCTGGCGCCCCACGTGACGGCGGCCCTGGACGACCTGCACGGCGTTGCCACGGCGCTGGCCGCCCTCCCCACCGACGGCGTCGACGCGGCTGTCGCTGGCTGGTTCGCGTCGATCACTGCGGGGTACCGCGATCAGGCCGCCGCCGTGGGGGCCCTGGCCATCGCGACGGGGGAGGGCCGCCCCACCGACGACGCCTTCGCCGAGGTCACCGCCACCTACGAGGCCACGGTGACGGTCGAGCTGCGGCTCCTGCGGGAGGTGGCGGAGTGGATCAACGAGGACGGTCCCGTCGCCCGTGCCCGTCTCGACGGGATCGCGGACGCCATTGAGCGCGAAACCGAAGCCCGCCCGTAGGCGGGGCGGCTTGGGGAGCCCCCGCGCGCAGGCGCTACCATCAGCGTCTCCACTCGGGCGAGTGGCGGAATAGGCAGACGCGCTGGCTTCAGGTGCCAGTGTCCGAAAGGACGTGGGGGTTCAAGTCCCCCCTCGCCCACACCATCCTCGACATGAACGTGCTGGTAGCGGCACTGAAGTTGCTCGTGACCAGGGCCCGGCGGGGGCTCGTGGTCACAGATTGGTCACGGATCGACGGTCGGACGGGCCGGTACGAGCCAGCAGCCAACAGCATCCGGCGCGGGTCGGCGCGCCGGTCCAGGGGCTGATCGTCCGACTTGACGGTCGTGATCAGCCGTGTGCCGATTCGAGTTGGAGGGCGGGCGTGCCCTCGAAGATCCGGTCGTTCGACACGAGTGAGACGCCGAGGCGGAGGGCGGTGGCGGCGATCCAGCGGTCGGCGTCGTGGTCGCGTTGGCCGAGGGCGTGTCCGAGGCGGACACAGTCGGCGCGGAGCTGTGCGTACACCGCCACGAGCTCGTCGCCGGAGTGCACGACCTCGGCAGCGGCGATCTTGGCGTCGAGCTTCCGCACGCGCTGGGTACCCCAGTTGCGGCGGAGCGCGCCGAAGCGCAGCTCGGCGACGGTCTGGAACGACAGGAACGCTGGTCGGCCGACGATGATCGGCTCGTAGGCCGCGATGAGTGCCGTGTCGGACAGGTCCGCGCTGAAGACGTCGGTATCGATGACGATGGGGCCGCGCCGGGCCGTCACTCGAGGACGGCGGCGAGGAAGGCTTCACCCTCCTCGGGGGTGAGATCGTCGATCACCATCTCGCTGTGCGGCGGCAGCGGCCGGGCGCGCTTGAGAAGCTCCTCGACGGGGAGCTCGAGGCTCTCAGTGACCGGCAGGCCGTGCTCGTTGTGGGCGGTCGACATCTCGTCGGTCAGCGTACCGCTCATCCCAGCTGGCTGGGAGAGCCGAAGATGAGGCGGGCGACGGTCTCGGCGGCATCGGCCTGCATGGTGGGGGTGACGTGCTGGTAGATGTCCCAGGTGATCTTGGCGCTGGCGTGCCCGAGTCGTTCGGAGACGATCTTGACGTCGACGCTGGCTTGGAGCGCGAGGGTGGCCCAAGTGTGCCTGAGGTCGTGAAGACGTACCCGGGGGAGCCGGTGGCGGGCGACGCGCCGTTCGAAGGCGTTGGAGAAGTGCTCGGGGTGCTGGGGGTGGCCGTCGGGGCGGGCGAACACGAGGTCGTGGTCGGCGTAGTCGGGACCGAGGAGTAGGCGCTCCTGGGCTTGGCGCTTGCGGACGGCGCGCAGCGCGGTGACGGTGGTGGTGTCGATCTCGATGGGCCGGGGCTTGCCTGACTTCGCAGCGGCTCCGCCGGTTATGACATACTTGTCAGCCAATCCGGAGGTCTGATCAAGTTTGTCATATCCGTTGTTCCACCCGGCCCGGCGCGAGGACCTTCCCGTGCTGCTCAGCGAGGACGAGTTCGCTCGGGAGTTCCCGGGCGAGAACGACCACCTCGAGCTGAAGCAGGGGGTGTCGGTCAGCCGCATCCAGGAAGCGGTCGTCGCGTTCTCGAACACCGACGGCGGCGTCTACATCGTCGGTGTCGCCCCCGACGGCCGCGTCGTGGGTGTGTCCCAGCCCGGCGAGAAGGCGAAGGACATCCACCAGGCGCTGCGCGACGCCCGAAATCCGGGGCGATATGACGTCCACGAACTGGTCGTCGGCGACCACACCGTGCTCGTGCTCGCGGTCGCTCGACGCCACGAAGGCTTCGCCCAGACCTCCGGTGGTGCCGTGCTGGCGCGACGGGGTGCCAGCAACGTGGCGCTCCTGGGCGACGATCTCTCTCGCTTCCTCTCGCGTCGTTCGTTCCAGCGGTTCGAGCTCACCCCGATCAGCGCAGGACTCGACCGCGCCGACCCGGCCCTCGCGGCTCGCCTCGCCGCCGCCTACGGCTGGCCGACCGACGGCGAACTCCCGGCCCGACTCGAAGAAGAGGGCTTTGTCACGACCGACGGTGGACGACAGGTGCTCACCGTGGCCGGCGGGCTGCTCCTGCTCACCGACCCACGGGCCGTCGGTGG
>DASUDP010000098.1:0-27252 GCA_036275535.1 Acidimicrobiales bacterium | reverse complement strand
GGACGGGAACGTCGCGAACCCGTCTCGCGGCACCGGGCGTCGCCGTGACCTACGATCGCCGCCACGGGTGCGACCGCGGGGAGCGGGCACCACGAGACACGACAGGAGCTCCGTGACGACTGCGACCCAGATCCCGATCGTGGACTACCTCGCGCTGGGTGACGACCCGCACCTGGTGGCCAACGAGTGCACGTCCTGCGGGGCGCGCTTCTTCGACCGGCGCAACGCCTGCGCCTCCTGCTTCGGCACCGACTTCACCAAGGTCGACGTGGCCACCGAGGGCACCCTGCGATCGTTCACCATCGTGACGTTCGCGGCGCCGGGCGTCCCCGTGCCGTTCGTGGCCGGGGTGGTCGACGCCGGCGGCACCAGCGTCCGCACCAACATCATCAACGTCGAGCCCGACGACCAGCACGTGAAGCTCGGGATGAAGGTCCGCCTGGCGACGTACTCGCTGGGCACCGACGACGACGGCGTCGAGGCGATCGGCTTCGGCTACGAACCCGTGAACTCCTAGGCCGCAGGCGGCCACGACTTCGTAGACGGATGCTCCGCACCCGTCGGACCCAAGGAGACGAGCAATGAGCAGCGACGACATCTACATCCTCGGCATCAACATGACGAAGTTCGGCAAGCACCCGGACTCCGACGCGGTCGACCTCGCCGCCGAGGCGGCCATGGCCGCGCTCGCCGACGCCGGCGTCACCATGGCCGACATGGGCATCCTCGCCGCCGGCAACCTGATGAACGCCGCTGCCGGCATCGGCCAGCAGCTGCAGAAGCAGATCGGCCAGACCGGCATCCCCGTGTACAACGTCGCCAACGCGTGCGCCACCGGCGCCACCGCGCTGCGCACGGCGATCATGGCGGTCAAGGCGGGCGAGTGCGACATGGGCCTGGCCGTGGGCGTCGAGAAGCTGGCCGGCGCCGGCCTCCTCGGCGCCGGCGCCGGTGGTGGGGGCAAGGACGGCCACCACTGGGAGCCCTCGGGGCGCTTCGGCGCCGTCACCGGCGTCGACGGGCGCATCGGCACCAACACGATGCCCGGCGTGTTCGCGCAGGTCGGCATGGAGTACCTGCACCAGCACCCCTACGAGGGGGAGGCCTTCGAGCTGTTCGCCAAGATCAGCGAGAAGAACCACGCCCACTCCACCCTCAACCCGCTGGCCGCCTACACGAAGAAGATGACCCTCGAGGAGATCATGGGCGACATCATGATCGCCTACCCGAACACCCGGCCGATGTGCTCGGCCAACTGCGACGGCGCCGCCGCCGCGGTGGTGGTGTCGGGGACCAAGCTCAAGACGCTCTCGCTCGAGCAGCAGCGCCGGGCCGTGAAGGTGTCGGCCTCGGTGCTGACGAGCGACCCGTGGCAGGAGAGCTGCCAGGTCCTGCCGGACGTCAACACGCTCACGCGGGTGGCCGCCACCCAGGCCTACGAGCAGGCAGGCGTGTCCCCGGCCGACCTCGACCTCGTGGAGCTGCACGACTGCTTCGCCACCGCCGAGCTGGTGCACTACGACAACCTGCAGCTCTGCGAGCCCGGCGGCGCCGTCGACTTCTTCAACAGCGGCGCCACGTGGCGTGACGGCAGCACCCCGGTGAACGTGTCCGGCGGCCTGGAGTCCAAGGGCCACCCGATCGCGGCCACGGGCATCGCCAACATCTGGGAGATCTGCCACCACCTCCGCGGCGAGGCCGGCGACCGCCAGATCGAGGGGGCCAAGGTGGGCCTGGCCCACGTCATCGGCCTCGCCTCGGCCTGCGGCGTCCACATCCTGGAGAAGAGCAACCTGGCCGCCTGATCGGGGCTTGCTCCTGGGGTCTCCGGGCCCGGCCACCCCGTGCGGGGGCCGGGCCCGGCCGCGTCTCGACGAGCGATCGGCCGGGCGCCAGGTCCCTGTCCAAGAGATGCCGAGGTCCCGGGCACTCGGGACCTTCGCCCCTGACCGTTGCCCACGCAACCTCCGTACCGTCGTGCTCAAGAGAGATCAACGAGATCCCGAGCAAGACCCAAGGAGCACACCATGAGCACGTTCAGCACCACAGAATCAGTAGGGCGGACCCGGTCGGCGGACGAGCCGGTCGTGGCCCTGAAGCGCCGCACGATCGACACGGTCCTCATCTCCTTCGGCGTGGTGCTCACCGCTGCCCTCGTGGTGGCCGGTGCGCTCCTCACCTGGGGGGCGAACTTCTCGGCCGACTACGTCGACGACGAGCTGTCCTCGCAGAACATCAGCTTCCCGCCCGCCGCCGCCCTCCAGGAAGAGGGCCGGACCGACCTCGTCAAGTACGCCGACGAGGCCGTCAACACCGGCGACGAGGCCGAGGCCTACGCCAGCTACATCAACGGCCACCTCCAGGGCATCGCCGACGGCGCCACCTACGCCGACCTCGGCACCCCCGAGCGTGAGGCCAAGGCCGCCCTCGACGCCGCCAAGAAGGAAGGCGTCACCGGTGCCGAGCTGACCAAGCTGGAGACCGAGTACAACACGCTCAGCGGCCAGCGGAACACCCTCTTCAAGGGCGAGACGCTGCGAGGCCTGCTCCTGACGGCGTTCGCCTGGGCGACGGTCGGCAAGATCGCCAGCTACGCCGCCATCGGCGCCTTCGTCGCCGCAGCGGCCATGCTGGTCCTGGTGGTCCTCGGCTTCCGCCACCACCACAAGGTCGTCCAGCAGAGCTGACAACCTTCCCCCTCCTCGGTCGGCGAGCTCCGGCCGATCAGGAAAGAGGCAGCCACCCTCACGGGTGGCTGCTTCGCGTGGCGGCCCCGGCGGCGCTACCAGTCCCGGACGTGTCGAGCACCTCGGGGGCGATGCCGAGCCCGGCGAGGTGCCCCGCCCCGGGCAGGACCCGCAGGTCGCCGTGGCGCCGTCCAGGGTCGGACAGGTTCGCCGATCAGGGCCCCGTTGCTCCACCCGGACCCCCCGAGCTGCGAACCCGCGGTCAGAGCTGGCGGAAAACCGTCAACTCTGACCGCGGGTTCAGGACCTTCGCCCCTGCCCGTGCTGGGCGCCTCTCGGCAGGCTGAGGTCAGCCAGAGGGAAGGAGCGCCCCATGTCGGAGCAAGGTGCAGTGGCCGGTCTCCCCGTGTCGACCTTCGCCGCGGATGCCATCGTCGAGGTGCGGCCGACCGCGACGCTGTACGAGGTGGCTGATGCCCTCGCCGCCGGCGAGGTCGGGGCCCTGGCGGTGCGCGAGGACTACCAGGTGCTCGGCATCGTGTCCGAGCGCGACCTGGTGAGCGCCATGGCTCGTCGCCTCCCGCTGGACACCACGACGGCGGCCGACGTCGCCACCAAGGAGCTGATCTGGGCCGACGCCAGCGCGTCGGTCACCGAGGTGGCCAACGAGATGCTCGAGCACTACGTCCGCCACGTCCTCATCGAAGAGGACGGCCGCCTCGTCGGGATGGTCTCGGCGCGAGACCTCCTGGGCGCCTACTCGACCGACGTCGACCTCGAGCTCGACTAGCTCGCGGAGCTCCGCCGCCGGGTCGTGAGGCGGGACTGGACGGCCAGGGTGGCCAGGCCGGCGGCAGCGTGGACGCGCCCCGCAGGTGGGCGAGGTGCGCCACCTCGGGCCGCTGAGCCAGCGCGTCGCGCAGGGCCGGCCCCCGGTCGGACGGGACGGTGACCCGCAGGTGCAGCAGCCGCCGAGCGTAGGAGCCTGCCCTTCGACCCTCCGCTCAGACCTAGTCAGACCGGGGCGTCGAGGGGCAGGCGGGGCTGTCGGGCCGGGCGCTGGTGGGCGTGGAAGTCGTCGACGAGGTCGTCGCGCATCGAGCGGGCGGCCGGATCGTCCCAGCGGTTGACCTGCTGGAGCGGATCCTCGGTCAGATCGTAGAGCTCTCCCTCGGTGCCGTCGTGGACGGTGCCGGGGCGGTAGGTGGTGCAGACCCAGCCGTCGCGGGTGATCGTGCGCAGGTGCACGTCGACACCGAGCACCTCGCTGTCCCACTCGGTGAGGACCCGCTGGAAGCCCCGCTCGGTGGCGTCGGCGTCGTCGACCGGCAGGGCCTGGCCCTCCATCCACCCCGGCGCCGGCACCTCGGCGATGGCGCAGAACGTGGGGGCCAGGTCGACGAGGCCGACCGGGGCGGCAACGGTCGCGGGGGCGACGGCGGCGGACGGTGCCGGACGCCAGATGAGCGGCAGCCGCATCAGGGCGTCCACGTGGTATGGGCCCTTGAACAGCAGGCCGAAGTCGCCCTGCAGCTCGCCGTGGTCGGTGGTGAACACGACGTCGAGGTCGTCGGCCCATCCTCGGGCGGCGACGGCGGCCAGCACCCGGCCGAGGGCCTCGTCGATGAGCTCCACCTCGACGGCGTTGCGGGCGTTGACCTCCCGCACCTGGTCGTCGGTGAGCGTGGCGGGGACCCAGCGGCTGGGGGCCTCGTAGTTGGAGACGAGCTCACCGTCGTACCAGAGCCGCCAGTGGCGGGGCTTGCCGTCGAGGACCCGCTCCCGCTCGGATCGGTCCCGCGGGTAGCCGTCGGGCAGTGACACTTCGCGCCAGTCCACCCGGTGCAGCTCGGAGGCGGGCGGGTCCCAGGGGTGATGGGGGTCGGGGAAGCTCATCCAGGCGAACCAGTCGTCGTCGGGATCCAGGCTGTCGAGCCACGCGATCGTGCGGTCCGCCACCCAGTCGGTGTGGTACCACTCCCGCGCCACGGGGTTGTCCTTCACCTGCGGCGCGCCGGTGGCGCCGCCGCCCGCCGCGTTCACCTCGAGGTCCGTGTCGAGCACGGCGTAGAAGCCGCCCAGCGCCTCGGGATGCTCCTGCTGGATGAACCGGGCGTAGTGGAGCCCGCCCATCGGGGCGTGGGTGGCCAGCTCGAGGTGGTCGAAGCCCCGGTGGGGGCCCATCGTCCCGTCGTGCCACCGGTCGACGACGGTGGGGACGCCGTCGCGGGCGAGGAGGTTCTCGGTGAAACGGCCGAAGGGATCGAGGAACGGCTCGAAGTGGGGCTTGCCGACGAGGGCGGTGCGATAGCCGGCGCGGTGCAGCTCGGCGGCCACCGAGGGGGCGTCGACGGGGAGGGCCACGCCGTTCATCCAGACGCCGTGGGTGCTGGGGTGCTGCCCGGTGAGGATGGTGGAGCGCGACGGCATGCACACGACGGACTGGGGTACGGCCCGCTCGTAGCGGATGCCCTGGGCGGCGAGGGCGTCGACGACCGGCGTGCGGCTGAGGATCCCCCCGTTGCAGCCCAGCGTGTCGAAGCGCTGCTGGTCGGTGGTGACGAAGAGGATCTTGCGGCCCACGTCAGGCCTCCTTCGTGAGGGCGTCGACGGCCGGGCCGGAGCCGGACTCGAGCTGGCGGGCCAGCTCGGCCAGCGCGCTCTCCATGGCGCCGCCCAGGATGACGGCCATCGCGGCGGGATCGGCATCGCTGGCGTAGGTGACGAGGCAGGAGCCCTCGTCGAGGGCGACGACGTCGAGCGAGGCGAGGTGCTCGTGGAAGACCCCGCCGCTGATGCGGTACTGGAAGCGGCGCTGCAGCCGATCGTTGGTGAGGATCTGCTCGCGCAGCTGCAGGCCCATGCCGGTGGTGATCGTGCGGGTGTCGCCCTCCACCGTGCAGTCGACGATGCCCGGGAACCACAGGTGCAGCACCTCCGGCCGGCCGATCACCGCCCAGGCCCGATCGGCGCTGACCCCGATCACCCGATCGCGACGCTGGCTCCCCCGCATGCCGCCACCCTACCTATTGACACTGAGGATGGCAATAGTTACGGTCGGACCCATGTCCGCCCTCCTCGATTCACTCCGCCGCCGCCTGCGGGCCATGCACTCGCTCTACGAGGACGCCGTCGCCACGATGGGTCCCGAGCACGTGAACCACTTCGAGCGCGAAGGCGTGCTCCCCATCGCCTTCTCCCTGTTCCACTACATCAACATGCAGGACACGTCGGCCGGCCTGCTGTGCGGAGAGGGCCTCATCTGGGATGCCGACTGGCAGGCGCGGGTGCGGATGGCGATCGACGACCACGGCAAGGAGCGCCCGGTCAGCGACATGATCCACCAGCGCATCGGTGACTACGACGCCTTCGTCGAGTACCAGACGGCGGTCTTCGCCCGCACCGAGGCGTGGTTGGCGGGACTGGACGCCGACCGCCTCGACGACGTGATCGTCCCCCGGCCCCTGCCGCCGGTCGTCGCCAACACCTACAGCGCCCGCGTGGCGGACGAGCACGGCATCACCCTGCTCGACGCCATCGAGTGCTGGATCTACCAGCACGGCCTGCGCCACATGGGCGAGATCGAGCTGGCCCGGGGCCTCGTCGGCCTCGGGGGCATGACGAGCTGAGCCGCCTCGGCGTTTGTGCGCTCGCGCGGCGGGGAACACCTGCGCCGTGCCGGCAGCCGCCCACCCGACGATCCCCGAGGACACCAGCGAGGCCTCCCGCCACCGGCGGATCGCCTACACGGTGTCGACCGTGGTGCTCACCGCGCTCCTGGGCCTGGTGGTGCTCGACGGCCTCTCCGTCGTGGACGCCTTCGGCGTGGACACCTCCGAGGTCAGCGCCTCGGGCGGCGGCTACACGCTGACGGTGACCGCCGCCACCGTGAGCCGGCCCGGGCTGGCCACCCCCCTCAAGGTCCGGCTGCAGCGCGACGGCGGCTTCGACGATCCGATCGAGCTGGCCTTCGACCGCTCGTACCTGCAGCGCTTCGACTTCAACCGCATGTATCCGGAGGCCTCCGGCGACCACAGCCGGGGCGACCTCGTCGTGCTCGAGTTCGACCCTCCCGACGGCGACGAGCTCGTCGTCGAGCTCGACGGACGCCTGGAGCCCGCCGTCCAGAGCGGCTTCGGGGGCACCATCGGCGTGCTCGAGGGCGACGAGCAGCCCGTCGAGGTCTCGTTCCACACGAGGGTGATGCCGTAGTGGAGATCGTGCTGCGGGCGACGGTCATCTTCGTCTTCCTCCTCGTCGTCACCCGGGGCCTGCGCCGGCGCTCCCTCGGCGACATGGCGCCGTTCGAGATGATCCTCCTGGTCGTCGTCGGCGACATCGTTCAGCAGAGCGTCACCCAGGAGGACATGTCGATCACGGGCGGCGTCCTGGCCGTCTCGACCTTCGGGTTCTGGATCGTGGTGCTCAGCTACCTGACCTGGCGTTCCGAGCGGGTGGCCAAGGTCATCGACGGGGTGCCCGTGCTCATCCTGCGCGACGGCGAACCGATCGACGAGGCCCTCCAGAACGAGCGCATGCCGATCAGCGAGGTCTACGAGGCCGCCCGCCAAGAGGGCATCGACGACCTCAGCACCCTGCGGGCCGCGGTGCTCGAACCGAGCGGTCGCATCTCGTTCATCCGGTGAACCCGGCCTGACCCGCCTACCATCCGTCTGCGGACCGCGCGAGCGGGGTAGCGATGCGGCACCACGACACGGGCACCACGACACGGAGGTGGGGATGACCAAGATCGGGCTCGTGCTCGGCGCCGGCGGGATGGTCGGGCAGGCGTACCACGCCGGGGTGCTGGCCGCGCTGGCCGAGCACACCGGGTGGGACCCTCGCGAGGCGCGCGTGATCGTCGGGTCATCGGCGGGCTCCGTCACCGGCTCGGTGTTGCGCCTCGGGGCAACGGCACCCGACCTGGCCGCCTACGCCAGCGACCAGCCGCTGAGCGACGAAGGCGCCGCGCTCTTCGCCCTCCTCGGGGCGCGGGAGCGGGACTTCCCGCCGTTCGACCTCTCGCGCCTCGCTCGCGGCTGGCGGGCCCCGTCGCCCCGCCTCGCCGCCCGGACCCTGCGCCGGCCCTGGGCTCTGCGCCCGGCGGCCGCGGCGGCCACGCTGGTGCCCAGCGGCGGCATCGACCTGCTCGAGCACACGACGGCCCTCGAGCGGCTGGCCCCGGCGTCTGGTTGGCCCGAGGGTCTACTCGTGTGCGCCACCCGCCGTGACGATGCCGCCCGCGTGGTCTTCGGCCGGCCCGGCGCGCCGGCCGCCTCCCTGGCCGCTGCGGTGGCCGCCTCGTGTGCCATCCCCGGCTACTTCGCACCGGTGCGCGTCGGCAGGAGGGACTACATCGACGGGGGCGCCCACTCCCCCACCAACGCCGACGTGCTCCGGGCCAGCAGGGTGGACCTCGCCGTCGTCGTGTCGCCCATGTCGGCCCGCGGCGGACGGGCCCGCACCGCCGATGCGGTGGTGCGCCTGGCCGCCCACCGCCGGCTGGCGCGCGAGACGGCCCGCCTCCGCAGCGCCGGCATCCAGGTGCTGGCCTTCGAGCCGACAGCCCCGACGCTGTCGGTCATGGGGGTAAACGCCATGGCCCAGGACCGCTCGGCGGCCGTCGTGCGGGCCGCGGCCGAGGAGACGGCGCGCCGCCTGGCCGACCCGCGCGTGGCCGTCCGGGTCGACCACCTCCGCCGTTCGGCCCCCCTTCGCCTGGTCGCCTGAGCGGTCCGCTCGTCGGTCAGCGCTTCGGTCGAGGCCTCCCGGCCGACGTCCCTGCGCTGGCCACCACCTCGTCGAACCCCTCCCGCAGGCAGTCCAGGAACGCGTCGGCATCGGGCACCGCACCGTTGTCGGTGGTGACGCCGAGGTGGCACGTCCCCCGGTGGGACATCAGCGTGATGTTGGCCGACGCACCGATGGTTGGACCGAAGGCGTGGAAGCCCTCGATCCTCGCCCCGCCGACGTAGACGGGGGTCGGGAAGCCCGGCACGTTGCTGGCCAGGAAGTCGACGTGCTTGAGCATGCCGCCCGTGACCCCCGGCGGGAGCAGGTTGAGCAGGCCGGCGACGAGCTCGGAGTACGGCAGCGACCGCTCCTCGCGCACGGCGGCGCAGGCCTCGTGGATGGCCCGCATCCGAGCGCGGGGATCGGTGACGGCCACGGGCACGTCGAAGCGCATGAGGGTGATCCGGTTCCCGCCCGCCGCGTCCCCCGGCTTCCGAACGTTGATGGGCATCGTGACCCGCAGGGTTGGGGCCATGGCCTCGTGGCGCTCGTGGTAGCGGCGCAGCCCCCCGGTCACCCCGGCCAAGAAGGCGTCGTTCAACGACCCGTCGACCTCCGCCGCCGCGGCCTTCAGGTCGGCCAGCGGCACGTCGAAGAGGCGGAGGCTGCACTGGAGGCGCCGGGCTCGCATGACGGGGGACCGGGTGCTCACCACGGGGCGGGCGAACCGGGCGATCGAGGCGGCGGTGGCAGCCGCGCTGCCCACCGTTCGGGCAGGGTGGCGCAGGAGGTGGGCGGCGAAGGAAGGGGTGGCGCCCAGCAGCGCGACGGACGCCTGGGTCCAGCGCTCGAGGTCGAAGCCGATCACCTCCCCCAAGCGGCCTGTCGACGGCGGCCCGGCGGCCACGGGGACCTCGGGCATCGGGCCGAGGTCGGCGGGGCGGCGTTGCGGGTCGACGACGTGCGCCGCCAGCTCGATGCCGCCGACGCCGTCGGTCAAGGCGTGGTGCACCTTCATGAGCAGGGCCGCCCGACCCCCCGCCAGCCCGGTGACGAGGGTGAACTCCCACCGCGGTCGGGCCGGGTCGAAGGCGGTCATCTCAGCGATCCGCGCCATCTCGACCACCGTGTCGAGCGTGTGCGGCGGCGGCGCCTCGACGTGCCGCAGGTGCCACGAGAGGTCGAAATCGGGGTCGATCACCCAGCTCGGCGGGGCCAGCCCGAGCGGGCTGGGCACCAGCTTGGCCCGGAAGGACGGGACGATCCGGGTGGCCCGCTCGACCCTCGCCACCAGCGCTTCCCAGCGCGGGGCCCGGTCGAAGCTGGCGATGGCGGTGATCGTCGACCTGAGCAGCGGGTCGCGCTCCATCCGCAGGGTGAACGCGTCGGTCTCCCGCACGTGGCCTTCGGAGAGCAGGGGCATCGGGCACCTCCAGAGCGCGCTCCTTGGACACGATGCGATCGGACCGGGAGGGGCGGTAGGGCCGAAGGCCCTAGGATCGCTCTCGGAGTGCCGGGAAGCCTGGTCGGCGATCAGCTCGCCGACCCCGAAAGGCCCTCCGATGCCCGCCCGCCCGCCGATCTGGCTGAACAGCGAGCGGTTCCTGGCTCGCCGCCTGGCCCGCCCCGTCCAGCGCTTCCTCGACATCGAGGCCTCAGGCGGGCTGCTGCTCCTGCTCGGCACCGTGGTCGCCCTCGTGTGGGCCAACTCGCCCTGGTCGGCTGTGTACCGGGACCTGTGGCACACGGAGCTGGCCGTCGACGTGGGGGGACGCATCGTCGCCGCGGACCTGCGGCACTGGGTCAACGATGCGCTGATGGCGCTGTTCTTCTTCGTGGTCGGGCTGGAGATCAAGCAGGAGCTCGTGAGCGGCCACCTGGCCCGGGCTCGCGATGCCATGCTCCCGGCCGTGGCCGCCCTCGGCGGGATGGTGGTGCCGGCTGCCATCTACCTGGCCGTGAACCACCGGGGCGGCGGCGGGGACGGGTGGGGCATCCCGATGGCGACGGACATCGCCTTCGCGCTCGGGGTGCTCGCCCTCCTCGGGTCCCGGGTGCCGACGCAGCTGAAGGTGCTGCTCCTGGCCCTGGCCATCGTCGACGACATCGGGGCCATCGTCGTGATCGCCGTCTTCTACTCCGACGAGATCCACGTGCGCTGGGCCCTGGCCGCGCTGGCCGGCCTCGTCCTGGTGGCCCTGCTGCGTCGCCTCCGGGTCTGGTACGTGCCCGTCTACGCGGTGATCGGCGTGGCGGTGTGGTTCGCCACGTTCGAGAGCGGCATCCACGCCACGATCGCGGGGGTGGCGCTCGGGCTGCTCACGCCGGCCCGCCCCCTCATGCCCGAGCACGACGCGGCCGCCGTGGCCGACGAGCTCTCCGAGGACTACGAGGTCACCGTCACCGAGGTGCGGGCCATGTCGTTCCGCTTGCGGGAGTCGGTGCCGGTGGCCGAGCGCCTGCAGGACCTGCTCCACCCGTGGACGAGCTACGTGATCATCCCGCTCTTCGCCCTGGCCAACGCCGGCATCGAGCTCTCATGCGACGTCGTGCGCGACGCCGCGACGTCCCGGGTGACGATCGGAGTCGCCCTCGGGCTCCTCGTCGGGAAGCTCGTCGGCATCACGGGCGCCGTGGCGCTCGCCACCCGGCTCCGCCTCGGGACGCTCCCCGACGGGGTCACCTTCGGCCAGGTCGTGGGGCTCTCGCTGCTGGCCGGGATCGGGTTCACCGTATCGCTGTTCATCTCGGGCCTCGCCTTCAGCCACCCGGCCCTCGAGGCCCAGGCCAAGCTCGGTGTCCTCGCCGTCTCGGTGTTGGCGGCAGTGGCCGGCAGCGTCGTCCTGCGGGCCACACTGCCCCGGCGCACGCCTTGAACCCCGCGTCTTGACGAGATCCTTACGGGCGGCGGCCCGACGCTGACGACACGCTGACGGCGATCCGTCGTCCACTGGAGCCATGACCCCCCTGCTCGTCGCGCCCTTCGCGCGCACCCCCCGATGAGCGTCACCGACATCCCCGGGCCGATCGCCGTCGACGGCCACGTCGAGCTGCCCGACGGCATCGCCTACCGGGCCAAGCGGCGGTTGCTCGGCCATCCCCTCCACAGCGACGAGATGGAGCACCAGCGCCTCGGCAAGCCCACCGCGCTGGCCGTGTTCGCGTCGGACAACCTGTCCTCCAGCGCCTACGCCACCGAGGAGATCCTCCACGTGCTCATCCCGCTCGTCGGGGTGGCCGCCTTCTCCCTCGTGGTGCCCATCACCGTGGCGATGCTGGTGGTGCTCGGGTTCCTGATCCTCTCCTACCGGGAGACGATCAAGGAGTACCCGTCCGCCGGTGGCGCCTACCTCGTGACGCGGGACAACTTCGGTGTGATCCCGGCCCAGGTGGCGGGGGCCTCGCTGCTCACGGACTACATCCTCACCGTGGCCGTGTCCTCGTCGGCTGGCACCGCTGCGCTCGTGTCCGCCTTCTCGGGCCTCGCCCCGTTCAAGGTGCCCATCGCCTTGTTCTTCATCGCCCTCATCGCCTTCGGGAACCTGCGGGGCGTGAAGGAGAGCGGGAAGATCTTCGCCGTCCCCACCTACTTCTTCATCCTCAACATGCTCCTGCTCCTCGGGATCGGGTTGTGGAAGCACCTGGCGGGGGATCTCCACGTGGTGGGCCTCCTGCCCGAGATGGCCCACGAGGCGGGGTCCCGCGGCGACGGCTGGTTCTACGGGGCCGGCCTCTTCGGGGTGCTGCACGCCTTCGCCTCGGGCGGCGCCGCCGTCACCGGGGTGGAGGCCATCTCCAACGGCGTCCCCGCCTTTCGCGAGCCGGCCTGGCGCAACGCCCGCCAGACGCTGGTGGTGATGGGCATCGGCCTCGGGGTCATGTTCCTCGGGCTGTCGTTCCTGGCCAGCGAGGTGGAGGTCGGACCCCACCCGTCGGGTACCCCGACCGTGATCGCCCAGGTCGGCGAGGCCGTGTACGGCCACGGGGCCGTCGGCAACGTCCTCTTCTACGCCCTTCAGGCCGGCACCATGCTCATCCTCGTCATGGCCGCCAACACCGGCTTCGCCGACTTCCCGCGGCTGGCCAGCTTCCAGGCCGGCGACAGCTTCCTGCCCCGGCAGATGACCAAGCGCGGGCACCGCCTCGTGTACTCGAACGGGATCATCGTGCTGGCCGCCGCCGCCATGCTGCTCACCATCGCCACCGGCGCGGTGGTCACGAAGCTGATCCCGCTCTACGCCATCGGCGTCTTCACCGGGTTCACGCTGTCGCAGGCGGGGATGACGAAGCACCACCTGACCCACCGGCACACGGGCTGGCGGCGCAGCCTGGTCATCCAGGCCACCGGCGCCGTCCTCTCGGCGGTGGTCGCCGTCATCATCGCCGTCACCAAGTTCGCCGACGGGGCCTGGGTCATCCTCGTCATCCTCCCCGTCCTCGTCGTCCTGCTGCTGCGCCTCCACGAGCAGTACCGGCGGGAGGCCGAGGAGCTCGAGTTCGACGTGCCCGCCGCCATCGCCGCTCCGGTCCTGCGTCGCCACGTCGTGCTCGTGTTCATCGACCGGATCGACATGGCCGCCGCCCGCGCCATCCAGTACGGGCGCACCCACCTCAGCGCCGAGCTGCGGGCCGTCCACTTCGCCCTGGACGACCAGGTGGCCGAGGAGCTGGCCTCGGAGTGGCGCCGGCTCCACCTCACCCGCATCCCCCTGGAGATCGTCGAGTGCCCTGATCGCCGGCTCACGAAGGCGGCCGTTTCGACAGTGGCCCGAGAGCTGGCCGACGGACAGACGGAGGTGACCGTCCTCATGCCCGATCGCAAGTTCCGGGGGGTGTGGCACCGCATCCTGCACGACCGCACGGCGGACTCGATCGAGGAGCAGGTGTCGCGGCTGCCCCACGCCAACGTCACCTCCGTGCCCTTCCACCTCGGCACCGGGCACGACCTCGACAGCGAGGGAGACCAGCGCGCCATCCGCGCCGCCGTGGGCGCCCCGCCGGACCTCGAGGACGAGCAGGACCGGGAGCGGCCGCCGGAGGGTGCCCTCATGCCCATCCGGGACGTCCGCTGGCGCGACCGGATCACGGTGCAGGGCCGGGTCCGGGCCATCCGCGTCGCCCCGCAGCACGACTCGGCCACCTTGGAGCTGGTGCTCGAGGACGACACCGCCTCCATGTCGATCGTCTTCCTGGGTCGGCGGGAGCTGGCCGGGGTCCGCATGGGCACGCGGATGGAGGCGACGGGCACCGTCGGCCTGCACAAGGCCCGCCTCGCCATCCTCAACCCCCGGTACCGCCTGCTCGTGTAGGACCGACGATGATGGCGAGGTGATCCGTGCGCCACGCGGGCGGGACGACGCCACCCCATCGCTGTCGACCACCCGACGACGGGTCGGTTGGCTCCTCGCGCTCCTCGGCCCGACCGCGCTCGCGGCTGCCCTCGTCCCGTTCCGGGATGGCCTCGACATCTCCTCGACGCTGCTGCTCTTCCTCCTGTCGGTGCTGGCCGCCGCCGCCATCGGCGGCCTGCGATCGGCCCTCACGGCCGCCATCCTCGGCTTCCTGCTCGCCAACTGGTTCTTCACCCCACCGCTGCACACGTGGAAGGTGGAGCACCTGGACAACGTCCTGGCGCTCACGGTCTTCCTCATGGTCGGCGGCGTCGTCTCCTGGTATGGGGCCACAGCCGGGCGCCGCTCGGCGGAGGCGGCCCGGGCTCAGGCCGGCACCGAGCTCCGGAACTCGCTGCTGGCCGCCGTATCCCACGACCTGCGCACGCCTCTCGCCTCGATCAAGGCGTCCGTCACCAGCCTCAAGGCCGACGACGTCGACTGGCCCCCCGAGGTGGCCCGGCAGTTCGTCGAGACGATCGACGAGGAGACCGACCGCCTCACCGGCATCGTCACCAACCTGCTCGACATGAGCCGCCTGACCACCGGGGCGCTGCCGGTGCGCCAGGTCGAGATCGGCGTGGACGAGCTGGTGCTGGCCGCCGTCACCAGCCTCGGTGAACGGGCCGGCTCCGCCCGCCTCGACGTGGCGGTGGACGAAGACCTCCCGGGGGTCGAGACGGACCCCAGCCTCGTGGAGCGGGCGCTGGCCAACCTGCTCGACAACGCGCTGGCCTGGTCGCCGGCCGGCCAGCCAGTGCGCGTCGAGGCGCTGAGCGACGACGACGAGGTGCAGGTCCGGATCATCGACCACGGCCCGGGGATCCCGCCGGCCGAGCGGGAGCGGGTCTTCCTGCCCTTCCAGCGCCGGGGCGACCGCTCGAACGGGCCGGGGGTCGGCCTGGGCCTGGCGGTGGCCCGCGGACTCGTGCTCGCGGTGGCGGGCACGATCACCGTCGAGGACACGCCCGCCGGGGGCACGACCATGGTCGTCTCCCTCCCCCGCCACCCGGAC
Organism: Acidimicrobiales bacterium; assembly: GCA_036275535.1. Lineage (GTDB taxonomy): Bacteria > Actinomycetota > Acidimicrobiia > Acidimicrobiales > VFJN01 > VFJN01. The sequence continues at coordinate 12,427 of DASUDP010000098.1, read as the reverse complement.
GGGACGCCATGAGCCGCGTCCTCATCGTCGACGACGAGCCGCAGATCCGTCGGGCCCTGACCACGAACCTGCGGGCCCGGGGGTACGAGGTCGACGAGGCGCAGTCGGGCGAAGAGGCGCTGCGCGTCGCGGCTCGGGTGCGGCCCGACCTCGTGGTGCTCGACCTGGGGCTCCCCGACATCGACGGCATCGAGGTGGTCCATGGGCTGCGGGGGTGGACCCAGATGCCGATCCTCGTGCTCTCGGCCCGGGAGGACGAGGACGCCAAGGTGGCAGCTCTCGATGCCGGGGCCGACGACTACGTCACCAAGCCCTTCGGCATGGACGAGCTCCTGGCCCGCCTCCGGGCGGCCCTGCGCCGGGCCACCCCCGCCGAAGAGGAGCCGATGGTCAGCACCGACGACTTCACCGTCGACCTGGCCGCGAAGCGGGTCACCCGGGGCACCAAGGCCGTCCACCTGACGCCGACCGAGTGGCAGGTCGTCGAGGTGCTGGTGCGCAACCCGGGCAAGCTCGTGAGCCAGCAGCAGCTCCTCCGCGAGGTCTGGGGCCCCCAGTACCGCACGGAGACGAACTATCTGCGCCTCTACCTGGCCCAGATCAGGAGGAAGCTGGAGCCGGTGCCCAGCCGGCCCCGCTACTTCCTCACCGAGCCCGGGATGGGCTATCGCTTCACCCCGTAGGGCTCACCTCGTTGTCGCCCTCGCGTTCGCGCTCGAGCCGCTCGGCCCGCAGCGACGCCCCGATCGACACCGCCAGCACGAGGCCGATGAACCCGAGCGACGCGTACGTCGGGAGGTGGACCTCGAACGGCTCGCCGATGAGGAGCATCTTCACGCCGACGAAGGCGAGGATCACGCCGAGCCCGACGTTCAGGTACCGGAACCGGCCCTGCATCCCGCCGAGCACGAAGTACAGGGACCGCAGGCCCAGGATGGCGAAGGCGTTGGAGGCGAACACGATGAACGGCTCCCGGCTCACGGCGAGGATGGCCGGGACGGAGTCCACCGCGAAGATGACGTCGGTCGCCTCGATGAGGATGAGGACGGTGAACAGCGGCGTGGCGACACGGTGGATGCCCTCCTTGGTGAAGAGCTTCTGGCCGTCGTAGCGGTCCGTGGTGGGGATGAAGCGCCGCACCAACCGGATGGCGACGTTGCGGCTGTAGTCGACCTCCTCGGACTCGTCGTGCCGGGCGATCTTGAACGACGTGTAGATGAGGAAGGCGCCGAACACGTACAGGATCCACTCGAAGCGCTCGATCAGCGACACGCCGGCGAAGATGAAGATGCCCCGCAGCACGAGCGCCCCGAAGATGCCCCAGAACAGCACCCGGAACTGGTACTCGGCGGGCACCCGGAAGAACGACAGGATCACGGCCCAGACGAACACGTTGTCGATCGAGAGGCTCTTTTCGATCAGGAAGCCGGCGTAGTACTCACCGCCGGCCTGGCCCCCCTGCCAGATGATCATCACGACGCCGAAGAGCAGGCCGATCGAGATCCAGACAGCGGACTCGATGGCCGCCTCCTTGATGGTGATGACGTGGGCCGTGCGGTGTACGAGCAGGAGGTCGGCCACGAGCATCACGACGATGGCGCCGATCAGGGCGGCCCACGCCCAGGGAGGGACGTCGAAGTCGACGAAGCTGTCCTTCACGGACTCGGCGCGGGTGGCAGCCAGGGTGAGCAGGTGGGGCATTGGGGGGTTCCTCGGGTGGAGACGGTACGCGGATGCAGGCGGACCCGCTCGCCCGGCGAGGGCGGCGGGCCGGGGCGCGGCGAGGCGCGCGAGGCCGGGCTAGGCGACCGGTGGCCCGCGGCGGGTGACGGGGCGCGCGACAGGCCCCGTCGGGGGCGGCGGCGCCTCGTGCGAGCGCACGCCGGGCGACCGGAGCACCGCCGACAGGACCGGCATGGCCCGAGCGCGGCGGAGCGCGGTGGCGAGCCGGTGGCGCTGGACCGGTGACGTGCGCTCGAGGCGAGCGGCATCGTCGGAGGCCGACACGGTGGTCGGCTCCTCCGCGCCGGCCACCTCGGCCCCGCGGGGCGCCGCCAGCGGCAAGATGAGGGCGATCAGCAGGGCCAGCGTGAGCGCGACCCAGCGGCGAGCAGCACGCGGGGCGAGAGCGGGAGCGGGGTCAGCAGCGCACGGCATCGGATCGTCGGGACGAGCGTATCGGCCCCCGGCGGCGACCCGGCTGCCGTCGCCCGGCGCGGCGCGGCGCGTCAGCCGCCTGGGCTCCGCCGGGTCGGATCGTCGGTGACACGGATCACGTCACCCACCTCGACGACCCGGTCCCATGGCACGGGCACGGGACGGCGGCGACGGAACGGCCCGAACGGGCGTTGGAGGAGGTCCGGCTCGCTGGGGGTGTCCCGCGTCAACCCCAGGCGGGCCAGCACGGCCCCGCGCCCGACGATGAGCGCGTCCACCCGGAAGGCCGCCCCCCAGGTGCCCAGGAGGGGCCCGTCCTGCACGAGGCGGACGTCTCGCACGCGCCCCAGGTGCTCCCCGCCCTCGGTCACGACCTCCTGGCCGAGCAGGTCACTCAGGCGCATGGCGGGCTCCCGGGATCTTGGCGACGACGCCGTCGCGCAGCCGGCGCTCCAGCTCGAAGCTGTCGAGGTCCTCCCGGGTGAGGGTGATCTCGATGTGGTTGCCAAGCTCGCGGACGACCCCGAAGGGGATCGGGCCGGGCTGCTCCCCGGACGCCTCCAGCCGGGCCGACAGCCAGGCAGCGGCCCGTCCCAGCCGCCCACCGATGCGGCGAGCCAGGGCTCCTCGACCGGACACCAGGCCCGTGACGTAGGGAGCTCCACCCCCGTCGGGCTCCGCCAGCTCCAGGTCGTCGACCTTGCCGGCCATCCGCCCGTCCCGGTCCACGATCTGGCGATCGAGCAGGGCGAAGCCGGCCAGCAGCATGCGCCCCGCCATCAGGCCCCCGCCCTCGTGGCGATCATGAGCGGCAGCGCCGCCAAGGAGGCGACGACGATGAGCACGAGGTACCCGAAGGCGAACACGTTGCCCAGCTTCGAGTTCACGGCGTCGCCCATGTAGTCCCGGTCGTTGGCCACCACCAGGATCGGGAAGTAGGTCAGGGGCAGGGCCGCCGCCGAGAGCACGATCGAGTACTCCGTGACCTTGATCGGGTCGACGGCCGTGAGCCCGACGAGGACCGACGCCGCGATGGACCCGAGCACGAGCAGATGGAACCGGGAGGCGTCCCGGGGGGCGACGAGCTTGCCCCACTGCCACCCGAAGTACTGCGACACGGTGTAGCCGGCGGACAGCGCCGTCTCCAGCGCCGCCCCGAAGGTGGCGGCGAAGAACCCGACGATCACGAGGGCCAGGCCCACCTTGCCCAGCGCCAGGGCCGTGGGCAGCGCGGCCTGCGAGAGATGCGACACCTGGATGCCCCGGGGGGCGAACACGATCGCCGTCGACGCCATGAGAGCGAGGGACAGCAGACCGCCCAGCGGGAAGCCGACGAACACGTTGGCCCGGCTGATGGCGAGGTCGCGCCGGGTCCAGCGCTCCTCGACCCCGCCGGAGGAGAAGAAGAACACCTCGTAGGGGGTCATGGCGGCTCCGAAGAGGGCGACGGCGTAGTAGAGGTACGTCGGGTGGCCCTCCCCGGCGGGGACGAGCGGCCGGGTGGCCGAGCCGAGCAGGTTGCCCCAGTCGGGATCGAGGCGCCAAACGCCGACGGCGATGGCGATGAGGACCAGGCCCATGAGCCCGAAGAGCCGTTCCATCGCCTCGAAGCGCATGCGCCAGATCACCAGCCAGACGAGCAAGGCGGTGAGGGGGAGCCACAGCAGGTAGCTCACGTCGGTCACCAGCTCGAGGGCGAGGGCGATGCCCGCCACCTCGGCGATGAGGGTGAGCAGCGTGATGAAGAAGGAGGCGAAGAGGTTGGCCAGCCCCATCCGCGCCCCGAGGCGCTCCCGCACGAGGTCGAAGACGGGCCGGTGGGAGATGGCGGCCACCCGACCCGCCATCTCGGCGTACACGACGATGCCGCCCACCCCGAGGACGACGGCCCAGGCCAAGGAGAGCCGGAACCGGGCGCCGGTCTCGGCGTTGGCGACGATGTCGCCGATGTCGACGAACCCGCCCATGGCGGTGAGGATGCCGAGGGCGATGCCCGAGAGCTTCTTCACCCCTGCTCCTCCACGAAGGCCTCCAGCTGGTCGACGGCGTCCCGGAGGGCCGGGCGCACGTCGGCCAGCGCCTCGAGGTCACCTCGGCGGGCGTCGATGCGCAGCTCTGCGAGGGCGTCCTGCAGGTCGGCCATCCGATCGAGCAGGTCAGCGCGGACCCGGTCGGCCTCGGCGCTCGGCGGCTGGATGCCGGAGAACGTGGAGGCCGCCCCGCCCGCGTCGTCCTCCAGCTCGGACAGCAGGACGGCCGTGTAGGGAGGCAGGAGCCGTTCCTCGTCGGCGCCGTCGATGACGAGCGAGGCCGATTCGGCCGCCGAGATCCCCGCCTCGGCCGTGGTGGTGGCCTTGGCCCGGTAGCTCTCCGACGTGCGGGCCGGACCGACCGGCTGGATGCACCCGCAGGTCACCAGCAGGGCGATCGCGACCGCCGCCCGCCCCACGCCGCGGGGGCGGGCAGGCGCGACCTCGGATCGGAGCAGGATCGTGGCGTCGATGTCCCGTTCCTTCCCGTTGCGCCCGCCGGGCCAACCCCCGTGCCAGCCCGGGAGTCGAGACCTTCGGCCCTGCGACATCTGCCGGACCCGTCGCTAGCATCGACCCTGCGAGTGCCGAACCCCTTGGCGGAAGTCCCGTCGGATGCCACGTCGGTCGAGGGGACGGTGCGCCATGTGCTTCTCCGCCGAAGCGGACCTTGTGGCGGGTCTGGTCATCAGCGGCATCGGCGTCGACACGGTGCGCCACGTCCGCCGGGCGTCGGAGCGACCGCTGGCGGCGCTGCCGGTGGTCTTCGGTGTGCACCAGCTCATCGAAGCGGGGCTCTGGCGGGGGCTCGAGGGCTACGGTCCGGTCGGGCTTTGGCGGGGCGCCATGATCGCCTACCTCGTCATCGCCTTCGGGGTCTTGCCCGTCCTCGTCCCCCTGGCCGTGGGCGCCCTCGAGTCGTCGGCCCACCGCGCCCGGGTCCGGTCGCTGACGGTGCTCGGCGCAGCCGTCGCCGCCGTGCTGCTGTACGCCCTCGCCCGGGGACCGGTCGATGCGAGCATCGACGGGCTCCACATCGCCTATCGGGTCGACCTGTGGCACGGCGGCCCGCTCGTGGCCATCTACGTCCTCGTCACCTGCGGGTCGCTGCTGCTGTCCGAGCACGCCCACGTCCGGCGCTTCGGGGCGCTGAACCTGGCGGCGGTGCTGGTCCTGGCGTGGCTCGACCAGCGAGCCCTCATCTCGGTCTGGTGCGCCTGGGCCGCGGTCACCAGCGCCGCCATCGCCATCCACCTCCGCCGCTCACCGTCGCCCGAACCGGTGCCGGCAGCGTGACCGGCGGCGACCGCCGCTCAGCGGTGCATCCGGCGCAGCTCCTCGTCGACGTCGGCCTCGGTCACGGGTCCCCGCCAGTAGTCCCGGAGCCCGAGGAGCATCCCGACGCCCCACCCGGCGAGGATCCACGCCGGCCAGAAGTAGCCCATGCCGGTCAGGGCCCAGGTCCCGATGAGGAAGGCGTTGACCCCAGCGCCCCGGCGGTGGGCAGAGCCGAAGGTCCCGACGGCGGCCGGCGGCTCGAGGCGCGGCCTCCTCAGGCCGTGGGCGCGAACCCGGAGGCCTGTCGCCCGTGGCTGCGGACCGACCATGGGCTCGAGCTCACGCGCGGCACACGTAGGCGACGGTCCTGATCCGACGCTCGGAGAGGTTGGTGACCTGGTTGGCGGCCATCCGCGAAAGATCCTCCCCGAGGAACACCCCGAAGCTGACAGGCGGTGGACCGGATTCGGCGATGCCGGCGGCCAGAGATCGGAACCAGGCCAAGCCGTCGTCGGTCGAATCGACCTCGTCGAGCACCTCGAAGCCCGCCGAATCGAGCATGGCCCGCATGTCCTCGGGAGTAGCGAGATGGCTGATCGAGGCGTCACGCGCCCACGGCACGGGAAAGACCACGTCGCCGCCCTCGCCCGCCAGCACGTCGTAGATGCCGAAGCGCCCTCCCGGCCGCACGACCCGGCGGGCCTCGCGGTAGAGGGCAGGCTTGTCGGCGATGTTCATGGCGGCGTGGATCGTCACCGCCGCGTCGAACTGGTCGTCGTCGAAGGGAAGCGCACAGGCATCGCCCACCCGGAAGCTCGTCCGATCGTCGAGACCCGTCCATCGCGAGAGCTCGGCCGCCGCGGCGCAGAACGACGGCGTGATGTCGATGCCCGTCACGGTGCACCCGAACCGCTCCGCCAGGGTTCTCGCGGCGCCTCCCAGCCCACAGCCGATGTCGAGCACCGCGGTGCTTGCCTCGACACCCATCGCCTCGGCCAGAGCGATCGTCGCGTCCCTACCCCGGATGTGGAACTCATCGACCGCAGCGAGGTCCCCGGTGGTGACCGAGTCGAGGTCGATGCCCGCCGCGCTCAGCTGGGCCGCGATCGACTCGGCCAACGAACCAGACTCCGAGTAGTGGCTGGCAACCTCGTGCGGCACGGGGTCCTCCCAGGGCTCTGCGACTCGCATCAACGTACGAGACGCGAGGCGGCCCGACCGCCAACGGCTCACCGACGCCAGGCCGCCGTTCGCACGGGCCGCCCTGGGCACCGTCCTGGGCTTCTTCCTCACCACGCGGGCCGTGACCGTCGCCGGCGTCGCCGGCGGGATGGTGTTCGGCGCGGCCCTCGGCCTCGGCGCCTTCAGCGGGTTCTGGACCGGGGCGGGGTTCGGCTTCATGATGGGCGCCAGCACCGCCGCCCGCACCCTCGGCCACTAAGCCCCTCCCCCCACCAGGGACACGATGACCACACTCCAACAGCAAGCCCGGGCCCTCGGCGACCCCACGCGCCACGCCATCTTCCGGCGCATCGCGGAGGCAGACGGTCCCGTGGGGGTCGCCGAGCTCACCGAGCACTTCTCGTTCAACCACAACGCGATCCGCCAGCACCTGGCCAAGCTGCTCTCCGCCGGGCTCGTCGTGGAGACGAGGGCGGCCGGCACCGGCCGGGGGCGGCCGCGGCTCCTCTACGAGGTCGACCCCTCGTCGGAGGGCGCGTGGGGCACGACAGGGCCCTACGAGCGCCTGAGCCGCCTGCTCGTCGAGGTCATCCGGACCGGGCAGAGCCCGGAGGAGGTCGGGCGGCGGGCCGCCGACGAGCTCCGGCGAGCCACCCCCTCGGGCGACCTCCTCGCCGACATCACCGCCGCCATGGCCCGCCAGGGCTTCGACCCCGAGGTGCAGGCCACGGACCACGGCGCCGACGTCATCCTGCACACCTGCCCGTTCGAGTCGAGCGCCCTGACCGACCGCAGCACCGTGTGCGCCATCCACCTCGGGCTGGCCGAGGGCCTGCTGGCCGACAGCGGCGGGACCGTCGAGGAGCTGGTGGCCAAGGATCCGCGCCGGGCCGGCTGCGTCCTGCGCATCAGCCTCGACGACGCGCGCCCGGCGCCGTCGCGCCACGGGAAGCTGACGATCAAGGGCCGGTCGGCCAGAGCCTGAGGGCCGTCCAGGGCCTGATCAGCGACCCAGCTGCCGGGCCAGGACGGCGGCGATGCGACGGGCGTGGCCCTTCGCCTGGTCGGCGACCGGGCCGGACCACGACGCATCGATCGTCCGCTCCCACAGCGCCAGCCACCGGTCGAAGTGCTCGGCTGTGAACGGCTCGAGGGCGTGCACCCGGCGGTGGGCCTCGAGCACGAACCCCGCGTAGCCGGGCTCACCGAAGAGCCTCCGTCGGCGCCCGGGAACAGCAGGCCCTCGCGCCCGCGGGCGCGCTCGACCTGGTCCGCCCAGTCCTGGAGCGGTTCGACGAGGCTGGTCGGGAAGGTCGACACGCGGCGTTGGCGGTTCTTGGTGCCCGTGATCGCCAACCCCTGGCGGGACTGTTCGACGGCTCGGTGGACCCGGACGACGCGCTGCGGCGCGAAGGCCAGGTCGACCGGGCGCAGGGCGATCAACTCACCCCACCACAAGCCAGCACGGTGCTTGACCCGCATGGCCAGAGCCCACGTTTTGCACCGTCGACGGAGCGAGGGCTCGCCTGGCACGGTCGAGGACCGCCTCCGAATCCGAGGGCGTCCACGCTGCGAGGGGGTGCTCGCCGAGCACGGGACGGACCCACATGCACACCAAGTACTCCTGGCGTTCGGCGTAGCGGGTCGAACGAGACGAGAGGCTCACCAGGTAGCGGTCGATCAGCCCGCCGACCGTCGATGGCGCGTTCGCTCGTCCGGGCAGCAGCACCGACGAGGCGAGTCGGCCCTCGATCTCGCGGGCGCGGTGGCGGTAGCCGGCCATGGGAACTTCCTCCTGGCACGCCGGGCGTGCCGTCTGATGGAGGAAGCTCGGGGAATCCGCCGAACCTGCGAGCTTCGAGCAGGCCCCTGCAGTGTGAACGTCTGTGCGACCGATCGTCAACGCATCCGGGCCCGTGTCGTGGCCCTGCCAGCTCTGCCGATCTCGGTATCGTGGAACCCGATAGACGATCGGCCGAGACGCGAGGAGGTGCAGCCGTGGACGTCACGAACCGTGATCTTCGCTTCGACACGCCGCTCTACTCATTGACCGAGGCCGCCCGATACCTGGGCGTACCGGCGACGACCTTCTCGAGCTGGGCCAAGGGTTACGTCCGGTGCTCGACGCACCGACCGACCGTGACCGGCGCGCCGGTGCTCTCCAGCGTCTCCGCTGAGCGTGGTGCCGGTGTTCCGTTCATCGCCTTGGCCGAGGGCATGGTCCTCGCCGCGATCCGCAAGACCGGCGTGCCCATGCAACGCATTCGACCAGCACTGCTCGCGCTTCAGGAGACGCTGGGCATCGAGTACGCGCTCGCCAGCGAGCGGCTCTACTCCGACGGCGCCGAACTGCTCTACGACTTCGCCGACTCGCAAGCGAAGTCGGACCGGGACCAGACGATGGAGCTCGTCGTCCTGCGCGACGGCCAGCGCGTGTTCACCGAGATCGTGAGCGACTACCTCCAGCGCATCGAGTACGCCGATGACGGCTACGCACGGCTCCTGCACCTTCCCGGCTACGAACGGGGTCAGGTCGTGGCGGACCCGACCCGGTCATTTGGCCAACCCATGTTCGTCCACGGCGGAGCGAAGGTCGCCGACGTGATGGATCGATTCCTCGCCGGGGAGTCCCTCGACGACCTCGCCGACGACTTCGGCGTGCCGATCGAGGACCTCGAGGACGCACTGCGTGTCGCATCCCGACGGGCTGCCTGACCTCTTCCTCGACCGAAGTCTCGGCCGGCACAAGGTCCCCAACCTCCTGCGTGATGCCGGACTGCGGCTCGTCACGCTCGCCGAGCACTACGGCATCCCGGCCGACGAGGACATCGCCGACACCGAGTGGCTGGAGCTCGCCGGTCGAAACGGGTGGGCCGTGTTTCTGAAGGACGCCCGGATACGCAGCCGAACGGTGGAGCGAGAAGCCGTCGAGGCGTTCTCGGTTCGGTGCTTCTGCATCTCGCGCCAAGACCTCACGGCGCCCCAGATGGCTGAGCGATACCTCACGCACCTCGATGCCATCACCGCCGCCTGCGCCGAAGACGGCCCGTTCATCTACGCCGTGCACGAACGCCGGATCGAACGTCTCGACCTCCACCGCTGAGCCGGAACAGCTCCCGGACTCGAGTGGGTTGTGCCCAGGCTGTGCCCACGAGGAGCCTCCCAGCGCCATCCCGGGCCTCAAGAGGTGCCACCCAGAACCAGCCGTTGACCTGCGAGTTCGCTCCACCTGCACGTCGATGGATCCTGCGCCCTCGGGGTCCCTCCGACCCCCGACCCCGCTCCCTCTCAAGGTGGCGGCACGGGTTCGAATCCCGTTGGGGGTGCCACTGCGATCCACCTGACTACCAGCGATTTCGCAGCATGAGGCGCCACGTCGCTGGCACCAAGGGCGGAGTCCCGCTCGGCCGCTGGAACGCCCTTCATGTTCTCCGGCGGTCCTCCGCGATCGACCGCTCGTCTTGCTTGTCTCCGCCTTGATCTGGCATTCCCGCAACCCACCACCACACAGCGATCAGAAGGGGCGACGGGGAGAGCAGTGGCACCTTCGGCCACCGGCGCTCAGCCTCGTCCCGAGCCTCTTCGAAGGTGACCCGTTGTCTCGCCACCCGGCTACACGTCCTCGCTGTGATCTGCGGTGGCAACCTTGCGGAAGGCCGCGAGCTGCGGTCGCCCCCGAGGTGAAGCAGACCGACGATGATCGCCAACGCGGCCAAGAGGGCGAGGTAGAAGAGCGGGCTTCAGGCCTTGGTGACGGCGAGGGTGATCTCGGGCACGCCGGCGAGCGCCTTGGAGACCGGGCACCCCTGCTTGGCCTGGTTGGCGAGCTCGGAGATCTCGTCGGCCGAGAGATCCGCGTCGACGATCGTCGACAAGGCGATCCGGTTGATCGTCGGGCCGTCGTCGCCGACCACGATCGACACCTTGGCGGTGGTCTCGATGGAGGTCGGCGGGGTGTCGTTCTTGGTCAGCAGCAGCGCCAGGAACTGCGAGAAGCAGCCGGCGTGGGCGGCCCCGATCAGCTCCTCGGGGTTTGTGCCATCGCCGTCCGCGAACCGGGAGGCCCGGGTGAAGGTGCCCCGGAGCCCGGTGGCGGTGGCCATGGTCCCGGAGCCCTCCTCGATGGTGCCTTCCCAGCGTGCGTATGCGGTAGATGCCATGGGTCGCGATCCTTTGCCTTTGGGGAGCGGGTCGTGGTGAGTGGTCGCGGGCGACCGACCCTCGTCTAGCACACTCTATTTCTAGAGGGGACTGGAATAGGAACACGGGCTCGGCCCGCGGGTCCCAACAAGTAGGGGAGGCGTCGATGAAGGTCGAGATCCGTGTGTCGATCGTCCCGCGGCTCGACGAACAGCGGGGCGACGACCACCACGAGCTGCGCACCGCCCTCACGGCCACGCCGCCCGAGGGTGACGAGCTCGTCTGGGAGGGCCGCACGGAACACGGTCGCACCCTTCCGGTGCCCGAGTGCCGGCAGCCCCTCAGCGCGGCCAAGAAGTCGTCGACGGAGCAGCGGGTGGTCGGCATGCGCCGGCTGGCCGGCGGCGCCCGCTGACCGGCTGACCCGCTGCATCGCGCCGCACGCCGCGCCACTGGAGGAGGATGGGCCCCGTGCTCGACGTCGCCGGCCCGCTCCTGCTCGCCCTCGCCGGCATCGGGGCCATCGTCTGGGGGGCCGAGACCTTCGCCGAGCACCTGGCCCGGGCGGCCACCGGGCTCGGGGTGAGCACCTTCGCCCTCGCCCTGCTGCTCGCCGGCGCGGAGCCCGAGGAGCTGGCGACGGCCGTGGCCGCCACTCTCCGCGGCGCGCCCGCCATCGCCTTCGGTGACGTCGTCGGGGCCAACGTCACGATCTGCCTGGTCGCTCTCGGGGTTGGCGCCATCGTGGCCGTGCTGCCCTTCGGGCCGCGGGTGCGGCGCTACGGCGTGCTGGCCCTGCCGCTGGGGCTCCTCGCCGTCGCCTTCGCCTGGGACGGCCGGGTGGAGCGCCTGGAGGGGGCGGCCCTGGTGGTCGGCTACGCCGCCTACGTCGGGGCCATCTGGATCGCCGAGCGGCGCCCGCCCACCCTCGGCGAGACGGAGGAGCTCGAGGAGGCGCGTGAGGAGCTCGCGGCGCGAGCAGCTCCGGGGCGCACCGGCGCCGGCCGGCACCTCGGCTTCGTGCTGGCCGGGCTGGCCGGCATGGTCCTCGGCGCCACCCTGCTCGTCGACGGGGTGCGCGACCTCGTCGAGACCGAGGCTGGTCAAGGTCGGGTTTCGTTGACTGTCGTGGGCTTCGCCACCGGGTTCGAGCTCGTCGTCCTGGCCTGGGCCTCGGCCCGGCGGGGCATCTCCGAGGCGGTGGTGGCCGGGGTGGTGGGCAGCTTCGCCTACAACGCCACGATGACCCTCGGCGCCGCATCGATCGTGCGACCGCTCCGGGTGGTCGACGCCGGCCGGCTGCACCCCGCCATGCTGGCCATGCTCGCCGCGCTCGTCCTGGTCCTCGCGCTGGCCGGGCGGCGGGGCGAGCTGGGCCGTCGAGAGGGCTGGACGCTCCTCGGGCTCTACCCGATCTTCGTGGTGCTCGCGCTCGTGGTCTGAGGAGCGTGTTTCTCTAGTAGCAGCTAGAGAATATGATCGCCGCGCGGGCACTATGCGTGGCACCCCCAACGGGATTCGAACCCGTGCCGCCACCTTGAGAGGGTGGTGTCCTAGGCCACTAGACGATGGGGGCTTGCACTGTGGCAGGGGGTGCACGATAGCCGGACTGAGGCCGACCGGCACAACCCGACTGCAGG
>DASUDP010000097.1:0-6468 GCA_036275535.1 Acidimicrobiales bacterium | reverse complement strand
GAGATGTGCATGCCGGGTGACAACACGACGATGACGGTGGAGCTGATCCACCCGATCGCGATGGATGAGGGTCTGCGGTTCGCCATCCGTGAGGGTGGTCGTACCGTGGGCGCCGGCCGGGTCACCAAGATCATCAAGTAGGAACTGAGGACCACCATGGCCAAGGCCAGCGAGAAGCGCATCGCCGTCACCCTCGAGTGCACGACGTGCAAGCGCCGCAACTACATCACCACCAAGAACAAGGTGAACGACCGCGAGCGCATCGAGATGAAGAAGTACTGCCGCTGGGACCGCACTCACACGGTGCACAAGGAGACCCGGTAGCGACATCACGTCGAGGGCCCGGGTCGCGCCCAGCGCGGCCCGGGCGTTCGTTCGTCGTTTTTCGCCCTCCCGCCCCTGTCCGACACGCGACCGTCACGTAACGTGGGTCCTCGGAAGGGGGTCGAAGCGCCGATGCCACAGGACGTGGCCGAGCTGGTCGCCGCCGCCCGAGACGGCGACCGCGACGCCTTCGACGAGCTGGTGCGGGTCACGTACGCAGAGTCGTACACCCTCGCGCTCCGGCTCACCGGGAACGAGGAGGACGCCAGGGACGTGGTGCAGGAGGCCTACCTCCGGGCCTTCCGTGGCCTTCGGCGCTTCCGCGGCGACGCGCGCTTCTCCACCTGGATGTACCGCATCACGGCCAACTGCGCCGCCACCCACCTCGGCAAGCGCAGCCGCCACCGCCACGAGCTGCTCGACGACGCCGACCCGATCGCCGACGAGCGCGCCACGTCCGACCCACAGCTCCAGTCCGACGCCACCGAGCTGCGGTCCCGGCTCACGGTGGCCCTCGAGGCGCTGCCCCCCAAGCTCCGCCAGGTGGTGGTGCTGCGAGACATCTACGACCTGTCCCACGACGCGATCGCCGCCGAGCTCGGCATCTCCGAGACGGCGGCCAAGGTGCGGCTCCACCGAGCCCGCAAGAAGCTGCGGGAGGACCTGTTCCCACCGCGCGCAGAGGAGGCCGCTGATGCGGTGTGAGGAGCTCTCCGACGATCTGGCCGCCGCCGCTGACGGCTCCGGCCTGCTGGGCCGCAACGAGCGGCGGCACGTGGAGCGCTGCCTGCGCTGCCAGGCCGAGCTCGTGCAGTACCGCAAGGTGCTGCGCGCCATGCGCACGATGCGCACCGAGGTCATCGAACCGTCCCCGGGGCTGCTGGCCGAGGTGCTCGCCAGCATCGGTGAGGCCGGCGAGCGTCGGGCCATCCGCTCGATGATCACCGGCCACAAGGCCGCCTACCTCGGTGGACTGGCCGCCGCCACCGCGGCCGGGGCGGCGGGCGCCATCGTGTTCGCGTCCCGCGCCCGCAAGCTCCGCGCCGCCTCGTAGCGCCCTGCCAGCGGGCCGCGTCTGGCGGCCGGGAGGGGGCCTGCTGCTACGATGGCACCCCTGTGTCCCCCGAAGGGCAGTAGCTCAACTGGCAGAGCAGCGGTCTCCAAAACCGCAGGTTGGGGGTTCGAGTCCCTCCTGCCCTGCTCTTCGAAACCCCAGGAACCACCACGTCCATGGCGATGAACCGACAGCAGAAGCGGATGCTCCAGCGCCAAGGGCAGCTGGACACCGAGGGCGCTCCCGTCGCCCGCAAGCGCACGGCTCCGCCCGCGCCCCGTCCCAAGGAGGAGCGCACCACCCCGTCGCAGTTCGTGCGCGAGGTGCGGGGCGAGCTCCGCAAGGTGGCCTGGCCGACCCGCTCCGAGGTCGTGAACTACTCGATCATCGTGCTAATCGCGGTGGTCCTCCTGACCGCCTACGTCGCCGCGCTGGACTACGGGTTCGGCGATGTCATCCTGAAGCTGTTCGAACGGTGAGCTCCTACGTGACCGACCACACCCCCGCAGACGACCCGCAGCCCGCCGACGACGCGCCCGACGTGGAGGCCGTCGACGCGGCCGCGGCCACAGAGGATGCGCCGGTCGCCTCGGCGCCCGCCGAGGACGCCCCCGAGTCCATCGACGCCGAGGACCTGCTCGAGGAGGCGGCTGCCCCGGTCGTCGAATCCCCCTACGACCGCCCCGGTCGCTGGTACGTGGTGCACACCCAGTCGGGGTACGAGAAGAAGGTCAAGCAGAACCTCGAGGCCCGCACCTCGTCGATGAACATGGAGGAGCGGATCCACGAGGTCGTGATCCCGATGGAAGACGTCGTGGACTTCAAGGGCGGCAAGAAGGTCGTCGTCCAGAAGAAGATGTTCCCCGGCTACCTCCTCGTGCGCTGCGAGCTCGACGACGACAGCTGGTACGTCATCCGCAACACCCCCGGGGTCACGGGCTTCGTCGGCCAGGGCGCCAAGCCCTCGCCGCTGCCCCGCAAGGACGTCGAGTCCTTCCTCTCGGTCTCCACGGAGACCCCCGAAGAGGTCGCCCACCGGGCCAAGCCCCGCCTCGAGTACGAGATGGGCGAGACGGTCCGGGTCAAGGAAGGCCCCTTCGCCGACTTCTCGGGCGAGATCATCGAGATCAACGAGGACCAGCTCAAGCTCAAGGTGCTGGTCAACATCTTCGGTCGGGAGACTCCGGTCGAGCTCGAGTTCTCGAAGGTCGCCAAGCTGTAAGCCCGTCGCCTCGGCCCCCTGGGCTGGCGCGACGCCCCCCATCGCGAGCAGACTTGCTCGCTGCCTTCGGGCGCACCCGTTCACGTTCTCTCTGCAGTAGGAGCTGGCCCCATGGCCAAGAAGAAGGTCCTGGCCGTCGTCAAGATCCAGATCCCCGCCGGGCAGGCCACCCCCGCGCCGCCCGTCGGCACCGCCCTCGGCCCCCACGGCGTGGCGATCATGGACTTCTGCAAGGCCTACAACGCCGCCACCGAGGCCCAGCGGGGCACCATCGTGCCCGTCGAGATCACGGTGTTCGAGGACCGCTCCTTCACCTTCGTGCTGAAGACGCCGCCCACGCCGGTACTGATCCGCCAGGCCGCCGGGCTGGAGAAGGGCTCGCCCAACCCACGGGACATCGTCGGCTCCATCACCGACGCCCAGGTCACCGAGATCGCCCAGATCAAGCTGCCCGACCTGAACGCCAACGACCTTGATGCCGCCAAGCTCCAGGTCGCCGGCACCGCCCGCTCCATGGGCATCGAGATCAAGTAGGCCACACCACCCACCAACGTCTCGACCGGGAGGACCTCGCCCGGCGGACCTACCACCGAGGGAGCCAGACATGGCGAAGGGCAAGAAGTACACCGACGCGGCGAAGCGCTTCGACCGCGACCAGCAGTTCACCCCGGCTGAGGCCGTGGACCTCGTGAAGGGGCTCGGCACCGCCAGCTTCGACGAGTCCGTGGAGCTGGCCATCCGCCTCGGGGTCGACCCCCGTAAGGCCGATCAGATCGTGCGCGGCACCGTCGCCCTGCCCTCGGGCACCGGCAAGGACGTCCGGGTGGCCGTGTTCGCCAACGGCGAGGCCGCCGCCGCCGCCCGCGCCGCCGGCGCCGACCACGTCGGCTCCGACGACCTCGCCGCTGAGGTGGAGGGCGGCATGACCGACTTCGACGTCGCCATCGCCACGCCGGACCTCATGCCCCTCGTCGGCCGCCTCGGTCGCGTGCTCGGCCCTCGTGGCCTGATGCCGAACCCCAAGACGGGCACCGTCACCACCGACGTCGCCAAGGCCGTCGAGGAGTTCAAGGGCGGCAAGGTCGAGTACCGCACCGACCGCTACGGCAACGTGCACGTGCCGATCGGCAAGATCAGCTTCGAGCCCGCCGCCCTGCAGGCCAACTTCCGGGCCGTGCTCGACGAGATCCAGCGGGCCAAGCCGGCCTCGGCCAAGGGTCGCTACATCAGGAAGATCTCGCTCGCCCCCACCATGGGGCCGAGCGTCAAGATCGACGCCAACCGCCTCAAGGACGTGCCCGAGGGCGCGGCCTCCTAGGCGCTGGTGCCGAACGGGGGCCGGGCCGTAGGCTCGTCCCTCGCAACAACCCACAAGAACGCTCGCCGAAGACATCCGGCGCCTTTCGAGGCTGAAAGGGACTGCGGTCCCACCTGACGAGGCGGACACCTCGAGGACTCACTCGTGGTGCCCGCGCCTGGCGCGAGCACGACGAGACAACGAGAGGAGGTGTCGATGGAGAACCCGAGACCGGAGAAGGTCGCAGTGGTGGAGGAGGTGCGCGAGCGCCTCGACGCCGCCAGTGCAGCCCTGCTCACCGAGTACCGAGGGCTCGACGTGACGGCGATCAGCCAGCTGCGTCGGGCGCTGCGCGAGGCGGGCGGCGACTACAAGATCTACAAGAACACGCTCGTCCGCCTGGCCGTGCAGGACCTCGGCCTCGATCTGGAGGAGCTGCTCACCGGCCCCACCGCGATCGCCTTCATCACCGAGCGGCCCGATGGGACGCCCGGCGATGCGGTCGACGTGGCCAAGGCCCTGCGTGACTTCGCCAAGGGCAACCCTGCCCTGGTCGTGAAGGGCGGCGTGCTCGGCACGAAGCCCCTCAGCGCGGACGAAGCCAAGGCCCTGGCCGAGGTGGAGCCCCGCGAGGTGCTGCTGGCCAAGCTGGCCGGCGCTCTGGCCGCCCCGATGGTGCAGTTCGCCGGGCTGCTCGAAGCGCTGCCCCGCAACTTCGCCTACGGACTCAAGGCCCTCATCGACCAGCAGGGCGGCGTGCCGGAGACCCCGGCCGACGAGCCTGCTGACGCACCCGAAGCCGCCGCCGAGGCGCCGGCTGACCCCGAGGCCCCCGCCGAGGACGCTCCCACCGAGGAGCCCGCGGCCGAAGCCGACACCACTGACGACGCGCCGGTCGCCGAGGAGGCTCCCACCGAGGAGCCCGCGGCCGACGACACCACCACGGAGGAGTGAGCACCATGCCCACCAAGGAAGACATTCTCGAGTCCATCGCCAACATGACCGTCCTGGAGCTCTCCGAGCTGCTCAAGGACTTCGAGGAGAAGTTCGGCGTCACCGCCGCGGCGCCCGTCGCCGTGGCTGCGGCCGCTCCCGCCGGTGGCGGCGGCGCGGCCGAGGCCGAGGAGGAGAAGGACGAGTTCGACGTCGTCCTCACCGAGGCCGGCGACAAGAAGATCCAGGTCATCAAGGAGGTGCGGGCGCTGACGAACCTCGGCCTCAAGGAGGCCAAGGACCTCGTCGACGGTGCCCCCAGCCCCGTCCTGGAGAAGGTGTCCAAGGAGGACGCCGAGAAGGCCAAGGCCGCCCTCGAGGAGGCCGGCGGCAAGGTCGAGCTCAAGTAGCCGACCGTCCCCCGCGATGTCGACGGAGCCCGGCCGACTCGGCCGGGCTCCGTCGCTTCCGAGCTCAGGGCGCGGTCCCGGTGGCCGTGACCCACTCCGTCGGCTGACCGGTCACAGCGGCGATCCGGTCGAAGGAAGCGTCGTGGTGCAGCACGATCAGGCCGGCTCGCTCGGCGGCGGCGGCCACGACGAGGGCGCTCAGCGGGACCGGTGGGTCGAGGAGCTGGCCCTGGACCTCGATGGCCCGGTCGAGGACCTCGTCGTCGATGGCGACCCGGGGGAACAGCCGACGCTCGGCCACGACCTCCGCGTGGTCGTCCCCGCCGGGGGCGGTAGCGGCGACCTCGAGGTCGGTGATGCCGCACGTGGCGGTGGCTCCGCTCACAAGGAGCGAGACCAGCCGGGCTGCCACCTCGGTACGGTGGAGCTGACCCCAGGCGCTGACGTCAGCGAGGTGGCTGGCCGGCATCGCGGGCCACCTCCCGTCGGCGCATCCGCTCGAAGTGCCGCGCCCGGCCCTGCACGCGCAGGACCTCGCGCATGGCCTCGGCGATGGTCTCGCTCGTGGTGGTGGTCCCGAGGAGCGCCTTGACCTGGTCCACCAGCTCGTGGTCGACGAAGAGGGCCGTCTTCTTCACCGCCACCGATCTACCTCAACGACTAGCATCGGTAGATGGTACTCACAGATCATCTACTTGAGGGCAGGAAATCCTTGACCCGGTCCCGGGGACTGTCGTACGGTGCCACGCAATCCAGGCGGCCCCTGGGAGCACTGCTGTGCTCGGGGTTGCCCATTCGTGCGTCGGGGCGTAGGATCACCCGTTGCCGTGCGTCTGCCCCCCTGCTTCGTCGACCCTCGTCGGCGCTCAGGCGCGCCCTTGCACGGCCTGCCGACCACCTGAGCCAGGGGAGACGCGTTGCCTGCACGCACGCCCATCCGCGATCGCTACTCGTTCGCGAACATCGACGAAGCCCTCTCGCTGCCCGACCTGATCTCGGTCCAGCGCGACAGCTTCGAGTGGTTCCTCAAGGAGGGACTGAAGGAGACCTTCCGGGACATCAGCCCGATCAAGGACTTCACCGAGACGCTCCAGCTGGAGCTGGAGTTCGACCCCGACGACGAGGACCTGCGGCCGCCGCCCAAGTTCACGGTCGAGGAGTGCAAGGAGAAGGACATGACCTTCTCCGCCCCGATCTTCGTGCGGGCCCGCTTCATCAACGCGGCGAC
>DASUDP010000096.1:0-4540 GCA_036275535.1 Acidimicrobiales bacterium | reverse complement strand
GGCGTGGACGTTGCCGCTCATGGCGTCGAGCTCGTCATAGCGGCGGGCGTCGGCGAGGGCGTCGACGTGGCAGCCGTCGGGGGTGAAGGCCTGCTCTCGATGAGCGGGCGGCGGGCCGCGGCGTCGGCCGCTCGCCACATGGCGAGATAGGTGTCGACGAGCTCGACGGTGGCTGCGGTGGTGGTGTCGGTGTCGGTGTCGGTGTCGGTCCTGGTTCGCTCCTTGGGTTCGGGTCGGTGCGGCCACCATCTCGCCCGCGGCGCGGCCGGGCGATCACCCGTCGGGTAGCGGCCCGCTTACCTAGTAGGTCCCGGTAGAGGTTGAGTCGGGGTCCACCACGCGAAGCATCCTCTTCGCGAGGTTCGGGTTGGACGACCAACCACTCCCGAGGAGAATGCTGTGTCCAACACTACGAGTGGCGCGCGGATCGTGAGTCTCACCTGTGGTGATCGCCGCCGGAACGCCAAGCTGGCCCGGCTTCGTTCGATCGTTCGACCGGAGCTGGCGATCGCGTGGCGGTGGTTGCTGGCGTCGAGGGCGATGTCGCCTTCCAACCGCTCGCCAGCTCCCGCCGCCCGACGGTTCCCGTGCGATCTGCGATCGCCTCGATGCGACCAGCAATCGCTAAGGCTCGCGCCGGGGTCACGGTCCGCGACCGCCGTCTTTGCATGCGACTTCGGGGTTATCGTCACCGACGCGATTGTCCCGACCCTGTCCGTTGGACACCCCAACGATCGGGGGAGACGGTAACGCCTCCCGGACGAACGTCGTGGCCTGCGACCACTTGCGTACGGGCCGGGTGATCCCCTCCACGACCGTGAGCAGTGCCTTGGCTGACCGGGTCCGGGACTGGCGCCGCAACACGACGCGGTCGGGGCTCAAGGCCACGAGGGCCACCTCGTCCGCCATGCCCTTGACCACGACCGGGTCATGCTCGTCCGCCGCGACCCACTCGGGCAGGTCGAGGTTGTCGGTGGCGGCGAGCAGCTGGCCTGGTCCGGCGATGTCACAGAGCCGGGAGGCGAGGTTGACGGCTCGGCCGACGTAGTCGTCGCCTTCGAGCAGGATCACCGCGCCCGACGCGATGCCGCCGCGCAGCTCGAGCCGGCCGGTCCTCGAGTGGCGTTGCTCGATGGCGAGCGCGGCGCCGACGAGCGGTTCGGAGTCGACGCCGACGAGCATCAGTCCGTCGCCGAGCCACTTCTCCACACGGACACCGAAGAGCGGGGCAACCTCGCGCACGGCGGCCCGCAGGGTCTGGAGCTCCTGGACGGCGCCGTCGTCACCGTGGTCGTCGACGAAGTCGGTGAACCCGCACAGATCCATGAAGGCGAATGTGCGATGGACCCGATGATCTGAGGCGAGGGCCGCAAGCTCGGCGGTGTCCATGGGGGATGCTCCTCATCGAGGACGGGCGGGGGGAACGATCGCTCCTTGCTCTCAGTGGACACCATCTGAGGTCCCGAGAGGCCACCCTGAGACAACGTTCACATGATGTTCGGCCGGGCGGACCCGTCTGCAATCTCCCAGCGCGCCGGGTTGGCGACACGGGATCGAAGACGTGAGCGCGCGCGTGATGGCGGCACTCACGTACGTGAGCGGCCGGCGGGAGGACCGCTGATCGGACCCACACACTTGATCGCCAGCGTGAGCGCCGGACGTGAGTGACCTCCCGGATGGTGACCGACGAGCCGACACCGACCAGGGAGCCGCCGCCATGTGCCGCCCGAACGACGCCCTCGACCGCGCCGCTCAGCGGACAAGCTGGTGGGGGCTGACGGGGATGGTGAAGCGGCGCAGGCCGTCGACGAGGTCGGCGCGCAGGGGGGCGGCGATCCGTCGCAGGAGGCGGGCTATGGCGTCGTTGTCGGGGAGGGTGAGGGCCACGAGATGTTCGAGGCCGGCGTGCTCGGCTCGCTCGAGGAGCGCTCGTGCGAGGACGGTGCCGATGCCTCGGTGCTGGTGGCCGTCCTCGACCAGCACGGCGAGTTCCCCGGTGCCGGGGTCGTCGCGGGAGCGGTGCAGGTGGGCGACACCGACGATCTCGGAGCCGGTCGTGGCGGCGACCCCGACTCGGTCCCGGTTGTCGACGTCGACGAGCTGGTGGAGCACCGGTGAGCCCAGCCGCGGCTTGGGGGTGAAGTAGCGGCGGTAGCGGGTCTGTTCCGAGCAGCGGTGGTGGAGCCGCACCAGGGCGGGAGCGTCGTCGGTGTTGAGGTCGCGTACGGTGATCGCGCCGCCGTCGTCGAGCCGGACCGTGCCCGTGGGTGCCTGGCGGTCGGCCGGGTCGCCGGCGGCGCAGAGCCGCAGGAACGCTTGCACGCGGGCGGTCTCGGTGAAGGAGAACGCCGGGTTGGGCCGCAGCAGTACCAGGACGGCCCGGGGGGCGCCGGGCCGGTCGACGGGGACGGCGAGCCCCCAGGGCGGCCCGCCGTCGGTTCGTGGGGGGAGCCCCTTGACAGGGAGAGGCCCCCGCCACGGGGTGCCGGAGGCGAGTGCGTCGGCCGCCAGGGGCGGCGGCTCGAAGCCCGGCACCGGGCCCACCCAGGCAAGCTCGGCCTGGACCAGCTGGGCCGCGTGGGCGGCGAGCGCCTCGGTTGTGAGGTCGGGGCGGCTCCGCGCGCCCGCGGCGAGATCGAGCGCCCGGGTGGCGCGGTCGGCGAGCTCGTGGGGGTCGGCGGGCCGCAGCGACGCGACACGGGCTCCGGCCCGCTCGAGGGCGAGGGCGAGCAGCGGGGCGTCGATGGGCACCTTCGCGTCGATGACGAGGTCGTCGGCGACCTGGTCGCCGCCGAGACGATGAACGTCGAGATCGACGATGCTGGCGCCGAGAGCAGCGATCGCCGCGGTCAACTCGGCGAGCTGGCCGCAACGGTCATCGAACTCGATTCTGGTTGTCCACAACTGCATGCCGGGCCTCCCGGTGTGGGTGCATGACCTTCCCGGTGATGGTCGCGGCCGCGTGTGAGAATCGGGCAACCTTGGCGTGAATGGGCCGCGAAGAGGCTCTGCCGGTTCGCTGACCCGGCCGGCTGGGGATCGAGATCTGTCATGCCTGGGCGATATCGGTGAGCCTGCGTCGGTGCACCGGGCGGGGGCGATTCGGTCGGCTCGCTCGTGACCGGTTGGCGCGCCGTCTCGCCGAGGTCCGCACCCTTCGAGCCTAGGTTGCGGTCGGCGAGGCCGGGCCCGGCCCCAGCTACCTCGACCCGGGACCGGGTGGCCCCGCGCTGAGCCACGCGGACCCCCGTCCGGGCCCGGGGCGCGGCGGTGACGTCAGCCGACCCGGTCGTGGTGGGCGCCGAGCAGGGTGAGAGCCAGGACGCACGGCTCGTCGCCCGGTTGGTCCACCTGCGCCAGACGGCAGATGGGACCTTCGCCCCTGAGCGGGCCGGCGGCGCCTGGGTACGGTGAGGTGGCTGACCGGTCGCGCCGTGTCGGCCCGGCAGCAGGAGGATCCTCATGACGGGCACCCAGCCGCTGCGCGACGAGCACGCCGAGCTCGTCCCCCACATCCAGGCCCTGGCCACCGCCGGCGATGCGGTCGGCACGGCCGAACCAGCCGAACTCGACCGGCTCGTGCACGACTCGTACCACTTCCTCGCCCACCAGCTCATCCCGCACGCCCATGCGGAGGAGGCCGCGCTCTACCCGGCGGTGCAGCGGGCGGTGGGCGCTCCCGAGATGACCGCCACGATGAGCCGGGACCACGTGGAGGTCCAGGCCCTCACCGACGAGCTCGGCGCGCTGCGGCACCACCTCGTCGAGGGCGGCGCGCTGGACGACGCCACCGCTCGCGCCCTGCGCCGCGTGCTCTACGGGCTGCACCACCTCGTGAAGGTGCACTTCGCCAAGGAGGAGGAGATCTACCTCCCGATCCTCGAGGCCCACCTCACCGAGGACAACTTGACCGACCTGTTCGCGGAGATGGCGGCCGCCGCCGGGCACGCCCACCACCACGACCACCAGCCCGCCTGAGCACCCGACCGGTCCGCCGGCTCACCCCACCCCGTCGTGATGGGCGCCGATGAGGATGACGGCCAGCACACAGGGCTCGGTCCCCTTGTTGCACCAGCGGTGCCGAGTGCCGTTCTGCACGACCGTGTCACCGGGGCCGACATCCACCGTGGCGCCGTCGTCGAGCTCGAGCGTGCACGACCCCGACAGGACGACCTCGAAGTCGACGGTGGCGGTGGTGTGCATCCCCGGGTTGTCCTCCTCCATGTGACCGGCCAGGCCGGGCAGCTTCTCCTCGAGGTCGGCCAGCGCGGCGTGGATGTCGAGGTGGGCGGGGGCGCCAGCGCCGCCGTCGGGCGGGATGGTGAAGAGGCCGAAGCGGAAGCCGCCGACGGGCGGGAAGTACTGCGGGGCGTCGGGGCGCGAGCCGTCGTCGGGGAACTGCGGCGCTTCGTCGGCCCCCCACAGCCGGTGGAACTCGTTGCCCGGCAGCAGCGACGGGATGATGGGAGGCACCCGTTCGTCGCTGACGAAGACGGCCCTGCCGTCGGCGTCGTGCCCCGTGACCACCCTGCGCACATCC
>DASUDP010000095.1:0-2742 GCA_036275535.1 Acidimicrobiales bacterium | reverse complement strand
GAGATCGAGCTGGCCCCGGGGCTGACGGCACTGCTCGGCGACAACGGGCAGGGCAAGACGAACGTGCTCGAGGCCATCGCCTGGCTGGCCACGCTGGCGTCGTTCCGGGGGGCGCCCAACGACGCGCTCATCCGCCAGGGCGCCGAGCGGGCCGTCATCCGGGCGGAGGGGGAGCGCGAGGGGCGGCGCATCCTGATCGAGGCCGAGGTGGTGGCCGGCGGCCGCAATCGGGTCCTCGTGAACCGCCAGCCCCTGAAGCGGGCCCGCGACCTGCTCGGCGTGCTGCGGGTCAGCGTGTTCGCCCCGGACGACCTCGAGCTCGTGAAGGGCGGCCCGGCCGAGCGGCGCCGGTTCCTCGACGACGCGCTGGTGGCGTCGCACCCTCGCTACGACGCCCTGCGCTCTGAGGTCGACAAGGTGCTGAAGCAGCGCAACGCCCTGCTGAAGAAGGCCGGTGGCCGCCTCGACGAGGGCGCCGCGTTCACCCTCGACGTGTGGGACGCCAAGCTCGTCGAGGCCGGCGGCAAGCTGGCCTCCGCCCGCCAGAACCTCCTCGACCGGCTCAACCCGGTGCTCTCGGAGACCTACGACGCCGTGGCCCACGGCCCGGCCGAGGTCACCGCCACCTACGTCGCGGAGTGGGCCGCCGCCGGGCTCGGGGCCGCGCTGGCCGCTGCCCGGCGCGACGACGTCCGTCGGGGGGTGTCGACACTCGGCCCCCACCGCGACGACGTCGAGCTGCGCATCGGCGGGCTCCCCGCCCGCACCCACGCCTCCCAGGGCGAGCAGCGCTCGCTGGCCCTGGCCCTGCGGCTGGCCGCCCACCGGGTCATCACCGACGTGACCGGCTCGGCCCCCGTCCTGCTCCTCGACGACGTGTTCTCCGAGCTCGACCCCGACCGCAGCGCCGCCCTCCTGGCCAACCTGCCCGCCGGCCAGACCCTGCTCACCAGCGCAGCGGGCCTTCCCCCGAAGGCCGACCCCGACCTCGTCCTCCACGTCCGCGCCGGCACGATCGTCCGAGCACCGGCTGCTCCGGAGGCGTAGCCTCCCGGGCGGACACGCCGGCTCGGGGGAGCGGGCGCAGGGGAGCGAGCGGGCAGATGAGCACGGACACGATCGACGACGCCTCGCACCCCATGCGCGGCGAGGTGAGGCTCCTGCTGCAGCTGGCGATGGTGGTGTTCGTGTGGACGGTGGTCATCGGGATCCTCAACGGCACCGACCTCGTCGACTTCGACCGCAAGGTCGTGCTGTCGCACGTGCACGCCGGGACCTTGGGCTGGATCACGACGAGCGTCTTCGCAGCGTCGGTCTGGCTCTTCGGCCGCACCGCCACCCCGGGCCAGGCGCGGGTCGGCCGCGCCCTCGTCCGGTATGCCGCCGTGGTGCTCCCGGTCTTCGCCCTGACCTTCGCCTTCACCTACGACGATCCCCGCGCCATCGTCGGGACCTTCGCGATGCTGGCCATCGTCGGCATGTTCGTGTGGGTGGTGGCGCGGGCCCGCCGGATCGAGCTCACCACCGTCCACCTCGGCTTCCTGGCCGCCGTCGCCACGTCGGTGGTCGGCGCCGTGCTCGGCGTGCTGCTGGCGACGGAGATCGCGACGGGGCGAGACCTCCTCCCCAGCGGCGGTGAGGACGCCCATCCCGCCACCATGGTCGTGGGCTTTCTCATCCCGGTGGGGATGGCCCTGGCCGAGTGGGGCCTCCGCGGCGCGCCGCAGGAGCGAGCGGGGCGGCTCGGCACCGCCCAGGTCGCCCTCCCGTTCGTGGGGGGCCTGGTGCTCATGCTGGGCCTCCTGATCGACTCCGATGTCCTGCCCCCGCTGGCCACGCTCATCGAGCTGGCCGGCGTGGGGATCTTCATGCGCCGCCTGTGGCCGTGGTTGCGGAGCGTGCCGTGGGGGGAGCGGAGCCCGGCCCGCTACGGCGCCGCCTCAGCCGTCGCCATCATCGCCAACATCGTGTTCATCAACTACCTGGCGGGAGCCAACAAGGGGGACTTCGACCTCATCGGCACGCACCAGCTCCTCGCCCTCGACCACACGATGTTCGTCGGGGTGCTCACCAACGCCATCTTCGCCATGCTGCTGGTGGCCACCGCTGGAGGGGTGCCGCGGTGGGCGCGACTCGACGACCTCGTCTTCTTCGGGATGAACCTGGGCCTGTTGGGGTTCGTCGTGGGACTGGTGGCAGAGTCCGTCTGGATCAAGCGCATCTCCACCCCTGTCCTGGGGGTCTGCATCCTGGCCGGTCTGCTCGAGCACAGCGTCGCCCTGGTGCAGGCCCGCCGGACCACGCGCCCGGAGCAACCCCGGGTGGCCGCCGCCACCTGAGCCGGGCCCGTCAGGGGGTCAGTCCCCCGGCGGCGAGGACGGGGCCTCGGTGGGCAGCACCACGGCCACCACCGTGGCGGGGCAGGTGCGGAGGATCTCGGTGGTGGTCTGACCGAGGAACTGGGTGCCGGCCGCGGTGCGCTGGGTGGCGCCCACCACCACGAGGTCGGCCGCCACCTCGTCGGCCAGCGCCACGATCTCCTTGCCGGGCGAGAGCGCCGGCCGCTCGATGGTCTGCACCCGGGCCCCGGCGTCGAGACCGTGGTCGCTGGCCTGGGCCAGGACCTCGGCGGCCACCTGCGGCGCCCGCTCCCACAGCGACCGCTCCTCGGAGATGTGGGCCAGCACGATCTCCGTGCCCAGGCTGCTGCTGATGCCGAAGGCCACCTCCTGGGCCGCCCGG
>DASUDP010000094.1:0-3398 GCA_036275535.1 Acidimicrobiales bacterium | reverse complement strand
GTCAACACCGGCAAGAACGTCGGCACGTCGAACCTGGAGGAGACGGTCTTCCGCAACAACCTCGAGGCGGCCACCGAGATCGCCCGCCAGCTCCGCCTGCGCGACGTGGGCGGCATCATCGTCGTCGACTTCATCGACATGGAGATCCGGCCCAACCGCGACGAGGTGATCCGGGTGTTCCGGGATGCGCTGGCACGCGACAAGACCCGCACCCAGGTCTTCGAGATCTCCGAGCTCGGGCTCTGCGAGATGACCCGCAAGCGCATCGGAGAGGGCCTCCTCGAGAGCTTCGCCGGGCGCTGCCCGACGTGTGAGGGTCGCGGCGTGGTCATCGACGAGGACCTCCTGCCCTCTCGCTGATCAACCTCGCCCCGCTCGAATCGGGCGAACCGCCCATCCCGGCGGTGACGAACGCCGAAATGCCCCGCGCTGATACGAAGTGCTCAGGTCAGAGGCCCCGGATGACGATGAGGTCGCATGTCCTGGCTCGCCGTCGACCGCCGTGAGCGCGTCCTCCCGGCCCTCGCCGCGCTGGCCGTGACGGCGGTCGCCGCCACCCGGACCGACAACATGACGGTGGTGGCGGGGGCGGCGGTGTCGATCGCCATCGCGGCCACGGCGCTGCGTAGTCCCGCCCCGAGCCAGATCCTGAGCGGCCAGCTCCTGCGGCTCACCACGGTGGTGGCCCTCCTCGGCATCTCCGGTGCGGGGGTGGCCTCGGCGACGGGCTTCGCCCAGGACCAGCTGGCCACGATGGCCGCCTACCCGTTCCTGGCCCGGGCGCTCCTGGTCCTCGTCCGCAAGCACCGCCAGGTGCGGGAGGCCGACGTCGTCGTCGAGGCGGCCCTCGTGGCCACCGCCGTGGGCATCGTCCTGCACATCGCCACCGCCGAGTGGCGCACCGGGCCCATGACCTCGACGTGGGGCGACGCCACGGGCGCCTTCTCCACGATCCTCGTCGCCCTCGACGTCGCCCTCCTGGTGGTCGGCACCCGGAGCCTGGTGTCCGCCGAGGCGCGCCGCAGCTCGCTCGGTTGGCTCCACCTCTCCGTCTGCGGGCTGCTGCTGGCCCACCTGCTGCAGCAGGTCCACGCCACGTCGGACATGGGGTCGCACCCGTGGGCGAGCGCCCTGACGGTGGCGGCGCTCATCGGCCTCGGTGTGGCCGTCGTCCACCCGGCCGCCACGCGCGAACCGAAGCAGCTGCTGGAGGACCTCGCCCCCTTCTCGACCGCCCACGCCGCGGTCGTCGTGCTGGCGCTGCTGGCCGCTCCCGGCGCCCTCGCCGTGCAGGCCATACGGGGCGTGAACCCCTCGGCCACGGTCGCCACCGGTGCGGTGTTCAGCGGCATGATCCTGGCCGCCTACCTGGTGCAGCTCCTCCGGGACCGCGCGGCGGTCGAGCACGACGCCACCCACGACAGCCTCACCCGCCTCCCGAACCGCACGCTGCTCGTCGACCGGCTCGAGCGATCGATCGCCCACGCCCGCCGCAACGGCCGGTCGGTGGGCCTGCTCTTCGTCGACCTCGACCGGTTCAAGGAAGTCAACGACACCCTCGGCCACGCGGCTGGCGACAAGCTGCTGCAGGCGGTGGCCCAGCGCCTGCAGGCCGGCGTGCGCGACGAGGACACGGTGGCCCGGCTCTCCGGGGACGAGTTCGTCGTCCTGCTCCCGCACCTCGGCCACCCCGACGAGGTGCTGACCGTGGTCGAGCGGTTGCTCACGGACCTGGGCGATCCCTTCACGGTGGCCGACGAGCGGCTCCTCGTGGCCGCCAGCGTCGGCATCGCCGTCTACCCGGGAGACGGCGCCACGGCCGAGGAGATCCTGGCCCGGGCCGACGCCGCCATGTACCGCGCCAAGGAGGCGCCCGGCAGCCACTGGCAGGTCTACAACGCCGACCTCGCCACCGAGGCGCTCAGCCGCATGCACCTCGAGGCGGCCCTCCTCGACGGCATCGCCCGGGGTGAGCTGGTCCTGCACTACCAGCCGATCGTGGAGTCGGGCACGGGCCTGACCTGCGGGGCCGAGGGCCTGGTCCGCTGGCAGCACCCCGAGCGGGGGCTGCTGCCCCCCGGGGAGTTCGTGCCCGTGGCCGAGCGTTCCGACCTGATCGTGGTGCTCGGCGACTTCGTGATCCGGGAGGCCTGCCGGGAGCTGCGCCGCTGGCAGGACCTCGGGCTCACCACCCAGACCATCTCGGTCAACGTGGCCTCCCGGCACTTCGGGGCGGGCCTCGTCTCCACGGTGGCCGCCGCCCTGCGCGAGACCGGAGCCGACCCCCGGCGCCTCAAGATCGAGCTGACCGAGAGCACCATCGTCGACAACCTCGACGAGGTGGGGGCCGTGCTGGAGGAGCTGCGCGACCTCGGCGTGCGGGCCGCCATCGACGACTTCGGCACCGGCTACTGCGGCCTGCAGTACCTGAGCGCCCTGCCCGTCGCCACGCTGAAGATCGACCGCTCGTTCATCCAGGGCATGACCCCGAGCGACGCCGCCATCGTGGGCGCCACCATCGCCATGGGTCACAGCCTGGGCTTGGACATCACCGCCGAGGGGATCGAGACCCCCGAACAGCAGCAGTTCCTGGTCACCCAGGGCTGCGACCGCCTCCAGGGCTATCTCCTGGGCCGCCCCATGGCCGCCGACGACCTGGTGGCCCGCCTCCGGTCGGAGCGCGCCGAGCTGCCCCCGCTGCACCGCGTCGACACCCGGGCCGATCGCATCGAGGGCCCGGCCGCCGCTGGCTACGCCGGCCCGACCCTCGCCACCGCCGTCGACTGACCGGGTGGCCGCGGCCGGGCGCGGTGGACTTGGCCGCGGGCGGACTGACCGCGGTAGCATCATCCGTCCCGCATTCGGCGCGCCCACCAGCGCAGCCAGCACCAGGAAGAGCCCCATGTACGCAGTGATCAAGACCGGTGGCAAGCAGGAGAAGGTCGAGTCCGGCCAGGTGCTCAACGTCGAGCTCCTCGGCAAGGAGATCGGCGACGAGGTCACCTTCACGCCGGTGCTCTTCGTCGACGGCGACACCGTCCTCGCCACCCCCGAGCAGCTCTCGGGCGCCTCGGTGACCGCCAAGGTCGTGGGCGAGGCCAAGGGGCCGAAGATCCACGGCTTCAAGTACAAGAACAAGAGCAACCAGCGCAAGCGCTGGGGGCACCGCCAGCACTACAGCGCCATCGAGATCACCGGCATCTCCAAGGGCTAGGGAGCAACCACATGTCGAAGACCAAGGGCGGCGGTTCCACCCGGAACGGCCGCGACTCCAACGCACAGCGCCTCGGCGTGAAGGTGTTCGACGGCCACGCCGTCACCGCCGGCACGATCATCGTCCGCCAGCGCGGCACCAAGTTCCACCCCGGTGAGAACGTGGGCCGGGGCGGCGACGACAC
>DASUDP010000093.1:0-5257 GCA_036275535.1 Acidimicrobiales bacterium | reverse complement strand
CGCAGACCGACCCGGGGCGTCGCTTTGCGCCCGCATGAGGGTTTGCGCACGCCACGCCGCCGGCCCGGTCCGGCCGTCGCGTGCACAGACCGACGCCGGTGGTCGCTTTGCGCCCGCGTGAGGGTTTGCGCACGCCACGCCGCCGGCCCGGTCCGGCCGTCGCGTGCGCAAACCGACGCCCGTGGTCGCTTTGCGCCCGCATGAGGGTTTCCGCACGCGACGCCGCCAGACGCCGGCATCGGGCCGCTGTCATACCGGCGCGACATCATGGCCGCAGCGCGATCTCCTCGCCGTTGCGCCGGCCATCCCTGCACCTCGATGCGCGGAGCGAGCGATGGCGAAGAAGCGGACCAACCCCGACGAGCGACTGGGTCGGTGGGCCGAGAAGCACCTGGGGCTGGTGCCCCTGGATCGGGCGCTGAGGGTCGGGCTCACGTCGCGACAGGTCCAGCTCCGGGCCCGCCGAGGGCGGCTCGTCCGGGTCCGGCATGGCGTGTACCGCGTCAACGGCGCACCCGTCACCGCTGACCAGCAGGCCTATGCCGCCGTGCTGGCCGCCGGGCCCGCGGCCGTGGTGGGCGGGCTCAGCGCCCTCGCGCTCTTCCGCCTGGTCGAGGCCCCCAAGCAGCCCCGCCTCACCGTCCCGCCGCTGGCCAGCGCGAGGACGCCGGGGGCGATCGTGCTGCGCTCTCCCCTCAGCTCCGCCGATCGAACCCATGTGGGTCCGATCCCCTGTACGACCGTCCCGCGCGCCCTCGTCGAGGTGGCCCGCGATCTCGACCAGGCGCACCTCGATGACCTCGTCGACTCGGCGATCCACCGGGACCTCGCCTCGACCTCGGCCATCCTCGGAGCCATCCGGCGGGCGCCGGCGGGCTGGGGGCGCGCCGGCGCCGACAACCTGCGCCGAGCGCTCCACCCCTGGCTCGGGACCGTCGCTGCTGAGAGCCCTGGCGAGGCCCGGCTTCTGCGTCGGCTGCTCGAATGGGGCCTGCCGGAGCCCGAGCGGCAACATCCCGTGGAGCTGGGGCCCACGATCGTTCGACTGGACGTCGCGTGGCCCGACCACCTGGTGGGCCTCGAGTACGACGGCGAGGAGTTCCACGGCCCGCGGCGCCTCGCCGCCGACGAGCAGCGAGAAGCGGCGTTGCGGGCGCGAGGGTGGTGGATCGGCCGCGTCGACCGCCACGATCTCGCCCCATCGAGCACGCGGCTCCTCGACGAGCTGCGGCCCAGGCTGCTGGTCCCCGCCGCCTGAGGTCCCGCTCAGCTCGGGGCGTGCTGGCGGGTCCAGGTGTGCATCGCGATGCCGCTGGCCACGCCAGCGTTGATCGACCGGGTCGACCCGAACTGAGCGATCGAGCACACGAGCGAGCACGCCTCCCGAGCCCGGCTCGACAGCCCGGGCCCTTCCTGGCCGAACAGCAGCACGCATCGCTCCGGCAACTCGGTCGTCTCCAGAGGGACTGAACCCGGCAGGTTGTCGATGCCGATGATGGGCAGCTCGGCGCCCTCGGCCCACTCCGCCAGCTCGTCGATCGTGGCACGATGGCGGAGGTGCTGGTAGCGATCGGTCACCATCGCGCCGCGCCGGTTCCACCGTCGGTTCCCCACGATGTGCACCTCGGCGGCCAGGAAAGCGTTGGCGTTGCGCACAACCGTCCCGATGTTCAGGTCGCTCACCCAGTTCTCGATGGCGACGTGGAACGGGTGTCGGCGGGCGTCGAGGTCGGCCACGATGGCCTCGACCGTCCAATAGCGGTACTGGTCGACCACGTTGCGGTGGTCGCCGTCCGCCAGCAGCGCCGGGTCCAGCCGCGGGTCGTCCGGCCAGGGCTCCGGATGGGGGCCGACGCCCGGCCCCTCAGCCGCGCTCACGGACCCGCGTCACGTGCGCAGAGCGACATGCGTGCGCAAGGCGACGGCCGAGGTGGGTTTGCGCACGCGACGGGTGCGGGGTCGGCCCGGCCACGCGGCGGCGTGACGTGCGCAGAGCGACATGCGTGCGCAAACCGACCACGGGCGTCACGATGCGCACGCGTCGGGGGCGGGGTCAGGGGGAGCCGGGGTCGCCGGGGGCGGGCTCGGCGGCCGGGGAGGGCTCCGAGGCGGCGGCCGGCGCTGCGGTCTCGGCGGGGGAGAGGCCGAGCTGGGCCCGGATCTGGGCCAGGCGGGCCTGGGCCTCGGTGTTGGCGGCCGCCTGCTCGACCTCGAGCATGCGGGACTCCACGGAGGACTCCTGCAGCTCGGAGGCGCCCTTGGCCTTGGCGTAGCGGGCCTCGATCTTGTCGCGGACCTCGTCGAAGGTCGGCACGTCCTGGCCGACGGTCTCCGACAGGGAGCTCATGGCCTTGTTGACCTGCTCCTGCATCTTGGCCTGGTCGAGCTGGGACATCAGCTTCTGGCGCTCGGACAGCTTCTTCTGCAGCTGGGTGGCGTTCTGCTGCACGGCCGCCTTGGCCTGGTCGGACGCCTGGGCCGACTGCATGGCCAGCTCCTTCAGCCCCTCCACCTCGTTCTCGACGGCGATCAGCCGGTTGGCGAAGGACTCGGCGGCGGCCGTGTACTCCGCCACCTTGTCGGCGTTGCCCTGCTTCTGGGCCTCGTTGGCCATGAGGACGGCCTGCCGGGCGTTGTTCGAGATCTTCTCCAGCTCGTCCATGGACCGCTCGAGGCGCATCTCGGTCTGCTTCTGGTTGGCGATGACCATGGCCGCCTGCTCCTTGAGCTTGCGGTGCTGGTCCTGGGCCTCGGTGATGGCCTGCTCGAGCTGGACCTTCGGGTCCGCCTTCTCGCTGAAGGTCAGGTTCAGCTTGGCCCCGAGGTACTTCCAGAATCGCCTGAGTGCTCGCAACATGCCGGCGAGCCTAACCGTGCGATCGGCCGCCCGGGCCGGCCCGTCCGGGCGGGGGATGCCACACGGACCGGGACCGTGCCGAACCGAGACCCGCCGTCCGGGCGAGGGTCAGCGGCGGCCGAGACGGGGGACGAGACGGCGCACCCGGGCGACCAGCGAGCTGGCCTCAGGGACCCCCACCGCGGACGTGATGGCGACGTAGGCGAGGCCCGCCGGGACGCACACGGCCAGCACGGCGAGGAGGCGAGGGACGTCGTCGGTCACCGAGCGGAGCCCCGCGGCCAGCACGCCAGAGGCCGCAGCGGCGAGCAGCGACCACCGCTCGGCCGCGCTCAGGTGGGGGAGCTTGCCGATCCGCCACTCGATGGCGCCCCGCAGGATCCGGTACTCCACCCAGGACGAAAGCCCGGCGCCGAGGGCCAGACCCACCACCCCCAACCGGGGCGGCCCGCCCTCGGCCAACCGGAGGGAGTCCGGCAGGGGGCTGAGCCCGAACGAGCCGATCTGGTGGATCGAGGAGCCGACCACGGCCCACCGGTCGAAGGGGAACATGAAGAGGCCGCCGAGGAGGGCGGCCAGCGCCACCCGGAGGATGGCGATGCGGGCCACCAGCTTGGGGCGGTCGAGGGCGTAGAGGCCGTTCTGCAGGAGGCGGGAGCGGGTCGTGCCGAGCAGGCCGAGGGCGAAGGCGCCGACCACGAACCAGACGAGCCGGGTGTCCTGGGGGCTGAACTGGCCGCGCTGGAGGAGGGCGCCGACGACGACGTCGCCGGCGGCGATGTAGATGGCGGCCGTGAAGGCCACGTAGAAGGTGATGCGCTCCATGCCGGTGTGGAGGCGCTGGCGGATGGCGGCGTGGCCCGAGCGGCCCAGCCGGGACAGCTCGGGCAGCTCGGCGGCGGCCACGGCCATGCCGAACAGGCTGATCGGCAGCAGATAGAGCACCTGGCCGTAGGTGAGGGCCGAGACGGCACCGATGGCGAGGAGGCTGGCCAGGACGAGGTCGACGTAGGTCAGCAGCTGCACGACGCCGCGCCCGAGCACGACCGGCCCGAAGCGCTTGAGCACGTCGCGCACCTCGGGGGAGGAGCGGCCGAAGGAGATCGGCACCCCGTGCATCAGCCTGGTCACGGCCGGGACCTGGATCGCCACCTCGAGGGCGGCGCCGACGGTCACGCCCCAGGCCAGGGAGCGGACGATCCCGAGGTCGGTGAAGCCGAGGAGCCCCGCGGTCACGACGAAGGCGATCTGGGTGGCGTTCCACATCACCGGCGACACGTAGGACAAGAAGAACTGCCGGTGGCTGTTCAGCACGCCGGTGCAGAAGGCGGAGAGCACCAGCAGGGCGATCCCGGGGAACATGATCCGCAGGAGCGTGACGGCGAGGTCGAGCCGCTCTCCCGAGAAGCCCGGCGTGATGAGCAGCGTCAGGGGACGGGCGGCGAGAACCCCGACGGCCACGATGCCGGCCATGACGGCGATGAGAAGGCCGAGCACGTTGCCGGCCAGCCGGTCGGCGTGCTTGCGGTCCGTCTCCAGCAGTCGCGAGTACACCGGGATGAACGACGCCGACAGCACGCCTTCGCCGAGCAGGTTCTGGAGCAGGTTGGGGATGCGCAGCGCCGCCTTGAAGACGTCGGCCGTGGCGCCCACGCCGAGGTAGCCGGAGATGGCGACCTCGCGGATCAGCCCGGCGACCCGCGACAGCAGGATCCCCGCCGCGACGAGGAACGAGCCGCGCCGGGAGTCCGTGTGGGGCGAGAGCGGATCGTCGGCCGGGTCGCCCTCCCAGCCGGGAGGGAGCTCGCTCACCCGGGATCCGCCATCGAGCCTCCGAGCGCGTCGCCGGGGCGCCCTCCGCCGGTCTCCTCGATGGCGAGGCGCAGGGCCTCCATCTCGTCGACCATGTCGTCCACGTCCTGGCTCAACCCACCCAGGTCGGCGGCGTCGCTGGCCTGGACGGACAGCTCGATGGTGCGGGCGGCTGCCTCGTCGAGGCGGGCGTTGAGGAGGCGCAGCCGGCTGTCGGCGTCGGCGATGACCCCTTCGAGGCGCTCGACGGTGGCCAGCTGGGCCCGGAGCGCCTCCATGGTGCGGGCCGTGGTGCCGTTGGCGTCCCCGGTCGACCCGACGGTGGCCTGGGTGGCGGCGATCTCCCGCCGGATGGAGTCGGGGTCCACCCGGCGGCGGGCGTCGACGAGATCGTGGCCGCGGCGGGCGATGCGCCACACCTCCCGCAGGCCCGTCTCGACGCGCTCCTCGATCTCGACGAGCCGATCGTGCAGCGGGCCCCGACGGGCGCCGGCGACCGCGTCCTGGAAGCGCCGGCGGGCCTGCAGCGCGTCCTGGACGTAGTGGCGCCAGGGCTCGGAGAGCGCGAACGGGTCGATCCGCTCCTCG
>DASUDP010000092.1:0-17983 GCA_036275535.1 Acidimicrobiales bacterium | reverse complement strand
TGTCGCCGTCGGTGATGACGCCCCCGCCGCCGTGGGAGTCCTGGTGCTCGAGAACGCCGTCGAGCATGTAGGTGACGGTCTCGAAGCCGCGGTGCGGATGCCATGCGGTGCCCTTGGCGTCGCCGGGGGCCCAGTCGACCTCACCCATCTGGTCCATGTGGATGAACGGGTCGAGGGCGGCGAGGTCGACGCCGGCGAAGGCCCGCTTCACGGGGAAGCCCTCGCCCTCGAAGCCCTGCGGGGCGGTGGTGACCGAGCGCGTGGACCGGGGGACCGTGGTGGCGGCGTCGGGGTCGGCTACCCGGGGCAGCACGAGGACGTCGTCGACGGTGATGGCGGGCATGCGATCCTCCTCGGGATCAGCGCGCAGAGCGCGTCAGGCGTTGCTCCCGCTCAACATGCTTGCATGTGCAACTATTCCACGACGGCCTGGAGGACCGCGGCCCGCAGCTGGCGCCGGATCGGATAGGTGCTGCTCGGCAGCAGCTGCGTCATGAACACCACGCAGATGTCGTCGGCGGGGTCGACCCAGAAGGCGGTGCTGGCGGCGCCACCCCAGGAGTACTCGCCCTCGTTGGCCAGGTTCTGCGTCGCGGCCGCGTCCTCGACGGTGCCGAAGCCGAGCCCGAAGCCGGTGCCCTCCATCGCCACCTCCGCGAACGTGGACTGGCCGAGGTCGTTGAGCAGCCGGCCCCCCGGGAGGTGGTTGCGGGTCATGTAGGCCACGGTCCGGGGGGACAGGAGGCGCACCCCATCGAGCTCGCCGCCGTTGCGGAGCATGTGGCAGAAGCGCAGGTAGTCCGGCCCCGTGCCGACCAGGCCGCCGCCGCCTCCGAGGAACAGGGGCGGGCGGGTCATCGAGCGTGCTCCGGCCATCACCTGCAGATGCCCGCTGCCGGCCCGAACGTAGAGGGGCGAGCAGCGGTGCAGGTCGCTCTCCGGAGCGAAGAACGCGGTGTCCACCATGCCCAGCGGGCCCAGGATGCGGTCCTGCAGGAATCGATCGAGGGGCTGGCCGCTCATGACCTCTACGAGCCGTCCGCAGACGTCGGTCGACATCGAGTAGTTCCAGCGGGTGCCGGGTTCGAACAGCAGGGGGAGCGAGGCGATGCGGGCGATGCCCTCGGCGAGGTCGTAGTCGGGTTCCTTGCCGAAGTCGCCCAGCCCGTGGCGCCGGTAGAGCTCGTCGAGCGGGTGCTGGTAGTGGAACCCGTAGGTGAGGCCCGAGAGGTGGGTGAGCACGTCGTGGACCGTCACGGCGCGCGCCGCCGGCCGGGTCCTGGGGTCGTCGGCGGTGCCGCCGTCCCACACCTGCATCTCGGCGAACTCGGGGAGGAACCGGCTCAACGGGTTCTCGAGGAGGAAGGCGCCCTCCTCGTAGAGCATCATCAGCGCCACGCTGGTGATCGGCTTGGTCATCGAGTAGATCCGGTAGATCGTCTCGGGGCCGATCGGCACCTCCGCGTCGACGTCCGACCAGCCGTAGCTGTCGTGGAAGACGAGCTCGCCGCGCCGGCTGATGAGCGTCTGGACGCCCGGGAGCTTCCCCTTGTCGACGTAGGCGTGGGTGACGTCTTGCACTCGAGCCAGCCGCTCGCTCGACAGGCCGACGTCTTCGGGGCGGGTCGTCATGCCCGCATCCTGCCACGCCATCGCCGACCGCTCGGGTGTCGCTGGCGGCCCGTCTGGACGCACCGTGCGGCAGCGCGACCGCGCTGGGTGGGAAATCCACCCGATCCGCAGGAAATAGCCCAGACTTCTCCTCGCGGTGTCCTCCTGGGACCTTGCCGCGGACGTTAGGAGAGCGATGGGCGAGTGGGCGATGGGTGAGGGCGAAGCGGGCGACGGACCTGCCGCCGGAGGACCAGAGGTGGCGCGCGACGAGAGCGACCACGCCTTCGACGAGCTGTTCCGGAGCACCTACGTGCGGGCCGTGACCGTGGCCCGCCGGATCGTCGGCGACGAGGCAGAGGCCGTCGCGGCCGAGGCCTTCACCCGGGCCTACGACCGGTGGCCGCGCCTGCAGGACCACCCGGCCCTCGACGCCTGGGTGCTGCGGGTGACGATCAACCTCGCCATCGACCAGTCCCGTCGCCGGCACCGCGCCGGCATGGCGCCGACCTCCAGCGCCTTCGACGACGAGACCGCCACCCGCGTGGCCCTGGCCGCGGCGCTGCGGGCGTTGCCGGAGAAGCAGCGCCAGGCCATTGCCCTGCGGTACCTCGCCGACTGCGAGGAAGCCACCATCGCGACGGCGCTTCACATCCGTCCCGGCACGGTCAAGACCCACCTCAAGCGCGGGCTCGAACGCCTGCGCACCCAGCTCGGACCCGACCAGGAGCTCACCGATGACGCATTCCGCACTGCCACCTGAGCCTGCCTCCTCGATGGAGGACACGCTGCGGGCGGTGAAGGCCGCCGGTCTCCGCCGCCGCCGCGCCCGCCACACCCGGCACCGCATCGGCCTCGCCGCCGCCGTCGTCGCTGTGGTCGCCGTCGGCGCGATCGCGCTCCCCGGCGACGACGATCGGGTCACGACCGCTGGCCCCGCCGCGGAGCGGGCGGAGACGACGACCACGACCCGGCCGACCGAGGTGCTCGGCATGGTCATCGAGCGCGACGGCGAGACCACCGAGACGACGGTGGCCGTCGAGGCCCCGACGACCACGGCGCCGGCGGCGAGCGTCCCGACCGGCTCGTCACAGCCGGCCGGCCCGGTGTGCCACGACTCCCTCGACCCCGCCTGCGGTGAGTTCCGCTGGGAGCCCACGCCCCCCGCCGACCAGCCGCTGACCCTCAGCGCCGATGCCGTCCCCCCGCTGGCTCCGGGCCAGTCCACGGAGATCTCGGTGCACTGGGCTGACGCCGACGCGCTGCTCAGCTTCTACGACAGCGATGCCGACGGCGCCACCCTGGGCCAGCCGTGCCAGGTGGAGCGGCGCTTCGGTCCCTGGACGCCGCCCGCTCCTGATGGGGGGAGCGGGACCATCACCATCGCCTACACGGCCCCGGCCACCCCGGGCCCGGCGTCGGTGATGGTCTACGCCGCCACCGGGCCCTGCGACGGCTACTACCCCTTCGGCTCCGAGGCATCGATCACCATCCCGATCGTCGTCGAGTAGGACGGCCGCCCCGTACCGGCGGTCTACCTTCACGGGGACGGGCGTGGGAGCCTGAGCCCGATGCAGGTGGACACCGACCGGCGCTACACGTTCGCGGTGGCCCCCGAAGACCTGTGGGCCACGGTCACCCAGGTCGACCGCTACCAGGAGTGGTGGCCCTGGCTGCGCCGCTTCGACGGCACCGAGCTCGTACAGGACGCTCGCTGGCGCTGCACGGTCCAGCCCCCGCTGCCCTACGCGGTGCGCTTCGCCGTGTGCCTCGACCAGGTCGACGCCCCGATGGCGGCGCGCGCCACCGTCTCCGGCGACGTGGTGGGCCACGCCCACATCACCATCGGGCCAGCGGCCGCCGGCAGCGAGGTCCACGTGCGGGCGACCCTGTCCCCGGCCAACGGGTTCCTCCGCGTCGTGAGCCGGGTGGCCGGCCCGGTGGTGCGCTTCGGCCACGACTGGGTGCTGGACAGCGCGGTGCGCCAGTTCACGAGTCGGGCCCTCTGAGCGGGTCGTAGGCTCGCACCATGCCGATCACGCAGGGCTTCAACCACGTCGCCACGCTGACCACGAGCATGGATCGCACGGTGCGCTTCTACGAAGAGGCGTTCGGTGCCACGGTCACCTTCGAGGTGCAGCCGAGCCCTGATCACCCGTGGATGAAGATCGTGGACCTCGGCGGCGGGGCCGCCCTCAACATCTTCGAGGTGCCTGCCGACGCCATGATCGGCGACCGGCGCCGTCAGGGGGCGCGGGGCGCGGTCGACCACTTCGGCCTGGCGGTGGACTCGCTCGAGACCCTGCGGACCATGCCGGAGCGGCTGCGAGCGGCGGGAGCCCTGGAGGTGGGGGAGGTCCAGCAGCTGGGTGACGAGTGGTCGTTGTTCTTCCGCGACCCCGACGGCATGGACCTCGAGGTCTGCGCTCCCGCTGACGGATCCGCCGGCGGGTCGTAGCCTTCCCGGCATGTGCCGGAACATCACCACGCTGCGGGGGCTCGAGCCGGAGGCCACCCCGGAGGAGATCGAGGCCGCCGCCCGCCAGTTCGTCCGCAAGATCAGCGGGGTCCAGAAGACGACGGAGCGCACCGAGGCCGCCTTCGAGCGGGCGGTGCGCCGGATCACCCTCGCGTCGGAGGAGCTGCTGGCTGCGCTGCCGCCCCGCCAGCAGCCGCCGAGGACGGTGCCGCCGCTGCGCCGCCTGGCCGCACGCTGAGGGCGCCGGGGCGCGTCATTCGGGCCGCGGACGGCCCGTCCCCGGTGGGGTAGAACGCCCGGGTGCCCACCACCGCCCTGCTGCTGAAGGCCAACGCCAACCGCGTCTACGGCGATGCGTCCTTCGACCTGGCCCGGGCCGAGCTGGCCGTCCTGGACGAGCACCTCCTGCGCGTCGGGTTGCGCACCGAGCGCGCCTCGTTCGGCGGGGTCGAGTACCTCGTCGCCCACCACGACGAGGACCTCGACGACGACCAGCTGGCGCTGGTGTCGAACCTCTCCTCGCTCCATGCCCTCTTCGCCATGGAGGGCGCGCTCCTGCGGCCCCTCGCCCTGACCCCGCGCGCCGTCCTGCCCGAGGACCTCATCACGATCCAGCGCTACCAGGGCAAGACCAACGAGGCCTTCACCCACCTCTTGGTGAACGTCGCGCTGGCCGCCGGCGGTGCCATGACGCGGCTGGTGGCGGGCGAGCGGCTGCGGCTCCTCGACCCGGCCTGCGGGCGCGGCACCACGCTCAACCGGGCCGCCCTCTACGGCATGGACGCCTGCGGCATCGAGGTCGACCAGCGCGACGTCGAGGCTTACACGGTCTTCCTGCTCACGTGGTTGAAGGACCACCGGATGAAGCACAAGCTCGACCAGGCCAAGCTGCGCAAGGGTCGCGAGCACCCGGCCCATCGCATCACCGTCACCTACGGCTGCTCCAAGGACCGGACCACGCACCGGGTGATCGACGTGATCCACGACGACACGACCGCCGCCCGCGCCCACCTTGCCGCTCGGTCGATGGACGTCCTCGTCTGTGACCTCCCCTACGGGGTCCAGCACGGCTCCCGCTCCGAGGGCGGGGCGCTCGACCGAGGGCCGGCGGCGCTGCTGCGCGACGCCCTCCCCGTGTGGTTCGACCTGCTGCGGCCCGGGGCCGGGGTGGCGCTGGCCTGGAACCGTCGGACCCTGGGGCGCCCGGCGCTGGAGGAGCTCGTGGCGGGGGCGGGCTTCGAGCTCCGCGGCCTCGACGATCCCGCCGCCTTCGTCCACCGCGTCGACCAGTCGATCCGGCGCGACGTGCTGGTGGCCGTCCGCCCCTCTCGGTGAGGGCTACCCGCCCCGGTCCCGCGGCCTGGTCCGG
Source organism: Acidimicrobiales bacterium (assembly GCA_036275535.1). GTDB lineage: Bacteria > Actinomycetota > Acidimicrobiia > Acidimicrobiales > VFJN01 > VFJN01. The sequence continues at coordinate 12,524 of DASUDP010000092.1, read as the reverse complement.
CGCCCGGACGCCCGTATGCTGTGACCGCTACGGGGGAGGAGCGATGGCCGTCGTCGTCGATCGAGAGGCAGGGGTCGGGCGCCCTGTCGCCGCGCTCGGCGCGCTCGGCTGGCTGGCCGTGGGCTCCGCCGCCTCGATCGGCGCCGGAGCCATCCACGCCGCTGCCATCGGGGTGCACAGCGAGCACCGGCAGGCGGCCATCACCTTCACGGTGCTGGCGGCGGTGCAGATCGGCTGGGGGATCGTGGCGCTGGCTCGGCCCGGCCGTGTGCTGATCGCCCTCGGGGCCCTCGGCAACGCTGCCGCCGTGGCGGGCTTCGCCCTGGCCAAGACCCGGGGGATCAGCTGGATCGACGGGCTCGGCGCGGTGGAGCCCGTCCAGACGGCGGACGGTCTTGCGGCGGGCCTGGCTGTGGTGGCCGCCGTCGCCTCGCGGGCCCAGCTCCGGGCGCCGCGCCGACGGGCGCTGGCCACGAGCCCGCGCCTGACCGGCTCGGCGGCGCTGGTGGTGGCGGCGCTGGCCGTGCCGGGGATGCTGGCCGCCGGCACGCACCAGCACGCCGACGGCCACCCCGCCGCGGGTCACGAGCACGTGACAGAGGCGGGAGCGGGCGAGGGCGACGCCGAGGCGCTGGCCGCGGTGGCCCCCAAGCCGTATGACCCCTCGCTGCCCATCGACCTCGGTGGGGTGGAGGGGGTCACGCCCCAGCAGCAGGCGGCGGCGGAGAACCTGCTGTCGGCCACCCTCCTCGCCCTGCCGCAGTTCGCGGACCCGGCTGCCATCGAGGCGATGGGCTTCGTGTCCATCGGCGACGGGAGGCTCGGCCACGAGCACTACCTGAGCGCCGCCAACATGGCCGACGGCCGGATCCTCGACCCCAACCGCCCCGAGTCCCTCGTCTTCGACACGACGAGGGAGCCGAAGCAGCTCGTGGCCGCCATGTTCATGCTCAACCCGGGCGACACCTTGGCCGACGTCCCGGAGCTCGGCGGCAAGCTCACCCAGTGGCACGTGCACGACAACCTCTGCTTCGCCGGCCCGCGGGTGGCCGCGCTCACGACCGCTGACGGCACCTGCCGACCGGGGACGGTGAAGGGCCCGGAGATCCCGATGATCCACGTGTGGATCACGCCGCACCCTTGCGGGCCCTTCGCCGCCCTCGAGGGCGTGGCCGGTGGCACGATCGCCGCGGGGGAGTCCCGGCTGTGCGATCACGTGCACGGCTGACGCGCTTCAGCGGCATTCGGAGGGGGTAGGGACCTCCACCATCCACCGCGGCGGAAGATCCCGTCGTTACGGTGGTCCCGCCGATGTCCGCCCCTAAGGAGGGCCCATGAACAAGGCCGAACTCGTCAGTGCTGTCGCCGAGAAGTCGGGACAGACCAATGCCGCCGTTGGAGCCGTGCTCGGCGCGCTCGAGGACGTGATCACGAGCGAGGTGGCTGGCGGAGGCAAGGTCCAGCTTCCCGGCTTCCTCACGTTCGAGCGCTCCGAGCGGTCCGCCCGCACGGGCCGGAACCCTGCCACCGGCGAGGAGATCCAGATCGCCGCGGCGCTCGTACCGAAGGTGAAGGTCGGCAAGTCCTTCAAGGACGCCGTCAAGTAGTCGACCTGCAGTAGTGCGTGCCCCGAGCCCGAGCCGACGCTCGGGCTCGGGGCTACGGTCGCCAGTGATGCACCCCGGCGACGTCGAGCGCGACACCCAGGCCCTCGCCCGCCGGATCGCCGAGCTGGGGGAGGGCGAGCGCTCCCGGGTGTTCCGCATGTCGTGGTGGAGCGACCGGATGATGGACTGGGCGATGTCGCGCCCAGCGTTCAAGACGCAGCTGTTCCGCTTCGTCGACGTGTTCCCCGCCCTCGAGGGCAACGACGACATCGCCCGCCACCTCGAGGAGTACTTCCAGGGGGTCGAGGTGCCCAAGGCCCTCGACCTCGGCGTGGACCTGGCCGACAAGGTGCCCTTCGGGGCCGCCATCGAGGCGCGGGTGGCCCGCAAGAACATCGCCCGGATGGCCGAGCAGTTCATCGTCGGGGAGACCCCGGCCGAGGCCGTGGCCGAGCTGCACGGGCTGTGGCGGCGGGGGAGCGCGGCCACCGTGGACCTCCTGGGGGAGAAGACGGTCGTCGCCGCCGAGGCGGACCGCTACCAGCGCCGCGTCCTCGAGCTGCTCGACGCCCTGTGCGACGCGGCCCCCAGCTGGGCCCCGGACGACCTGCTCGAGCGCGACGACCTGGGCCAGCTGCCGCGCGTCAACGTCAGCATCAAGCCGACCGCCCTGGCCACGCACTACGAGCCGCTCAGCCGGCGCGAGGGCCTCGAGGGGGCCAAGGCCCGGATCCGCCCGATCCTGCGGCGGGCCCGAGACCGGGGTGCCCACGTGCACTTCGACATGGAGCACTACGACGCCAAGGACGTCACGCTGGCCCTGTTCCGGGAGCTCCTGAGCGAGGACGAGTTCGTCGACGTCCATGCGGGCGTCGTGATCCAGGCCTTCCTGCGCGACGCCCGCGAGGACCTGGCCGACCTCATCGCCTGGTCCAGCGGGCGCTCGCGGCCCGTCACGGTGCGGCTCGTGAAGGGGGCCTACTGGGACGCCGAGACCGTCCACGCGCGCGCCGCCGGCTGGACGCCGCCCGTGTTCGAGCACAAGGACGAGACCGACGCCAGCTACGAGCGCTGCACCCGGCTCCTCCACGACCACCACGGCGAGGTGCGGGCCGCCTTCGGCTCCCACAACCTGCGCTCGCTGGCCTACGCCGTCAGCTACGCCCGCCACATCGGCCTGCCCGATCACGCGTACGAGATCCAGCTCCTCTACGGCATGGCCGAGCCCGTGCACGCCGCCGTCAAGCGGCTCGGGTTGCGCCTGCGGGTCTACGGCCCGGTCGGCGAGCTCGTCCCCGGCATGGCCTACCTCGTGCGCCGGTTGCTCGAGAACACGTCCAACGAGAGCTTTGTGCGGCACCGCTTCGCCGAGGGTCGGGCCCTGGACGATCTGGTCGCCCCGCCGGTCGTCGACCACCTGCCCGGCCCCACCGAGCCGCCGCTCGTCGCCGAGACCGATCCGTCGGATCCCACGCCCTACGTGCCCGAGCCGCTGCGGGAGTGGCATCGTCCCTCGGCCCGGACGGCGTTCGCGGTCGCGGTGGACCGTCACCGCGACGCCGACGTCATCGAGGTGCCGGCGCTCATCGACGGCGAGGCGGTGCGCACCGCCACCACGATCACCTCCGTCGACCCCGGTCAGACGGATCGGGTCGTCGCCATCTCGGCGGCCTGCACCGCCGCCGACGCCGACGACGCCGTGGCCGCCGCGGTGCGGGCGGCACCCTCCTGGCGCGCCGCCCCGGCTCGGGAGCGGGCCGGGCTGCTGTTCCGGGCGGCCGAGTGGATGCGGGCCCGCCGCGACGAGCTGTCCTCCCTGCAGTGCTTCGAGGCCGGCAAGCCCTGGGACCAGGCCGATGCCGACGTCTGCGAGGCCATCGATTTCTGCGAGTACTACGGCCGTGAGGTGCTGCGCCTCGAGGCCGGCGCCGCCGAGCTCGTGCAGTCCCCGCCCGGCGAGGCCAACCGGCTGACCTACCAGGGCAAGGGCGTCACCGCCGTCATCGCACCGTGGAACTTCCCGCTGGCCATCCCCACCGGGATGGCGGTGGCCGCGCTGGCCGCCGGCAACCCGGTCATCCTCAAACCCGCCGAGCAGACCCCCGGGATCGCGCACCAGCTGGCGCAGGCGCTGGTGGCGGCGGGAGCGCCCCGCGGCGTCTTCCAGCTGCTGCCCGGCCTCGGCGAGGTCGTGGGGGCGCGGCTGGTCGAGCACCCCGACGTCGCCCTGATCGCCTTCACGGGCTCGAAGGCCGTGGGCCTCGAGATCAACCGGGTGGCCGCCATCCACCAGCCGGGCCAGCGCCACCTGAAGAAGGTCGTCTGCGAGCTCGGTGGCAAGAACGCCCTCATCATCGACGCCGACGCGGACCCGGACCAGGCGGTGCCGGCGGCCGCCTACTCAGCCTTCGGCTACGCCGGGCAGAAGTGCTCGGCGGCGTCGCGGGTCATCGTCGTCGACCGCGTCTACGACGACGTCGTCGAGCGCCTGGTCGGCTGCTCCCGGGAGCTGCTGCTCGGCCACCCCGCCACGCCCGGCGTCCAGATCGGACCCGTCATCGACGCCGTCGCCCATGCCCGGGTCCTCGGCTACGTGGAGCGGGCTCCCCAGCAGGGCCGGGTGCTCCTCGGGGGCGGCGACGTGCCCGGCACCGGGTGGTACGTCCCGCCCACCATCGTCGCCATCGACGACCCCTCCGCCCCGATCGCCACCGAGGAGATCTTCGGTCCGGTGCTGTCGGTGCTCCGCGCCCGGGACTTCGACCACGCCCTCCAGCTGGCCAACAGCGTCGACTACGCCCTCACCGCCGGGCTCTTCTCCCGCTCGCCGGTGCACCTCGAGCGGGCGGCCGCCGAGCTGCGGGCCGGCAACGTGTACCTCAACCGGCACATCACCGGAGCGGTCGTCGGCCGACAGCCCTTCGGCGGCTACGGCATGAGCGGCATCGGCTCCAAGGCCGGCGGCCCGGACTACCTCCTCCAGTTCCTCGACCCGCGGGCCTCGACCGAGAACACCCTCCGCCAGGGCTTCGCCCCGGAGTAGCGCCGTCCCCGGTCAGTCGGCGGCCGTGGGCTCGGGGTCGTGGACGGCGGCAGCGTCGGCGGCGGTGGGCTCGCCGGTCTGGACCCGCCAGAGGGCGGCGTAGAGCCCGCCGTGCTCGACGAGCTCCTCATGGGTCCCGGCCTCGATGACACGGCCCGCCTCGAGGACGTGGATGCGGTGCGCATGGCGGACGGTCGAGAGCCGGTGGGCGATGACGATGGTGGTGCGGTCGGCCGAGACGTGGTCGAGCGAGCGCTGGATGGCCGCTTCGGTCTCGTTGTCGACCGCCGAGGTGGCTTCGTCGAGGACGAGCACGGCGGGGTCGCGCACGATGGCCCGAGCGATGGTGAGGCGCTGGCGCTGGCCGCCGGAGAGCTTCTGGCCCCGCTCGCCGACGATCGTGTCGTAGCCCTCGGGCAGGGCCCGGATGAAGGTGTCGGCTTCGGCCAGGGCGGCGGCCCGCTCCTCCTCGTCGTCGGTGGCGTCGGGCCGGCCGTAGGTGAGGTTCTCGCGCACGGTCCCCTGGAACAGGAACACGTCCTGGCTCACGAACCCCATCGCGCCCCGCAGCGAGGCGAAGGTGAGCTCGTCGATCGGCGTGCCGTCCAGGGTGATGCGGCCTCCCGTCGGCTCGTAGAGGCGCAGGAGGAGCTTGACGATCGTGCTCTTCCCCGCCCCGGTGGCGCCGACGATGGCGTGGGTCTCGCCCGCCGGGATGTCGAGGTCGAGCCCCCTCAGAACCTCGGCCCCCTTGCCCTCGCCGTAGGCGAAGCGAACCCCCTCGAAGCGCACCGCCCCGTTGACCGGGCGAGGCAGGTCGCGGGTGCCGGGGCGGATGGTCGGGTGGACCTCGAGCAGCCCGAAGATGCGGCGGCACGATGCCATCGCCCGCTGGTAGAGGTCGAGCACCTCGCCGAGGCGGGTGAGCGGCCACAGGAGCCGCTGCGTCATGTAGACGAGCACGGAGAAGAGGCCGACCTCGAGGTCGCCCCGCAGGGCCGCCCGACCCCCGACGATGAGGGTCATCGTGAACCCGGCCAGGATCGCCATGCGGATGAGCGGGATGAAGGCGCTCGAGTAGCGGATGGCGGCGGCGTTGGCGTCGCTGTAGGCCTGGCTGTCCGCCGCCACCCGGTCGATCTCGCGGTCCTCCGCGTTGAAGGCCTTGATGGTGGCGATCCCGCCGAGGTTGTTGGTCAGGGTGTCGGCGATGCGTCCGGCCGCGGCCCGCACGGCGTCGTACCGCTTCTCCAGCCTGCGCTGGTAGCGGAGCGACCCGACGATGATCACCGGGATGGGCAGGAAGGCCAGCAGCGTGAGGGTGGGGGAGATCACGTAGAAGGTGATCCCCACCAGCACGACGTTGGCGATGGTGAGGATGATCTCGTTGGCCCCGAAGTCGAGGAAGCGCTCGAGCTGGTTAACGTCGTCGTTGAGGATGGCCATCAGGCCGCCGGAGCTGCGGTCCTCGAAGTACGCCATCTCGAGGTGCTGCACGTGGCGGTACGCCTCCATGCGGGTGTCGTGCTCGATGGCCTGGGCCAGGTTCCGCCAGGTCAGCTTGGCCAGGTAGTCCGTCACGGACTCGAGGACCCAGACCGCGACGGTGACCGCAGCCAGGAGGTAGAGCTGGTGGAAGCGGTCCTCCACGCCGAACACCCGGCCGACGAAGGAGCGCTGCTCGTTGGCGACGACGTCGACCGCGGCGCCGATCAGGATCTCGGGGGCGACGTCGCAGATCTTGTTGAGCACCGAGAAGACCGACGCGGCGACGATCCGGCCGCGGTGCCGGCGGGCGTGGCGCCAGAGCTGGCGCAGCGGGGGCGGGCCGGAGGCGGGTGCGCTGGCGGGAGCGTCGCCCTCGGCCGGCCCGGCAGGGAGGGGCTCAGGCATCGGCCCGACGATACGGCCACGGGGCGGCAGCCCCGCAGCCCTTAGCGGGCGGCGCGCCGGAGGGACCGGCTGTGCTGACCGTCCGCCTCGTCGATCACCTGGGCGACGAGGGGTAGCACCCGGTGACGCACCTGCTCGGTGAGCGCGATCTGCGTCGTCGTGCGGGAGATGCCGGGCACCTCGAGCACCCGCCCGAGGACGAGCTGCAGGTGGGCGTTGGTGCGGGCGACGATGCGACAGTGGAGGTCGCCGGGGCCGGTGGTGGCGTGCGCCTCGAGCACCTCAGGGATGCTGCGGAGGTGCTCGATGACGTCCTCCAGGCGTCCCTGCGCGATCTCCAGCGTGACGAAGGCCAGCACCTCGTAGCCCATGGCGCGCAGATCGAGGTCGGGGTCGAAGCCGCTGATGATGCCGCGCTGCTGGAGCTTCTCGAGGCGAGCCTGTACCGTTCCCCGCGCCACGCCAAGCTGTCGGGCCAGCTCCATGACCCCGGCGCGCGGCGTCTCGCACATGGCTTGGATCAGCTTGGCGTCAAGGGCGTCGATCCCGCTGGGCAACATGGGCAGGATGTCTAGCAGATGTGCGTGGTGCGTGGTCAGGTTGTCCTGCTCCACGTGGATTGCTTGACCAGCCTGCGGGAATGTCCTCCACTGGATAGCGCAAGACGCCCAGTTCCAGGGGGACATCCATGGCGATCACCACCGCTCCGCGCCTCGACACGTCGTCGCTCGACGCCTTCCGCGACCGGATCGACCGACTCATCAGCGATCACCCGGTGGTCCGCTCGAACGAGTACACCCGGTGGTTCGCCACCGGGCAGGCCACCACGACCGACGTCCGGCACCTCACCGTCCAGTTCTCCGTGTTCAGCCACCTCTTCGTCGAGGCCCAGCTCCGCAAGGTGATCAATGCGGCGGACCTCGACACCTACCGGGCGGGCAAGGAGATCCTGCTCAACGAGCTCGGTGTCGTCTTCAACCCCGGGCGCCGGATGGAGGCCCCGGCCGACGGCGACGCCGATCCCGACCTCGTGGCCACCGAGGGCACCGTCGACGGCGGGCGCTTCCGCTTCGGGGCCGCCCACTTCGAGTGGCTGCTGCGCTTCGCCAAGCCGCTCGGCCTCGGCTTCGAGGACCTCGGCAAGCGGCGCCACGGCACGGCCCCCACGGTCTTCTTCTGCGACGAGCTGCTGCGGGTCTACGGCTCCGAGGACGCCGCCACCGCCGAGGGCGCCAGCTACGCGGTCGAGCACTGGGCCGCAGCCGGGTTCTGGAAGGAGCTCATCGCCGGCCTCGAGGCCTACCGGGCGCGCGAGGGCGTCGAGCTGCCGCTGGCCTTCTGGAGCTGGCACGACAAGGTGGAGGACCAGCACGCCGCCCACACGGCCGACGAGCTGGCCGAGGCCTACGTGCAACCGTGGTTCGACGAGGACCGCTTCCTGGCCGGCGCCTCGCGGATGCTCGACGGGGTGCAGGCCTTCTGGGACGGGCTGTGGGCCGACCACCAGGCGGGGGTGGGGCGATGACCACCACGGAGATCTCGCAGGCTTCCACGGGCTGGCCGGCGCCCCCCGTGCTGGGCGGCATCGACCACCTCGAGTGGTGGGTGGGCAACGCCCGGGCCTTCACCGGCTTCCTCGAGTCGGCCTTCGGCTTCGACGTCGTGGCCTACGCCGGCCCCGAGACGGGCCGGCGCGACCGCGTGAGCTACCTGCTCGAGCAGGGTCGCGTCCGCTTCATGGTGTCCGGCGCCCTGAGCCCCGACAGCCCGATCGCCGCCCACGTCCGCCAGCACGGCGACGGGGTCCGCGACATCTGCTTCCTCGTGGACGACGTGTCCGGCGCCTACGAGGCGGCGCTGGCCCGGGGAGCCACCTCCGAGCGCCAGCCCGCCACCGACACCGACCCCCACGGCTCGGTGCACCACGCGGCCATCCGGGCCTACGGCGAGACCGTTCACACCTTCCTCGACCGCACCGGCTACACCGGCCCGTTCGCTCCCCAGTTCGAGCCCACCGACCTGCGCCGGCCCGTCGGGCCCGAGGTGGGGATCACCCGGCTCGACCACGTCGTGGCCAACGTCGAGCGGGGCCGGCTCGACCAGTGGGTCGGCTACTACGAGGACGTCCTCGGCTTCGAGCAGCTCACCCACTTCAGCGAGGACCAGATCTCCACCGAGTACTCGGCCCTGATGTCCACCGTGGTGTGGAACCACGACAAGGTGGTCCTGCCCATCAACGAGCCCGCCGAGGGCCGCCGCAAGAGCCAGATCGAGGAGTACCTCGACTTCTACGGCTCCCCCGGTGTGCAGCACGTCGCGCTGCACACCCCCGACATCGTCTCGACCGTCGAGGCGCTGAGGGATCGAGGCGTGCGCTTCATGGACGTGCCGGCGGAGTACTACGACGACGCCCGCACCCGCCTGGAGGGCGTCGACCTGCCCTGGGAGGCGCTGGCGCCGCTCGGCATCCTCGTGGACCGCGACCACGAGGGCCACCTCCTCCAGATCTTCACCGAGACCGTCACCGACCGGCCCACGGTCTTCTTCGAGATCATCCAGCGAGAAGGCGCCCGAGGGTTCGGGGAGGGCAACTTCAAGGCGCTCTTCGAGTCCATCGAGCGGGCCCAGGCCCGGCGGGGCAACCTCTAGGCAACGAGGGGAGCGCGTCAATGGACGGAGTGCCGCAGTGGGTGCGAGGGGTGGCGAGCCGCCAGGCCCATGTCGGCCTGCCCCCGGGGACGGTCGAGGAGGAACACGGCCGCTCGGGCTTCTTCGGGCCGGCCAGCCACCTGTACCGCACCCACGCCCCGACGGACTGGCTGTCGGTGGAGGGCCCGGCCGCCCACCACGCCTACGACACCGGGCGCTTGGCCGGCGACGACGACCTGTGGCCGACCCTGCTGCTCGGCAACGCCCAGACGTCCATCGCGTGGCATCGCATCGGCACCGGCCGGCCGGAGTTCCTGCGCGACGCCGACGGTGACCAGCTGTTCTTCGTGCACGACGGCACCGGCCGGCTCCGCACGGAGTACGGGCCCCTCGACTACCGGACGGGCGACTACCTCCTCGTCCCGCGCGGCACCACCTACCGCGTCGAGCCCGCCGTGCCGACCGAGCTCCTCGTCATCGAGGCCCACGAGTCCCGGTTCTCCCTGCCGGAGCGTGGGTTGCTCGGTCGGCACGCGCTGTTCGACCCCGCCATGCTCGAGGTGCCCGAGGCGGAGGCGGTCGAGGAGGAGGGCGAGTTCACCGTCGTCGTCAAGCGGGCGGGGCAGGACACCCGTCTCACCTACGGGTTCCACCCCTGCGACGTCGTCGGCTGGAAGGGGGACCTGGCGCCGATGCGTATCAACGTCGAGGACTTCCGGCCCGTCACCTCGCCCCGCTACCACCTCCCGCCGTCCGCCCACTCCACCTTCGTGGCCGACGGGTTCGTCGTCTGCACGTTCGTCCCCCGGCCGCTGGAGGAGGATCCCGAGGCGCTGCGCCTGCCGTTCTTCCACCGCAACATCGACTACGACGAGGTCCTCTTCTACCACCGGGGCGAGTTCTTCTCGCGGGCCGGCATCGAGCCCGGGATGCTGACCTGGCACCCGTTCGGCCTACACCACGGGCCGCAGCCGGGCGCCCGAGCGCGCGACGCCGAGGGGGCGGCTGCCCCCACCGGCGCCCGTCGCATGGCCGATGAGGTGGCGGTGATGATCGACACCCGGCACCCGCTCGTCCCGGGCGAGGCAGCCAAGGACCTCGACGTCGAGGGCTACGCGCTGTCGTGGCGCCCTGACGCGTGAAGCTGGCCCGCTATCGGTCCGCGCGCGACCACGCGCCGTGCGTCGGCGTCGTCGTGGGGGACCTGGTGGCACCCATCGGCCCCGGAGCCGGTGTGGCCGGCCAGGACCTCCTCTTGGCGACAGCGATGGCCGCCGCCACCACCACCCCCGGCCACCCCACCCCCGACCACCCCACCCCCGAGGACCCCACCCCAGCGAACCCGCGGTCAGAGCTGTTGGTTCCCGAGCAAGAACGACCGCGGGTTCGGGGCGGGGACCCGCCGGATCCGATCGGAGAGCCGGAGCGGCTGGCTGACGTGCAGCTCCTCGCCCCGGTGCCGCTCCCACCCTCGATCCGCGACTTCTACGCCTTCGAGGCCCACGTGGCCACGGCGCGCCGCGCCCGGGGCCTCGACATGGAGCCGGACTGGTATGACCTGCCCGTCTTCTACTTCAGCAACCCGGGCGCCGTCCTGGGACCTGGGGAAGCCGTGGTGATCCCCCCGGGCACGAGCGAGCTCGACTACGAGCTGGAGGTGGCGGCCGTGATCGGCGTCGAGTGCGCCGATGTAGATCGCACCTGCTGGCGTGAGGTGGTGGCGGGCTTCACCGTGATGAACGACTGGTCGGCGCGCGACCTCCAGCGACGGGAGATGGCCCTCGGCCTGGGCCCGGCCAAGGGCAAGGACTTCGCGACGTCGCTGGGCCCGTTCCTGGTCACACCCGACGAGGTGGTGGGGGAGGACGGCCTACCCAGGGGCGTGATGACGGCGTCGGTCAACGGCGAGGAGTGGAGCCGAGGTGAGCTGGGCGACCTGCACCACGGCTGGGGCGCGCTCATCGCCCACGCATCGCGGGCCGCCCGTCTGCGCCCCGGCGACGTGATCGGATCGGGGACGGTGGGGACCGGGTGCATCCTCGAGCTCGGGCTCGTCCACGGGCGCGACCGCTACCCCTACCTGGGGGCCGGTGACGAGGTGACGCTCGAGGTGGCGGGGATCGGGCGCCTGACCACCCCCGTGGTGGCCGAGCGCCCGTTTCGCACAGCGGACGACGGGGAAGGGGCACGGGCATGACGACGCCGAACACCAACGAGCCTGCGGGCGAGCGTTCCCCGGAGGAGCTGCGCGACGAGGTCGAGCAGGAGCTTGAGGAGCTCACCGAGGAGGCCGCCACCGAGGAGGCGGAGCGCATGGCCGAGCGCGATCGGGTGGGCGCCGACGAGCCCCACGCCGAGGGCGACGCCTGAGGGGGCGCGGGCGCACGGCCCGGTTCGGAGGCGCGCTGACCCCCTGCTACAGTCTCCGCCTCCAGGGCCGTTAGCTCAGTTGGTTAGAGCACCTGCATGACGCGCAGGGGGTCGGGGGTTCGACTCCCTCACGGCCCACTGGAGATCGACGCCACGCCTCAGAACCGGCGGCAGCCGAGCGAGACGTTCGAGCCGGCCGCCTGGTTGATGGCGTAGGCGCACACCACCTGGCCCGCCGGGTCGACGGGGACGACCCGGTCGAAGCCGTGGTTCGGTCCGTACCCCGAGAAGACGGCGGCGATGTCCGAGCGGGGGAGGCCAGCGGCGCCGTTGGTGCCGGCGGAACCGACGTACAGGTGGACGTCGACGGGACCCGCGACGTCCGGGTCGAGGGCCCAGCCCGCGATGCGCGTACCCTCCGGCACCTTCTGGATGAGGTCCACGGCTCCCGTCGGCTGCACCGATACGTCGATGGCACCGCAACCGAGCGACTGGGTGGCACCCTGCCCGATATTGATGACGTAGGCGCACCACGTCTGGCGCCCAGCTGCGGCGGGCACGACCCGGTCGAAGCCGTGGTCGGGCCCGTAGGCGGGGTACGCCCAGCCGATGTCAGGCCGTGAGAGCCGGGCCGCCCCGTTGGTCCCCACGCTCCCGACGTAGAGGTGCACATCGACCGGCCTGGGTGCTGTCGGGGTCAATCGCCCACCCGCTGAAGGCCGCCGGGACGGCGACCGACCGCGTCGACGTGGGCGACGACTTTAGACGGTGGTGGTGATCTTCTGGCAGCCGAGCAGGGCGTGCGACCCGGGGCCGACGTTGATGGCGTACACGCAGGCGTCGAAGGTGCCGTCGCCCGGCGCGGGGAGCTCGACGTCGAACCCGTGCAGGGAGCCCTTGGCGAAGGCCGTGCCGACGTCGGGGCGGTCGAGGTCGGCACGGCGGGCGTAGCCGTTCGAGCC
>DASUDP010000091.1:0-8452 GCA_036275535.1 Acidimicrobiales bacterium | reverse complement strand
GCGGTGGGCCCGTCGACGAGGTCGGCTTCGAGCCGGGCCAGGAGGCGGCCGAGGTCGGCCGGCAGCTCGAGGCCGCGCTCGCCGGCGCGGTGGCGCAGCACGGACAGCGCCCGGGCCAGGTCGGCCGGGTCGACGGCTCGCCGCGGGGCGGCGGCGGCCGGCGCCGTCGTCGTCGCCAGCGGGGCCGGCGGCGGATCGGCCTCCTGGCTGGGGTGGGCCCGGCGGGACGCGTCGAGCGGGATGACCGGAGCCAGGGCGTCCGGATGGTCGGCGGGGGGTGCGAGCGGCGGCCTCACGCTGTTGATGGTCGGGCGCGCGGGCCTCCGACTTGAGCGAATGCGGCATCTGCGGCAGCAACCCCCCAACCAGGCGAAATCATGACCATGACACGGATGGCCCGAACGGGGGGTGCAGGACTAGACGCAAACGTGCCGATGGAGGGACATGGCATCCACCACCGTCGACGAGGACCTCTTCTGGACGTCGACCCCCCAGTCGCGCTCCTCCGCCATGCCGCTGATCGGCGAGTCCGCCGTGCCGTGGCTGGCCGCCTCGCTCGTCATCGGCGTGCTGGCCCTGGTGCTGGCGCTGAGCGGCAGCGAGCTCGAGGTCACCGAGCAGCTCGTCATCGCCGTCGGGCTGGCCGGGACGATGGCCGCCGCTGCCCTCGTCGTCGCCCGCTCCCGCCGGGAGCTGGAGGCCGCGGTGCGGGAGGAGCGGCTGCGCCCCGCCGCTGACGAGCTGACCACGCCGCTCGGCACCGAGCGCCTGAGCTATGGGCAGGGGATGGAGGCGTGGACGGGCGCCGTGCAGGAGCTCGTCGAGCACGCCGTGTCGGTCCTCGCCGCCGACGCCCCCGAGCGCCGCGTGCTGGCCGCCGCCGCCGAGGAGACCCGCGACCTGCACGAGCTGCTGCTCGTCGACGCCGAGGGCCAGCTCCCGATCAACGACCAGGCCAAGCTCCACGCCCTCGGCTCCCTCTGGGAGACGAACCAGTCCCGCATCGAGGAGATGGCCGGCGCCGCCGACCCCGCCTGGTACCGCCGCTGGCGGGCCCGCTCCGTCGCCGAGCGCCAGCTCCGCCACGGCATCGACCAGACCCACCGCGTCGACCTCCCCTACCGCACCTGACCCCCCGGCCCGAACCCCCCCACCCCCACCCCGACCCCCGAACCCGCGGTCGAAGTTTGCGGTTCCTGGGCAGCTCTGACCGCGGGTTCGCCAGCGGGGGGTCAGCGGCTGCGGGGGTGGCCGGAGATGCGGGCGGCCTCCGCTCGGCCGCGGCGGACGGTGTCGACGACGGCCGGGGCCCGGTGCCAGATCTCCTCGTCGGTGATCTGGAGGACGACGAAGCCGGCTGCCTTCAACCGGGCCACCCGAACCGCGTCGGCGTGGCGGTCGACGAGGCTGGTGTGGAACCGCTCGCTCTGGACCTCGACGACGAGCGGCAGCTCGGCGTCGCGGAAGTCGACGCGCCCGATCCAGCCCTCCTCGTCTCCGGTGTCGACCTGACGGCGCAGCGGTGGCTCCCCGGCGGCGGCCAGGATCTGCACGAACCGGGACTCCAGCCCACTGGCCGGCGGCACGTAGTCGAGGCCCCGCTTCGCCAAGACCTGGCGCATCACCTGGATCCCCGGGCGGCCGCGCGTGGCGAGGTCGTCGAGCATGGCGTGGAGGCTGCGGCCGCAGACGAGTCGGTTGGACCATGCCGCATCGACCATCCGCTCCATGCGCTCGACCCACCAGGGCAGCTCAGCCCCGCGCCGACGGGTGCCGGCGATCTCGAAGAGGGCGCGAGCCGGGACGACGGTGGGGACGCCCTCGAGCTCACGGACGTGCTCGGGCGGCAGGAAGACCGGCTCGTGGTTCACGCCCTGCCGGCTCGGACGGCCCGTCTCGTCACGATGCCTCGCCAGATGGAACGGCCGCAGCAGGTTCCCCGGGATCCCCCACCAAGCGGCCGCGCTCTCCCGGCTGAGGGCGGCGCGCTCCCCCGCGTCGAGCACGGCCCACATGGCCTCCTGCCCGTCGCTCGGGGTGCTGCCGACCAGGCGGAGCACTCGCGGGCCCACCCGCTCCCATCGTCGCCCGTCGGCCAGCCGGGAGCGCGTGCCCGGCCCGAACCCCAGCGACGCCGCCTGCGCCGTCGACACCAACCCATGCTGAGGTGCGGCCAGCGCCCGCAGCTTCCCGTCATCGATCATCGGCCGAGTCTGCGCAGCGCCGACGACGGCTCGAAAGGCCCAATTCGCCCAAGCCCGACGCCCAAGCCCGACGCCCGAACCCGCGGTCAGACCTTGCGGTTCCCCAGCAGCTTTGACCGCGGGTTCACCCGAGGCCCGAACCTGCGGTCAGAGCTTGCGGTTCCCCAGCAAGAACGACCGCGGGTTCGTCGACCGGCGAGGGCCGCGGGGTCAGCGGAGGACGACGGGGGCGCCGATCCAGCGGTCGAGGGCGCTCTGGAGAGCGTCCTCCCGGAGGGGCTTGGTGAGGTAGTCGTTGAAGCCGGCGGAGATGGCGATCTCGCGGTCGCCGTCCATGGCCCGGGCGCTGAGGCCGATGACGGGGACGTGGGCGGTGCCGGTGGCGAGCTCGTTGGCCCGGATCTCGGCGGTGGCCTGGTAGCCGTCCATGTCGGGCATCATCACGTCCATCAGGACGGCGTCGTAGCGGGTGGCCCGGCAGGCCTCGACCGCCGCGGTGCCACCGTCGACGATCTCCACCTCGTAGCCCAGCTTCTGCAGCGTCGACCCGGCGACGACCTGGTTGAGCTTGTTGTCCTCGACGAGCAGGACTCGGTTCATGGGGACGCTTCCTTTTCACGTGGGGCCGGGCGCAGCGCGCCCGGGGCTTGTTCGGTGATGAGCAGGTCGACGATGCGACGCAGCAGGTAGGAGTTGCGGATCGGCTTCACGAGGACGGACTGCACGCCCGCGTCGTGCGCCTCCTGGCGGTCCAGGTCGGTCCACGAGGTCTGCAGGAGGATGACGGCGTCACGGCTGCGGGACTGGTTGCGCAGCGCGGCGGCGAGGTCGAGGCCGTCGGTCCCCTCGAGCTGGTGGTCGACGAGGGCCAGCGCGTAGGGCTCGGCGCTGTAGCCGCACTGGTCGAGGGCCTCGTCGGCGTTGGCCGCCTGGTCGACCCGGAAGCCCCAGCCGTGGAGCACGTGGGCCGTGACCGTGCGGTTGACGGCGTTGCCGTCGACGACGAGCGCCCGCAGCCCGCTGAGCGACCCGAGGGCCTGCTCGACCCGCCGGGTGGTGCGCATCGCCAGCGGGACCGACACCTGGATCGACGTGCCCACGCCCACCTCGCTCTCGAGGTCGAGCTCGCCGCCGAGCAGGTCGACGAGCTGCGACACGATGGCCAGGCCGAGGCCGGTGCCGCCGTACTTCCGGGTGATCGACTCGTCGAGCTGCGAGAACGGCTGGAACAGGCGGGCCTGCTCCTCGGCCGGGATGCCGATGCCGGTGTCGGTGACCTCGAACACGACGCGGTCGGGGTCGTTCGGCACACCGCTGGCCCGGATGGTGACCGAGCCGTTGTGCGTGAACTTCACCGAGTTCGAGCCGAGGTTCAGCAGGATCTGGCGGAGCCGCATGGGGTCGCCCCGCCGCGTCGTGACGAGGCCGGGCTCGCTGTACACGTACAGCTCGATCCCCTGCCGGCGGGCCGCCTCGCCGAGGATGGTGGCGACGTCGTCGAAGAGGTCCGCGATGTCGAGGTCGATCTCCTCGACACCGAGCTTGCCGGCCTCCATGCGGGAGAAGTCGAGGATGTCGTCGATGAGCTCGAGGAGGCCCTCGGCCGACGTGGCGACGCCGCTGGCCAGCTCGTGCTGCTCGGCGTCGAGGTCGGAGTCGAGCAGCAGCCCGGTCAGGCCGATGACGGCGTTCATCGGGGTGCGCACCTCGTGGCTCATGTTGGCCAGGAAGTACGACTTGAGGCGCACGGACTGGATGGCCTCGTCGCGCGCCACGGCCAGCTCGGTGCTGAGCTCCTCGTTCTCGAGGGTGACCGTGATGTGCAGCAGGATGCTGAGGCCGAGCACGCCGATGGTGATCCAGGCCAGCTCGGAGGCGACGGGCTGCCCGGCGGCCTGCTTGATGCTGGTGGCCACCACGATGAGCAGGGCCAGGCCGGGGGCCGACAGCAGCAGCCGCCGGGCCTGCTCCATGACCCGGGACGAGCCCTGGCCAGCGAGGGCGGGCTGCTGGGCCAGCGAGGTGGCGAGGACGAGGGCCAGGAAGCCGATGACGGCGGCGACGTCGACGAGGTCGGTGGCCCGGGCGGACGTGGTGGGCAGGTAGGCGACCGCCGAGTTGGCGATGGCGACGACACCCAGGCCGCCGAGCAGGACGGGGAGCGTGCGCGAACCGCGGGCCGGGATCCGGGTGCCGGCGAAGATGGCGACGGCGAGGAGCAGGACGTCGCCCAGCGGGTAGGCGACGAGCACCACGCGGTGGAGCAGCGGTTGGCCGTGCGAGGCGGCGAAGGCGTCGGGCAGCACGAGGGCCCAGCTGGCGAAGAGCACGCTGCCGACGACCATCAGCCCTTCGAGGACGGCCCGCACCCGGCTGAGCGACCGGGTCGGGACGTCGAGCTGGGCCAGGGCACCGGCGGCCAGGCAGGCCACGGCGATGAGGGCGATGACGTCGAGGGGGACGGCGCCGTGGACCGCGCCGTCGTGGATGACCGCGGCGTCGGGGCGGGCTCCCCGGCTGGCCCCCCACAGCGCGCTGCCGGCGGCCACCGCGCCCCACCCGACGCGCAACCGGCCCTCGGCGTGGCTGAGCGCGATCACGCACGCCCCAGCGGCGACGGCGGCGGCCAGCACGGGCAGGGTCGGACCACCGGACTGCAGGCCGGACAGCACGGCGAGGAGGGCGGCGAGCAGGCCGGCCAGCACCGCCCAGAGCGGCGCGCCGACGCGCTCGGCGATCAGCTCGCTCAGCGCTCGGCGCCCGGGCGCGTCGGAGCCGCCCGTCACGGCGACGAGCTGGTCGATGCCTGCGTCTGGGGTGCGCGTGAGGTCCAGCGCCACGGGGTCGTCATCGGCAGCCGGCCGCCCCGACTGGAGCCGAAGCGCAGAAATCGGGTCGTTGGCCCCATTCGTCGCCGGTGGCGGCGAACATGCCCGCCAGAGGGGTTAGTCGCCGCTTAGGCGCGCCCTGCGACCATCGCTCCACGCTCGATCGAGCAGCACGCGGCTAGGGGCGCCACCAGGTCTCGGGGTCCGCAGGGAAGGGGGTCTCCGCCGGCTCCTCACCTGCGGGCCCCGGGAGTGCCCCCGACTAACCTGGGGGACGACGGGTCGGGCGGACGACGCCGTCAGAAGCGCCGGCGCTCGCAGCGATCGAGCCCCTCGCGGGCCGCGGCGGTCGCCGTCACGCAACGTGCGTACACACAGGATGGTGAACGAAGCGTGCGAGAGCCCAGGGTGCGGCGTGACTGAGCCCGTCGACGGCCACGACGCGGATCCGGCGGCGGCCCCCGGCGGATGGCTGGTGCGCGTGCTCGGTCGCGTGGAGCTGCGCGATCGGGAGGCCGACCGCGGCCTCGGCGGTGGCCAGGCCCGGGAGCTGCTCGGCTTCCTGGTGGCGCAACGCGGGATCCCCGTCCCGACCGGCGAGCTGGTCGACGCGCTGTGGGACCACGCCCCGCCCACCGCTAACACCATCGTGCACGGCTTGGTGCGTCGCCTCCGGAAGGCCCTCGGCCCTGACGTCCTCGTCCACGACGACCGCGGCTACCGCCTCGCCCTGTGTCCCGACCAGGTCGACCTGTGGAGGCTCGACGAGCTCCTCACCGCCGGCGATCTCGACGGCATCCGACGCGCCTGGCGAGACCCCGCCTTCGGGGTGTCCCGGGATCGGCCCTGGGCGCGCGCCGCCGCGCAGCGCTTCGAGGAGGTCGTTCGCCCCGATCCCACCGCCGCCGGCCTGATGCGGGCCCGCCGCCGGGTGCCGGTCAGCCGGCTCGTGGGGCGGCGACGCGAGCTGGCCGCCGTGGCGGCGGCGGCCCGGCGCAGCCGCCTCGTGACGATCGTCGGGCTGGGCGGGGTCGGCAAGACCCGCCTCGCCCTGGAGGCGGTGCGGCAGCTGTCGCCCGCCCACGAGGCCTTCGTCGACATCGGTGCCACCGTCGGCCCCGCCGCCAGCCGGGTGGCGGTCGACCTCGGCCTGGGCTCGAGCGGGGACCCCGAGGTGGACCTGCGGGCGACGGCGTCGCTCATCGGCCGCCGCCAGCAGCTCCTGCTCCTCGACGGCTGCGAGCACGACATCGGTGGGGTGGCCCGCGCGGTGGAGGTGCTGATCGGGTTCTGCCCGGACCTGACGGTGCTGGCCACCTCGCGCCTCGCCCTCGGAGTGCCCGGCGAGCACGTCGTCCCGCTCCTGCCGTTCCCCTCCCCCAGCGACCCTCGGGGCGACGCCGTGGAGCTCCTCCTCGACCGGGTCCACGCCCTGGGGGTGACCACCACCGCGCCGGACCGGGAGCGGGCGGCCGAGATCTGCGGGCGCTGTGCCGGCGTGCCGCTGGCCATCGAGCTCGGGGCGGGCGAGCTCGCCTTCGGCCGGGCCCCCGCGGCCGGCCCGCGCACCGTCGCGCCGCCGAGCCCGGAGCAGGCCGTGGAGCGGGTGGTGCGCCAGGCCCTGGGGCAGCTGTCGGGGCCGACCCACCGCACGGCCGTACGGGCCGCGCTCCTCCCGGCCGGGTTCACCCCCGAGCTGGCCGAAGCCCTGTGCCCGGAGGGGTGGCCCGCCACCGGCACGCTCCACGAGCTCGTGGCCAGCGGCCTCGTGCTGTCCGAGACCTCCGGGTCCTCCCGCCGCCTGCGCTTCCTCGACCGGGTGCGCGACGCCCTGGCCGGCCACTTCGACGACGAGGACTGCGTCGCCGTCCTGGCCGCCATCCACGGCATCTTGAAGGCGGTGCGACCGGTCTGGACCGAACCGAACGTCCTGCCCGCC
Source organism: Acidimicrobiales bacterium (assembly GCA_036275535.1). Taxonomy (GTDB): domain Bacteria; phylum Actinomycetota; class Acidimicrobiia; order Acidimicrobiales; family VFJN01; genus VFJN01. The sequence continues at coordinate 1,481 of DASUDP010000091.1, read as the reverse complement.
CTCGCTCGCGCCGTCGACGAGCTGCCCAACATCGAGGCCCTGCTCGTGCAGCTGGGCGACGCCGGGCGGCACGAGGACCGCCTGGCCATGGCCACCGCGGGCTCGGTCGCCTGGACCGAGAACGGCCAGTGGACCTTCGGCCAGGCCCAGCTCTCCCTCGCCCTCTCGGCCGTGCGCCCCGACCTCAGCGAGCTCCCCGAGGTGCAAGCGACGTTCGAGGAGCCGGCGGACCACGAGGCTCGGGTCCCGGTCCGTCCCGCGCTCTGGGCGGCGGCGATCTGGGCGGCGGGGACGCTGGCCGGCACCTACCACGGCACCCGCGTCATCACGGCCGAGCTCGCGCAGGCGGTGGCGATCGCGGCGGCCACGGGGGAGGTGGCTCTCGAGGGGTTCCTCTGCCTCCAGCTGGCCAACGCCCGCGGTTACGAGGGCGATCTCGACGCCGCCGACCGCATCCTCGATCGCACCCACGCCGTCGCCCGGCAGCTCGGCTCGGAGTACATGGGCTTCGGAGCGAGCGCGGTGGGGGCCCTCGGGAAGATGCGCCGCGGCGACATCGCCGGCGCCCGCCAGGACCTGAGCCACAGCGCGACCGGGCTGGAGGAGCTCGGGGCCCTGGGTGACGCCACCCGCGCCCGCTGGGCCTTGAGCCTGGTCTGCCGGGCCGACGACGACGTGCCCGCCGCCCTCGACGCCCTCGTCCACGCCGAGCGGCTGGCCCTCGAAGCCGGATCGCGCGGCGATCTCGCCATGGTGCGGACCGACATCGCCGACCTGCGCGCCAAGCAGGGCGAGCTGGTCGACGAGGCGCTCCACCGCGCCCTCGAGGCGGTGCTGGCCGTCGGCAACCTCCGATCGGCGGGCATCGTCCGCACCCGGCTGGGAGCCCTGCGCGGCGACCCGTCGACCATCGCCCTCGGCACCCTCGACCTCTGGCACACCGATGGGCGCTGGGCCGCCGCCTCGCTAGCCACGCTGCTCTCGATCCTCGATCCCGACCACCCGCTGCAGGCCCTCGGCCCTGCCGCCGTCACCCACCTCGCCGACGGGTGGGGCACGCCGCTCGAGCCGGGCGAGCTCGAGCTCGTGGCGGCCCACCGGGCCCGTGCCCGAGAGGTCAGCGACGGCTGGGAGCTCGAGGTCGTCGGGCTCCTGTCGGCGTTGGCCACCCAGGCCGGGTAGCCGAAGGCGTGCCGTCAGCGGGCGACGGCGACGAGCCCGACGCCCGGAAGGTCGTAGCCCTCGCCGGTGCGGTGCGGTTCGAGGATCTCGGCGCTGGCGGTGCGCACAGCGTCGACGGTGCACTCCCTCCCGCGTTCCTGCGCTGATCCGTGACGGTCTTGTGCACGAAAAGGCGCCAGAACGCGTGGGGTGCACTCCCTCCCGCGTTCCTGCGCTGATCCGTGACGGTCTTGTGCACGAAAAGGCGCCAGAACGCGTGGGGTGCACTCCCTCCCGCGTTCTTGCGCTGATCCGTGACG
>DASUDP010000090.1:0-47357 GCA_036275535.1 Acidimicrobiales bacterium | reverse complement strand
CTCGGGGAAGTACCGGGTGAGGGACCGGTCGTTGCGCGACCCCAGCTCGATCTCGTGGCCGTCACGGAACACGATGCACCGGAACCCGTCCCACTTCGGCTCGTACGTGAGCCCCGCGGCCCTCGGCACCTCGTGGATGGCCTTGGCCAGCATCGGCTTCACCGGCGGCATCAGAGGCAGGTCCACGCCGGGACCCTAGGGCGGGCGGCGGGCGGCGGGCGGCCACGTCAGCCGGCCGGTGCCGACACGGCCAGCAGCGGGCAGCCGCCGAGGGCGTCGGACCGGAGGAGCAGGGCGCCGAGGGCGTTGAGGGCAGCCCCGTAGTACGAGGGGTGGTCCTCGTCCTGACGCAGCGCCTCGGCCAGGAGCGAGGCCGAGCGCTGATCATCGCCGTGGGCTGCCGCGGCGGCCGCTGCGCCGACCAGACGGGCCGGGTGGTCGCCCATCCGGTCGACGCCCGCGCCGAAGACCATGGCGGGCCAGAGCTCTGCGGCGAGCTGCCGGTCGGCTGGGTCACAGCTGGCGGCCAGTTGGAGCGGTACGCGGATGGCATCCCAGCCGAAGGCGCCGCCGCCGCTCCGGGTGGGGGCGTCGGCGGGCTGCACGTCCCCCGAGGGGGCCACCCAGGCCCAGTCGGTGGGGGTGGCGCGCTCCGCCATCAGATCGGCCACCACCGAGCGGTTGCCCGTGCGGCGGGCCTCGGTCGTTGCCCCTGTGGCGACATCGCCGGCGGCGAGGACGGCGTCGGCCACCGGCGAGGCGTAGCTCGGGTTGACCACCACCGCGCCGCCCGCCTCCGGCACGTGGGCCGCCCACGGACCGGCGAGGAGCACCCGGCGGTCCGCGATCGTGGTCGTCTCCAGCCGATCGATGGCCTCGGCCAGAGAGCGGGCGGCATCGCCGTAGCCACCCTCGGGCCAGCGGCGGGCCGCCACCGCCAGGGCCCAGGCGGCATCGAGGTCGGCGTCGGCCGCCGGCTGCGGGTCGCGCACCTCCCCCTCCGCCCATCGCCACGACAAGAGCCCGTCGTCACGCTGCAGGTGCTCGCGGGTCCAGTGCCACACCTGATCGAAGGTGGCCCGATGGCCGACGCCGACGGCCACCAGCATGGCGTAGGCCTGGCCCTCGCTCACCGTGTCATCGCCCTGGTCGCGCCGCACCACCCGGCCATCGGGGGCCACGTAGCCGTCGAGGAACCGGTCGGCGGCCGACTGGACCGCCGGGGCCACCGGGGCCGGTGCGCTACCCCCGTGGTCGGCGGTGGCCGCCGGGGCGAGGCGGGGGGCGGGGTGGTCGGGCTCCTCCCGGGCCAGGCCGAAGCCGACCCCCAGGCCGTTGACGGCCAGGAGGGCCACCACCGCGGCGCGCAGCCCGGACGAGGACAGGTCCCTCACGCCGCGAGCTGCTCCTCCCGAGCGCCCTGCCCTGCCACCACGTCGGACCGCCGGAAGGCGGGGCGGATCCCAGTGGCCAGCACGGCTACGTGCACGGCCGCGAAGGCAGCGTTGTTGAGCGTGCTCGGGGACCGGTCGGACACGAGGCCGTAGGTGATGGCGGCCAGGAGCACGCCGAGGGCGACCACGCTGGGCCAGACGGCGCGCAGCTGCACCCCGCCGGCGCCTCGCTTGGGGGTGACCACGAACCTCCCGGGCTGGCGACGGAGGACCTGGATCGAGGCGTAGACGTGGATCCACCAGCTGGCGAAGGCCAGGGCGAAGGCCCGCCAGGTGTACCGGCCGCCGCCGGCCACGGCCACCGCGAGGAGGGCGAGCCCGAAGTAGGGCGCGAAGCGGGTGAGGAACTGGTCGGCTCCTGCGCCGGCCAGCGGCTGGGCGCCGGTGGTGATGCGGATGACCGGGAGGGTCATGTAGAGCAGGACCGTCCAGCCGGTGAGGAAGTAGGTGGCCGACAGCAGGTGCTGCACCTTGGCCCGCCACGGCAGCTCCGACCGGACGATGTCGGGGATGGCTGACAGGCACCCGCGCGCCCAGCGCTGCTGCTGGGTGGCGTACGAGGCCATGTCCTCGGGCCCCAGCCCCTGCGCCAGCACCTCGGCCACGTAGGCGGTGCGCCAGCCGCGCTCCTGGAGCCTGAGAGAGAGCTGGAAGTCCTCCGTGACGCTCGTCTCCGGGAAGCCGCCTACGTCCTCCAGGGCCTCGCGACGGAAGACCATGTTCGTGCCGCAGCAGAACATCGCTCCCCGCGCGTCCTTGCCCCGAGCGATGGGGCCGAAGAACAGCGCCTGTTGGGCGGCCGCCGCTCCGGCCACGTCGTTGTCGTCGGCGTTGGCGTACCACTGCGGGGTCTGGACCAGCGCCACCTCGGGATCGTCGAGGTGGCCGAGGCACCGCTCCAGGAACTCCGAGGCGGGCACGTGGTCGCAGTCGAAGATGGCGACGAAGGGGGCGCCGGTCCGCCCGAGCGCGTGGTTCACGTTGCCGGCCTTGGCCCCGACGTGGACGCTCCGGCGGACGTAGCGGACCCCGTGGCGGCGGGCCAGCGCCTCCATCTCGGGCGAGCCCCCATCGTCGAGCAGGGCGACGTGGACGCGAGCCCCCCGCAGGGCACTGGCCGCCACGAGGGTGGGCTCCACCACCTCCACCGGCTCGCCGTAGACAGGGATGAGCACGTCGACCTCGGGGGTGCCCACCACCGGCCGCGCGCCGCGGCGGCCGGTGCGGGCGCAGGTCCACCAGAACCCCAGGGCGTGCACGACGTTGAACAGCTCGGCCACGACGAGCAGGGCGAACAGCACGGGGTGACCGATCCGCTCGGGGCGCAGCAGCCAGGACAGGTAGCCGACGGCGGCCACGAGCCCGAGGAGCGCCACGCCGAGGCTGCGCCAGTGGGCGGCCGGCGGCGGCGGGGCGGCCGACCAGGTGGGGGCCGCGAGCCGGGGGTCGAGCTCGGGACGGACGGGGTCCGGCGGAGCGGGGATCACGAGAACCTCCAGATCACGACGTTGGGGCGGTCGATCCGCTCGGGAGTCCCCCGCACGGCCTCGAGGGCGGCGAGCTCCTTGCCGACCCGGGCCGCCGCCCCCTCCTTCAGGAACCGCTCGGACACCACCACATAGATCTGCCCGTCGACCTCCTCGGGGGAGAACGAGCCGAGCGGGTGGCCCTCGAGATCGGGCGCGTAGTAGTCGAGCACCCCGTCGAGGTAGGTGGGCGCAAAGGCGAGGACGTCACCGGGGCGCGCCGTGCGCTCGATGGCCGCCACGGCCCCCCGGAAGTCGTAGAGCCGGGGGTTGGTGCCGTTCAGCTGCTGGTCGACCAGCCCCAGCGAGCTGACGACGAGCAGCCCGCCGACGAGCACGCCCAGCGACGCCCCCCGCCGAGCCAGGGTCGTGGCGGCCCGCGCCACGAGGACCAGCAGCAGCGGCGCGGCGAGCACGAAGTAGCGCAGCTCGAACAGGTCGCGCTTGGCGTGGGCGATGGCGAACAGGGCGACGCCGGGCAGGACCGCCACGGCCAAGAGCAGCCGGCTTCTGCTGCTGAGCCGCCGGCCCAGGAGCAGCAAACAGGCCAGCATGGCGAGCGGCCAGAGCGCGCCGAGCCGCAGCATCACGTCGTCGCTGTGGTAGCCGAGCAGGGCCCAGACCAGGTTGGCGATCACGGCGTAGGCGGACAGACCTCCGGCCACACTCGAGCTGTCGGCCCCCGCCGCCGACGGCGCCGACAGGCCCGCGCCGCGCCCGCCGTAGGCGGAGAGCTGGCCGGCGAGGAACGGCAAGAGCGGAGCCACCAAGAGCGCCAGGACGAGGAGCGAGCCCAACCAGCGGGCCACGAGGCGCCCGGTGCCGTGCTCGCCACGACGGCGCACGAGGTGCCAGACGGTCGCCACCTGCTGCACAGCGAGGGGGAGCAGGGCGAACCACTGGGTCCACACGAGCATCGCGCACAGGGCGCCCCAGGCCACGAAGGCACCCCACCGGCCTCGGCGCAGGGCCGCCAGCTGGGCCCAGATGGCGGCCGCCCCCAGGAGCATGAACAGCGAGTACATGCGGGCTTCCTGGCTGTACCAGACGAGGAACGGCGCCGGCACCACGAGGGTGGCGGCGACGCGCGCCGTGCGGCGGTCGAACGCCTCGCGGGTGAGGCCGTGGACGACGGGCACCAGGGCGGCGCCGAAGAGCACCGACGGGAGCCGCATCGCCCACTCGGCCGTCCCGAACAGCCGCACGACGACCCAGAGCACGAGGTGGTGCAGCGGCGGGTGGACGTCGTTGAGCTGGAGGTCGCGGAGCATGTCCCCGAGCGACATCTGGGCCTGCTGGACGCTGATCGCCTCGTCGATCCAGAAGCTGCGCTCCGTGGCCAGGCGCACGAGCACGGCCACAACGGTGAGCCCGGTGAGGAGCTTGGCGTCGGGCGCCTGCCAGAGGTCGCGGGCGGCATCGAGCCAACCACGCCGGGCGGCGTGGGCCGGCGCCTCCCAGCCCCGGGGGAAGGCGAGCACCCCGGCAGTGCCGACGAGGGCGGTGGTGGTGACGGCGACCACCTGGCCGGGCGTGCGGGCCAGCAGGAGGACGCCGGCGACGTGGAGCCCCGCCGCCGTCAGCGCCACTCGACGCACGCGTCGACCGGCGCCGGCGGCGCAGCGGTGGGCGGCCAGCACCCGGGCCACCCCGAGCGCGCCCATGGCCGCGAGGTAGACGGGCAGGAGGGGGGCCACGTGGGCGTAGCGGGCGCCGACGGCGAAGCTCACGAGCGCCGCACCGCCGACCAGCGCCACGGCCACCGACCCCAGGGCAATGGCGAGGGCGGCCGCCACCGCCACGGCCACCCCGCCCCGGTCCCGGTGCGAGGGCAGGAGCACCAGCGGCAACGTGGCGGTGGCGAAGGCCACCAGCCCGCCGAGCGTCGAAAGGGCGGCGAAGGCAGCAGCATCGCCCCCGCCCAGCACCCGGTTGGAGATGATCAGATCCTGGTGCTGGAGAAGGGCCAGCACGACGAAGCTGATCCCTGCGGCGGTCAGGCCGATCGGTGCGTCGCGGCCCGCTCCGGTATCGCGGGCGCCGTGCTCGCGGTCCGAGCCCGCCGGCGGACGCCAGCCGGTGCGATGGAGGGCCAGCAGCGCCGCCCCGCCGCCGGCCGCCGCCCCCCACGCCGCGCCGGCGGCGCCGGCGGCCAGGCCGAGGCCGAGTCCCAGCACGAGCCGGGCGGCCGGCTCGGCCACCAGGCTGGCGACGACGGCCCCGTGCTGGCGGGACCCGTAGGCGAGGCCACGGCGCAGGCCCAGCAGGGGGGCCACCGGTGCCGCCGCGGCGAGGGCCAGCACGAAGGGGATGGGCAGGCCGAGCAGGTCCGACACCGGCCCCGCGGCGGCGGCCACCACGGCGGCCGAGGCCAACCCGAACCGGGTGCAGGTCCGCTCGAGGTGCCGGGCCCGCTGCGGGGACAGAGCCCCGGCGGCAGCCAGGCCGGCGCCGGGGAGGTGCAGCGCGGTGAGGACCGCCACGAAGGCCGCGAGGTGGCCGAACCCGTCGGGCCGCAGCGCTCGGGCCGCCACCGCGATGAACAGCAGGTTGCCGGCGCCCGCCACCAGCTGGCCGCCCGCCACGACAGCCTGGTCGCGCCCCGCCGCGAGGAGGCGCGCCGTGGCCGTGGGGCGCTCCCGGACGGTCGCCGCGTCGGAGCGCAGCGAGGAGGCCGTGGCGCTCACGCGGGGGTCGGCTCCGGGACCAGGTCCAGGTGTGAGAGGCCCCGAGGCTGGCCGGCACCGGTGAGCACGAGGCCGAGCAGGTCGATGGTGGCCCGGGCCCGCTGCCGCTCGAGGACCACCATCTCCGGCGAGGGAGGGGCGCCGAGCACCGCGTCGTAGATGGACGCCGCCATCTCACCGCGGCCGTCGGACAACCCGATGGTGGGCTGCTCGGCCCGGCGGGCCAGCGCCTCGAGCTTGGGCTCGTGGGTGACGGCCACGAACGGCGTGCCCGCCTCGGCGGCGGCGACGGTGGCGTGGAAGCGCATGGCCACCACCGCGCAGCGGCGGGCCATGCGCTCGGTCGCCTCGCCGAGGTCGTCGGGGGGCGGCACGACCACGGCCCCGTCGCCGATGTGGCGCTGGAGGCGGTGGGCCACGACCGCGTCGGGGCCGAGGCGGGGACTGCCCTGCCACGGCTCCAGCTCGACCGGCACACCGCTGCGGGCGACACCGCGCAGCGCGGCGGCCAGCCGGTCGAGGAAGGCGTCGTCCCCCGCGAGGTGGCTGACCGCCACGCCGAGGGGCGCCTCCGAGGCGAGCGGCCCCGCGGGGCGCGGCGCGTCAGGGTGCGCCCGCTCGGGGGTGCGGAGGTCGATGACCCGGTCGGCCCCGTCCCCGTCGGCCGCGCCGGCGAGCGAGGCGTCCGGGGTCGGCGGGCCGGTCAGCCCGGTCAGCTCCTCCTCGGACCGGCCGGCCCCGGCGATCCAGGCCAGATCGGCGCCGACGCGCAGCGGTCCCGTGACGCCCATGCCGGTGAGCACGTGGGCCGACTCGGCGTCGCGCAGCACGAGGAGGTCGGAGCGATGGGCGAGCGCTCGGGCCAGCCGCCGGTTCCCGGGATGGTCGATGGGCGCCGCCCCGACGCCGATCAGCGCGACCGGACGGCGCCGGGCATGGAAGATGCCGGCCAGCGCGGTGGCCCGGCGCAGCAGGGCCCCCGGGGCCCGCCCGGTCGAGCCGTGGAGCTCCTTGAACACGGTGCCGCCGCCGACGACGAGGGCATCGGCGCGCACGGCGCCCGAGGCGGCCACGGTGGCGGAGGCGTCGAGGGCCTCCACCTGGTGCAGCTCGGCCGTCTCGTCCGGCCGGCTGGTCACCACGACCGGGTCCCACCCCGGCTGCGCCTGCACGGCCGCGATCGACGATGCGAGGAGCGCCTCGTCACCAGGGTTGTCCTGCCCGAAGGCGCCGACGATCAGGGCAGCGGGCATGGGGGCTCCTCCGGGGAGTCGATCTGATGTGACGGGTGGCCGGCGGGGATCACGTGACCACCCGCTCGTAGAGATCGAGGTGGGCGGCGGCCACGGCGGACCAGCCGCGCCTGTCGGCCAGAGGGGCCGCGAGGGCGGCCAGGTCGGCCCGCCGTCGAGCGTCGAGGAGCTCCCCGAGCCGGGCGGCGAGGGCGACGGCATCAGCGGGGACGGCCAGCTCCGGCGGCGCCCCCACGCAGGCGGCCAGGGGCTCCGAGAGCAGCACCGGGGTGCGGTGGGCAAAGGCCAGGGCGAGGGCCCCGCTGCTGGAGAAGGGGGCGGGGTACGGGAACACCGCCACGTCGGCGGCGGCGAACCAGCGAGCCACATCGGAGTCGGCCACCCAGCCGGTGAAGCGGGCGCCCGGTCCGGCGTAGGCGAGCTCGAGGTCCTCTGCGTACCGATCGCCGGCCGCCGCCAGCCGGGGGTGCGGGCCACCGGCCACCACGACCACCGCCCGGTCGCCACCCACGAGCCGCCCCGCCTCCAGGACGAGCTCGAGCCCCTTGTAGGGGGCCAGGAAGCCAAAGCAGAGCACGACGAGGCGGTCGTCGAGGCCGAGCGCCCGGCGAGATCCTTCCCGGTCGGGGGTGGCCTGCTCCTCGACGCCGTGGGGGATGACGACCGACCCCGGGACGGAGCGGGCGAACGGGGCCTCGTGCACGATGCAGGCGTCCGACAGCGCGGCGACCGACCGCTGCACGCCCCCGAGGGCGTGGCGGGCCAGAGGGGCGGGCACCCGGACCCGGTGCAGCTCGGTGAAGGAACGGTCGACCGTCTGCGGTGCGACCACCTGGTGGAGCGTGACCACCGGGCGGCTGTGGCGCCGGAGGGACCGCAGCGCCGGGACGATGGCGGGCAGGGCCTGGGGGCCGCCGTAGAGGAACATCTCGTGCTGCAGGTGGACGACCGCGGCCCGCGTGGCGGAGGCGGCGGCGGCCGCGTCGAGGTAGGCGCGCGGCCCGCGGGTGAAGGCCCGCTCGACGGTGACCGGACCGTCGGTGGTGCGCCGAGGCTCGTGGGGCGCATCGGGCTCGGTGGGCGCCACCACGGTGACGCGCGCCCCGCGCCCGCTCAGGGCGTGGGCCAGGTTGGCGGTGTACGAGGCGACGCCGCTGGGCCCGGCGTGGCGCTGGCCGGCCGTCGGATAGGGGGCCACGAGGGTGACGTCAGGCGCGGGCACGGAGCGTCTCCCCGTCGTGCCGCTCCTGGCTGTCGTGACCGGCTCGGGTGCGGGCCCGGCGGGCCGCACGCCCGCTGGCCGCGGCGCGGCGTGGGGAGGGTCGGCGCCCCCCGACGTCGTCGTCGCGGTGCCCCTCCACGGGGACGACCCGGTGGTGCAGCCAGAGGGCGAGGCTCGACCACAGCATCCGGCGGGCGTCCCTCCCGGCCCGCAGGCGCGAACCGGCCTGGTCGACCCACACGGTCGGCACCTCGGTGATCTCGAAGCCCAGTCGGTGCGCGGTGTGGAGAAGGTCGACGTCGAAGAGGAAGTCGCGGGCGGAGAGCAGCGGGGCCACGCGGCGGACGACGTCGGCGCGTAGCACCTTGGCGCCGCACTGCGTGTCCGCGCACCGCACGTCGAAGAGCAGCCGGATGCCGAAGGCGAAGCCGGCGCTGGTGATCCGGCGGGAGAGCGAGCGAGGACCGGGTGTGACGGCGGAAGGGTGGCGCCGGCTGGCCACCGCCCCATCGGCACCGGCGGCTACGACCTCGGCCAGGCGGGCCAGCTCGGCTGGCGGGGTGGCGCCGTCCGCGTCGACGAAGCCGATCAGGTCCGCATCGCTGTCGGCCGCCGTTCGGAAGGCCTCCGTCAGCACGCCGCCCTTGCCCAGCTTCGGGTAGTCCACCCATCCCACCCGGGGGTCGACCTCGGCATGACGGCGGACGATGTCGGCGGTGGCGTCCCGGCAACCGTCGAGGGCTACCCAGAAGCGCAGGTCGCGCCCCGGGAGGGCGCTCCGGTAGGCGCTGAGGGTGCCGTCGATGCGGTGCTCCTCGTTGTGGGCAGGCAGCACGAGATCCAGTCGCAGGGGGGCCTCCTCGATCGTCGGCGACAATCGACGTCGTCAGGATCCCGCCAGTTCCGTAACGCAATCGCAATGTTCGTCGACGGACCCTAGCCCGCGTCGCATGGGCCGTAGAACCCCCTCGTTCTCGATTCGTGGTGGTCCTTCGTCACACGATCGCAATACGTCGCGCGGGGCCACTCCCTCCGCCTGAGAAGCGGACGGGGCGGCCGGGGCACTCCCCCGCCGGCTCGCCCCGCTCGTAGGTGACCTCGCCGCCCACCAGGGTGGCCACGTACCCGTCAGCCCGCTGGATGAGGGGGCGGCCACCGGCGGGCAGGTCGACAGCAGCGCGGTCCTCGACGGCGTGAGATCGGGATCCCAGGTGACCTGACCGTCGTAGTGCGTGTGGATGTCCCGGCGCGCCGGTCCCGTCGACCACGGCCCCCCCACGGATCACGAGCTCGTGCATCGCGTCCCCCTGACCGCTTCTGCGGACGCCCGCGATCGCACTGCGCATCGAGGCGTCCACAGATCATGTCGGCTCTTGACCGCTTGGTCTAGTTTCCCGTGCCGAGGGACCCCCAGGTACCTTGGGGGGGTGACCGAGCACCCGATGAGCGAGCGCCTGTCCGAGCTGGCCAAGCGCAAGGAACAGGCCCTCCACGCAGGTTCGGAGCGCTCCGTCGAGCGCCAGCACGCCAAGGGCAAGATGCTGGCCCGCGAGCGAATCGAGTACCTGCTCGACCCCGGATCGTTCCACGAGCTCGACATGCTGGCCCGCCACCGGGCCCACGAGAGCGGGCTGACGGAGCGCCCCTACACCGACGGCGTCATCACGGGCTGGGGCACCATCGACGGCCGCAAGGTCTTCATCTTCAGCCAGGACTTCACCGTCTTCGGCGGCGCCCTCGGCGAGGTCTTCGCGGAGAAGATCCACAAGGTGATGGACCTCGCCACGAAGGTCGGGGCGCCGCTCGTCGGGCTCAACGACGGCGCCGGCGCCCGCATCCAGGAGGGGCCCGTCTCCCTGGCCAGCTACGGCGGCATCTTCTACCGGAACGTGCAGGCCTCGGGCGTGATCCCCCAGATCAGCGTGATCCTCGGGCCGTGCGCCGGCGGTGCGGTGTACTCCCCCGCCATGACCGACTTCATCTTCATGGTGAAGGAGAAGTCGCACATGTTCATCACCGGTCCGGACGTCGTGAAGACGGTGACGGGCGAGGACGTCACCCTCGAGGAGCTGGGCGGCGCCATGGCCCACGCCTCGAAGTCCGGCGTGGCCACGTTCGTCGGCGAGGACGAGCAGTCCGTCCTCGACGAGGTCCGGTACCTCCTCAGCTTCCTCCCCGCCAACAACCTCGAGGAGCCGCCGGCGGTGGCCAGCGAGGACGACCCGGAGCGGGAGTGCCCCGAGCTGCGCGAGCTCATGCCGGCCAGCCCGAACATCCCCTACGACATGAAGGCCGTCATCAGCGCGGTCGTCGACGACGGGGACTACGTCGAGTACTTCCCCCACTGGGCCGGCTCGATCACCTGCGGCTTCGCCCGGCTCGACGGCCGCCCCGTCGGCGTCGTCGGCAACCAGCCGATGGTGCTGGCCGGCGTGCTCGACGTGAACAGCGCCGAGAAGGCCGCCCGCTTCGTGCGCACCTGCGACGCCTTCAACATCCCGCTCGTCACCTTCGTCGACGTGCCCGGCTTCCTCCCCGGTGTCGACCAAGAGCACGGCGGCATCATCCGCCACGGCGCCAAGCTGCTCTACGCCTACTGCGAGGCGACCGTGCCCCGCATCCAGGTCATCACCCGCAAGGCCTACGGCGGCGCCTACGTGGTGATGGACTCCAAGTCGATCGGGTCCGACCTCGCCTTCGCCTGGCCGTCGGCCGAGCTCGCGGTCATGGGCCCGCAGGGTGCCGTCGAGATCGTCTACCGCAAGGAGCTGGCCGCCGCCGACGACCCGATCGCCAAGCGGGCCGAGCTGGTCGACGAGTACACCGAGCGCTTCTGCAACCCGTACGTGGCAGCCGAGCGAGGCTTCGTCGACGACGTCATCGACCCTGCCGAGACGCGCCGCAAGCTGATCGCCGGGTTCGAGCTGCTCCGCTCGAAGCGCGAGGAGCTCCCCAAGCGCAAGCACGGCAACGTACCGCTGTGAGCGACCGCTGATGGACATCACCCCCACCCCGAGCGACGAGGAGGCGGCGGCCATCGTGGCCGCCATCGAGGCCTCCTGGCCGCGTGCCGTGGCGGCCGCGCCCGCCGAGCCGCCGCCGCGGTGGCGCTTCGCCGGCCGGTGGTGGAGCAAGCCCATCCCGGTCCGCCGCGACCGCCCCTGGTAGCAGCGGCCCGACGGGGATCGCCCGGTTGCGTACCCTCGTCCCCGTGAGCGACCTCCCGCCCCCGCCCCCGCCGCCCGGCGGCCGGTTCCCTCCGCCGCCACCGCCTCCCCCGCCGAGCGGTGCGCCGCCCGGGTACGTGGTGTACGGCGCCCCGTCGGGCCCGCTCGGGTCGCTGCAGTTGGCCGGCTTCTGGTCCCGTCTCGCGGCCGCGGTCATCGACAGCCTCGTGCTCGGCGTGCCCCTCGGCATCCTGACCTCGCTCGTCGTCGACGACGGCAGCTTCGCCGTGTCGGTCGGCTACGGCTACCAGCCCGACGGCCCCGCCTGGCTGGACCTCCTGGGCCTCCTCGTCGGCATCGCCTACTACGGCATGTTGGAGGGGGGCGCCACCGGCCAGACGCTCGGCAAGCGGGTCCTCGGCATCGGGGTCGTCGATGCCGCCACCGGGCTCCCGCCCATCGGCCGCGGGCGGGGGATCGGCCGGTACTTCGCCCGCCTCCTGTCGGCCCTCCCGTGCCTGCTCGGGTACTTCTGGATGCTCTGGGACGACCGCAGGCAGACGTGGCACGACAAGCTGGTCCGCAGCTACGTCGTCAAGGTCTGAGGACCGCCGACGGTTGCCTAGCCTCGACGGCGTGACGAGGGTCGACCCCGAACCGATGCCGACCGCGGCGGAGCTCACCACGGTGGCCGACGACGAGGCCATCGTCCACGACGGGGCCGCCGTCCGCCGCTACGACGGGCTCGCCCCGGACACCGACTACGAGCTGGAGGGCTTCCGCTTCTGCACCCTGCCCCGGCTCGGGGAGCGCCTCGCCACGGTGGCCACCGTGAACGACGTCCACTTCGGCGAGGTGGAGTGCGGGATCATGGCCGGCGACGAGAACGGTCCGGTCTTCCGCGTCGCAGCCGGCGAGGAGCCCTACCCGGAGCTCATGAACCGCGGCGCGGTGCAGGAGATCACCGCCATCGATCCCGACGCCGTGATCGTGAAAGGCGACCTCACCTCCGAGGGCACCGACGAGGAGTACGCCGCCTTCCTGGCCGCCTACCGCGAGCCGTTCGGCGAACGGCTCCTCCACGTCCGAGGGAACCACGACGCCTACGAGCACCAGGACTTCGCGCCCTCGGGCCCCCAGCAGGTGGACGTCCCCGGGCTCACCGTCGCCCTCCTCGACACGACGATCCCCGGCCTGCCCAGCGGGGGCGTCGGCGCCGAGCAGGTGGCCTGGCTCGAACAGGTGGCCGCCGATGCCGACCGACCCGTGCTCGTCATGGGTCACCACCACGTGTGGCACCCGGCCTCCTCGTCACGGCCCCTCAGCTACTTCGGCATCAACCCCGACGACTCCGAGCGCCTCATCGCGGCGGTGGCCCGCCACCCCGGCATCCTCGGCTACGTGTGCGGCCACACCCATCGCAACCGGGTCCGCACGATCCCGGCCACCGGAGACCGCCCGTGGGCCGAGGTGGCCTGCGTGAAGGACTACCCCGGCACCTGGGCCGAGTACCGGGTCTTCGACGGGGGCGTCCTGCAGATCCACCGGCGCATCTCCACCCCCGACGCTCTGGCCTGGACGGAGCAGACCCGCGGCATGTTCGCCGGCTACTACGCGCAGTACGCCTTCGGCACCCTGGCCGACCGGTGCTTCGCCCTCCGGGCCCGGGCCTGAGGCCGAGGCCATGGCAGCCACCCCCCGCACCGGCCCGCTGAGCGACCTGCGGGTCCTCGACCTGGCCACGGTGATCGCCGCCCCCGGGGCGGCCCGCTACCTCGCCGACTTCGGGGCCGACGTGCTCAAGGTCGAGCGACCCGGCACGGGTGACAGCACGCGCACCATGGGGTTCCCGGATCCCCACGACGGCACCTCGCTCCACTGGAAGCTGATCGCCCGCAACAAGCGCTGCGTGACCATCGACCTCAAGGCCGACGAGGGGCGGGCCACCTTGCTGCGCCTCGTCGAGGACGCTGACGTCCTCGTCGAGAACTTCCGCCCGGGCACCCTGGAGCGCCTGGGCCTCGGGCCCGACGTCCTCCTGGAGCGCAACCCTCGGCTGGTCGTCCTGCGGGTGACCGGCTTCGGCCAGGACGGCCCGTACGCCGGGCGGCCCGGGTTCGCCACCATCGCCGAGGCTCTGTCCGGGTTCGCGGCGCTGAACGGTGAGCCCGATGGCGGTCCCCTCCTCCCGCCGATCGCGCTCACCGACGAGGTCACCGCGATGGCGGGGGCGTTTGCCGTCATGGTGGCGCTGCACTCGGGCGTCGGCCAGGTCGTCGACGTCAGCCTGCTGGAGTCGCTGTTCCAGTGCATGGGCCCGCTCCCGGCCGCCTACGCCACCACCGGCTACCTGCAGCCACGCCTCGGCTCGGGCATCCCCTACACCGTGCCGCGCGGCACGTGGCGGTGCGCCGATGGCCACTGGGTGGCCGTGTCGACCTCGGCCGAGAGCGTGGCCGCCCGGGTCATGGACCTGATCGGCTTCGGCGACCGCGAGGACCTCGCGACGTTCAACGGCCGCATCGCGGCGCGGGCCGAGGTCGACGCCCGGATGGCCGAGTGGTGCGGGGCCCGCCCCCTCGACGTGGTCCTCGCCGAGTTCGAGGCCGCCCACGCGGCGGCCGCCCCCGTGTACGACATGGCCGACATCGCAGCCGACCCGCACTACGCCGCCCGGCACACCATCGTGGAGGTCGACGGCGTGCCGATGCAGGGCCTGCTGGCCCGCCTGTCGGCGACCCCCGGCCAGATCCGCTGGGCCGGCCCCGCCCTGGGCGCCCACGACCCGCCGGCCTGGGACCCACCCCCGCCCGACCGCCAGAGCTGAGCTCGCCCGGCGCCCGAGGGGTGCCGTCAGAGGTCGGTGGCCGCCACCTCGATGCGGTCCTGGGGCCACTGGCGCGCGGTGGCGAGCGCCCGCTGGGCGGCGTCGAGCATCTCGATCGGCGTGAGGGCCTGGCCCGGGTAGCAGGCCACACCGGCCCGCAGCACCCGGCTGCCGGGCTTGGCGTCGAGGGCTCGGCGGACCCGCTCGACCGCCCACACGGCGCCGTCCTCCGGGGTGTCCTCCAGCATGAGCCCGTAAGCGCCGTCGGACATGCGGGCCCCGACGTCGGAGGTGCGCAACGTGGTCCGGATCATCGCCGTCACCACCTTCGGGTTCGACGGGACGACCGGGCCGTCGGGGAGACCGTCGACGACCTCGAGCAGCACGAGGGCCAGCGGGCGCAGCACCCGGCGACAGGCCCCGAGGCGCCAGCTCAGCGTGGCGAGGAAGAAGGGCTCGGCGAAGAGCCCGCTGCTCGGGTCGAGCAGGGACGCGTCGATCGGCAGCTCGCCCGCCTCGTCAGCACCCCGACCTTGCCCAGACATCGCTGGGCGAGCGTACTGCGGGTCAGCCCGCTCGTTCCGTGGCCAGGTCGACGATGGCCGCCATGATCCGCGACAGCTCGAAGTCCTTCGGCGTGTAGACCGCCGTGACCCCGGCCGCCAGCAGGGTGGGCCGGTCCTCCTCGGGGATGATCCCCCCCACCACCACCGGCGCGGTCACGCCGAGCTCGCGGGCCAGGCGCACCACCTCGGGCACCAGCTCGAGATGGCTCCCCGAGAGGATCGACAGGCCGATCACGTCGACGTCCTCGTCGAGGGCCACGGACGCGATCTGCTCGGGCGTGAGCCGGATCCCCTGGTAGATGACCTCGAGCCCGGCGTCACGGGCGGCCACCGCGATCTGCTCGGCCCCGTTGCTGTGGCCGTCGAGCCCCGGCTTGGCCACCAGGATCCGCGGCGGGCCGCCCGGGAGCGCCTTGACGCGCTCGGCCAGGGCCCGGAGGCCGTCGCTGCCGCCGCCGACCCCAGCCGCCGCCGACACCCCGGTCGGCGCCCGGTACTCCCCGAACACCTCGCGCAGGGTCCCCGCCCACTCCCCGGTCGTCCCCCCGGCGTGGGCGAGGGCGATCGTGGCCGGCATGACGTTCTCGCCCGACTCGGCGACGCGGCGGAGCTCGTCGATCGCCTTCGCCACGGCGTCCTGGTCGCGCTGGCGGCGCCACTCCTCGAGCGCCTCGATGGTGTGCGCCTCGACCGCCGGATCCACCTTCAGGATCGACCCCTCACCCTCGAGCGGCGACGGCAGGGCCTCGGTGAAGCGGTTCACGCCCACGACCGTCAGCTCGCCCGACTCGAGGCGGCGCATCCGCTCGGCGTGGCTGGACACCAGCCGCCCCTTCAGCTCCTCGATGGCCTCGAAGGCGCCCCCCAGGGTGAGGACCTCCTCCAGCTCGGCCCACGCCCCCTCGGCCAGCTCACTGGTGAGCCGCTCCATGACGGTCGATCCGTCGAACAGGTCGGGGTACTCGAGCAGGTCGGTCTCGTAGGCCAGCACCTGCTGCATTCGCAGGGCCCACTGCTGGTCCCAGGGTCGCGGCAGGCCGAGGGCCTCGTTCCAGGCCGGCAGCTGGATGGAGCGGGCCCGGGCGTCGCGGGAGAGGGTGACGCCGAGCATCTCGAGGACGATGCGCTGCACGTTGTTCTCGGGCTGCGCCTCGGTGAGGCCGAGGCTGTTGACCTGCACGCCGTAGCGGAAGCGGCGGGCCTTGGCGTCCGTGACGCCGTAGCGCTCGAGCCCGATGCGGTCCCAGAGCTGCGTGAAGGCCCGCATCTTGGCGGTCTCCTCGACGAAGCGGATGCCGGCGTTAACGAAGAAGCTGATGGAGGCGAACACCTGCGGGAACCGGTCCTCGGGGACCTGACCGGACTCCTTGACGGCGTCGAGCACGCCGATCGCCGTGGCCAGCGAGTAGGCCAGCTCCTGCACGGGCGTGGCCCCCGCCTCCTGCAGGTGGTAGCTGCAGACGTTCATGGGGTTCCACAGCGGGATCCGCTCGCTGCAGAAGGCGATCATGTCGACGATCAGCCGGCGCGACGGCAGCGGCGGGAAGATGTACGTGCCTCGCGACAGGTACTCCTTCACGATGTCGTTCTGCGTGGTGCCCCGCAGCTTCTCGCTCGGCACGCCCTGGTCCTCGGCGTTGGCGACGTAGAGGCCGAGCAGCCACGCCGCCGGGGCGTTGATCGTCATCGAGGTGTTCATCTCGCCGACGGGGATGCCGTCGAGGAGGTCGGCCATGTGCCCCAGGTGGGCCACCGGCACGCCGACCTTGCCCACCTCGCCCCGAGCCAGCACGTGGTCGGGGTCGTAGCCGGTCTGGGTGGGGAGGTCGAAGGCGATCGACAGCCCCGTCTGGCCCTTGCTCAGGTTGGACCGGTACAGCTCGTTGCTCGCCTTGGCACTGGAGTGACCGGAGTAGGTCCGGATCATCCACGGCCGGTCCGGCTGCTCGAGGTGCGCGCTCATGCCCCATGATCCCCCTGCGCGCGAAGATGGGACAAACCCGGGTGTGACGGTTATCACGCTCCGGCGTATCCAAACCACCGAGAGTGACGATCACCTGTCCATGATCACGTCCAAGGGCATCGCTGCAGCAATCGTCGGAATCGCCTCGCTCGGACTCGCGGGGGTGGCCCTCGCCAACGAGGCCGAAAGCCCCGACCTCGTCGACCAGGTCGAGGTCGTCGCCGGGTCCTGCGAGACCACGACCACCACCCTCGCCGACGAGAGCACCGAGGTCACCACCGAGGCCCCCGATATCGAGGACAGCGAGGACGACTGTGAGGAGCCCGACGCCGGGGAGGTCGAGGGCCTCGACGAGGAGGCGGACGACGTCGAGCCCGACGCCCTCGAGGCCGACGTCGTCGAGGGCGAGCACCCCCTGAACCACGGTTTCTACGTCACCGAGGCCACCAGGACCTGCCCGGAGAGCGCCCGGGAGCGGGGGCAGTGCATCAGCGAGGTGGCCAAGAGCGACCTCGGCAAGCCCGGCGCCGAGGACACCACGGTGACGGACGAGGCCACCCCCCACGCCACCGTCGAGGAGGCGCCGGCCCCCTCGTCCAAGCCGACCACCGGCCACGGCCAGACCAAGGTCAAGAGCCAGGGCAAGGCCAAGGGCAAGGGCAAGGGCTGACCTGACCGCAAGCCATCCGAACCCGCGGTCAGAGCTTGCGGTTCTCCGGCCAGAACAGCCGCGGGTTCGCTCGGGGTGAGGTGGGGTCAGCGCCAGGGCTCGGGCAGGGGCGCGTCGAGGGCCTGCTCGAGCAGCGCCAGGTAGCGGCGACGGGGGACCTCCACCACGCCCAGCGTGGCGAGGTGCTCGGTGCGCCACTGCACGTCGAGCAGCCGGCGGGGGTCGCCGTCGGCCGCCAGGAGGTCGACGAGCCCGACGAGCGCCACCTTCGACGCGTCGGTCCGGCGGTGGAACATCGACTCGCCGGCGAAGAACCCGCCGATGGCCACCCCGTACAGACCTCCCACGAGCTCGCCGTCGTGCCAGGTCTCGACGCTGTGCGCCCACCCCAGCCCGTGCATCTCCTCGTAGGCCAGGCGGATCTCCGGGGTGATCCACCCGCCGGCGCGCTCAGGAGCGGCGCAGGCCTGGATGACCTCCCTGAACGAGGTGTCCACCCGCACCTCGTAGCGCTGGCACGACCGGCGCAGCGAGCGGCTCACGCGGAGCCCGTCGAGGGGCAGGATGCCGCGCGGGTCGGGCGACCACCAGCCGAGCAGGCCGTCCCGGTCGAGGGGCATCGGGAAGAGGCCGCGTCGGTAGGCGGCCAGGATCGTGCCCGCCTCGAGGTCGGCCCCCGCTCCGACGATGCCGTGTCGATCGGCCGTCCACGGGTCGGGGAAGCGGAGGGACCACGGCGACCGCGGGGGCTCGACGGGCACGGGGGCCGCTACTTGGTCGTGACGATCCCGCCGTCGACCGGGATGATCGCGCCGGTCATGAACGACGACGCCTCGGAGGCGAGGAAGATGGCCGCCCCCGCCATGTCCTCGTCCCGACCGATGCGCTTCAGCGGCATCATCTTCGGCATCTGATCGCCCGCTGCCTCGAGCGTGGCCCGCATCATCCGGGACTGGAACGGTCCGGGGGCGATGGCGTTGACGGTGATGGTCGGGGCGAGGTGCTTGGCCAGGTGGCGGGTCATCTGGTGCACGGCCGCCTTCGACGCGGAGTAGGCGTACGTCTCGAAGCCCGGCACCTGGATGCCGTCCACGGACCCGATGTTGATCACGCGAGCGGGCGCGTCCACGGTGCCGGCGGCCTGCAGGAGGGGGAGCAGGAACTTCGTGGTGTGGAACACGCCCTCCACGTTGACGCTCAGCACCCGCTGCCACGACGCGTGGTCCTGCTCGGCCAGCGGCGCCCCCCAGTTGGCGCCGGCGTTGTTCACGAGCACGTCGAGCGCATCCCAGCGCTCCGCCACCGCCGCCCCGAGCGACCGGCACCCCTCCTCCGTGGACAGGTCGGCCACGATGTACGAGCACTCGCCGATGGCGGACAGCTCGTCGGCCACCTCCTTCAGCGACGGCTCCTTGCGGGAGGCGATGATCACCCGGGCGCCGGCTTGGACGAACCCGCGAGCGATCATCGTGCCGATGCCGCTGCCCCCTCCGGTGACGACGGCGCGCTTCCCCTCGATGTCGAACAGTGGTGATGCGGTCATGCCCGCACGCTACGCGCCCCGACCGAGGGATCGGGCGGGCGCGGGTTCAGCCCGTGCCGCTCAGTAGGTGTAGAAGCCGCTACCCGACTTCCGGCCCAGCTGGCCGGCGGCGACCATGCGGCGCAGCAGTGGCATGGCGGCGTAGTTGGGGTCGCGGAACTCGGTGTAGAGCGCGTCCAGGATCGAGAGCGAGGTGTCGAGGCCGACGAGGTCGAGGAGGGCCAGGGGGCCCATGGGGAAGTTGCAGCCGCCCTTCATGGCGGTGTCGATGTCGTCCCGGCTGGCGGTGCCCGCCTCCAGCATCCGCACAGCGTTGTTCAGGTACGGGAAGAGCAGCGCGTTGACGATGAACCCGGCCCGGTCCTTGACCTCGACGACGTCCTTGCCGCAGGCCTCGGCGAACGCCTTGGCGGCGGCGACGGTCTCCGTCGACGCGGTCAGGGGCGCGATGACCTCGACGAGCTTCATCATCGGAGCCGGGTTGAAGAAGTGGATGCCGACGACCTTTTCGGGCCGCTCGGTCGCCACCGCCAGCTCGACGACGGGCAGGGTGGAGGTGTTGGTGGCGAGGATGCCCGACGGCTTCACGATGTCGTCGAGCCGGGTGAACAGGTCCTTCTTCACCGCCAGGTCCT
Organism: Acidimicrobiales bacterium; assembly: GCA_036275535.1. Lineage (GTDB taxonomy): Bacteria > Actinomycetota > Acidimicrobiia > Acidimicrobiales > VFJN01 > VFJN01. Next base: position 27,844 of record DASUDP010000090.1, on the reverse strand, counting down.
CGACCACGGACTCGATGACCAGGTCGCAGTCGTGCAGGGCGTGCAGGTCGTCGGTGGCGCTGACGCGCGAGCTGATCTCCTTGGCAGCGGTCTCCTCGAGCTTCCCCCGCTCCACCTGCTTGGCCAGCGAGCGCTCCAATGCCGCCACCATCGCGTCGGCGGAGGCGCGCTGGCGGGAGCGGAGGATCACCTCCACGCCGGAACGGGCGGCCACCTCGGCGATGCCCGAGCCCATGATGCCGGAACCAACGATCCCCAAGCGTGCGATGCTCATGGCCAGCGAGGCTACCGACCGGTAATAACCACGGGCAAAGGGGCGAGACGCAGCGGGTCCCGTCCCGGCCACCGCGGTGGCGGCAGTAGCGTGCGGCGATGCCCGGTCTCCTCGCCCTCGTCGGTGGTGCCGAGTGGCGCCCCGGCTGTGACTTCGACCGCGATCTCCTGGCCGCCGCCGACACGACGGAGGTCCTCGTGCTGCCCACTGGGGCCGCTTACGAGCACCCCGACCGGATGGTCGAGGCGGCCTCGCGGTGGTTCGAGGACCTCGGTGCCACGGTGCGCCCGCTGCCCGTGCTCACCCGTCGCGATGCCCTCGAGGAGTCCCACGCCGCCACGATCCGAGCGGCCCGCTGCATCTACCTGGGGAGCGGCTCGCCGATGCACCTGCGCTCGGTCCTCAAGGACTCGCCCGTCTACGACGCCATCAAAGCGGCCTGGGAGGACGGCGCCGTGCTGGCCGGCTCCGCCGCTGGGGCCATGGTCCTCTGCGACCCGATGGTCGACCCCCGCGGCGGTGCCCTCACACTGGGGCTCGGGCTCATCCAGCCGCTGGCCGTCATCCCCCACCACGACACCTGGAGCGAGGACAAGGAGAAGCGCACCCTCAAGATCGCGCCGGCCGGGCTCCCCATCGTCGGGATCGACGAGCGCACCGCGCTCCTGCGCGACCCGGACGGCAGGTGGCGCTCCGCGGGGGCCGGCCGGGTGACCGTCTTCGTGGGCGGCGAGCGAGCCGAGCTCACCGCCCTCCCCTGACGACATCGGTGGACGCTTCGGCACGTCATGCGGGCGTGGGCGTCCACAAACCGATTTGGGTCGGCGCGGACTAGTTCGAAATGGCCCGCGCGGGTCATGGACCGAACCCGGCGCAACCGGGACGATGGGGATCGGCCCAACGTGGGAGGCGTGCGCGAGGTGGACCGCATCGCGGATCGGATGAGAGCGATCGGGGCGGCGCCCGAGCTGTTCGTCGCGCTCGGCTCGCTCATCGTGCTGGTGGTGGCGGCCGCCGTCACGTCGCGGTGGCTGGTGCCGGTTGCGCTCGTGGCCTTGGTGGCGGTCGGGCTCGTGGCCCGCCGCACCTCCGGCGAGTCCGGCCTCCAGATCCACCAGATGGAGCGACTGCGCCAGGCGGAGCTGGCCGTTTCCGATGCCAGCAGCCCCCAGCGGGCCGCCCGGCAGCTGGCCGAGCACGCGATGGCGCTGCTGGGCGCCCCCCACGCCACCGTGCTCATCGAGGGCATCGGGGACACGGTGCGGGTCAGCCTCGGCGATGCCGCCGGCTCGGTGTACGGCGACGGCAGCCGCATGCGTCTGCTCGACGACGCCGGGGTGCCGTGCGGCTCCATCGCGGTGAGCGCCCGGGCCGACGGGCGCGAGTACACGGCGCAGCAGGAGCGGATGCTGGACGCGCTGGCCCAGCGGGTGTCGTCCACGCTCCACCGCCTCTCCCTGGTGGCCGACGTGCAGGCCGAGCGCCGGACCATCTCCGACGTGGTCGAGTCGTCCTCGGACGGGATCTTCACGGTGGGCCTCGACATGGCGGTGCGCTCGTGGAACCCGGCCATGGCCCGCATCCTCGGGCACTCGGCCGACGACGTGCTGGGTCGCCCCGTGGGCTCGGTCTTCCGGCCCGAGGACGAGCAGGGCCAGCCGCGCCACGGCCAGGCCGACCCCGGTCGCTCCGGTCGGCCGGAGTCGGCCCTGGTGCGCGTGACGACGGCCGCCGGCGAGGACCGCTGGCTCACCTGCAGCTGGGCTCCCCTCTCCGAGGGCGGCTACGTGGTCGTGGCGCGGGACGACACCGAGCGCAAGAAGCTGCAGGACGACAAGGACGGCTGGATCGCGCAGGTCAGCCACGAGCTGCGGACCCCGCTCACGCCGATCAAGGGCTTCCTCCACACCCTGCAGCGGCGCGACGAGGAGTTCACCCCGGCCGAGCGCCAGCGGATCTACGACGTCATGGTGCGCGAGGAGCAGCGGTTAGAGGACCTCGTCGGCAGCCTGCTCATGGCCACCTCCATCGACCAGCAGGGCCTCGTGGCCGTCCCCGAGATCCTCCACTGGCCGACGCTCGTGCGCGAGCAGGCCGAGCTCTACCGGCGCGGGGAGCCGCCGCGGACGATCCGTGTCTCGGTCGACGACGCCGTCGGCGAGGTGGTGGCCGACGCCAACCTGGCCACCGGGGTGCTGGCCAACCTGCTGTCCAACGCGCTGAAGTACGCGCCCGGCGGCTCCGAGGTCGAAGTGGCCGCCTGGCGCGAGGGCACGCACGTCGTGACGACGGTCAGCGACGGCGGCCCCGGCGTGGCCCCTGGGGACCGCGAGCGCATCTTCGAGAAGTTCACCCGCCTGGGCAGCCACCTCACCCGCCCGCAGCAGGGGGTGGGGCTCGGCCTCTACATCGCCCGCTCGTCCCTGGAGCAGATGGGCGGACGGATCTGGTGCGACGAGCGGCCGGGCGGCGGAGCGCGGTTCGGCTTCACCCTGCCGGCGCACGCCCACGCCAAGCGGAGCGCCGCGTCCCCCCTCTCCGCCTGAGCGCCTGAGCCCGGCGCCCCCGAATCAGCGGCGGGTGAGGAGGGCTTCGGCGATCTGCACGGCGTTGAGGGCGGCGCCCTTGCGGAGGTTGTCGCCAGAGAGGAAGAAGGCCAGGCCCCGCCCGTCGGGCACGGTCGGATCGACCCGGAAGCGACCCACGTGGGTGACGTCGCCGCCGGTCACGTCGAGCGGGGTGGGCACCTCGGAGAGACGGACGCCCTCGACCGTGGCCAGGACCTCCCGGGCCTCGGCCGGCGACAGGGGACGCGCGAAGCGGGCGTTGACCGCCATCGAGTGCCCCGTGAACACGGGCACCCGAACGCAGAGGGCGGACACGGCGAGGTCGGGCAGCTCGAGGATCTTGCGGCTCTCGTTGCGGAGCTTCTGGTCCTCGTCGGTCTCGGCCAGCCCGTCGTCGACGAAGCTGCCGGCCTGGGGGACGATGTTGAAGGCGATGGTCTTGGGGAACTTCACGGCGGCGGGGAACTCCACGGCCCGGCCGTCGTGGGTGAGGGCGGCGGCCCCGTCGGCCACCTTCTGCACCTGCTCCTCGAGCTCTGACACACCGGCCAGCCCGCCCCCGGAGACCGCCTGGTAGGTGCTCACCACCATGGCCTGCAGGCCGGCCGCCCGGTCGAGGGGCTTCAGCACCGGCATGGCCACCATCGTCGTGCAGTTGGGGTTGGCGACGATCCCCTTGGGGATCGAGTCGAGGGCGTGGGCGTTGACCTCGGCGACGACGAGCGGCACGTCGGGGTCCATCCGCCAGGCCGACGAGTTGTCGATGACGGTCACGCCGGCGGCGGCGACCCGCGGGGCCAGGGCTCGCGAGGCGGTCGCCCCGGCCGAGAAGAGGGCGATGTCGAGCCCGTCGTAGGTGGCGGTCTCGGCGTCCTCGACGGCCACCTCGCCGCCCTTCCAGGTGAGCGAGCGGCCCGCCGAGCGAGCCGACGCGAAGACCCGCAGCTCCTCCACGGGGAAGGCCCGCTCCTCGAGGATGCGCAGCATGACGCCGCCCACCTGGCCAGTGGCTCCGAACAGTCCGACGCGCATGGGCCAAGGCTACGGCTGCGACCCGCCCTCCCCCAAGGTGGTTGCCGCCGGCGCGCCGCGGGCCGCCTACTCCAGGAAGGCGGCGTGGAGGGCCTGCACGGCCTCCTCGGCCTGGCCCTCCCGCACGATGCAGGAGATGCGGATGGCCGACGTCGAGATCATCTCGATGTTGATGCCGGCTGCGGCCAGCGTCTCGAAGGTGGTGGCCGCCACGCCGGGGTTGGACTTCATCCCGGCACCGATCAGGCTCACCCGGGCGATGTCGTGGTCGCTGCTCACCCCCGTGGCCCCGATCTCGTCGGCCAGCCCCTCGGTGACGTCGCGAGCGGCGGCGAGGTCCTCGTGGGGCACGGTGAAGGAGATGTCGGTCACCCCGTGCTCGGAGGTGTTCTGCACGATCATGTCGACGTTCACCTCGCGGTCCGCGAGGAGCCGGAACAGGCGGGCGGCGATGCCGGGCTGGTCGGGCACGCCGGAGACGGTGACCTTGGCCTCCGAGGTGTCGTGCACGACGGCGGAGACGATGGCCTGCTCCATGGTGGGATCCTCCTCCTGCACCCAGGTGCCCGGCTCCCAGGTGAACGCTGAACGGACGTGGAGCCGCACGCCCCAGGTGCGGGCGAACTCGACGGACCGCATCGCCGGCTTCGGGCAGCCGTTGGCAGTCATCTCGAGCATCTCGTCGAAGCTGATGGCGCTCATGCGGGTGGCGCTCGGCACGAGGCGGGGATCGGCGGTGAACACCCCGGAGACGTCCGTGTAGAGCTCGCACGAGTCGGCGTCGAGGGCGTGGGCCAGCGCCACCGCGGTGGTGTCGGAGCCGCCCCGCCCGAGGAACGTGACGTCACGGCTGTCGCCGGACACGCCCTGCGCCCCGCCGACCACCGGCGTGCGCCCCGCCGCCAGCGCGTCGCGCAGCCGCTCGGGGCGGAGCTCGGTGATCTTGGCGTTGGTGTGGGCGCTGTCGGTGATGAACCCGGCCTGGCTGCCCGTGAAGCTGTCGGCGGCCACACCGAGGTCGTGCAGGGCCATGCACAGCAGCGCGGTGGCCTTGCGCTCGCCGGCGGTGATGAGCATGTCCATCTCCCGGCCCGGTCGCACCTTGGAGACCTCGGCCGCCAGGCGCAGCAGCTCGTCGGTCTCCTTGCCCATCGCGCTCACCACGACCACGACGTCGATGCCGTGGCGCCGGGTGCGGGCGACGTGGTCCGCCACCTCACGGATGCGCTCGGGATCGGCGACGGAGGTGCCGCCGAACTTCTGGACGACGAGAGGCACGAGGGCTGACGCTACCGCCGGGCCGGAGGCCGCCACGAACCCGTTGGGGCCGACTCCAGCGCGGGTGGGGTCGACCACTAACGTGACCCGCCATGCCCAGCGAGAAGCGACTGCGTCAGGACGAGGGACGACTGGCCCGGCTGGAGGAGCAGCGCCTGGCCCAGCGTCGGTCCCAGCGCAACAAGAACCTCCGCAACCTGGTGTTCCTGCTGATCGCGCTGGTGGTCGCAGCGGGGGCGATCTCGCTCCTCTCGGGGGATGACAAGAAGGAGGAGGTGGCCACCGACGGCTCCTCCACGACGGTGGCCGAGGACGGCTCGTCCACGACCGCCGCCGACGGCGAGCCGGCCGAGGTGGTGCTCCCCGAGCCGGGCGCCTCGATCACCGGCGAGACGCCGTGCCCCGCCGCCGACGGCTCGGCCGAGCGGACGACCGCCTTCGAGCAGGCCCCGCCGATGTGCATCGACACGGCCAAGACCTACACGGCCACGATCCAGACGACCGAGGGCGACATCGTCATCGAGCTCGATGACACCGCCGCCCCGCAAACGGTGAACAACTTCGTGGTGCTGTCCCGCTACCACTACTACGACGGCGTGGCCTTCCACCGGATCATCCCGGGCTTCATGGACCAGGCCGGCGACCCGGTCGGGCCCACCCCCGGCCAGGGCGGCCCCGGCTACACGATCCCCGACGAGCTCCCCACTGGCGACGCCCCCTACCCCACGGGCACGCTGGCCATGGCCAACACCGGGCAGCCCGGCTCGGGCGGCGGCCAGTGGTTCATCACCGTCGAGGGCGGGGGCGAGCAGCTGACCCCGACCTACAGCGTGTTCGGCCACGTGACGGAGGGGCAGGACGTCGTCGACGCCATCAACCAGCACGGCGACGCCGCCACCAACGGCACGCCCACCAAGATCGTCACCATCACCACGATCACGATCACCGAGGCCTGAACCCGGCGGGATCGGCCGTCAGCAGGCGCAGGGCACGGAGCCGCACTTCGGGCACCCCGCCGCGTAGCGGTCCGCCGCATCCTCGAGCGACAGCCCGAGCTGCTCGGCCAGCGAGGCCAGCCAGGCCAGCACGTCGCCGAGCTCGTGCAGCTGCTGCTCGGCGGAGCCCTTGCGGACCGCTTGGGCCAGCTCACCCAGCTCCTCGGTGAGCCAGGCGACCGTGGCCGGCACTCCGCGGGCGCGGTCCTGCTCGCCGTAGGTGGCCGCCATCAGGTGCTGCAGCTCGGACAGCTCCACCGGCCCAGCATGGCAGGCGACCGGCCCGCCGAGGGCTGCCGCTGACCGCCGCCGGGTACGCAGGGGCCGTGCCTGCACCCATCACCACGAGCCGTCGGGGGTCGGCCCTCCGACGTATCGGCGAAGGGGCATGGCGCGTCCTGGGCGTCGGGCTCGTGACCCTGGCCGTCGCCGCCCTCCTCTGGAAGCTGCGCATCGTGGTGCTGCCGGTCCTGATCGCGCTGCTGCTGTGCTCGGTCCTGGCCCCGTTCGTCGTGCGCCTCGAGGGCAGGGGCTGGCGGCCCCAGTGGGCCACGCTCGCCGTCTTCGTCGGCTTCCTGCTGGCGGTCACGGCGGTGGTGACCGCCATCGTCCCGCCGACCATCGCCGAGATCGACGGCCTGAGCGAGACCGTCCAGACCGGGCTCGACGACGTCGAGGAGTGGCTGGTCGCCGGTCCCCTTCACCTCGACCGCCGCGACGTCAAGGAGGTCACGGACGACCCCGGCGGGCGCCTGTCGGAGCTCGTGCGCGACTCCTCGACCGGCGTCGCAGACGGGGTGCGGCTGGTCGGTGAGACGCTGGCCGGCACCCTGCTGACCCTCGTCCTCACGTTCATGTTCCTGAAGGACGGCCGCCGGTTCCAGCAGTGGGCGCTGGCCCACCTGCCGGAGCGCCACCGCGACCTGGCCCGGGCGGCGGGACGACGCTCCCTCGATGCGCTGGCCGGGTTCCTCCGCGGCGCCGCCCTGCTCGGCATCGTCGAGGGCGTGATCATCGGCGTCACGATGTGGATCGTCGGCGCCCCCCTCGCTGCCCCCGTGGCGCTCCTCACCTTCCTCGCCGCCTTCTTCCCCATCGTCGGCGCGGTCGCCGCTGGTGCCATGGCGGTCCTCGTCGCCCTCGCCGGCCAAGGCCTCGGCGCGGCGCTGACCGTCCTGGCCGTCGCCATCGTCGTGCAGCAGCTCGACGGCGACCTGCTGGCACCGTTCGTCTACGGCAAGTCGCTCCAGCTCCACCCGGCCCTGATCCTCGTCGTGCTCACGGCCGGCGGCGCGCTCGGCGGCATCGTGGGGGCCTTCGTCGCGGTCCCCCTGAGCGGCGCCCTCGGCGGCATCGCGGCGGAGGTGTGGGACCGCTATGGCCAGCACTGGGTCGACACCGACCCGCCCGTCGAGATCGCCCCGTCTGACGTCTAGCCCGACTGGGCCCGCAGCCACCGCTGCAGCAAGAAGGCGCGCACAAACGCCGTGGCGGCGACGGCGAACATCAGCGCCTTGCCGGCGGGCGAGTCGATGACCACCATCGCGATCAGTGCCACCACCACCACGACGGAGATGATGGCGAGGCCGAGCCGGACCTTGCGGGGGTCCCGCTCGCCCTCCGAGGGATCAGTCATCCGCCCATGATGACCGGTCGGCGGGTGCCGCTGCAGCCGGTGGTCAGGGAGCATTCAGGTTGCTGTCGCGGTGCTGGGGCGCGACCGCGCCCATCGGTTCACTCGCGGGACACGGCCGGTTGACACCGCGTCTTTAGGTTCAGGCTCGGGTCAGACAACGGGTCGGGCCAGCCGTGGAACTGTCTGAAAGGAAGCTCATGTCATCTCGTCCCCCTTCTCGAACCCCCGGAGGGAGATCGCTGCGGACGAAGGCCCTGTTCGGGCTCTCGATCGTCGGCGTCGCCGTCCTCGGCCTCCCCGCCGTCGCCGGGGCGCAGGACGCTGACCCGGTCACGGTGCTCGGCACCCAGGTCAACCTCCTCTGGGTGATCCTCGGCGCCGTGCTCGTCATCTTCATGCAGGCGGGCTTCGCCCTCGTGGAGACCGGCTTCTGCCGGGCCAAGCACGCCTCGCACGTGGTCAGCACGAACTTCGCCATCTTCGGCCTCGGCTTCGTGGGCTACTACCTCGTCGGCTACGGCCTGATGTTCGGTGGCTACTCGGTGCCGCTCATCGGCTTCGACAAGGCTCCCGGCGGCGCCTTCATCGGCAGCGACCACTGGGTGTTCCTGTGGAAGGGCGGCTTCGCCCTGACCGACATGGTCGGGCCGGGTGGGGCGGGCGCCGCGGCGCTCGGCTTCTTCCTCTACATGGTCGCCTTCATGGACACCGTGGCCACGATCCCCACCGGGGCCATGGCCGAGCGCTGGAAGTGGAACAGCTTCGTGGTGTGGGGCCTGTTCTGCGGCGCCGTCTACTACCCGGTCTTCGGGGCCTGGACCTGGGGCGGCGGCTGGCTCTCCCAGGTGGGCAACTCGCTCGACCTCGGCTACGGCTACGTGGACTTCGCCGGCTCGGGCGTGGTGCACGCTGTCGGCGGCGTGGCGGCCCTGGCCGGCGCCATCGTCCTCGGCCCCCGCATCGGTAAGTTCAACAAGGACGGCTCGGCCAACACGATCCCCGGCCACCACATCCCGATGGCCATGCTGGGCACGTTCATCCTGCTGTTCGGCTGGTTCGGCTTCAACGCCGCCTCGACCTTCGCGGCGACCGACGTCCAGTTCGCCACCGTGGCGACCAACACGGCCATCGCCGCTGCCTTCGGGGCGGTCGCGGCCATGTTCTGGATGATGAAGACCACCGGCAAGCCCGACCCCGGGATGATGGTCAACGGCATGCTGGCCGGCCTCGTCGCCATCACGGCGCCCTGCGCCTTCGTCGACCCGTGGGCCGCCGCGGTCATCGGCAGCGTGGCCGCCGTGGTCGTGATCCTGGCCGCCGGCTTCATCGAGTCCAAGGGCGTCGACGACCCGGTCGGCGCCATCGCCGTCCACGGCGTCGGGGGCACGTTCGGCGTGCTCTGCGTCGGCATCTTCGCCAACGGCACCTACGGCGCCGGGTGGAACGTGACCACCGAGGGGAAGATGTTCGACTCCGGCAAGGGCGTCGTGGGCATCCTCGGCGGCGACTTCAGCCTCGGCCTCGGCCAGCTCGGCGCCCAGGCGCTCGGCGTGGTCACGCTCTGGACCGTGATCTTCGGTATCGCCTTCGCCTTCTTCAGGGTGCAGGACAAGCTGACCAAGGGCGGCATCCGCCCGGCGGCCGACATCGAGCTCGCCGGCATGGACCTCCCCGAGATGGGGGCCCTGGCCTACCCCGAGTTTGAGTTCGCCATCGAGGCCTCCGACCCCGAGATCGGCGAGCGCGAGCTCGTGGGCTCGTCCCGCAGCGCCTCCCACGAGGGGCACGCGAGCGAGCACGCCGGCCTCTAGCCCGACCCTCGACCCACCGGGCGGGCACGGCACCCCCGTGCCCGCCCGGTGCGCGTCTCGACCCTGACGACACGGAACCATGGACATCGCCGAGATCCTCCGCCACATCCTCATCGTCCTGATCGCCGCCAAGCTCGCCGCCGAGGTGGCCGAGCGGCTCGGGATCCCCGCCGTCGTCGGCGAGATCGTCGCCGGCATCCTCGTGGGGCCGTCGGTCCTCAACGCGGTCGGCGGCGGCGACGAGGTCCTGCGCACCCTGGGCGAGCTCGGCGTGATCCTGCTCCTCCTCGACGTCGGCCTGGAGATGGACCTGCGGGAGCTGGGAAAGGTCGGGCGATCGTCGTTCCTCGTCGCCACGGTGGGCGTGGTGGCACCGATGGTCATGGGGTTCGCCGCCATGCGCCTCATGGGCGAGGACGTGAACACTTCGCTGTTCGTGGGGGCCGCCCTCACCGCCACCAGCGTCGGGATCACGGCCAGGGTCTTCGGCGACCTGAAGGCCCTGGCAACCACCGAGGCCCGCATCGTCCTCGGGGCAGCCGTGGCCGACGACGTCATGGGCCTGGTGGTGCTCACGGTGGTCGTGCGGCTCGTCACCGAGGGCTCGGTGTCGCTGCTCTCGGTGAGCGGGATCGTGGCCGTGGCGGTGGCCTTCCTGGCCGTCGGCGGCCTCGTCGGCCTCCGGATCGGCCCGCCCCTCTTCGGTGCCATCCAGCGGCTCTCCCGCTCGACCGGCACCCTCGTCGCCCTGGCGCTGGCCTTCACCCTGGCCTTCGCCGAGCTGGCCGACCTCGCCCGGCTGGCCCCCATCGTCGGGGCCTTCGTGGCCGGCATCGCCCTCAGCAAGGCTCGCCCGGCCGCGCAGATCCGTCGCGAGCTCAGCTCGGTGGGGCACCTGTTCATCCCGGTGTTCTTCCTGCAGATCGGCATCGACGCCGACGTCGGCGCCTTCTTCCGGGCCGAGGTGCTGCGCGACGCCGCCATCCTGCTGGCCGTCGCCGCGGTGGGGAAGCTCCTGTCGCCCCTGGGGGCGATGGGGGCGCCCGGCGACAAGGTGCTCATCGGCCTGGGCATGCTCCCCCGGGGCGAGGTGGGGCTCATCTTCGCCACGATCGGTCTGCAGCAGGGCGTGCTGAGCGACGCCCTCTACGCCTCGCTGCTCCTCGTCGTCCTCATCACCACCCTCGTCACGCCCCAGCTGCTCAAGGTGCGCTACGCGACACTGCGCCGCGGCGTCACCGGCCCCGACGTCCCGATGGGCACGCCCCCGCCCGCCGGAGGGTGGCTGCGAGTCGACCGCGACGACGTCGGCCTGGCCGGCACCCCACCGACCGCGCTGGCTCCGGCCATCGCCCTCGACGCAGCCCTCGCCGTTGCTCGCCGACGACCGGTCCCGGAGCTCGTGACCTGGCTGGCCGACAGCGGCGACGCCCCGGTGCGGCTCGACGACGCGCTGATGGCCAAGGTCCTCGACGTCGTCGAGTTCGGGACGGCCCGATCGTGGCGCTTCCTCGAGAGCTCGGGGATCCTCCACCGCCTCCTCCCCGAGCTGGCCGAGGCGCTGCGGGACCGCGAGCGAGACCCGTTCTCCCTCGACCCCCTGAGCGGCCACCACTTCAGCGCCCTGGAGCGGCGCCGCCGGCTGCACCCCGACGACCCGCTGGCCCTCGAGCTCGACCTCCTGGTCCACGGTGATCGGCTCCTCCTCGCTGCGCTGCTGGTGGAGGCCTTCGAGCAGGCGCCCGATCCCCTCGACGGCGCCCGCCGCACCCTGGCTCGGATGCCGTTGGAAGAGGCCGACCGGAGCTCGGTGCTCGGGCTCGTCGCCGATCAGGATCTGCTGTGGTCCGCGTCCCACCAGCCGGGCGCGCTGGACGAGGGCGCGGTGCTCCCACTGGCCGACCACCTAGACAGCCCCGAGCAGGCCCGGTCGCTGTACCTGCTCAGCGCGCTGCGAGCCGACGGGCGAGAGCGATGGGAACTCCAGCGGCTCCGCGCCCTCCACGAGCTCATCCAGGTGGTGCTGGCCGACGAGTCGGTGGCCGGGACGGACGCCCGGTGCCTCGCCGACCAGCGCCGCCGGGCCGCCGCCGCGCTGGTGGACGGACGAGGCGCCCGCGCCCGCATCGAGTCCGCCCCGCGCGCCTACGTGCTGCGCACCTCCCCCGAGACGCTCGCTCGGCACGCCCGGCTGCTCGATCCACCCCCCGGCCCGCTACGGGTCGAGACCACCCCGGAGGCGGGCGACGGCACCCGGATCGACGTGGCGGGCCGTGACCGCCCCGGCGTGCTGGCGGCGATCGCCAGCGTCCTCACCGAGCACGGCCTCGCCGTCGAGGAGGCCGTGCTCGCCCGCTGGAGCGATGGCGTGGTGCTCGACTCGTTCCGCGTCGACGGTGGCGCCGTGCCCCCCGCCGCCACCCTGGCCGCCGAGATCGCCGGCGCCCTCGACGGACCCATCGCCGCTCCCCCGCTGCTCGACGCCGAGGTGTCCTTCGACACGACCGCGTCGCCGTGGCACACGGTCCTCGAGGTGGTCGTGAGCGACCGGCCCGGCGTGCTGCACGCCGTGTCCGCGGCCCTGGCGGCGGCCGGGATCGAGGTCCGCTCGGCCCAGCTCAGCTCGCTCGACGGGCTGGTGATCGACCGCCTCCATGTGACCGATCGTGAGGGCGGCAAGGTCGGCGTCGAGGCGCAGCAGCGCTTCCGGGATCTGTTGGAGCAGGGGGTGGAGCTGCGACGGGCCCGCTTCGGTCGGCGATCGCGGCGGATCCCCGTGCCCGCCGGCCGGTGACCCACCGGGCTCGGGAGAGGCGAGGGACCGCCGCGGAGCAGGTCAGGCCGGCTGCACCGGGGAGGCCGCCGCCACCTGCAGCAGGACCCCCCGCCGGCGGATCGTCACCAGCTCGAGGCCGAGCGGCCGGATGCGGGCGTTGAGGCGAGCCAGCATCGTGCGCATCGACGCCGGCCGGCCGCTTGCCCCCTGGCCGCCGTAGACCGCGCTGATGGCGTCCGTCGTCACCACACGACCGAGGTTGGCCAGCAGCAGCTGGACGACCGGGAGCTGCGCGTCGGTGATGGCCGCCCACCCCGAGGGGGTCCGAAGGAGGCCGTCCTCGTCCAGGACCGGTGTCCAGCGGGGCGTCGCCCCCGAGCGGGCCAGCAGGGCCTCGGCTCGGGCCTGCACCTCCTCTGGGTCGTTCGTCGAGCGGACCCAGTCCTCGTTCGCATCGAGCGGGGCGGGCGGCGCCACGCCGGGATCGACCAGCAGCAGACGGGGCTGCCCCAGGGCGGCGAGGTGCCGGCGCTCCCCGTCCTCGGCCGGCCAGGCCAGCGTCGCGACGGTGAGGCCGATGCCGGCCTGCAGGAACCGCTCGAGCGCTGTCAGCGGGCGTCGACCTGGGGCAGCCATGGGCACCTCCGCCGCTCCGGCAGGGTGCCGGCGAGGAACGATGCCAGGGACGGTACGGGCCGAGGGTTTCGGGTCTGTGGGCCGTTCGTGTCGCCTTCGTGATCCCTTTCTGACCGATGTCTGACTCGGCGTCGCCGGGGGTTTCCGCCCCCTGACGAGCGGGCATGCACCCACTGCCGAGTCGAACCGACGCAGTACCCGCCCTCCACCCCCCGACAGGCGAAGGCCGTGAGCGACCTCCACCCTCCCAGCCACGGCGGTCCTCCCGCAGAGGATCCCAGCGGCATGACGATCCCCGAGGTGGTCGACACGCTCCAGGGGGCCATCGAGCGAGCCGGGCCCCCGTGGTCGTTCGTCCCTGCCGCTGCGCTCGAGCGGCTCGACCTCGACCCCGCCGACCACCAATCGTGGCCGATCTGGCTCCCGGCCGGGCAGCTCCTCGGGATGGTCGTCCGCGAGCACGGCGGCTCCGATCGCTACGACGAGCTGATCCGAGTCCTGCTCCGCACGGTCCAGGCCCTGGCCCACGCCCAGGAGGCGACAGCGGCCGCCGAGCAGCGCGCCGTGGAGGCCGAGCGGCGAGCCCGGGTGGACCCGCTGACAGGGCTGCTCAACCGACGGGCCTGGAGCGAGGCGCTGGCCGCCGAAGCAGCCCGGATGCAGCGCAGCGGCCACCCCGCCGCCGTCGTCGTCGTCGACATCGACGGGCTGAAGGAGGCGAACGACACCGACGGCCACCTGGCCGGCGACCTGCTCATCCGTCGCACCGCGGAGGCGCTGCGGCGCACCGTGCGCGATGGTGACGTCGTCGCTCGGCTGGGCGGCGACGAGTTCGCCGTCCTCGCCGTCGACTCAGATCCGACGACACCCGAGCGCCTGCTCGGCCGCGTCCGTCACGCGTTCCGCGAGGCCGATGTCTCGGCCTCGGTAGGGGTGGCCGCCGCGGGCCCGACCGAGCCGCTGCAGCGGGCCTTCGAGGAAGCCGACCGCGCGATGTACCGCGACAAGCGCCGGCGGCGCAGCCAGCGCGAGGACGGGCCCGAGGTGGGAGCATGCTGACATGACCACCCCTGAGCAGCTCGGCGCACTCGAGCTCATCGCCCACCGTTCGCCGGAAGGCGTCGGCGTGCCGGTGAGCACCGCGAAGGAAGCCGGGGCCTCCGATGACGTCCTCGCCGCGCTGGAGGCGGAGGGCCTCATCGAGCACTGCAACGGCGACACGATCGTGATCACCGAGGCGGGCTGGAGCGTGCTCCACCCCCGCCGCGCCCTCTGAGGCGGTCCCCGCGCGGCACCTCTCCCGGGGACGCGGCGGCCCCGAGCGGGCGGGCGGCTGGGAAGCACCAGCACGACACCCGGGACCGCCCAGACCGGACCTTACCGGACATACCACACTCCGTGTTGGTATCACCACAACGAGTGTTACCGTCTTCGTCGTGAGCATGCGCAGGGTGACGGTCCGCGTGCACGGCGAGGAAGCCGCTGGTGTGCTCATCACCGACGACGGCCCGGGCCCCCGGAGCTGGTTCGTGCAGGCCGCGTCCACCTCCGCCGTGCTGATCGACCTCGGCGGCGCCGGCCCCGTCACGGTCGTCCTCGAGCACGACGCCGGCGCCAGCAAGGGCGTGGGGTGCGTGCGCGAGCTCACGGACGAGCCTCCGTCCCTGCGCATCGAGGGCAGCGGCCCGCTCGAGCCCTGGCCCGAGTGAGTCGCGTAGCGTGGCCCCTGCACGCCGACGGACGGGTGCCACGTAAGCGACACCAGCATCGACACCACCGAGAGGGAGGACCCGTTCTCGCGCATGGACCCCGAGATGGCGCGGTGCCCGCAGCCGGTGTTCCGGGAGATGCGGGCGGCGATGCGGGTCAGGCCCATGGACGGCTGCGTCGTCATCGGAGGGCGCGCCGGGTCGATGAGGCACTGCGCCATCCCGAGGTCTTCTCGTCCAACATGTCCGCCGTCGCCTGCAGAACGTCCGACCGCTCATCCCGCTGCAGATCGATCCGCCCGACCACAAGAAGTACCGGAAGCTCCTGGATCTGCTCTTCAGCCCCACGGAAGATGGCCGAGCTCGAGGCACCGGTGGCCGCCCTCGTCAACGACGACCTGATCGACGGCTTCGGCGACCGGACCGACATCGACTTCGCCACCGAGCTCTCGATCCCGTTCCGTCCCAGGTCTTCCTGACCCTGGTCGGTCTGCCGCTCGAGGACCGGCCCACCTTCCACGCCGACCAGGTGCGCTTCGACCGCGACGAGAACCGCCCCCTCGCCTTCGGCGGCGGCAGCCACCGCGGCCCCGGATCGCACCTCGCCCGGATCGAGCTGCGGCTGGCGCTCCGGGAGTGGCACCGCCGGATCCCCGAGTTCCGGGTCACCGACGGCCAGGAGCTCGTCTACACCCCCGGGATCCGCTCCATCGACCACTTCCCGATGACGCTCGGCGCGCCGGCCGGCCGGGGCTGACGGACCACGGCGCAGGTCATCTGTCCGGACCCGGAGGGAGCCGCCGGTCGGTCAGTCCCGGATATTGCAGCCGGTGGTGGGTGATCGGCTGGATTGACGCGACAAGTGCCCCGCTGCCTAGGACGATTCGGAGTGCGACCTTCGAACCCGGCCAGCCAGAGGAGCACCTGACACGGGGCACGACCCGTCTGTGGACGCCAGCGCACGCATTCCGTGCGTGAGGGTCCACAGACGTCGTGGGGTGGGTACGGTGAGCGGCGATGCCCGGTCCGCACTTCACGTACTCCCGCTGGGACGGCACGCAGGTGGGCTTCGACCTGGACGCCGAGGCGATCCTCGAGGAGATCACCGACGACCTGCTGTACCACGGGGACCTCCACGCCGCCCTCCGCCGCCTCATGCAGCAGGGGTTCCGGGACCGCAACGGCGAGCAGCTCATGGGCATGCGCGACCTGATGGAGCGGCTCCGCCGCCAGCGCCGGGAGCGCCTGGAGCAGCACGACCTCGGGGGCGTGTACGAGGAGATCGCCGAGTCGCTGCGGGAGGTCCTCGACCTCGAGCGGGAGGGCCTCGACCGCCTCGCGCAGGAGGCCCGGGAGTCGGGCGACCAGCGCCGCCAGGAGATCACCGACGAGGTGGTGACCGAGCGCAACCTGCAGCTCGACATGCTCCCGCCCGACCTGGCCGGCATGGTGCAGGAGCTCCAGCAGTACGAGTTCACCTCCACCGAGGCCCGGGAGCGGTTCGAGGAGCTCATGGACCAGCTCCGCCAGCAGCTGGCCCAGAGCTACTTCAACCAAATGGCAGGGGCGATGCAGGACATCAGCCCCGAGACCATGCAGCGCATGAAGGACATGCTCTCCGAGCTCAACGAGCTGCTGGCCATGAAGGAGGCCGGTCAGGACACCCAGGCTGCCTTCGAGGAGTTCATGCAGCGGTACGGGGACTTCTTCCCTGAGAACCCGCAGAACCTCGACGAGCTGCTCGAGATCATGGCCCAGCGCATGGCAGCCATGCAGGCGATGCTCAACTCGATGACCCCCGAGCAGCGGGCGCAGCTGCAGGGGCTCTCCGAGCAGCTCCTCGAGGACATGGACCTGCGCTGGCAGATGGACCAGCTGGGCAGCCACCTCCAGGAGCTGTTCCCCCAGATGGGGTGGGACCGCAGCTACGACTTCTCGGGCCAGGACCCCCTCGGCTTCGCGGAGGCGGCCCAGATGCTCAATGAGCTCGGCGACCTCGACCAGCTCGAGCAGATGATGCGCGGCGTCACGAGCCCCGGGGCGCTGGCCGAGGTCGACGTCGACCGGGCCCGTGAGCTGCTCGGCGACGACGCTGCCCGCAGCCTCGAGCAACTGGCCAAGCTGGCCCAGCAGCTCGAGGACGCCGGCCTCATCAACAACAAGGAGGGGCGCCTCGAGCTCACCCCGAAGGGCCTGCGAAAGATCGGCCGCAACGCGCTGTCGGACCTCTTCTCGAAGCTGGCCCGCGACAAGCTCGGCCGCCACGAGATCGAGCGCACCGGGATCGGCCACGAGCGCACCTACGACACCAAGCCCTACGAGTTCGGTGACCCGTTCAACCTGAGCATCGAGCGCACGGTGCGCAACGCCCTGCGCCGAGCCGGCGCCGGCACGCCGGTGCGCCTCACCCCGGAGGACTTCGAGATCGAGCAGACCGAGCAGGTGGTGCGCAGCTCCACCGTGCTGATGCTCGACCTGTCGCTCTCGATGCCGATGCGGGACAACTTCCTGGCCGCCAAGAAGGTGGCGATGGCGCTGCACTCGCTCATCTCGATGCAGTTCCCACGCGACTTCCTCGGCATCGTGGGCTTCAGCGAGGTGGCCCGCACGATCACCCCCGAGCAGCTGCCGGAGGTGTCGTGGGACTTCGTCTACGGCACCAACATGCAGCACGGGTTGCTGCTCAGCCGCCAGATGCTGGCCCGCCAGACCGGCAGCAAGCAGATCATCATGATCACCGACGGCGAGCCGACGGCCCACTTCGAGGCCGGCATGTCGGCGCCGTTCTTCAGCTACCCGCCCGTGCAGGAGACGATCGACGCCACGCTGCGCGAGGTGGCGCGCTGCACGCGCGAGGGGATCCGGATCAACACCTTCATGCTCGACGCCACGCCCTACCTGAAGACCTTCATCGAGCGGCTCACGCAGATGAACCAGGGCCGGGCCTTCTTCACCACGCCCGAGACGTTGGGCGACTACGTCCTCGTCGACTTCATCGAGCAGAAGCGGGCGATGCGCACCGGGCGGGGTCGCCGGCCGGCCTGAGGCGGCACACCGCGCCCGGTCAGGGCGTGGTATCGGTCGTCGCCGTCGTCGTGGAGGTGGTCTCCGCGGTGGTGGCGGTGTCCACCGTGGTGGAGGTGCTCTCGACGACGACCGGGGGGATCAGCTCGGCCGGACCGGTGGTCGTGGTGGACGGGCGAGCGGTGGTGGGCGACGTCGCCGTCGTGGTCGCGGTCCGGGGCGGGCGGGTGGTCGACCTGCCGATGCCGGTGTCCTCGAAGGTGGCGGGCCAGGCGGCCGGGGCCACGTCGTCGCGCTCGATCGTCACCCCGAGGACCGTCGGGGCGGTGGAGGCGGGGAGCGATCGGGGGACCCCCTGGCTGGTCCGACCGTCGCCGTCGACGAAGGTGAACCCGAGCAACCCGACCCCGAGAGCGACGCCCAGCGCGGCAACCTGGTGGCGCCGCTCGCGGCGCCGCTGCTGCCTCTGCGTGCTCGCGAAGTGGGCGCCCATCCGGCGGTGAGTGTTCCGCATCGATGGGTGCGATCGCAACGAACCTCGCCCTACCCCTTGCGAAGTCGGCGCTGACGGACCAAGATCACACCATTGTAATTACGGATGTGGTATCCGCCTTCCGCAGATGGCCACCTCCGATGTCCACCGTCCATCGCACCCACCGTCCCACCACGGGAGGAGGGCACGTGCAGATCCCCATCTCCATCGAGCCTGAAGACAGGTCCTGGCAGGACTACGCCAACTGCCTGGGCGTCGACCCCGATCTCTTCTTCCCCGAGCGGGGAGCGTCCACGCGCGAGGCGAAGGAGGTCTGCCGCGGCTGCGTCGTGCGGGAAGACTGCCTCGAGTACGCGCTGGTCAACGGCGAGAAGTTCGGCATCTGGGGTGGCATGAGCGAGCGTGAGCGTCGCCGCCTCCGCCGCCAGCGGACCCTGGCTCGCCGCACCGTCACCACCGCCTGATCACGAGCGCGCCGAGAGGCGGGCTTCGATCGTGCGCTCCGGGCCGAGGTCCAGCTCGGCCCATCGGCTTCGTGGCATCGCGGTGAGCACGGCGGCCGGCACCAACCCCACGAGCTCGGCCCCGTCGACGATCGCCCCCACGGCGGTGGCCTGCTCGACGACGCGGTCGTAGGCGGGGGCCGGACCCACGGCCAGCGGGTCCACGAGGTTCATCGAGACCTGCCACCGGTCGCCGACCGCGAGCCCCAGCGCCCGCACCTCGGGGCTTCGGCAGGCGGCGGCCAGCCGGCGCACGGACGCCGCGTCGACCCCGCGGACCCACACGTTGTAGGCGACGAGGATCGGCCGTTGCCCCACTGCCGTGGCGCCGGCGGTGGGGTGGGGCCGGGGCGGACCGGTGTCGGGGGCCAGCGAGCTGAAGGCGCGGCGCCGCACCTCGGGCAACGTGCGCTCCGGCCCGTAGAGGAAGCACGGCACGTGGTGGCGGGTGCCCCACCAGTCGGCGAACCGGTCGCGCGCGGCCAGGGCGTCGGCTTCCGTGGAGCCGTCCAGGGCCACGAACGGCACGACATCGACCGCGCCGAGACGAGGGTGCACGCCGTCGTGGCGGCGGAGATCGATGTGCCGAAGGGCCGCTTCGGCCACGGCCCGGGGGGCGTGCTCACCGATCAGTGTCAGCACCGACCGGTGGTGGTGGGGGTCGCTGTGCGCGTCGAGGAGGGCGTCGCCGGCCGCCGCGGCGATCTCCGCCACCACGGCTGCGTCCCGTCCCTCGCTGATGTTCACGACGCACTCGAGCACGGGTCGAGGATGTCACGTCGGCCCGTGCCGGGCCGACCCGGGCGCCATCCGATTTTACGCATCGCTAACTAGAAGAAATAGCCATCGAGAGCTAGGCTGGCCGCATGCGAGACACCCCCCGGCCGGCTCCCACCCGCGACCTCGACGACGAGGTCGAGATCGCCGAGATGGTGCGACGGTTCTACGCGGACGTGGCCCAGGACGATCTCCTCGGCCCGGTGTTCGAGGACGTGGCCCAGGTCGACTGGTCCCAGCACCTGCCCAAGCTCACCGCCTTCTGGTCCCGCGCCCTGCTCGGCCAGGAGGGCTACGTGGGGAACCCCTTCCGGGCCCATGCGCTGATCCACCAGCAGCGGGCGTTCACCCCCGCCCACTTCGAGCGGTGGCTCTCGCTCTTCCACGAGACGATCGAGCTCGGTTGGACGGGCCTGCGGGCCGACCGGGCCCGCCAGCTCGCCGACAACGTGGCCCGGGTCCACAGCCAGCAGCTCATAGGGCGAGCGGTGGAGCTGCAGGTGCCGGCATCGTCGTGAGCCGGTCCATGCGGCCGAGGAACAGGTGACGGGGCGACGGGACGCGTCGCAGGTCCAGCGGTAGCGTCCCGCCGTCCCGGTCGTCGTGCGGCCGAGGCCCGCCACACCCGAGCGTCATCGACCCACGAAGGCTGGTCCCATGGAGATCGAGTCCCTGTTCGGCCTACCCGCCCATCCCCTGGTCGTCCATGCGGCGGTGGTGCTGCTGCCGCTGGCCGCCCTCGTGACGATCCTGAGCTGCGCCGTGCCCCGCCTGCGGCGCCACTACGCGCCAGCGGCGCTCGTCGTCGCCCTGGCCGCCACCCTCGCCGTGGGCCTCGCCCAGGGATCGGGACAGGAGCTCGAGCACAAGGTCGATGAGACCCAGCTGGTCGAGGAGCACACCGAGAAGGGCGAGCAGGTCCTGCCGTGGGCCATCGCGGTGACGGTGGTGGCGGCTGCCGCGACAGCAGCTCCCTTCCTCACCCGTCGCCGGCCCAACCTGTCGATGACCACGGTCACCGCCGTGCTGGTCGTCACGAGCGTGATCGTGGGTGCCGGTGCCATCTACGAGGTGGCCGTCGTCGGGCACAGCGGGGCCAAGGCCACCTGGAAGGAGGTCGGCGACAGCGGCGAGCGGGGCGGCGAATCCGGCGAGGACGGGGACTGACGAGCCCCGGTCGCCACCACGGCGTCCGGTCGCCCGGTGCCGCCCCTCATCAACGCTAGTGTATGTGCATGACGATTGATGTGGGGACGTTGCACGTCGCCGAGGTGCTGAAGGCGTTGGCGGAGCCCCGCCGGTGGGAGATCGTCGAACTGCTGTCGTGCGAGGAGCTGTGCGTGTGCCACCTGGCCGAGCACCTCGGCATCGCGCAGCCGCTCGTCTCGCACCACCTGAGGGTCCTGCGCGAAGCGGGCCTCGTCGAGTCCGAGAGGCACCGGCAGTGGACCTACTACCGGCTCCGAACCGGGGTGCTCGAAGACCTGGGAGAGCGGATCGCCGCCATCACCTCGTGTTGCCCGATCCCCGGCGAGCGTCGACGGCCCTGCGCGTGACCGTCACCACGCCCGCGGCGGCCGATGACGCCGTCCTCGAGCGGCTCTCGACGCTCGATCGGTTCCTGCCGTTGTGGATCGGTGTGGCCATGCTGCTCGGCATCGGCCTCGGTCGGCTGTTCCCCGGCCTCGACGACACCCTCGACCGGGTGAAGGTCGACACCGTCTCGCTGCCGATCGCCGTCGGGCTGCTGCTCATGATGTACCCGGTCCTGGCCAAGGTCCGGTACTCGCGGCTCGGCGACGTCACGGCCGACCGGCGCATGCTCGGCCTGTCGCTCGTCCTCAACTGGGCGGTGGGTCCGGCGCTCATGTTCTCGCTGGCCTGGCTGCTCCTGCCGGACCTGCCCGAGTACCGCACCGGCTTGATCATCGTCGGGCTGGCCCGGTGCATCGCCATGGTCCTCATCTGGAACGACCTGGCCTGTGGCAACCGGGAAGCGGCCGCCTTCCTGGTCGCCGTCAACTCGGTGTTCCAGATCCTTGCCTACTCGCTGCTCGGCTACTTCTACCTGGAGCTCCTGCCGAGCTGGCTCGGGTTCGACCAGGAGTCCCTCGACGTGTCGATCTGGGAGATCGCGAAGTCCGTCCTCATCTTCCTGGGCGTGCCGCTGCTGGCCGGGTTCCTCACCCGCCTCCTCGGGGAGCGGCGCAAGGGCACGGACTGGTACGAGGGCACCTTCCTGCCCCGCATCGGCCCGGTGGCCCTCTACGGCCTGCTGTTCACCATCGTGGTGCTCTTCGCCCTCCAAGGCGATGCCATCACCTCCGAGCCCTTCGACGTGGCCCGCATCGCCCTCCCCCTGCTGGCCTACTTCGCCATCATGTGGACCTCGGCGTTCTGGCTCGGGCTCCGCATGGGCCTGCCCTACGACCGCAACGCCACCGTGGCCTTCACCGCCGCCGGCAACAACTTCGAGCTGGCCATCGCCGTGGCCATCGGCGTGTTCGGCGTCACCTCCGGCCAGGCCCTGGCCGGTGTCGTCGGGCCGCTCATCGAGGTCCCCGTCCTCGTCGGCCTCGTCTACGTCGCCCTCTGGGCCAAGCGTCGCTACTACCCGAGCCCGATGTCGTCATGAACCCCGACAGCCGACCGAGCGGAGGAGCCGCCGTGCCCGACACCCCTGAGATCCTCGTCGTCTGCACCCACAACGCCGGACGCTCCGTGGCCGCCCGGGTGCTGCTCGACCACTACGGCGCCGGGCGGGTGGTGGTGCGCTCCGCTGGTTCCGCCCCCGGCGAGCACATCAACCCGGCGGTGGCGGAGATCCTCAGCCAGCGCGGCCTCGACGTGTCCAAGGAGCACCCCAAGCCCCTCACCGACGCGGCGGCGAAGCAGGCCGACGTCATCATCACGATGGGCTGCGGCGACGCCTGCCCGGTGTACCAGGGCAAGCGCTACCTCGACTGGGACCTCCCCGACCCCGCCGGCAAGCCCATCGACGAGGTGCGCCCCATCGTCGACGAGATCGACCGCCGAGCCCGAGCGCTGCTGGCGGAGCTCCTCGGCGGACCGGCCTCGGCGGAGGCCCCCGCGGGCCGCTGACCCGACTCCGCCCTGCGACCTCCGTAGACGCCGGCGTCAGCGCTCAGCGGGTGGTCTCGGGCTGGTGCGGTGCAGGACCTCGTCGAGCTCGATGAGGTCCGCCGCGGTGATCACCCCGATGAACGTGCCGTCGGCGCACACCGCGATGCGGTCGGAGGCGGCGTCGTCGAGCGCGCGGATGGCGTCGCCGAGCACCCAGGCCATGTCGGCCACCGGGACGTCGGTCCGCATGATGGAGCGCGCCTGCGTGGTGGCCCATGCCTCGGGGGCCACCTCGCCGACGTCCTCGGCCCGGACGATGCCGAGGTAGGTCCCGCCGTCGACGATCGCGACCGACTGCTGGCGGGTGCCCACGAGGTGCTGCCAGAAGACCTCCTCGATCGTGGCGTCGGGGGGTGCGGTGCGAGCCTCGGTGTTGACGACCGAGGACAACGGGAGCTGCAGGCGGTGCTCGAGGTGCCCGATGCGCCCCGCCACCTGGTACGGCGAGATCGACGAGCTGCCCATGACGAGCTGGGCCACCACCGCGGCGATCAGTCCGGGCACGACGAACCCGGGACGGCCCGTGAACTCGGCGACGAAGACGACGGCCGCCAGCGGGACGCGGTAGCCCGCTCCCAGGAACGCAGCCATGCCCACCACCGGGAACAAGGTGGTGGTCTCGATCTCGAACGCGCCACCGACGGCCCGCCCGACGAGGGCGCCCTGGATGACGAGCGGGATGAACAGGCCGCCGGTGCCGCCGCCGCCCACCACCGCGCTGGTGGCGACCACCCGCAGGGTTCCGAGCGCGATGATGGCGACGAGGCTGTGGGTCGGATCGAGGGCCCATTCCAGGGCGTGGTAGCCGGGCCCCAGGCCCAGAGAGGCGTCGCCGACCACGTCGGCGAGCACGACCGTGACGGCCAGCACGGCGCCCGCGACCACGGCCCGGGAAGCGGGGTGGCCCCTGGTGGATGCGCGCTTGGCTGCTTGCACCAGGGCGATGAAGACACGAGCGAGGATCCCCGCGGCGAGCCCGACGACGGCGGCGCCGCCGAGGTCGACGAGGTTGAACGGCGGCTGCCCGGCGACAGGGAGGATGGCGTCGGTGCCGGCGAGCGCGGCGAAGGTCACGTAGCTCGCCGCCGCGCTGGTGGCGGCGGGGAGCAGCATCCGTCGAGCGAGGTCCTCCTGGTAGGGGACCTCGAGGGCGAACACCAGGCCCGTGACGGGCGCCTTGAAGATGGCTGCCACGCCGGCCGCCGCGCCGGCGACCAGCAGCACCTTGGCATCCTCGGCGGTGAAGTACCGGCGCAGCCGGCGCTGGATCGCCGACCCGATGCCAGCGCCGGCGTACAGCGCCGGACCCTCGTAGCCGAGCGGACCGCCGAAGCCGAGGGTGACGACGGCCGCCGCCAGCCGGAAGGGCACCAGGCGCAGCGAGAGCCGGCCACTGGTGTCGTGGAAGACACGGATGTACTCGTCGGAGGTGGCCGGCGTGACGCGCGGACCGGCCGCCCGCAGGCAGGCGGCCGCGATCAGGAGACCCACGCCCGGCGCGAGGGCCTGCACCCACAGCGGCTGGTCGAGGAGCGTCGAGAGGAGCACCTCACCGGTGATCCGCTCGAACCCGGCCACGACGAGGCCGACGATGGCGCCGGTGGCGCCGGCGATGAGGAGCACCTGCTGCGAGCGCCGGCCGACGGCCTTGAGACGCTCCCGGTGGGGATGCCAGGAGAGCGACAGGCGGGCCCGGGGGAGGTTCATGGGGTAGGGGTGTTCCAGCCGAACAGGTCGATGTCGCTCGGCTCCCCAGCGGCGAGGGCGAACTCGTGCATCGCATCGCGCACGGCCCGCCAGCTCTCCGGGGCCATCCGCCCGGCGATCTCGGCGAGATCGCGGGCCCGCCGATCGGTCACCCGCTGGACGAGCCGGCGCCCCCCGGCCGCCAGCTGCAACTGGGTGATCCGGCGGTCCTCGGCCAGCTCGCGGCGTTGGACCAGCCGCTTGCGCACGAGCCGGTCGATGAGGCGGGTCGCGGTGGTGGGGTGGATGTCCAAGGCCGCGGCGAGGTCGGACACCGTCAGCCCGGGCTGCGCCGACAGGACCACCAGGGCCCGGAATTGGGGAAGGGTGACGTCCCCCGCGTCGGCGAGGGAACGGGCGGCCACGGCCACGAGCGCCCGCGAGGCCATCAGCAACCCGTTCACCGCCTCCTCGAGCTCCGTGTCGAATATCTGCTTCACTGCAGTAAGTGTAGTGATACATCTATTCGCGGGGCCAACCGTCGCACGGCCCCGGGAGCGTCAGCTGGGCTCGCCGCCCTCAGGGATGGCGCGCAGGAAGGCGAGCCGAGCACACCGGCCGCCCGGCTGCCGAAGAGGATCCCCACCTTGGCGGAGTCGGCGAGCGCCGGATCACGAGGGCCACCAGCACCAGCACAGCGCCGATCACCGTCAGCGCGATGCGGCCGCCTGGTGGCCGATGCACCGGTACCGGTCCGGGAGCGGTGATCTCGGTCATGGGGGCTCCGGGGGCCCGCGCGCTGCCCTCAGGTTCGCGCGATCGCCCCCGGAGGAGAAGGGGGATGCGTGGCCGGCGTCGACCGGGTCAGGTGAAGCGGACCACGGGCCAGTCCTTGGCCCGGGCCCAGCGCTGCAGCTCGGCGTCGGGGTTCACCGCCACCGCCGTCCCGCAGCGCTCGAGCAGCGGGAGATCCGACCCCGAGTCGGCGTACCCGGTGGCGGTGGCCAGGTCGAGCCTGCCGACCTCGCGCTCGAGCGCGTCGAGCTTGCCGGTGCCGTAGCAGAACGCTCCGTCAAGCCGTCCCGTGAGCCGCCCGTCCTGCACCTCCAGCCTGGTGCCAACGGCGCGATGGGCGCCGAGCGGGGCGGTCACGGCTTCCACCAGCTCATGGGGGCTGGCCGACACGATGATGCAGAAGTCGCCGGCTCGGACGTGGTGGTCCACGAGGAACCGCGCCGTGGGGTGCACCCGGGCGGCCAGCGCCGGGCCCATCGATCGGGCCAGGGCGAGCAGGGGCTCCGCCTCGGCCCCCGCGGACAGGTCGAGCAGCGCCCGCACGAGCGCGTCGATGCGAGCGCCGCCCAGGCCCCGTCGCCGGAAGAGCGGTTCGAGTGCCGCGTGGCGGGCGACGGAACGGCGCGTCACCAAGCGATGGCGGACGAGCTCCCGACCGAACAAACCGAGGCTGGAGCCGGGGATGAGGGTGCGGTCGAGGTCGAACACGGCGATCCCGTGCCCGTAGTGGGCGGGTCGCCACTGCCGAGCCTGGTCCGTCCTCGACGTGGTCAGGGGCATGGGTGCAGCCATGGGCCGGACGGTACGGACCTTGGATGGAGGGACGGTCACGGTGGTGTGACGCCCCGCTGCCCAGTCGGTGAACATCAGGACGCCATCCGGACATGTCGTCAGTACCTCCGCAGCGGCGCGGGAGCGACCGCCCCCGCCGACGGTCCCCGCTGACCTCGGCGTGAGCCCCAGGGCACGGCTGGGGGAGACTTCAGGGGTGACCGACCAGCGCCGCATGGGCACGCTCGATGGCCTCGGCGCGGCCGCCCTGTTCGGGCTCAGCGCACCACTCGCGAAGCACCTGCTCGACTCGGCAGACCCGCAGCTGCTGGCGGGCCTGCTCTACGCGGGGGCCGCACTGGCACTGAGCTTCGTCATGCGGGTCCGGCCCCGCGCCGACGAGGCTCGGCTGCAGGGCAGCGACCTCTCAGTCCTGGCGGTCGTCACCGTGACGGGTGGGGTGCTCGCCCCGGTGGCCATGTTGGCCGGGCTCGACCGCACCTCTGCGGTGGCGGGCTCGCTGCTGCTGAACCTCGAAGCGCCCTTCACCATCGTCGTGGCGCTCCTAGTGTTCGGCGAGCACCTCGACCGCGCATCGAAGGCGGCTGCGCTGCTCGTCGTCACCGGTGCGGTGGTCCTGGGGTTCGGCCCGGGCGCCGTCCGTGCCGACACGCTCGGAGCGCTACTGATCGCAGCGGCGTGCGGCCTGTGGGCCGTCGACAACAATCTCACCCAGCGCCTCACCACGAGAGACCCGTTCGCCATCACGCGCGCCAAGGCCACCGTGGCTGCCCTCGCCAACCTGGCCATCGCCACCCTTCGAGGGAACCTCTGGCCCAACGGATCCACGTGCATCGCCGCCCTCGCCCTCGGCGCCGCCGCCTACGGCGCCAGCGTGGTGCTCGACGCCTATGCCCTCCGCCACGTCGGGGCGGCCCGGGAGGCCGCCCTGTTCGCAACTGGCCCCTATTTCGGTGCCCTCGCCGCTGTGCCGCTCCTCGGGGAGCGCATCACCGCCGCGGACCTCGTGGCGGCCGCTGCGATGGCCGGCGGGATCACGCTGCTCCTGCTGGCCCGCCACGCTCACCCGCACACCCACGAGCCGCTCCCGCACGAACACCGCCACCGCCACGACGACCCCCATCACGCCCACCCGCACGACCCACCAGTGGCCGACTCGCACTCCCACGTCCACACGCACGAACCGGTCACCCACGCCCACCCCCACGACAGCGACCTCCACCACCGTCACCGGCACGGTCGTTGACCCGGGCCACCGTGGCGGGCGTCCGCTCGGGGTCGTCCGCTATAGCTCGGCGGCTGGCCCGGGGACGGCGGGTCGGAGGTCGACCCGTCGCAGCAGCTGGGCGTTGGCGGCGACGGTGATGGTCGACGCGCTCATCAGCACGGCGCCGACGGCGGGGGGCATGTTGACGCCGGCCCAGGCCAGGGCGCCGGCGGCGAGCGGGATGGCGACAACGTTGTAGCCGGCGGCCCACCACAGGTTCTGGAGGCTCTTGCGGTAGGCGGCGGTGGAGAGCCGCACCGCGCTCACCACGGCGCGGGGGTCGGAGCTGGCGAGGATGAGCCCGGCGGATTCGATGGCGACGTCGGTGCCGGCGCCGATGGCGATGCCGACCTCGGCGCGGGCGAGGGCGGGGGCGTCGTTGACGCCGTCGCCCACCATGGCCACCACGTGCCCACCCTGGCGCAGCGCCGCCACCCGCGCGGCCTTGTCGCCGGGCAGCACCTCCGCCTGCACTTCGCCGGGCTTCAGCCCCAGGCGCCGTGCCATGGCGTGCGCCGCGGCGCGGTTGTCGCCCGAGATCATCACCAGCCGCACGCCGCGCTCGCGCAGCCGCGCCAGTGCATCGGCGGCCCCCGGCTTGGGCTCGTCGGCGAAGGCCATCAGCGCGCGCAGCACCAGCCCCTCGGTG
>DASUDP010000089.1:0-6367 GCA_036275535.1 Acidimicrobiales bacterium | reverse complement strand
CCCGTCCTCCTCGTCCCGACCGCGATCCCCCGACGGCCGACCCGAGCACGCAACGCCCGCCCCCCACCCCCAACCACCCCACGCGTTCCGGCGCTGATCCGTGACGGTCTTGTGCGCGGAACGGCGCCAGAACGCGTGGGGTGCACTCCCTCCCGCGTTCTTGCGTCGATCCGTGACGGTCTTGTGCGCGGAACGGCGCCAGAACGCGTGGGGTGGGTCAGGCGGTGAGGTGGAGGCGGTGGGCGACGGCGGCGGCTTCGACCCGGCTGGCCACGCCGAGCTTGGCCAGGATGTTGCTGACGTGGACGCTGACCGTCTTCGGGCTGATGAACAGCTCCGAACCGATCTGGCGGTTGGTCTGCCCGGCGGCGACGAGGGCCAGCACCTCGTGCTCGCGGGACGACAGGCCGAGCCCGTCGTCGGCCTCGTCGGGCACGATCGACGGGCCGGCGCCCGCCACCACCAACCGCCCGCGGGTGACGAGCTGGTCGACGAGGCGCAGCAGCGGCTGGGCGCCGAGGGCCCGGGCCGTGGTGGCGGCGGCGGTGGCCAGCTCGGTGGCCTGGGCGCGGTCGCCGGACCGCAGCGAGGCCTCGGCGGCCCGGAAGCGGGCGTAGGCGGCGGGGAACACGATGCCGAGCTCGTCGAAGCGGGCAGCGGCGGCGCACCAGTCGTCGACGCCGTCGAGCCCGTCGAGGCGGGCCAGCTCGGCCTCGGCCAGCAGGAGGTGGCCGTCGGCGCCGACCACGGGACGGGCCCCGGAGCCAGGGTGGGTGAGCAGCGCGGCGACGGACCGCAGCCGCTCCACCCAGCCCTCGGCCCGGGCCCGCAGGGCCGCCACCTCCGCGGCGCCGGCGTCGGCCGCTCCGCCCCGCCGGGCTCGCACGAGGGCCGCCTCGTCGGCCGCCGCCCAGGTGGCCCGCCACAGCACGGGCGCCACCTTCCAGCTGAGCATCGGGGCCGGCACCCGGGCCACGAGCTCGTCGACGAGGGCGGGCACCTCGTCGTACCGGCCCTCCCACACGGCGAGGGCGATGCGGGCCTCGTAGACGGCGGGGACGCCCTGCAGCACGGCGGTGGCCTCGGCGGGCAGCTCGCCGGTCCGCTCGATGGCGGCGTGGGCCTCGGCCAGGTCGCCCCGGTCGGCCTGCAGCGGGTCGACGGCGAAGAACGAGGCGATCGACGCGGGGAGCCGCTGGGACAGGGTCTGCTGGGCGGCGACGGCGTCGTCCCAACGACCCACCGCGATGAGCCCCTCGATGATGTTCGTCTGGAGGTAGGCGCCGTGGGTGCGGTCGACGCCCATGCGCCGCGTCTCCGCCAGCCCCTCGGCGCCGAGGGCGAACAGCTCGTCCCAGCGGCCGTTCTCGCTGAACGAGGAGGTGAGGTTCACGTAGGCCCGGCCGAGGTCCTCGGCGTGACCGACCTCCTCGGCGATGGCCAGGGCCTGGCGCAGCTCGTCGAAGCCGGCGGCGTCGCCCTCGTTGGCCAGCGAGGTGCCGAGCGTGTTGCGGGCCTCGCCTTCGAGGCGGCGCTCGCCGAGGGCGACGGCGGCGGCCAGCGCCTCGCGGGCGACGGCGGCGGCCTCGCCCAACCGGCCGGTCAGCATGAGCAGCTGGGCCTGGCCGGCCAGCACGAAGGGGCGCTCGGGGCGCCGTGGGGAGGCGGGCACGAGGGCCACGGCCCGCTCGAAGGCCTCGTCGGCGCCGGGCTGGTTGGCCAGGTAGAGGTCCTTGCCGATGCGGGCGTGGAAGTAGCCGGTCTGGGCGACGTCGCCCGCCGCCTCGGCCAGGGCCAGGGCGGAGCGGTGCAGCGAGATCGACTGCTCGTACCGGCCGATGTTGGAGGCGGTCATGGCGGCCCGGTCGAGGAGCTGGAGGCGGTCGAGGGGGCTGCGCTCGGCGGCGTCGGGCACGGCGTCCCACAGCTCGAGGGCCCGCTCGTAGTGGGCCAGGGCGTCGCCGGGGGCGCCTTGGGCCTCGGCCTCGAGCCCCGCCGCCACCGAGGCGGTGAAGGCCTCCGGCTGGCGCTGGGCGGCCGACCAGTGGTGGGCCAGCTCCGCCGCCGACGCCGTCGCGCGCCGATTCGACGGCGATTCGGCGCGTGACGCCGCGGCCAGGTGCTCGGCGATCTGGGCGTGGAGGCGGACGCGCTCGCCGGGGAGGAGCTCGTCGTAGACGGCCTCCTGGAGCAGGGCGTGGCGGAACCGGTAGCGGTCGCCGTCGAGGGTGAGGATCGAGGCGCCGAGGAGGTCGCGCACGACGCCGTCGAGCTCGGGGCCGGGCAGGCCGGTCAGTTCCAGCAGGACCGTGTCGAGCACGTCCCGGCCGGCCGCCGCCGCCGCCCGCAGCACCCGCTGGTGGGTCTCGGGCAGCACCGCGACGCGGGCCAGCATGCCGTCGCGCACGGAGTCGGGCAGCTGGGCGCAGAAGCCGGAGTCGTCGCAGAGGACGAGCTCCTCGGCGAAGAACGGGTTGCCCTCGCTGCGGGCCCAGATGGCGTCGAGCAGCTCGGGCGACGGGGGCTCGCCGTGGATGGCGGTGAGCTGGGCCCGCAGCTCGTCGAGGCTGAGCGGACCGAGGTCCAGGCGCACGACGTGGGGCAGGCGCTCGAGCTCGCCGAGGAGGGGACGCAGCGGGTGGCGGCGGTGGAGGTCGTCGGTGCGCACGGTGCCGATGAGGGCGACGGGCACGTCGCCCAGGTTGCGGGCCAGGAAGGCGAAGAGGTCCCGGGTGGAGGGGTCGGCCCAGTGGAGGTCTTCGATGGTGAAGAGGACGGGGCTCTCCTCGGCGAAGGCGTCGAGCAGCTCGAGCACGGCTTCGAAGACGCGGCCGGGGGCGACGGGGTCGGCCAGGTCGGCCCCCGCCTGCCAGCCGGGGAGGAGGGTGGCGAGGCCGCCGGGGTCCATGCACAGCGAGGCGGTGATGCGCTCGTCGCCGACGCTGCGGCGCAGGCGGCGGACGGCGTCGGCCACGGCGGCGAAGGGCGGCGACCCCTCGCCGAGGTCCACGCAGCTGCCCGAGAGGATCGTCCACCCCTTGCCGGCGGCGGTGGCCACCACCTCCTGGAGGAGGCGGGACTTGCCGATGCCGGCGTCCCCGCCGATGAGCACGACGGTGGCGTCGCCGCCCGCCGCGGCGGTGAGGGCGGCGCGGGCCGCGGCCAGCTCGTCGTCCCGGCCGACCAGGACAGGGCTGCTCACACGTCGCGCCACGTCCCCCATCTTCGCGGGACGGAGGCGGCTGGGCGCAGGTGGTTCCGTGCCGGGACGGCCGACCGCCCCGGCGGTCGGGGTGCGGCCGTCGGGGCGGGGTTCGGGGGCGAGTCCGAGGTGGCTCACCGGCGGCGCAGGAACCGGCGCTCGTGGGGGCGACGGGGGGCTCGACGGTGCCGGTCGGCGTCGTCGAGGAGGTCCTGGCGGTGCAGGCGGGCGAGCTCGAAGTTGATGGCGGGGTGCTGGTGCATGGTGACCTCCGGGTCGGGGGTGGCGGGCTGGCTGATGGGCTCAGCGTGCGCCGTAAGGCCCCCGGGCCACATCGGACAGGTTCCCTATCGGGGTCCTCAGATCCGGTCGCCGTGGGCGATGATCCCCCCCATCGGCGTCCCACCCCGCTGACGCCGATCAGGTGACAGCGGCGAGGACGGCGACGAGGACGCCGACCACCGCGATGACGGCTGCCTGGCTGGCGAAGAGCCAGGTCCCGAAGGTGCGCTGCATCTGCAGCAGGTCTTCCTTGATCTCAGCGCGCAGCTCCGCGATCTCGGACCGCAGGACACCCAGGTCGGCCTTGGTGGCCAGCGCTGAGGCGTCCGCCGGGGGCAAGAGGTCCATCATCGTCCCTCCGAGATCGGGGCCCATGTGCTCCTCGAACCAGGCGAGGAGCCGGTGCCGCTGCTGTTCGGTGACCGCCATGGTCGCCTCCTGTCATCGGGCTGGCAAGCAAGCGGCACCCCGGGCGGGAGGGCGCGATCCCGCTCCGGAACCTAGGCCGCCCGTGTGACAGCAGGCGTCAGGCGGCGTCGGTTCGCGGCTCGAACACGACGACGGCGGTGAGGCGCGCCGCCCCCCACTTGCCGGGCTTGGGCCGCCACAGCCCGAAGCGGCCCCCGCTCAGGCGCACCACCCGGCGGTGACGCCACCAGAACAGGCGGATGAACCAACGAGGGGGAAGGCGGGGCGAGTCGGCAGCCATGGCGGACCTCCGGTGATCACCTCCACCGTCTCCCTCGCCCCCGGCAACGACCACCGTCGACCGTCCCACCTTCGGGGCGCCAGGGGACCGATCCGGTACCGCGACGCCCCCAACCTCACCTTCGGGGCGCCCGGGCACCGGACCGGTACCGCGATGCCCCCAACCCGGGCGGGCGTAGGCCGAAGGGCCTGGTGCGATTGCGTCAGGCAATGGATGCAGACGCGTCTGCGTGGGTGTCCGAGTTGGACCGATCCATCGCGGTATGCCCCGTGTTCGTCTGCCTCGCCGCCTCCTCCCCGTCGCCGCTGTGCTGGTGACGGCGCCGTTCCTCCCCGGGATCGTCGGGTCCTCGGCCGGTGCTCCCCGCGCCGACGGCCCCGGCATCCACCACGACGTCGAGCCGGGCTCGGGCCCGGCCGGCGACGCGCCGGTGGTGGAGCGGCAGGTGGCCGACGACATGGTCGTCGACTGGCTGGCGACGCCCCCGGCCGGTGCGGCGGACTGGGTCGATGCGGCGCTAGAGGACGCCGCATCGGGGCCCGGGGCCTCGGCCGAGGAGGACCACCCTCCGGCCGAGGCCCCGGCGGGTCCCGACGCCGACGCCCCCGTCGTCGCCGCGGGGAGCAGCCACCCCACCGCCTACGCCGAGGCCGCTGACGGCAGCACCCAGACCGGGACGCCGTCGGTGAGCCCCGGCCAGGGCTTCGCCGTCTTCTCGGCCACCCCCCGCTGGCGGACGACGGGCTACACGATCCGCCTGACCGGCCCCGACGGCGGGGTCGAGCAGTACCGCGACGAGCTGGAGGCCGCCGCCCGCGACGCCGAGGCCGCCACCGGCCTCCCGGTCCGGGTGGCGCCTGGCACCGGCGGCCGCGAGGAGCCGGCGAGCGGCGAGATCACCGTCGTCGTGGGCACCGGCCCCTGCGGCAGCGCCGCGGTGGGCTGCGGCGGCCCGGCCTACACGGAGACCGAGCTCGTGTCGGGCCGGGTGTGGCTGTACCCGGCGGCGCTGTCGATGGGGTCCGCCGACCGGCTGAACCTGGCCACCCACGAGCTGGGCCACGCCCTCGGCCTCCAGCACTACAACTCGTCGTGGGCGGGCAGCATCCAGGCCATGTACCCGCAGGTGGCGGGGATCTCGGCGTACCGCCCGGGCGACGTCAGCGGGCTGCGGTTCATGGCCGGCGCCTTCGACCCGTCGGCCGGCTCGGTCACCGGCCGCACCTACGCCGCCGGCTACGTGTGGGTGACCGGCACCGTCTCCAGCGGCACCCAGGTGCGGGTGACGGCCGGCGCCGCCAGCCAGGACGTGAGCGCCACCAACGGCGCCTTCCTGGCCTCGGTGGCCGCCCCGGCCGGCTCGCACCAGGTGTGCGCCACGGTCCTCGACGCCGCCGCCGGCTTCCGCCGTGACCTCGGCTGCGCCCCGGTCGACGCCCCCGGCGCCCCGAGCGGGAGCTTCGAGGGCGCCGGCGACTCGTTCGAGACGGTCGTGGTGAGCGGCTGGGCCCTCGACCCGCAGACCGCCGACCCGGTGCAGGTGGAGGTGCGCCGCAACGGCGAGCTCGTCACGACGGCCGCCGCCGACGGCGCCCGGCCCGACATCGCCGCCGCCTTCCCCCACTACGGCGAAGCCCACGGGTTCCGGGTCGAGGTCCCGGCCGTGGAGGGCGCCAACGACGTGTGCGTGCGGGTGAAGGGCGTGGGCGCCGGCGGCGACGCCGAGCTGGGCTGCGGCCGGGTCGTCCACGCCGTCCAGCCGGTGGGCGCCTTCGAGCTGGCCACCGGCGGCGACCTGACCGCCACCGTGTCGGGCTGGGCCCTCGACCCGAACACGCCCGACCCGGTGAAGGTCACCGTCACGGTCGACGGGGCCGCCCCGGCCCTGCCCGGCACCTTCACGGCCGACCAGGACCGCGCCGACGTCGCCCGCACTCACCCCGCCCATGGCCCTGCCCACGGCTTCAGCCAGCGCCTCGTGCTCACCCCCGGCCGCCACGAGGTGTGCCTGACGGTCCGCGACGTGGGCCTGGGCCAGGACCAGCGCCTCGGCTGCACCACCGTCGAGGTCGGCCCCCAGGCCGTCGGCCAGGTGCTGACCACGGTGACGGCGTCCGTCCCCACCAGCGTGCTCGCCCCCGTCACCAGCCTGGTCGACCAGGTGCTGACCGGCA
>DASUDP010000088.1:0-13280 GCA_036275535.1 Acidimicrobiales bacterium | reverse complement strand
CCACATCAGCCGCTTCCAGTTCATGGCGTCGGCGAAGCGGAACGCGGTCCAGTCGTCCTGGAACGTGACGTAGATGTTCTCGGCGAAGTACTCGCTCGGCAGGCGCTTCAGGTCGGCTCCCGGCTTCAGCCAGTAGCGGTGCCGGTTGAAGGCGTGGTCCATCCGGTACATGAAGTGCGGGACCCAGCCGGCATCGGCCTCCACGCACACCACCTTGAGATCGGGGTGGCGCTCGAAGACGCCGCCGAACACAAGCATGGCCATGATGTCCTGGCAGCCCCGCACGATGGACAAGAAGCTCGAGATCGCGGGCCCGCGGGTCTTGTCGCTCTTGGTGGTCAGGATGTGGAAGCTCAGCGGAAGGTCGAGCTCGATCGCCGCCTCCCAGAAGGCGTCGTACACCGGCGAGTCGTAGTCCTCGACCGCCGGCAGGCCCGGCATCATCACCCCGCGCAGACCCAGAGCCTTGATGGCCTTCAGGTCCTCGATGCCCTCCTCGGGCGAGCGCATCGCAGTCTGGCCGCAGCCAAGCAGCCGGTTCGGGTCGTGCGAGCAGTACTCGCCGATCCAGCGGTTGTAGGCGTCGAAGCTGGCCTTCTTCATGTCATAGTCGTCGATGTTGCACAGGACCATGCCCACCGTGGGGTAGATGATCTCGGCCGCGACGCCGTCGGCGTCCTGCTCGGCGATGCGGGCCGTCGGGTCCCACCCGCCCCGGTGCAGCTCCTCGAACCGGGTGCCCTTCGTGCGGATCTCGGAGGGGTCCTTGCCAGCGGCGGCGACCAGACCCATGGGGATCGGCACTGTGGAGCCCTCCACCACGAACATGTCGCCCATCTTGTCGCCACCGTCGACGAGCCGTGGGGCGCGGTCGCGCCAGGCCGGGTCGATGAAGTCGGTGTAGGTGTTCGGCGCCTCGGTGATGTGCGAGTCCGCCGAGATGATCGGGTAGTCGACCCTCATGTGCGTGTCCCCGTGCTCAGCCACGGTGCCCGGTGGCACTCGTGAGTGCCACCGAGCATGCCCCACCCAGGCCGGCTCCGCAACCGCAAGGGCCCGTGTGCCGCATTGACACCCCCGGGTGCCAGCCCGATACTGCCGACGGCGCCCCGGCGCCATGGGGACCACAGCGGTGCCGGTACGTGCCAGCACACCCGTGAGGATCAGCGAGGGAGTCTCACCATGACCACCACCGGACGGGCCGCCCTGTTCTTCGGCCCGGGCAAGCCCATGGAGATCACCGAGCTGCCCGTGCCGGATCCCGAGCCGGGGGCGGTCGTCGTCCGCGTCACCCGGGCGAACATCTGCGGCAGCGACCTGCACATCTGGCGCGGCGACGGCTTCCTGTCGGCCATGGGCCGGGCCGACGGGCGGATCATCGGCCACGAGATGACCGGTGTGGTGCATGCGCTCGGCGCCGGCGTGACCACGGATTGGGCGGGGAACGCGCTGGCCGAGGGCGACCGCGTCGCCTACCAGTACTTCGCCCCGTGCGGTCGGTGCCGGACATGCACCAGGGGCATGACCGAGGCGTGCAGCCGGTCGTTCAAGGTGCTCCAGGGCCGGCCGACCGACTTCCCGCACTTCCGTGGCGCCTATGCCGACTACTTCTACGCCACCCCGCAGATGGCGGTGTACAAGGTGCCCGACCGGGTGACCGACACGATGGTCGCCGGCGTCAATTGCGCGCTGGCGCAGGTGATCATGGGCCTGGAGCGCGTGCAGATGGGCATGGGCGACCGGGTCGTGGTCCAGGGTGCGGGTGGCCTCGGCCTCTACGCCACCGCCGTGGCCCGCGATCGGGGGGCCGAGACGGTCATCGTCATCGACGGCATCGACGACCGCCTCGACCTGGCCCGCCGCATGGGCGCCGACCACACCATCGACATGCGCGACATCACCACCGCCGACGACCGGGTCGCAGCCGTCAAGGACCTCACGGCCGGCTGGGGCGCTGACGTCGTCTGCGAGCTGGTCGGGCGACCCGATGCCATCAGCGAGGGTCTGCGCATGGTCGGCCTCGGCGGGCGGTACCTGGAGATCGGCACCTTCTACCCGGGCACGTCCCTCGAGCTCGACCCCGGGTTCCTGGTCATGGCCAACGTGCGGGTGGAGGCGGTGGCCGCCTACGACGCCCGCAGCCTGCAGCGAGCCCTGGGGTTCCTCGAGCGCCACGTCGATGACCTGCCCCTGGAGCAGGTGGTCGTGGACTACCCGCTCGAGCAGATCAACCAGGCGTTCGTCGACCAGGACGCTGGCAAGGTGACCCGCGCGTCGCTCACGATGACAGCATGAGCACCGCTGCGCCCCTGGACCAGCAACCGTCTGCCGAGGAGGTGCGGGCCGAGGCCCGGGCCTGGGTCGAGGCCACCTGGGACCCCGAACGACCCCTGGGCGAGTGGCGCGACCTCCTCGTGGACTCCGGTTGGGGGTGCCCGGGCTGGCCCCGCGATCGCTATGGCCGGGGCCTGCCTCCGGACCTCGCGCGTGTCGCCACCGACGAGTTGCGGGCCGCGGGCGCCGTGGGCCCGGCCGTCGGGGTCGGGATGTCGCTCGCCGCGCCGACGCTGCTCGAGCACGGGGCGCTCGACCTGCAGCGCCTCCTGCTGCGAGGCATCGCCACCGGCCAGGACTCGTGGTGCCAGCTCTTCAGCGAACCGAGCAACGGCTCCGACCTGGCCGGCCTCACCACCCACGCCCACCGCGACGGTGACGAGTGGATCGTCACGGGCCAGAAGGTGTGGACCACCGGCGCCCACCACGCCGCCTACGGGATGCTGCTCGCCCGCACCGACCCGGATGTCCCAAAGCACCGGGGCATCTCCTTCTTCGCCTTCCCGATGCGACAGCCTGGTGTCGAGGTGCGCCCGCTGCGCCAGATGAACGGCCGATCGTCGTTCAACGAGGTGTTCATCGACGAGGCCCGCGTCTCCCACCTGAACCTCGTGGGCGAGCTGCACGGGGGCTGGGCCGTGGCCCGCACGACGCTGGCCCACGAGCGAGGCCTGGCGGCAGGCCTGTTCGGTTCCCTCCCCCCGGCCGGCGGTGGCCGCACCCGGGAGGAGGCCGCCGCCGAGGCGAGCGCGTATCTGAAGACCTACGAGTGGTACCCCCAGCGCGCCGGGCGAGCCGAGCTGGTCGCCCCCGTGGCGCAGCGGCTCGGGCGATCCGGCGATCCGGTGCTGCGCCAGGAGATGGCCGCCTTGCACGCCCTACAGCGTGCGGCGCAGCTGACCGCCCAGCGGGCGACCGCCCAGCGCAGGGCGGGCCGTCCCGGCCCGGAGGGGTCGCTCGGCAAGCTGCACGGCAGCGGCATCGCCCGGGCCGCGGCGGCCGCCCACACCAACGTCGCCGGCGCCCACGCCATGCTCGACGGCCCCGATTCGCTGGAGGGCGGGATCGTGGCCGAGGTGCTCGTGTCGGTGCCGGGGCAGTCCATCGCCGGCGGCACCGACGAGATCCAGCACGACATCATCGGCGAGCGAGTCCTGGGCTTGCCCAAGGAGCCCTCCGTCGACGCCGACATCCCCTTCCGGGACGTGCGCAGCAACCGCCGTCCCGGCTCCTGATCGGCCAGCCCATGCCGGTCGAGGAGGCATGGGTCGAGCACCGCAGTCCAGGACACGGAAGGGCCCTCGACGACGGCGACCTCGAGGAGGCCGACGGACAGAACGCCGGGTGCGAAATCAGCGGGCCCGGCGCCGGACGAGCGAGAGCCCGGCGGCGGCGATCGCCAGCGTTGCCGCGACGGTGAGCGAGCGGTCGTCGTCGGCGCCGGTTCGTGGCAGGACCGGAGCGGGGGCCGCCGCCGCGGGAGTAGCGGGAGCAGCGGGCTGCTGCACCGCCTCGACGACCGCCCCAGCGACGGAGGCGCACCGGGCGACCTTCAGCTCGATGCCGCCCATGAGGGCCTCACCGTCGAACAGGTCGATGACCACGGAGTCGGCGGTGGCGAAGCTCCGACCCTGCTCGTCCACGCCGCGAACGCCGTCGGTGACGGAGATGGTGGACGTGCCGAGCGGCTCGGGCAGCGGGATGTCGAACGTCTGCCCGAGGGCCAAGGGCTGCTCGAGCCCGAGCGGTGGGACGAGGACGGTCACGCCGGCGGGGTTCGCCACGGGGTTGCCGATGCCAGTGGTGGTGTCGACGTCGACCCGGGTGCTCACGTCGCCGAGGATCACCGAGATGACCGGCGGCGGATCCTCCCCGCCCACGGCCGGCAGGTCCAGGACGTCGATGCGGGTGCCCTCCGCCGAGCATGACGTCGAGAGCAGGTTGCCGGCGAGGGAGCTGGAGGTGGAGGAGTCGCCCAGGGCGATCGACAGCAGGTCCCCCCCGTCGAGGAGCGCATCGAGGAGATCGGCCACCGTGTCCTCCAAGCCGAGCCCGCTGGCCTGGCTGATCGGTCCCAGCACCAGCTCGAGGCCACCGACGAGCGCATCGAGGCCGCCCTGCAGCGGGTCGACCACGGTGGACAGGGGCGTTTGCAGCAGCGGGTCGAGCGGGTTGAGCACGAGCCGACCGGCCGTGGAGGCCGAGGCGGCGTTGACGGCCGTCGCGGCCGCGTCGACCTGCGACGAGCTGCAGGCGAACTCGATGCTCAGCCCCGGGACCTGGTCGAAGGCCTGGATGCACACCGGCTCCGGCGAACCGTCGGTGCCCGTGCCCTGCACGAGTGCGGACGACACCCCGCCGTCGAACACCGGGGTGCCGATGGCGAGGCCGTCGGCACCGGACGCCGCCGGGCTGATGCTGCTCGAGCCCTGTCCGACGACGAGACCTTGGCCGAACAGGGAGAGCTCCAGCGCCTGCGCCGACGAGCTCGCGTCGTAGGCGGGAGGCGCATCCGGCGAGGCATCCTGGGCGCCGGCCGGCGGCAGCACCGCCAAGCTGGCCACGGCTGCGGCCAGGGCGGTGAGACCGACGGTCTTCGTGAGAGCGGTACCGGACAGGTGGTGCAATGGAGTTCCTCTGCGGCGGGCGCGAGGCGACAGCCGCTTGGGTTCAGTGGGTTCGTGCGGCTCGTGTGAGCTCGACGACATCGGATGGTTCCTTGGCGACCGAGCCGTCATCGGGGCAAGGCGGCGTGAGGGCGTCGGCTCGGTCGACTGCGTCCCGGATCGCCTCGACGATGTCGTCGGGCCGTTCGATGGGCAGCATGTGGCCCGCGCCGGGCAGCACCCGCATCGTGGCGCCGGGCCAGGCGGCCACGATGGCCCGAGCCGAGCGCCGGGGAGTGAGCAGGTCGTGGGTGCCGACGAGCACGGTGGCCGGCAGGCGGACCGCGACCAGGCCGGCCCGAAGGTCCATGCGGGCCATCGCCAGCAGGCACCCGACCCGCGCCGCGCCAGGGGTCGCGTGGAGCAGGTCGCGCACGGCGACGGCGTGGGCGCGCACCGCGCCGGGGCCGAGCGAGCCGCGGGCCAGCGCCGTGCCGACCCGGCCGGTCCTGGTCCAGGACGGGGCCAGGTCGCCGAGGATCCGCTCCGCCAGCGCCGGTGGGAACTCGCGGCCGAAGGTCCGGGCTGCGGTGGCGGCGAGGACCGCGGCCCGGAGGCGAGCGTGTGCATCCTCGCCGTGACGACCCACGTAGGCCTGGATCGACATGCCGCCCATCGAGTGCCCGACCACCACGGCATCGCGTGCATCGACGTGGGCGAGCACGGCGGCGAGGTCGTCGCCCAGTCGGTCGATGTGGGGGAGCCCGTCGCCCCACGACGAGGCCCCGTGGCCTCGCTGGTCGTAGAGCACCACGCGGTACCCGTCGCCCACAAGGCGTCGGGCGACCGGTCCCCACAGCTCCTTCGCTCCGGTCCAGCAGTGGACGAGCACCACGAGCGGCCCACCGTCGGGGCCGGCGGTGCGTACCGCGAGCTCGGCCCCGTCCGCGGTGGTCACGACGCCGTCCGCGCCCTCCGGCAGGGCAAGCCCCTCCGGGGCACAGGGATCGACCGACGGCGCCCGCCGCCGCCGACGGACGAGCACGGTTGCCCCGGCCACGCCCGCGGCGGGCACGAGCACCCGGATGACGGGTCGCAGGCGGCGGCGCACGGGCCGAGGGACCAGCGCGGTGGGCAGCGGCACGGTCACCCGGCGGCGACCTGGGGCTCAAGCTCCACCGGGGTGCCCGGGTTGCTGAACCGCATGACGCCGTCGTCCACGTCGGCCCGCCGGGTGGCCCGGTAGTCCTTCAGGTAGCTCTGGTACACGCGCCACGGAGGCCGGGACCCCTGCTGGGGCATCTTGCCCTGGGCCCGCTGGATGTAGCCCGAACGGAGGTTGAGCAGGGGTTCGGGCCCGACGTCGGGGTCGTCGTTCACCGGGGTGCACTGGCGCAGGCCTGAGCCGTGGAGGCGGTTGAGCAGCCTGGTCACGTACCGGCAGGTGAGGTCGCAGCGCAGCGTCCAGGAGGCGTTGGTGTAGCCGATGGCGAGGGCCAGGTTCGGCACGCCCTCGAGCA
Organism: Acidimicrobiales bacterium; assembly: GCA_036275535.1. Classification (GTDB taxonomy): domain Bacteria; phylum Actinomycetota; class Acidimicrobiia; order Acidimicrobiales; family VFJN01; genus VFJN01. The sequence continues at coordinate 6,820 of DASUDP010000088.1, read as the reverse complement.
TCATGCCCTTGTAGGTGAGCCGGTCCTTCAGCTCGACCAGCTCGCCGTCGACGGCCAGCTCGATGCCGCCGAGGAACAGCAGCTCCAGCCCGGTGGCGGAGACGATGACGTCCGCCTCCAGCTCCTGCCCCGACTGCAGCCGGATGCCACCCTCGGTGAAGGTGTCGATGTGGTCGGTGGCCACCGTCGCCTTGCCCGACTTGATGGACTTGAACAGGTCGCCCCCGGGGACGGCGCACATGCGCTCGTCCCACGGGTCGTAGTGGGGACTGAAGTGGGTGTCGATGTCGTAGCCGCGGGGCAGCTGGATCCGGACGCCGAACCGGAGCAGGCGCTTCACCGGGGTCGGGTAGCGCTGGCTCAGCTCGTAGAGAGCTTGGGCACCGAGGGCATGAGCCCAGCGCACGGCCGCTCCCGCCACCTTGTCGGGCAGGATCCGCTGCACGGCACCCACCACCGGGTTCTCACCAGGCACGGTGGCGATGTAGGTGGGCGATCGCTGCAGCATGGTGACCTCGGCACCCCGCTCAGCCAGGCTCGGCACCAGCGTGACGGCGGTGGCGCCGCTGCCGATGACCACCATCTTCTTGCCGGCGACGTCAAGGTCCTCGGGCCAGTGCTGGGGGTGCACGAGCTCACCCCGGAAGCGATCGGCCCCGGGGAAGTCGGGCTGGTAGCCGTGGTCGTAGCGGTAGTACCCGCTGCAGGCGAACAGGAACCCACAGGTGAGCTCCACCGTCTCGCCGGTGTCAGTGCGCTCGGCGATGACGTGCCAGCACGCGTCGTCGCTGGACCACTCGGCCCGGACGATGCGGTGCTGGAAGCGGATGTGGGCGTCGATCCCCTCCTCGGCCGCGGTGTCCTCGATGTAGTGGCGGATGGCGTCGCCGTCCACGATCATCCGGCTGCTCTTCCACGGGCGGAACGGGTAGCCGAGGGTGAACATGTCCGAGTCGGAGCGCACGCCGGGGTAGCGGAACAGGTCCCAGGTGCCGCCTATGGCGTCGCGGGCCTCGAAGATGGCGTAGCTCGCCCACGGCGTCTCGGTCTGCAGGTAGTGGCCGGCGCAGATGCCGGACAGGCCGGCGCCGACGACGAGGACGTCGAGGTGCTCGGTGGCCGCCATCAGGCCACCCCTGCCAGCCGGTCGTTGAGCACGCCCCGAGCGCCGAAGAGCTCCTCCCGCCAGGTGGCGAGCAGCTCGGTGGCGTCGCGATCGGACGGGTGGAAGCCCGGCTCGTTGTAGCTGCGCAGCTCCCGCCACAGCTCACGGCTGATGATCGGGGAGTGCCAAAGGCGCCGCAGGCTGCCGGCGAGGCGCCTCGGGTTGTAGCTCGCCCGGTCGCCGAGGAGGGAGATGCCGACCGCGAGGGCGACGCCCCCGATGAAGCCTGCCGTGATGGCGTTCATGACGACCCGGCGCATGCGCTCGGTGCCCCCGACGCTCCGGTACACGTCGAAGGCGACGGTCTTGTGCTCGGACTCCTCGAGCGCGTGCCACACGAACAGGTCTCGCACCTTGTCGTGCCCGAACAGCGCCCGGGTGTCCTCGTCGCGCAGGAGCTGCTCGGCCAGAGTGGCCGTGTAGTGCTCGAGGGCGGCGGTGGCGGCCAGGCACGTCTTGGGCGACAGGACCTTGTCGGCGCCGGCCAGCAGCCGCTCGGTGAACCGTTCGATGAACCGGGTCGGGTAGCCGAGCTGGCTGAGGCGTCGGTTGAACGCTCGGTGCTCACGGCCGTGGACGGCCTCCTGACCGATGAACCCGCCGACCTCCTGCTTCAGCGCACGGTCGGTGATGTCGGCACGGAAGTGGCGGACGGATCGGACGAAGAAGTCCTCGCCATCGGGGAACACGGCCGACAGGCAGGCGACGATGTGGCTGGACAGCAGGTCGCCGTCGGGACCGAAGTGGCGAGGCACCTCTTGCAACGACTCCTCGAAGGACATCCGCCGGGTCTGGATCGATGGCGCCGTGGTGGGGAGCATGCGACCTCCTGGTCGGTCGGTCGGCGATGAAGAAACGCTACAACAAAGTTGTTGCATCAGCACAGCTCGCCACCATCACGAGTGGTTCGCCACGATCAGCCCGAGATCCTCCCGAGGAGCTCCCTGACGTGGCCGCCCACCAGGTCGGCATGGGTCTGGTGCGGGAAGTGCCCGGCCCCGTCGACCACGACCAGCTCGCCGTCAGGGACTTCGTCGACGATGATGCGGCACCCCGCGTGGTACCGCACGTCGTCGCCCCCGACGATGACGAGGACGGGCACCGGGACCTCGGCCAGCCGGTCCAGCACGAGGCTGTCGGGCTGCTCGGCGATCCCCCGCGCCTCCGCGGGGATGCCGTGGCGCTCGGCGTAGTCGCCCATGAAGGCGCTCCACCTCTCCCGCTTGGCGGGATCCCGGAACCCGGGGCCGGTGGAGACGAGGACCAGCCCGGCGATCCCGGTGGCGTCCAGCACCGTCCGGCACAGCGACAGGTAGCCACCGAGGCTGTGGCCGACGAGCACCGCCGGGCCCGGCCCGGCGGCGGCGACCGCTGCGTCGAGCCAGGCCAGCGCCGTGCCCCGCGAGGCCGGCTGAGGTCCGACGTCAGACGAGCCGTGGCCGGGGAGGTCCCACCGAGCCAAGCGGTAGCCGGAGAGCACCGGGAAGAGGCGGTCAAACGTGGAGGAGTCGTCGGCGAACCCGTGGGTGAGCACGATGGGCCGCCCGGTCCCCTCCAACATGAGGTGCATCCCGGCTGGCGTGGTCGTCACCCGGCGATGCTGCGCCGTCTCCGACGGCGCAGGCAAGCTGGGTGCGCGCTCCCGCCGGTCGAGGAGGTGCAAAGGTGGGTCCGATGGCTGCCGAGCCCCTCGACTCCGAGCCGGTCGATGATCCCCGCGCCGCGGCGCGCGAGCGCATCGTCCGCGGCGCCCGAGCAGGGCTGGCCGAACGCGGCCTCGCCGTACGGGTCGAGGACGTCGCCGCCGCCGCGGGGCTCAGCCGCCGCACCGTCTTCCGGTACTTCGAGACCCGCGAGTCCCTCCTGGTCGCGGCCCTCCAGGACTCGATGCGCAGCTACGGCAAGAACGTACCCCGGCCCGGGCCCGATGTGGAGCTAGAGGAGTGGCTTCGCGCCGCGCTCGTCGCCGTCCACCGCATGAACGCCCAGCACGGCCGGGTGTACTTCGAGCTGGCATCAGGCGTCGAGCTGCAGGGCGAGCTCGGCGACCTCGCCCGGGCCCGGCGGGCGGCCCGCGCCGAGCTGGTGCACCGGTTCACGGACACGGCCTGGCGCCTGGCCGGCGGAACGTCCGATCCGCCCCCCTGGCTCCACGACGCCGTGGCCGTCTCGCTGTCGGCCTTCGCCACCGAGGCCCTCGGTCCTGACTTCGGCCGCGCCCCGGAGGAGGTCGGCGAGTCGCTTGCCCCCGCACTGGCCCACGCGGTCCGGGGTGCAGTCGCCGAGGCCGGCCGCGGCGCAGACCCAGGCCACACCCTGGGGACCAGCGGGTCCCGGATCAGGTCGCGGCGCCGCCGGAGCTCCTGAGCGGCGTCGAGCTCTCGCCGTGCGGCTCTTGGGTCTCGCCGAGCACTCGGCCACGGACCTCGTGCCAGCCGGTGCGATCGCCGCTGACCCTCCCGCCCCTGACCCGCCCTCCACCGCTGAGGGCACCGCCGCCCCCTGCCCCCGCGGGGCGGACGCCTCGAGCTCGATGCGGGGCAGGCGACGGTCGAGGATCGCCTGCGCACGCGGGGAACCGGTCCTGAAGGAGATCGAGCGCCCGTTGGGGCTCCGATTCCGCCACCCGGAAGTCGTTCCGGAACGCTCCGCCGAAGACCTGCGCACCCCCGCCGAGGAGCACGAGGACGACCAACCACGACGCCAGCACCCGGTGCCTCCTGCGAAAGCACCACCGAGCGAGCGCGCACATCGACACCTCCCCCGGGGCCCATGGCACATCGCACCGCCAAGGGGTGAGAAACCGCCCAACCCGATACGCGTCGACCTAGGAGGTCGATGGGCCCTGAGACGGAGCGCGTGTTATGTTCCGAACCCGCTCGGTGGCGCCGGCCACCGGCCTCAACCCGAGGAGACCGGTCTTGCCCAACCCGCTCCGTGGCGCCGCCGCCATCGTCGGAGCTGTCGACGCCGTCTCACCCACCGGGGTGCTCGGCCGCACTGACGCACAGCTCGAGGTCGAGGTGATCGGCGCCGCGCTCGACGACGCCGGCCTGTCGATCGCCGACGTCGACTGCCTGATGACCACCAACGGCATGATGGGCTCGCTTGAGCTCGGCGAGCGCCTCGGCGTGCGAGGCCGGTTCACCGACTCGACGATGACAGGGGGGTCCAGCTTCGAGGTGCACGTCGAGCACGCTGCTGCGGCGATCGCCACCGGGCTCTGCGAGGTGGCGGTCATCGTGTACGCGGCAACGCCGAGGGGCGGCAAGAACCCCTTCGCCGGCGGCGGCCCCGGCATCGGTGGCCAGGACTCGGCCCTGTTCCAGTGGGACCTGCCTTACGGGCTCGGGCTGCCGGCGGCGAGCTACAGCCTGGCGGCCCAGCGGCACATGCACGACTTCGGCACCACGAGCGAGCAGCTGGCGCAGATCGCGGTGTCGTTCCGGGAGTGGGCGGTGAAGAACCCCAACGCGTACCACCAGGACCCCATCACCATCGACGACGTGCTCGCCTCCCCGATGATCGCCGAGCCCCTCCACAAGCTCGACTGCTGCCTCGTCACCGACGGCGCCGGCGCCCTGGTCGTCACCAGCGCCAAACGGGCTCGGGACCTGGCACGCCCGCCGGTGTACGTGCTCGGCGCCGGCACCGCCCACACCCATGGCATGTCCATCAGCCAGATGGGCGATGTCACCACGACCGGCGCTGCGGTGTCCGGACCACGGGCCATGGCGATGGCCGGCGTCGGCCACGATGACGTCGACGTCGTCGAGCTGTACGACTCCTTCACGATCACGGCGCTGATGACCCTGGAGGACCTCGGCTTCTGTGCCAAGGGCGAAGGCGGGGACTTCGTGGCCGACGGGCGCCTCGGCCCCGGCGGCTCGCTGCCCACCAACACCAACGGCGGCGGCCTCGCCTACACCCACCCCGGCATGTACGGCATGTTCATCCTCGTCGAAGCCGTGCGCCAGCTGCGCGGCGAGGGCGGCGACCGGCAGGTCCCCGGCGCCGAGATCGCTGTCGCCAACGGCTGCGGTGGCGTCCTCTCGTGCACCTCCACCATCGTCCTCGGCACCGAGGCCACCCTCTAGGAGACCGATGCCGCGCATCGAACCCCCCGTGACGCCCCTAGCCGAGCCGTACTGGGAGGCCACTCGCCGCAAGGAGCTGCTGGCCCAGCGCTGCCACGGCTGCGACCGCTTCGTCTGGTACCCGCGCGAGGCCTGCCCCGGCTGCCTGTCCGCAGACCTGGACTGGGCCCCGCTGGCGGGCACCGGCACCATCTACTCCTTCAACGTCATGCGCAAGCCGGGGAACCCGATGATGGGGGACGAGGTGCCCTACGTCGTCGCCCTGGTCGACCTCGACGAAGGCATCCGCGTGACCACCAACGTCGTCGGCGCCGAGCCGGGCTCGCTGCGCTGCGACCAGCGCGTGCAGGTCGACTGGTCGGTGGAGCTCTCCGACGGCCGGCGCCTGCCGGTGTTCCGAGCCACCGGCGACTGACAGCACCCGGACATCGGAACAACGACAAACCAGGGGGAACCGTGTACCCAGCAGTTCATGCAGCGAGAACGCCAGACAAGGCGGCGCTGATCATGGGGAGCAGCGGCGAGATCGTCACCTACGCCGAGCTGGACCAGCGATCGACCCAGCTGGCCAGGCTGTGGCGCGACCACGGCCTCGCGCCGGGCGACCACGTCGCCATCTTCAGCGAGAACAACGCCCAGTTTCTCGAGGTCATGTGGGCGGCGCTGCGCTCGGGCCTCTACATCACGACCGTCAACAGCTACCTGTCCGCCGAAGAGGTGGCCTACATCCTCGACGACTCCGGGAGCCGGTCGCTGGTGACCAGCACCGCGAAGGCCGACGTGGCCGCCGAGGCGCTGCTCGATGCACCGAACGTGACGCTGCCGCTGCTGATCGGCGACGCCGACCCTCGCTTCGAGAGCTACGCCGACGCCATCTCGACGATGCCAACTTCCCACCTCGACGAGGAGCCGGCGGGAGAGATGATGCTCTACTCCTCGGGAACCACCGGCCGACCCAAGGGCATCAAGCGACCGCTGTCGGGCAACACCATCGACCAGGGCATCATGATCGCCGCCCTGCTGGGGGGCGTGTTCGGCATGGACGCCGACACCGTCTACCTCTCCCCCGCGCCGCTCTACCACTCGGCCCCGATCGGCTTCAACCTCGGGGTGCAGGCGCTGGGTGGCACGACCGTGGTCATGGAGAAGTACGACCCGGTCGATGCGCTGCGACTCATCGAGTCGCACCGCGCCAGCCACTCCCAGTGGGTGCCGACGATGTTCGTCCGGATGCTCAAGCTCGAGGAGGAGGAGCGACGGCGCTACGACGTTTCCTCGATGCAGGTCGCCGTCCACGCCGCGGCGCCGTGCCCGGTCGAGGTTAAGCAGCGGATGATGGACTGGTGGGGCCCGGTGCTGTGGGAGTACTACGCCGGAACCGAGCTCAACGGGTTCTGCCTGGTCAAGCCGCAGGAGTGGCTTGAGCGGCCCGGCACCGTGGGCAAGCCCCTCATCGGGGAGATCCACATCCTCGACGAAGAGGGCGGCGAGCTGCCGGCGGGCGAGGCCGGAACGATCTACTTCGGTGGCGGCCCGCCGTACGAGTACCACAACGCAC
>DASUDP010000087.1:0-17777 GCA_036275535.1 Acidimicrobiales bacterium | reverse complement strand
GCGCCGCGGAGCGACTCGGCCGGGATGGGGCCCTCCCGCAGGACCCGCCAGGGCCGGGCGACGGCATCGAGGACCGTCGAGGAGCGCCCCTCGAGCCGACCGCCGTCGACGATGAGCCCCACGCCCGGCCCGAGGGCGGTCCCCGCCTCCGCCGCCGTCACCGCGGTGGGCTCGCCGTGGCGGTTGGCGCTCGTGGTGGCGATGGGCCCGGCGGCCAGGGCCACCGCGTGCACGAGGGCGTGGTCGGGGACCCGCAGCCCGATGGTGGTGTCCGGCTGGCCGAGGTGGTAGCCGAGGCCGGCCCGGCGGGGCAGCACGACGGTCAGCGGCCCGGGCCACCACCGATCGGCCACGGCTCGGAGCTCGCGAGCGTCGGATGTCTCGGCGAGGCCGAGGGCCTGCTCGACGTCGGCGCACAGCACCGCCATGGGCACGTCGGCTCCCCGGCCCTTCATGGCGAACACGGCGTCGACGGCGGCCGCGTCGGCGGGAAGGGCGGCCACTCCGTAGACGGTGTCGGTGGGCAGGACCACCACCCCACCCGAGCGCAAGACGGCCACCACCCGTTCCACGACGTCGACGGCGTCGGCCGGCACGGTCGGGGCGGCGTCGGTCATGGCCGCGGCCGGCGGGCGACGAGGGCGCGGGGCCGCCCGGCGAGGTCTGGCTCGACGGAGGCGGCCTCCAGAGCGGCCTCCGCGGCGAGCGCCAGCACGGCCGGTCCCTGGGTCTCGCCGATCTCCACCACGAGGACGCCGCCGGGCCGCAGCCAGGTGGCGGCGCCGGCCACGATCCGGCGGATGTCGTCGAGGCCGTCCGGCCCGGCCAGGAGCGCGCTGGCCGGCTCCCAGTCGGCCACCTCGGCGGGCAGCGGGTCGCGCTCGGCGACGTAGGGCGGGTTGGTGACGACCACGTCGATCCGGCCCTGCAGCTCGTCCGGCAGGGCCGCGAACCAGTCCCCCTCCACCAGGCGCACCACCCCCGCCCGCCGCCCGAGCCCGGCGAGGTTGGCGCGGGCCACGGCCAGCGCCTCCGGGCTGGCGTCGGCGGCCCACACCTCGATGTCCGGCCAGCGCTCGGCGGCCAGCGACAGGGCGATGGCCCCGGAACCCGTCCCCAGGTCGACGGCCACCGGCGGCCCGTCCCCATCAGCTCCGGTCGCTCTCGCGGTGGCCAGCGCGTCGAGGGCGAGGCCGGCGACGACCTCGGTCTCCGGACGGGGGATCAGGACCCGCCGGTCGACGAACAGGTCGAGCGTGCGGAAGGCCCACCGCTCGAGCACGTACTGGAGGGGCTCCCCCGCCGCCCGCCTCGCCACCATCTGGTCGACGAAGGTCACCTCCCGCACGGTCACCGGATCGTCGAGGGCGCCGATCTGGTCCGACGGCGAGCGGCCGCTGGCCCGCTCCACGATCCAGCGCACCTCCTGGGTCGGGTCCTCCACGCCGGCCGAGGCCAGCCGGGCGGTCGACTCCTCGCGCAGCTCGCGCCACGACAGCGTCCCCACGCCGGCTACTCGCCTTCGCCGAGCCGGCGGGTCTGCTCGTCGGTCACAAGCGCGTCGACGACCTCGTCGAGCTCGCCGGCCAGGACCTTCTCCAGCTTGTAGAGCGTGAGGCCGATGCGGTGGTCGGTGAGGCGGTTCTCCTTGAAGTTGTAGGTGCGGATCTTCTCGGACCGCCCCCCGCCCCCGACCTGGCCCTTGCGCTCCGCCGACGCCTCGGCCGCCTGCCGGTCCTGCTCGGCCTTGAGGAGGCGAGAGCGCAGCACCTGCAGGGCCTTGGCCCGGTTCTGGATCTGGCTCTTCTCGTCCTGCATGGCCACCACGATCCCGGTCGGCAGGTGGGTGACCCGCACGGCCGAGTCGGTGGTGTTGACGCTCTGACCGCCGGGCCCGGAGGACCGGTAGACGTCGATCTTGAGGTCCTTGTCCTCGATGGCGACGTCCACCTCCTCGGCCTCGGGCATCACCGTGACGGTGGCCGACGAGGTGTGCACGCGCCCCTGGCTCTCGGTGACCGGCACGCGCTGGACCCGGTGCACACCACCCTCGTGCTTCATGCGGGGCCACACACCATCGCCCTTCAGCAGGAAGGTGATGTCGTGGTAGCCGCCCATGTCCGAGGGGTCCGAGCCCAGCACCTCGAGCTTCCAGCCCATGCGGCCGGCGTAGCCCTGGTACATGTCGAACAGGTCCCGGGCGAAGAGGTTGGCCTCCTCCCCGCCTTCGGCGCCGCGGATCTCGACGATCACGTTCTTGCCGTCGTTCGGGTCCTTGGGCAGGAGCAGCAGCCTGAGCGCTGCTTCGAGCCGCTCGATGTCGGCCTCGGCCTCGCTGACCTCGGAGCGCATCTCCTCGCGGTCGTCCCCGTCGAGCTCGGTCAGCATCTCCTTGGCCGTGTCGAGGTCGCCCCGCCGCTGGCGCAGCTGCTGGGCGGCCTCGACGATGGGCTTGAGGTCGCTGTAGCGGCGCGCCACCTCCTGGTAGCGGCCCTGATCGGCGATCAGCTCGGGGTCGCCGAGGCGCGCCTCGACGTCCGCGTACTCCCGCTCGAGGTCCTGCAGCCGATCCAACATGGGTCGCTCAGGCTACCCACACGGCTTCTGTGGACCTCTTGGCACGCCACGCGTGCGCTGACCTCCACAGACGTCGTGGGGTGGTCATCGCCAGTCGTCGGGGACGGTGACCACCTCGGCCGGTCGGCGGAGCCGGGCGGCCAGGGCGCGGGTGACCAGGTGGGCGTCGCGCTCGGGTACGACGAGCAGCAGGCGGGCGTCGGGGGCGTGGACGAGTCGAGCATCCGCGGCGGACGGCACGAGGTCGAGGTCGACGCCCACGGAGCAGGCGACGACGACCTCGCCTCCCTCGGCGTCCTCGCCGGCGGCCATGGCCACGGCCCGGTCGCGCAGGTTGGGGCGCGGGACGGCGGGGTCGATCGGGTGCAGCGCGCGCAGCCCGACGCGCCCCGGATCGGCCACGAGCAGGGCCCGCAGCCAGCGCTCGGGAGCGAGCTGGTTCAGCGGGTGGCGCTCGGCGCCGGCGCGACGCTGGGCCCGCACGATCTCCGCCACCCGGGCCAGCTGGTCGACGAGGCTCAACCCGGCGTGGATGACGGCGGTCATCTCGCGGTCGGCGTGACCCACACCGACCTCGAGCAGCGGACCGTCCAACGGCACCCCGCCGGTGGAGGTCCCGTGCACGATGCGGGCCACCTCGAGGCCGAGGATCTCGCCGCGGACGATGCCGTCCTCCACGAAGACCTCGAGGTCGGCATCGACGAGCAGCTCGGCCAGCTCCGGCGTGCTCGGCGCCTCGGCGATGACGGGCGGCGGGGCGGGGGCGGCCGGCTCGAGGCTGGCGCCCCGCACCACCCACACGTTCGGGGCCGGGACGAAGCAGGTCGCCCGCCGGGCCAGGATCCCCGCCACATCGGCGTCGTCGACGAGCAGGTGGACGTCGGTGCAGCCCTGCCGGTCGGCCCAGACGAGCGCCGACCCGAACCCCTTGAGCGGCTGCTCGTCGAGCAGCAGCCAGGCCGTCGCCCCCTCCACGAGCGCCGACCCGCCGGGGAAGGGGCGGGGCTCGCGCTCGGACGCGCCGAAGCCTGCGGACACGAGCCCGCGCAGCTTCGCCGCCAGCAGCGAGGAGCGATCAGCCAAGGATCAGGCGACGGGCCCGGGCCCGCGACGGGCTACTCGCCCTTGCGGCGCTTGCCGTAGCGGCGCTCGAACCGGTCGATGCGGCCGCCGGTGTCCACGAGCTTCTGCTTGCCCGTGTAGAAGGGGTGGCACTCGCTGCACAGCTCGGAGGTGAGCTCGGACTTCGTGGAGCGGGTGGTGAAGGTGTTGCCGCAGGAGCAGCGGACCGTGGCGACCACGTACTCGGGATGGATGTCGGCGCGCATGGCGTTCTCCGTCAGGTCTTCAGGGGCTGGGTGAGGCTATCGGAGCGAGGGGTCGATCCGCTACCCGGGGTCAGCCCCCCGGAGCCTTGCCGATCTCGGCCAGGAACTCCTTGTTGGACTTGAACGCCTTCATGCGGTCGATGAGCATCTCGAGGCCGGTGGCGCCGCTGCCCTCGCTGGCCATGGCGGACAGGACCCGGCGCAGCTTCCACACGTTCTGGAGCTGGACCCCTTGGAAGAGCAGCTCCTCGTGCCGGGTGGACGAGGCGTCGATATCGATGGCCGGGTAGACCCGGCGCTCGGCCAACCGGCGGTCGAGCCGCAGCTCCATGTTCCCGGTGCCCTTGAACTCCTCGAAGATGACCTCGTCCATGCGGCTGCCCGTCTCCACGAGGGCCGTGGCCAGGATGGTCAGGCTGCCGCCCTCCTCCACGTTGCGGGCGGCGCCGAAGAACTTCTTCGGCGGGTAGAGGGCACCGGTGTCGATGCCGCCCGACATCACCCGGCCGGTCGTGGGGGCGGCCAGGTTGTAGGCCCGAGCCAAGCGGGTGATGCCGTCGAGGATGATGACGACGTCCTGCCCGTCCTCGACGAGCCGCTTGGCCCGCTCGATGGTGAGCTCCGCGACCTGGGTGTGCTCCTCGGTGGGGCGGTCGAAGGTCGACGCCACCACGGTGGAGCGCTCGTTCTTCAGCCACCGCCGCATGTCGGTGACCTCCTCGGGGCGCTCGTCGACCAGCAGCACGAAGAGGTGGACCTCGGGGTTGTTCGTCTCGATCGACCGGACGATCTGCTTCATGATCGTCGTCTTGCCGGCCTTCGGCGGCGACACGATCATCCCGCGCTGGCCCTTCCCGATCGGGGCGATCAGGTCGATGATCCGGGCCGTCACGTTGGCCGGATCGCGCTCCTGCTCGAGGACCAGCTTCTCGTCCGGGAACAGCGGGGTGAGGTCCTCGAAGTGACGGCGATCGCGCGCCTTCTCCGGGTCCGCGCCGTTCACCGAGTCGATGCGCAGGAGGGCCGGGTTCTTCTCGTTCCGCAGCGCGGGGCGGCTGGCGCCCTGCAGGTGGTCGCCCTTGCGGAGGCCGAACTGCCGCGCCTGCTTGACGGAGATGTAGACGTCGTCGCGGGAGGGCAGGAAGCCGCTGACCCGCAGGAAGCCGTAGCCCTCGTCACGCAGGTCGAGGTAGCCCTCCACGTCGATCGGCTCACCGGTGAACTCATCGGGGTTCTGCACCGGCTCGTTGCCGCGATCGCGGTTGCGGCCCCGGCGGCGGCGGCGTCGGTTGGCCCCCTCGCCGTCCTCGTCGCCCTGGTCGGCCTGGCCGCCGCCAGCCTGGGCCTGGTTGCCGTGGGACTGGGGCTGGCTGGCCTGGGCCCCCTGGCTCTGGTTGCCGGGACCACGGTGGTCGCTCTGGCTCTGGTCGCCACGAGGGCGGCGCTCCCCGCCCCGGTTGCCTCCGTTGCCCTCGGCGCGATCGCCAGGGCGTCCGGCCTCGGGGCTCTCGTCACCGGTGTCGGCCTCGAGCTCCCACTCGGCGGGGGGTTCTTCGCCGGGGGACCCCGCGTCGACCTTGTCGGCGTCGGTGGCATCCGTCGGCGACTCGGGCTCGGCGCCCTCAGCGGGCTCGCCGGGAGCCTCGTCCGCCTCGGCGGTGGGCTTGCGGGCCCGCCCCCCGGCCCTACCCCGACCGGACAGTGCGTCGGCGGGGGCCTCCTCCGCCTCGGTGGAGCCGGACGAGACGCCGGTCAGCTCGAGGATCAGGTCCACGATGTCGGCCTTCTTGGCCCGCGAGCCAGGCTTGCCGCCCAGGGCCTGGGCGATGGTCATCAGCTCGTCACGATCCTTGCGCTCCAGGGCGGAGCGCTCGAGGGCGGTGGAGTCCACGCTCATGGGTGGGGATACCTCACGGTCAAGGGGGAGAAGGGGGACGGCGGGAGGGCTGCTGGCGGGTGTGGCGCCGATCCACACGGCCCGCCTCCGTCAGGGGTGTCGGTTCGCCGGCTCCGGTCATCCGGGCCGATCCGATCCGACGTTCGCCCCCCGGCGGAACGCCCGCACGATAGCGCCTCACCCACGGGGGCTCGAAACCCGCGTGCGGTCCGGCCAACGGCCATGGAGACTCCCCCGGTGGGGATTGTGCTGGAGGCCAGCGGCCTGGTGAAGTCCTTCGCCAAGGTGCGAGCCGTCGACGGCGTCGACCTCACGATCGCCGACGGTGAGCGGGTGGCGCTGCTCGGGCCGAACGGGGCCGGGAAGACGACCACCCTGCTCATGCTCCTCGGGGCCGTCACCCCCGACGCCGGCCGGGTCTCCCTGGCCGGCCACGAGCTCCCACGGGGGCGCTCGGCCGCCATGGGCGAAGTGGGCTTCGTCGCCGGGTACCTCCCCTTCCCCGATCGCCTTCGCGTGCGCGAGGCGCTCTCCCTCTTCGCCGGCTTCTACGGCTTCTCGCGGCGGGACGGCGACGCCGCGGTGGCCGCCGGACTGGAGCGCTTCGGGGTCGGCCACCTGGCGGACCGGATGTGCATGGAGCTGTCCTCGGGCCAGCGGACCCTCGTCGGGATCGTCAAGGCCGTGCTGGCCCGCCCCCACCTGCTCGTGCTCGACGAGCCCACCGCCAGCCTGGACCCCGACGTCGCCTTCCGGGTGCGGACCGGGCTCCTCGACGTGGCTGCCGAGGACGGGACGGCCCTGCTCGTGACCAGCCACAACATGGTCGAGGTCGAGCGGCTCACCGAGCGGGTGGTCTTCCTGGCCGGTGGCCGGGTCGCGGCCGACGGCTCCCCGGCCGAGGTGGCCGAGCGGTTCGGTCACGGCGACCTCGAAGGCGTCTTCCTCCACCTCGCCGGCACGGTCGTCGCCGAGGACCAGCTCGCTGACCTCGACGCTCCCCGGGAGGCCGGATGACGAGCACCCTGAGCTCCGCCCGAGCCCGGCCCAGCTTCTCGTGGCTGCGCGTCCGCACCGTCGTGCGCCGGCACGCCTACGTGCTGTGGCGCAGCCCTCACCGCTGGTTCGACATCGTCGTCTGGCCCCTCTTCGACATCCTGCTGTGGGGGTCGCTCGGCGCCTTCGTGGCCCAGGAGAACGACGCCAGCCAGGCCGGCACGCCCTACCTGCTGGCCGGGATCATGCTGTTCCACGTCCTGTTCCAGAGTCAGATCGCCGTCTCCACGGGCTTCATGGAGGAGACCTGGTCGCGGAACCTGCTCAACATGATGACGACGCCGCTGCGCGAGATCGAGTACGTCGTGGGGCTGGCCGTGTACGGGATCGGGAAGCTCGTGGCCGCGATGGCCATGGTGTGCCTCACCGCCGCCGCCTTCTACGGGTTCAACCTCGGGACGGTGGGCTGGGGGCTGGTGCCGATCGTGGGCATCCTGCTCGTCGTCGGCTGGGCGCTGTCGATGCTCGTCATCGGCCTGCTGCTCCGCTACGGCCAGTCGGCGGAGATCCTGGCGTGGGCCAGCACGTTCCTCATCCTGTCCCTGTCCGGCGTGTTCAACCCGGTGGAGGCCATCCCCGGGCCGCTGCAGCCCTTCTCACGGATCCTGCCTACGACGCACGTCTTCGGCGCCGCCCGCGACCTCCTGGCGGGCGAGCCCGCGCCGTGGAGCGACCTCGGCGTCGCCGCCCTCGGCGCCCTCGTGCTGGCGGCCCTGTCGATGGTCTTCGTCACCCGCAAGCTGGCCCAGTTCCGCCACCGCGGCTACGTCACCCGCTACTCCTGACGCCCCAGCCGTGGTGTGCGCAGACCGACATGCGTGCGCAGGCCCACCTCGGGGGTCGCTTCTCGCACGCGACCGGGTGACGGGGTCCCCACCGTCGCGTGCGCAGACCGACATGCGTGCGCAGGCCCACCTCGGGGGTCGCTTCTCGCACGCGACCGGGTGGCGGCGTTAGGCGTCGGTGAGCCTGACGAGGAGGTCGTCGTAGGCGTCGAGGGCCTCGAGCTGGGGGAACTCGGCGACGACGTTGGGCGGGGCCCGGAAGAGGTAGCCGGAGTCCGCCGCCAGCAGCATCGAGGTGTCGTTGTACGAGTCGCCCGCCGCTCGCACCTCGTAGGCCAGGGTGCGGAACGCCTCGACGGCGGCCCGCTTCTGGTCCGGCATCCGGAGGTGGTAGCCGGTGATGCGATCGGTGACGGGATCGACCTCCAGCCGGTGGCACAGGATCACCGGCAGGCCCAGCGGGGGGGCGAGGGGGGCGGCGAACTGCTCGAAGGTGTCCGACAGGAGGACCACCGGATGCCGGGCTCGCAGCTCGTCGAGGAACGCCCGAGCGCCGGGGAGGGGATCGAGGCCGGCGATCACCTCGCTGATGAGCGACATGGTCAGCCCGTGCTCGGCCAGCAGGTCGAGCCGGTAGCGCATCAGCACGTCGTAGTCAGGCTCGTCCCTCGTCGTGCGCCGCAGCGCGTCGATCCCGGTGCGCTCGGCGACCGCGATCCAGATCTCGGGGACCACCACGCCCTCCATGTCGAGGACCACGATGCGCTGTCGCTCCATGGGCCGGGACGGTAGCCCCTGGCCACCGAGCCACCTGTCGGTGGTGGGAGCAGCACGAGGGGGGTGCCTCGCGGCACCCCCCTCGTCGTGCGATGGATCCGGCTCGGCCGGTGGGATCAGACCCCGAGGGGCAGCTGGTCCGGGTTGAAGGCCTCGGTACCGAGGGCGAGGCTGAGGCCGCTCATCCCGTGGGACTGGGCGTAGGCCAGGGCCCGGCCCAGATCGCTGTAGTTGTTGCTGCCAGCCAACGGGGCCAGGGCGACGGTGGACAGCACGCCGGTGGCGCGCCCGGCCGAGTCGACCATGGCCGAGCCCGAGTCGCCGGGGATGCCCGGGGTCACGGTGTAGACGAGATGGGTCCAGCCGCCGCCGTCGGTGCCGAGGCTGAGGCCCGTCTTGGGGGAGAGCTGGGTGATGCCGAAGCGCAGGCTCGAGTTGCCGTAGGCGTAGACGGTGTCGCCGGCGGGGAGCCCGGTGGTGTTGATGCCGGTCGGACCACCCCAGTGCGGGATGGACGGGTTGACCTTGCCGACGTCCGCCGCCGCGATCTTCACGATGCCGAGGTCGTTGTAGTTGCAGACGTCGTCGACAGGCCGGGGGCCGGACTGCATGGCCAGCCAGGAGGAGTACACGAGGACGCCGGGCTGGGAGGCTCCGTCGATCTCGACCTCGGTGCCGAGGGGAAGGCTGGCGGCGTCGCAGCCGTTCGTGTCCGTGGCGGCGCCGGTGCCGGCGCAGTGGGCGGCGTAGCCGATGAAGACGTCCGTGCCGTTCGTGAAGATGTAGTTGGCGGTGCACTGCGCGCCGGCGGTGTACATCATCACGCCGGGGTGGATCGTGGCCGTTGCCGCGGGGGCCCAGGTGGGCGCCGAGCTGGCAGGCGAGGCGCCGCCGAGGAGCAGCGTGGCGGCGCTGAGGGCGATGGCAGCCAGGGCCGCCACCCGCCGGGCGATGTGGGATCGCAAGTCGTCCTCCGTGGGGTTCGGCCCGCCCCCGGTGACATTCGGCACAACCAGGACAAATCCCTCCGGCCAACGCCGGGATCGTCCGCCGGGGTCAGCCCGAGATGCAGGCCTCGACGTGGCGCTGCACGTCCGCCAGGTCGGCGCCGAGGACCTCGAAGCGCTCGTCGCGCTCGAGCAGGTCGGCCAGCCGCGACGGGAGCGGGGGACGAAGGCCCGTGGCCTGCTCGACGGCATCGGGGAACTTGGCCGGGTGGGCGGTGGCCACGCAGACCATGGGCTCGTCGGTCGGACGGCGGCACCGGCGGGCCGCCGCCACGCCGACGGCGGTGTGCGGGTCGATGAGCACGCCCGTCTCGTCGTGGACGGCGCGGATGGTGTCGATCGTCTCGGCGTCGGTCACGGTGGCGGCGTCGAAGCGATCGGTGCGGGGCGCCTCGACCGAGCCGACGCCGCGGAACCGGGTGAGCAGGTCGGCCGTGGCCGCGCCGTCGCGCCCGGTCAGCTCGAAGAGCAGCCGCTCGTGGTTGGACGACACCTGGATGTCCATGGCCGGACTGAGGGTCGGCACCACCGGCTCGGCCACCATCGCGCCGTCGGCCACCCAGCGGGCGAGGATGTCGTTGCTGTTGGCGGCGATGACCAGCTGGCCGACGGGGAGCCCCATCTGCTCGGCCACCCACCCGGCGAAGATGTTTCCGAAGTTCCCCGAGGGCACGGAGAAGCCGCACCGCCCGAGCCGGCCGACGGTGGTGACGTAGTAGACGACCTGGGCCATCACCCGGGCCCAGTTGATCGAGTTCATCGCCGACAGCCGGACCCGGTCCCGGAAGGCGACATCCGCGAACATGGCCTTCACGAGGTCCTGGCAGTCGTCGAAGGTGCCCTCGATCGCCACGTTGTGGACGTTGGGCGCCTGCACGGTGGTCATCTGGCGGCGCTGCACGTCGCTGACGCGGCCGGCCGGGTGCAGCACGACGACGTCGAGCGTGTCGCGCCCGACGCAGGCCTCGATGGCGGCGGAGCCCGTGTCCCCCGAGGTGGCGACGACGATCGTGGCCCGCTCCCTTCGCTTGGTCAGCTCGTGGTCGAAGAGCCGGCCCACCATCTGGAGGGCGACGTCCTTGAAGGCCAGCGTCGGTCCCCAGAACAGCTCGAGGATCTGCAGGTCGCCGAGCTCGCGCACCGGGCACACGTCAGGGTGCTCGAAGGTGGCGTAGGCCTCGGCCGCCATCGCCGCCAGCTCGTCGCGCTCGAGGGTGCCCTCCACGAACGGGAACATGACGTCGGTGGCGACGTCGACGTAGGGGCGGGGCCCGGCCCACACCGCGGGATCGAGGGCGGGCCAGCGCTCGGGGACGTAGAGGCCGCCGTCGTCGGCCAGCCCAACCAGGAGCACGTCCCCGAACTCGAGCACGGGCGCTCGGCCGCGGGTGGAGACGTACTTCACGGCTCGTCGCTCACGACGCGCATCACCGAGCCGATGCGGTCGACGGCCTCCAGCGCATCGAGGTCCCGCAGGGTGGCCTGCACGTCGGCCTCCCGAGCGCGGTGGGTGATGAAGATGAGGCGGGCTTCGTCCCCCAGGCCCTCCTGCTCCATCGAGCGGATGGAGACGCGGTGGTCGCCGAAGGCCGTCGCCACCTGGGCCAGCACGCCCGGGCGGTCGAGCACCTCGATGTTCAGGTAGTAGGCCGACTCCACGTCGTCGATGGGCCGGATGCGGGCGGTGGCCAGCTGGCCCACGGACGCATGGGAGCCCTTGTGGCGGTTGAGGGCGGCATCGATGACGTCGCCCAGGATGGCGCTGGCCGTGGGCCCGCCGCCGGCGCCGCGGCCGTAGAACATGAGGTCACCGACGGAGGCCCCTTCGACGAACACCGCGTTGAAGCTCTCCCGGACCGCGGCGAGGGGGTGCGTGATGGGGACCATCGCCGGGTGCACGCGGACGCCGATCTCGCCGGCGTCGTTCTGCTCGGCGACGGCGAGGAGCTTGATCACGAAGCCCATGCGGCGAGCGAACTCGATGTCCTGCTCGGTGATCTTGGAGATTCCCTCGTGGTGGACGTCGGCCGCCGTGACGCTGGCGCCGAAGGCGATGCTGGCGATGATGGCGGCCTTGGCGCCGGCGTCGTAGCCCTCCACGTCGGCCGTGGGGTCGGCCTCGGCGAAGCCGAGGGCCTGGGCCTCCGCCAGCGCGTCGGCGTAGGAGGCACCGGCCTCGGTCATGCGGGTGAGGATGTAGTTCGTCGTCCCGTTGACGATGCCCATCACCCGCGTGATGCGCTCCCCCACCAGGGACTCCCGCAGCGGCCGGATGATCGGGATGCCCCCGGCCACCGCCGCCTCGAAGAGCAGGTCCACGCCGGCTTCCTCCGCCGCCTGGAAGAGCTCGGCCCCGGACGCGGCCAGGAGCTCCTTGTTGCCGGTGACCACGGGCTTGCCCGCCTTCAGCGCACCGCGGATGAGCTCCCGGGCGGGCTCCACGCCGCCGATGAGCTCGACCACGAGGTCCACGTCGTCGGCGTGCACGAGGGCCTCGGCCTCGGTCGTCAGGAGGGCCGGATCGATGGCAGCCGGGCGGGGCTTGGCGAGGTCGCGAACGGCGACGTGGGTGACCACCAGCCGCACCCCGGTGCGGGCCTCGATGGCGTCGCCCTGCTCGGCGATCAGCTCGACGAGCGGAGCCCCGACGTTCCCGCACCCCAGCACCCCGACCCGGACCACGGGCTTGTCGCTCAGATCGCCGCTCACGACGGGCCATCGTAGGGGTCGGGTGGGTCCGGCCCCGATTCGTTCCGGCGACCTCAGCCCGCCACCAGCTCCGACAGGGTGGCGAAGCGGTACCCCTGAGCCCGGAGCCCGTCGATGATCGCCGGCAGGGCCTGGGCGTCAGCCGCGGCGGCCCCGACGTGGAAGAGGTAGATGGCCCCCGGCTCGGCCCGGGTCAGGCACCGCTCGGTGATCTCGGCCGCCGGGATCCCCTTCCAGCCGAGGGAGTCGACCGTCCACAGGCCCTCGTACGCGTAGCCGGCCGATCCGACGTCGGCGCGCACCGACGCGTCCTCGTCGCCGTAGGGCGGCCGGAACCACGGCTTCGTGGTGGTACCCGACGCGGCGACGATGGCCGCCTCGGCCCGGGCCAGCTGGTCGAGGCGCTCGGCCGTGCTCAGCGGACGGCTCCCCGTGGACGCGCCGGTGAACGACGGGTGCGACCACGTGTGGTTGACCAGCTGGTGGCCCTCCGCGGCCATGCGGGCGACGAGTGCTGGGTTGGCCTCCGTCCAACGGCCCGTCAGCCCGAAGCTGGCCCGGACGCCCTCGGCGGCCAGCGTGTCGAGGATGGCTGCCGCGTAGCCGGTGTCCGATCCGGCGTCGAAGGTGAGGGCGACGACGGGCCGGTCACTCGGGCCGCGCCGCACGGCGACGGCCGGACCGGTCGGAGCAGTGGTCGAGGTCGTGGCGGAGGTCGAGGTGGAGGTCGACGGTCGGGGGGTGGTGGTCGACGTCGTCGTCGTGGTCGACGAGGTGCTCGTCGTCACTGTGGACGTGGACGTGGACGTGGGCCCAGCCGCCGAGGAACTCGACGTCGCGCCCCGGGCGCCGTCGCCAGCGCGGTCACCAGCCACCGCCGCAAGCGCCACCGCGCCCACGACCATCACCGACGCCCCGGCGACCAGCAGCCAGCGCACCCGTCCTCTCACGGCTCCATCGTCCGCTCGAGGCCCCACCGCCGGTAGTGCCGAAGGGCCGCTTCCTCAGAGCACCTCGTGGCGGAGGAGGTCGTCCAAGGTCTCGCGGCGGACGACCTCGCGCGCCGTCCCGTCCCGGACGAACACGACCGCGGGACGCAGCACCTTGTTGTAGTTGGAGCCCATCGAGTGGCCGTAGGCGCCCGTCACCGGCGTGGCCAGCACGTCACCGACGGCCAGGTCGACCGGCACCCGGGCGTCGCGCACGAGCACGTCGCCGGACTCGCAGTGCTTGCCCACGATCGTCACCGTGCGGGGCCGCTCCGCCGACGCCGCCCGCGGGAGGAACGCCTCGTAGCCGGAGCCGTAGAGCACCGGGCGCGGGTTGTCGGACATCCCCCCGTCCACGGACACGTAGGTCCGCACGCCGGGGATCTCCTTTACCGTGCCCACCGTGTAGAGCGTGACGGCCGCCTGGGCCACGATCGAGCGGCCGGGCTCGGCCAGCACGGTGGCGGTGATGCCGGCGTCACGGCAGGCGTCGACGACAGCCGTGCCCCACTCCGTGATGGTGGGAGCGGCCTCGCCCTCCACGTAGGCCACGCCGAGGCCGCCGCCGATCGACAGCTCGGGGAGCCCGACCTCGCGCACCCAGGGCGCCACCACCTCGACGGCCTGGTGGAAGAAGTCGGCGATGAACACCTGGCTGCCGATGTGCATGTGGATGCCCACCAGCTCGACGGCCGGCGAGTCCTGGGCCCGGGACACGGCGCGAGCGGCGTCGCCCACTGAGACACCGAAGCCGAACTTGGAGTCGATCTGGCCCGTGCGTACGAACTCATGGGTGTGCGCCTCCACGCCGGGGGTGGCGCGGATCAGCACCTGGGGGACGAGCCCGTCCTCGGCGTGGAGCGCGGCCAGGCGCTCGAGCTCGTCGAAGCTGTCGACGACGATTCGCCCCACCCCGACCCGGCGGGCCATGCGCAGCTCGTCGAGCGACTTGTTGTTGCCGTGGAGCACGAGGCGCTCGGCGGGCACGCCTGCCGCCAGGGCCACGTGCAGCTCACCGCCGGTGGCCACGTCGAGGTGCATGCCCTCCTCGTGGGCCAGGCGGGCCATGGCCACGCAGAGGAAGGCCTTCGACGCGTAGGCCACCCCGTCGCCGAAGGCGGTCACGGCCTCTCGGCAGCGGGCCCGGAGGTGCTCCTCGTCGTAGACGAAGAGCGGGGTGCCGAAGCGCTCGGCCAGCTCGACCAGGTCGCACCCGCCGATGGTGAGCCGCCCGTCGTCGCCGATCGCTGCGCTGTCGGGGAGCAGGTGCCGCGGCAGCGGCGCGGTCACATGGACTCCGGGGCGGAGACGCCGAGCAGGTCGAGGCCGATGGAGAGGCCGGTGCGGGCGGCCTCGACGAGCCACAGGCGGGCCTGCGTCAGCTCGGGGGCGACATCACCGATCACGTAGCAGTCGTGGTAGAAGCCGTGGAACCGGTCGGCCAGCTCCCGCACCCAGGTGGTGACCTTGTGCGGCGCCCGGTCGGCGCAGGCGAGGGCCACCACCTCGGGCAGCTCGGACAGCTTGCGCAACAGGTCGAGCTCCCGCTCGTGCACGAGGAGGGACAGGTCGGCCTCGGCCAGCGGGGCGCGCACGACACCGGCCTCGGCGGCCTTGCGCCCGATCGAGTGGATCCGGGCGTTGGCGTACTGGACGTAGAAGACGGGGTTCTCGTTCGACTGCGCGGTGATGAGGTCGAGGTCGATCGTCTGGCGGGTGTCGAGCGACTGAAGCAGGAAGGTGAGCCGCGCCACGTCGGCCCCGACGGCCTCGATCAGGTCGTCGAGCAGCACCATGGTCCCGGCCCGCTTGGAGAGGCGGACCTCCTCGCCGCCGCGCACGAGCACCACGAGCTGACCGAGGATCAGCTCGAGCTCCTCCGGTGCGTGACCGAGGGCCTGGATGCCGGCCTTGAGGCGGGCGACGTAGCCGTGGTGGTCGGCCCCCCAGATGTCGATGAGCAGCTGGTGGCCCCGGGCGAACTTGTCCCGGTGGTAGGCGATGTCGGGCAGCAGGTAGGTCGGCTCGCCGTCGGACTTCACGAGGACGCGGTCCTTGTCGTCGCCGAAGTCGGTCGACCGGAGCCAGACGGCGCCGTCCTCGTCGTAGGCCACGCCCCGCTGGCGCAGGTCGGCCAGCGTCGCCTCGATGGCTCCCGACTCGACGAGGCTGCGCTCCGAGAACCAGGTGTCGAACTCGACGCCGATGGCGGCCAGGCTCTCCCGCAGCTCGCGCTTGACCCGCTCGTAGCCCCACTCGGCCGGGTCGGCGTCGTCGGGCATCTCGGCCGCCCACTCGCTGATGTACTCGCCGGCGTAGCCGTCCTCGGGGAGCTCGGTCCCCGCCTTGCGGGCCGCCAGCGACGCGCCGAAGAGCCCCATCTGCACACCGCGGTCGTTCAGGTAGTACTCGCGGTGCACCTCGTGGCCGGCCCGCTCCAGGATGCGACACAGGGCGTCGCCGAAGGCCGCCCACCGCCCACCGCCCGCGTGCAGGGGGCCGGTGGGGTTGGCCGACACGAACTCGACGTTGACCTTGCGACCCCCCCCGACGTCGAGGCGGGCGAAGCCCTCCTCGCCACCGGCGATGACGTCCTGCAGCACGTCGTGGAGCCAGGACTCGCGCAGGTGGAAGTTCACGAACCCGGGGCCGGCGATCTCGACCCGCTCCACGTGGGCGGGCGGTGCCGCGCTCAACCGCGCCACCAGCTCGGCGGCCAGCTCCCGCGGCACCCGACCGTGGGCCTTGGCCGTGGCCAGGGCCACGTTCGACGACCAGTCGCCGTGCTCGCGGCGCCCCGGCCGCTCGAGGTGGATCTCGGCGGGGGCGTCGATGCCGCCGTCGGCGAGGGCGGCGCGCAGGGCGGCGGTCAGGGTGTCGCGGATCACGGGGACCTTCGTCTGGGGGGTCAGCGGGACAGGAGCACATTGACCCGCTCGACGAGGTCGAGCGGTTCGAACGGCTTGGTGATGTAGTCGTCGGCACCGGCGTCCATCCCGGCCTTCAGGTCGCTCGTCTGGGCCTTGGCCGAGAGCAGGACGATCGGGATGGCCGCGGTGGCGGGCTCGGCCTTCAGCGCCCGGACGAGCTCGATCCCGGAGAGCTTGGGCATCATGATGTCGCTGATCACGAGATCGGGGCGGTGGGCCTTGGCCAGGTCGACGCCTTCGGCCCCGTCGTGGGCCAGCAGCACCTCGAACCCCTCCAGCTCGAAGTTCACCTCCAGCAGGCGGAGGATGACCGGGTCGTCTTCGACGACGAGCACGGTGGGGAGCGGCATCCGCAGGAGGTTACCCAGCGCCCCCGGGCGGCCGAGAAGCCGAATGGCCCGTTGGGGAGCTCCCGCGGGCCTGCGCTACGCTCGGCGCCCCACGCCCTCGTAGCTCAGCGGATAGAGCATCGGCCTCCGGAGCCGTGTGCGCAGGTTCGAGTCCTGCCGAGGGCGCCACTGAATATAGCGCCTGAACTGCCTGGATACGGTGCTCCGGCGACGCCGCCAAGTGGCCGCTGTTGACCCGCAGTGACCCCCGATGGCCTCCGATATTGGGGAGAGTGTGGGGAGAGCAGGTGGCTGTCTCTGTGACGGTCGGCTCGGCAGCCGCCGGCGTATGCGTGCGACTAGGCGCACTGCCGGGTCCTGCTCACGATCTACCGAGCTTGTAGGCCGACAGGACGGGGCCATCGGTGAGCTGCCGGCTGTCCGTGACCGTCCCCACGATTGCCTGGCTGTCCGAGCTGAGCAACGGCTGGTGAGAGCCACCATCCACCGGCACATTGAGGATGCTGTCGCGGCTCGCCGGCGTCGTGGCTATGGGACGGTCGGCGCACCGCGCGATGGCCGGTTCGGTGCGGTTCGTCGTGTCGCAATTAGCCGCATTGTGCGGTGATAGGTGTTGGCGGCAGTGGCTGAGGTCCTTTAGACAAGGGATTCATGCGGCGGCATCAGGCACACCTGCGGCGTGAGCGATGAGGATCGCCGACGCTGTCACATCGCCTGCATACGCTGACCAGATGGGAGGTGACTGGTGGCCCGCAGCGACCTCGTGAAGGCGCTGATTCGCAGCTACTCGCACGGCGACGACGCTGCGTTCCACTCGGCGGCCGAGGCGGTCATCGCCGACGAGCGACGGAAGCACCACGATCTCCTGGCCGACGAGCTGGCCGCGATCCTCGCCGAGCCCCCGCAGGCGTCGGCCCGTCGCCGGCCACTCCAGGTCTCGTCGCTGAGGCCCCTGCCGAAGTCGCGAGACGACCACCCGCTCCTTACGATCATCCAGCCCCGCTGGTCCTTCCAGGACCTCGTGCTCGACGAGACGATCATGACGGTGCTCGACTCGATCGTCGACGAGTTCCGGCAGCGATCCACCCTGCGCGCCCATGGTGTCGAGCCACGAGCGAGTCTGCTGCTCGTCGGGCCTCCCGGCTCGGGCAAGACCGTGACCGGTGAGGCCATCGCGGGCGAGCTCGGGCTCGCGGTCGCTCGCATCCAGCTGGCGACGGTGGTGTCCTCGTACCTAGGTGAGACGGCCCGGAACCTCGAGCAGATCTTCGGCTTCCTGAACACTGGATCGTGGGTGCTGCAGTTCGACGAGTTCGACATGCTCGGACGTGAGCGTGCCGACCGGTCCGATCACGGCGAGCTCCGTCGGGTC
>DASUDP010000086.1:0-4546 GCA_036275535.1 Acidimicrobiales bacterium | reverse complement strand
GGAGTCGACCTGGCTGGCCCAGCGAACCCGGTCCCTCGACCTCGTGCACCACGCCGGCGGCACCGTCCCGCCGCGGCGCACCGCCCCGTGCCTGCTCACCCTCCACGACCTGCAGCCCCTGGAGCGGCGGGCCACCCACGGGCGGATCAAGCGGGCCTACCTCGGTCTGGCCGTGCCCCGGTCGGTCGAGGCGGCGAGGACCGTCGTCGTCCCCAGCGAGCACGTGCGCCGGAGCGTCCTCGAGCGCTTCGGCACCGACCCGGCCAAGGTGGTCGTCGTCCACCACGGCGTGGAGCGGCGGGCCGGGACCGAGCCCGACGCGCTGCGCCGCCGGTACGACCTCCCCGGCCCCGTAGTGCTGTACCCGGCCATCACGTACCCCCACAAGAACCACCGGGTCCTGATCGACGCCTTCGCCCGGGTGCTGGCCCACCACCCCGGGGCGACGCTGGTGCTCACCGGCGGGGCGGGCAGCGAGGAGGCCGCCGTGGCCGCCCAGATCGACCGGCTCGGGATCCGGGCGCAGGTGCGCCGGACCGGGCGGGTCCCGGAGGCCGACGTGGCAGGCCTGTACGACGTCGCGTCCGTCGTGGCCGTGCCGTCGACCTACGAGGGGTTCGGGCTGCCGGCCGTCGAGGCCATGGCGCACGGCTGCCCGGTGGTGGCGGCCCGGGCCACGGCGCTGCCCGAGGTGGTCGGCGACGCCGGGCTGCTCGTCGATCCCGGCGACACCGACGGTTGGGGGGCCGCCCTGGACCAGCTGCTCGGAGACGAGCCGCAGCGCCAGCGCCTGGCCGCCGCCGCCCTGGCCCGAGCGGCCCGGTTCACCTGGGAGGCGAACGCCGCCGCCCTGTCCGAGGTGTACCGGAAGGCCCTCGGCTCGCCGGGACCCTGAATTCGTCTCGCTCCGCCGCTCTTGTAGGGTGGGCGACCCTATGGGTAAGGCATCCTCAGCGAAGAAGGTCGCTCGCGCGGCCCGAGCCGGCGGTCGTGTCTCGTCGGGTCAGCCCCGCAGCCTCCTGTTCCCGGGGGTGATCGCCCTCGTGGTCGTGCTCGGCGTGGCGCTGGTGGCCTACGCCCGTGAGGACCGCAAGAACCAGGACCTGGGCGGCGTCCCCCAGATCGGCGACCACATCCACCAGGCCATCGGCGTCTACGCCTGCGACGGCTTCCTGGCCGACACGCCCGAGTTCGAGTCGCCGGTCGGCATCCACACCCACGCCGACGGCGTGCTGCACATCCACCCCTTCTCGCAGCTCGGCGCCGGCGCCAACGCCACCCTGGGCCGCTACATCAAGGACGCCAGCGACGACGGCGGTCTCGACTTCAGCCTCACCAACGACAAGCTCACCTACCTCGGCGACACGTTCGAGGAGGGCAAGACCAAGTGCGACGGGGTGGACGACCCGCAGCTGCGCGTCGCCTACTGGGCTGACGTGCAGGGCTCCGACGAGGACCCGGAGATCACCACCGGGGACTTCACCGACCTCCGCCTGACCGAGAACGGCGCCGGGATCACGATCTTCTACGGCGACCCCGACGCGGACATCCCCAAGCCTCCCACCGCCGCCCAGCTGGCCGAGCTCGGCGCGGCCGACGGCGGCCAGGTGCCCGATGCGTCGGGGAGCACCACCACCGCGCCAGCGGATGGGACGGACAGCACGACGACCACCGCCGCGGGCTCCGACGCCTCCACCACCACCACCACCGAGGCGACCACCACCACCGCCGCTCCGTGACCCAGCGGACCCGCCGGGGGTGGGGGCACCGATGAAGGCCGTCGTCCTCGTGGGGGGCTTCGGCACCCGCCTGCGCCCCCTCACGCTCAGCACCCCCAAGCAGATGCTCCCGGTGGCCAACCGGCTGATGATCGAGCGCGTCGTCGAGCACCTCGGGCAGCACGGCGTCGACGAGGCCATCCTGGCGCTCGGGTACCGGCCCGACGCCTTCGTGGAGGCCTATCCGGACGGGCGCTGCGCCGGGGTCGACCTGCACTACGCGGTGGAGCCCCAACCCCTCGACACCGCCGGCGCCATCCGCTTCGCTGCTTCGAGCGCGGGCATCGACGAGCGCTTCCTCGTCGTGAACGGCGACGTCCTCACCGACCTCGACGTGACCGGGCTGGTGGCCTTCCACGACGGGCACGGCGCCGAGGGCACGATCTCGCTCACCCGGGTGGAGGACCCGTCGGCCTACGGGGTGGTGCCGACCGACGATGACGGGCGCGTCACGGCCTTCATCGAGAAGCCGCCGCGCCACGAGGCCCCGACCGACCTCATCAACGCCGGCACCTACGTGCTCGAGCCCTCGGTCCTGGCCCGCATCGCCGCCGAGGGCCCGGTGAACGTCGAGCGCGTCACCTTCCCCGAGATGGTGGCCGACGGCACCCTGTACGCCCTCGACGGCGACGCCTACTGGATCGATGCCGGCACGCCGGCCACCTACCTGGCCGCCAACCTCGACCTGATCTCAGGTCGACGCGGCACGCCGGAGGCGGCCGTGCACCCCACGGCGGCGGTCGCCGGCGATGCCGACGGCTCCGTCGTGGGCTACGGCGCCACGGTGGCAGCCGGGGCCGCGGTGCACCGGTCCGTGCTGCTGCCCGGAGCACGGGTGGAGGAGGGGGCCACCGTTTGCGACTCGGTGCTCGGCCCCCGTTCGCTCGTCCGTCCCGGTGCGGTGGTGGAGGCGGGCTCGGTCCTCGGTGACGATGTCGTCGTCGAGGCGGGCCAGCGGGTCAGCGGAACGAAGATCCCGGAGGGCTGAGATGCGTGCGTTGGTGACGGGTGGAGCGGGGTTCATCGGGTCGACGCTCGTCGACCGCCTCCTGGCCGAGGGGCACAGCGTCGACGTCGTCGACGACCTCTCCTCCGGCTCGCTCTCCAACCTGGCCGAGGCCCGGGCCGATCGCCAGCACGAGCTCAAGCTGCACCAGATCGACATCCGCGACGACGGCGTGGTCGACCTGATCGCCCGCCGCCAGCCCGAGGTCGTGTTCCACCTCGCCGCCCAGGCCGACGTGCGGGTCTCCGTGGCCCGCCCCGCCTTCGACGCCGAGGTGAACGTGGTCGGCAGCATCAACGTGATCGAGGGGGCCCGGCGGGCTGGCGCCCGCAAGGTCGTCTTCGCGTCCAGCGGCGGGACCATCTACGGCGAGCCGTCACCGGCCGACCTGCCGGTGAAGGAATCACACCCCCAGCAGCCCGTGTCGCCGTACGGCGTGGCCAAGAAGGTCGTCACCGACTACCTGCACGCCTACCGGGTGCTCCACGACCTCGAGTTCACCTCCCTGGCCATGGCCAACATCTACGGCCCCCGCCAGGACCCCCACGGTGAGGCGGGCGTGGTGGCGATCTTCGCCGGCCTGCTCCTGGAGGGGAAGCCCTGCACGATCTTCGGCGACGGCCGCCAGACCCGGGACTTCGTCTACGTGGACGACGCCGTCGACGCCTTCGTGCGCGCCGCCGACCGGGGCAGCGGCCTCCTCTGCAACATCGGGACGGGGGTGGAGACCTCCGTCAACGACCTCTACACCACCATGGCCAGAGCCGCCGGCGTGACCGACGCCCCCACCTACGGCCCGGCCCGACGGGGCGAGCTGGCCCGCAGCGCCCTCGACCCGGGGCGAGCCGCCATCCACCTCGGCTGGGAGCCCTGGACCGACCTCGCCACCGGCGTGACCGAGGTCCTGCGCTGGTTCCGAGGCTGAACCTCCCGCCCGGCCCCCGCGGCTAGCGGAACAGGTCCTCGCCCGGCGGGCGCACGACCTCGGCCCGCACCTCGCCGCGCCCGAGCCACGCCGGGTCGACGCCCCGGACGACGGCGGCGGCCACCCCCGAGGCCTTGCCCATCACGAGCTCCGCCGCCCCGGCCAGCTCGTCCACCACGCACACCTCGGTCACCTGCAGCTCCCGCCCCCGGCTGTCCTCGGTGCCCCGCAGGTCCACGACGGCCCGGATGCCGGCGCACCCGATGGCCACATCGGTCAGGCCCCGTCGCCAGGGGCGGCCGAAGGTGTCCGACACGATGACGGCCACGTCCACCCCCAGGCGGGCCCGCAGGCCGTCCCGGATGCGCCGGGCCGACCGGTCGCTGTCGGCGGGGAGGAGGGCGGCCCAGCCCTCGTCCACGTTCGAGAGGTCCACGCCGGCGTTGGCGCAGATGAAGCCGTGCTTGGTCTCCGAGATGATGAGGTCGCCCCGACGGCGCACGATCCGCACCGATTCCTCCTCGACGATGGCCTTGTGGCCGCGGGGGTCCTGGGGGTCGATGCGGGCCATCGCCCCCTCGGCCTTGGAGACCACCTTCTGGGTGACCACCACGACGTCGCCGTGGCGCAGGTCGGGGCAGGCGGTGGCGATCTGGCCGGCCAGGTCGTCGCCCGCCCGCACCTCCGGGATGCCCTCGATGGGGAAGACCTCGAGCCTCACGCCAGCACCACCTCTCCGAGCGCCGCCGCGGCGGCAGCATCCCGCATGATCGTGGGGGCCACGACGCACCGCACCCCCTCGGCCTCGACCGCCGCGGCGTGGCCGGCATCGGCGTC
>DASUDP010000085.1:0-85358 GCA_036275535.1 Acidimicrobiales bacterium | reverse complement strand
CGGGTCCGACCGGAGAACCCGGCTAAGAACCCAGCGAGGGTGCGGACCTCCGGGGACGTGTCGGTGGGGTCGTAGAGCACGACCGACGTGGGGATGGCCATGGTGTGGCTCCTTCGTGACGGGACGGGCCGAGCCAGGCGGTTCAAGCCCAGCTCGTTGATGTGCCGCACCTATCAGCGCACGATCCAGCCGAACTCGCCAGCCGCCACCCGCCGCTATCCGGCGATCTCTGAGGACGGCCGGGTGCCACCTAACGCGCCGTGCTTCCCGTCATCCCACGGCACGAAGTACCGCTCGGTGGAACCCGATCCCGTCTCGGTCGTTGACGTTGGCCGCGCCCGATCCGCCGATCCGCGTGGCTGGCAACGCCGCGGCGGGCCGCACAGATCTTGCGGCCATCTCACCTTCACCGTAAGGGGGAGCGGCTGAGGTCGTTGCGGCGAGGCCTGGTATCAGCCCGATACCATCGCGATATGGCCATGACCCTTCGGCTCACCGACGAGGAGCAGACGGCGCTGCGGGAGCGGGCGGCGCACGAGGGAATCTCGATGCAGGACGCGGCTCGACGGGCGGTCCGGGAGTACGTCGCCCGAGGTGAGCATCGCGACCGCGTCGCTAAGGCGGCCGAGCGGGTGGCGACCGCCCACGCCGAGGCCCTCGAGCGCCTCGGCCGGTGAACGAGGACGTCGAGTACCTCGACACCGACGACCTGATCGATCTCGCGGCGCTCCTGCTCGGCGATCCGCCTCCGATCCGCGACCTCGGGCTGCTCGGTTCGGCGGCGGCGCGGCCTCGGGCCTCGGCATTCGGAGAGGATGCCTACCCGGACCTCTGGACGAAGGCGGCGGCGCTCCTGCACTCGATCCTGAAGAACCACGCGCTGGACGACGGGAACAAGCGCCTCGGCTGGCTCGCCACCGCCGTGTTCCTCGAGATCAACGGCCGCCGCGTCACCGACGTGCCCAACGACGCCGTCTACAACTTCGTCATCGCCGTCACCATCGGCCAGCACGAGGTGGCGGAGATCGCAGCGCAGCTGCGGGCGCTCGTCGATGCCTGAGCTGAGCCAGTCCGGCGTCTTGGGTCGAGCGGAACGTCGATCAGCGGGCGACACTGTGGGGATGGCGCTGCGCGTGCACAACATCACCTTCGACTGCCGAGACGCCATGGCCCAGGCCCGCTTCTGGGCCGAGCTCCTCGGCTGGCACGTGTTCTTCGACGACGATCCTGAGGTGCTGTTGGCCCCCCGGTTCCCCCACGAGGGCCCGGGTCTGCTGTTCATCCCGGTGCCGGAGGACAAGGTCGTGAAGAACCGGGTCCACCTCGACCTCGAGCCCGAGACGGGCACTCGGGACGAGGCGGTCGACCGGGCGGTGGCGCTGGGCGCCACGGTGGTCGGCGACTTCCGCACGCCGGAAGGCGGTGGGTGGGTCACCCTGGCCGACCCGGAGGGCAACGAGCTGTGCATCGAGCGCAGCACCGCCGAGCGGGGCACCGGGCCGCAGGCCTACCGCATCAGCACCTGACCCGGCGGGCTGAGCGCGGTGGCGCGGGTGAGCCGCTCGTGCTCGCCGATGGCGCCGGTGTAGCCGAGGGCGGCGGCCCGTCGGCCCAGCGTGATGACGTAGGTCCAGAACGCGGCCCCGGCTGCCACCCCCACGGCGACGCGGGCCGCCGTGGGCAGCGAGCTGGGCGTCACGAAGCCCTCGATGGTGCCCGCCACGACGAAGGCCAGGACGAGTCCGAGGACGATGGCGGCGGAGCGGCGGCCCTCCTCGGCCAGCGCCACCGACCGCGGCCGGTCACCCGGCGCCACGATGGCCCAGCCGATGGCCAGGCCCGCCCCGCCGGCCACGATCACCGCCGACAGCTCGAGGATCCCGTGCGGCAGGATCAGCCCCCAGAACTTGGGTTGCTGGCCCACCGCGGCGAACAGCCCGCCGGCCACGCCGACGCCGGCGCCGTTGGAGACGAGGATCCACGCCGTCACGACGCAGAGCAGCGCCCCGGCGGCGAAGGCCAGGATCGAGACCTGGATGTTGTTGACCGTCACCTCGGTGGCGAACTGCCCGGCGGGCGCCGAGGAGTAGTACGCCTCGAAGTCGTCCTCCACGTAGGCCTCGCGCACGGCGTCAGGGCCCGACGCGTCCAGCGCCTCGTCGGAGGTGGCGATCCAGGTGCCGACGGTGAACGCCGGCACGAGCAGGAGGAGGGCGGCGACCAGCACGAAGCGACGGGCGTGCCAGACGGCGGCCGGGAAGCTGGTGGTGAAGAACCGGGCGAAGCCGGCCGCCGAGCGCGACCGGGTGCCGTAGATGACCCCCGCGGCACCGGCCACCAGGCGCGTCAGCCTCGCCACCAGGACCGGGTCGGCCCGCTCGCTGCGGGCGTGGGACAGGTGGGCCGAGGTGCGCTGGTAGAGCTGCACCAGCTCGTCGACCTGCTCGGGAGTCGGCCGGGTGCGGGCGAGGCGCGTGAGCTCCTCGAGGCGCTGCCACGCCGCCTGGTTCTGCACGATGAAGCGGTCGACGTCCACGGGGCTCGCCGGTGGTGGGGGAGCCGGCGCCGGTACCGTAGCGAGCCGTGACCACCATCGAGCGCGGCATCGTCACCCCCGAAGCGGTCGTGCTCGAGTTCGACCTGGCCGGCATCGCGTCACGGTCGCTGGCCCGAGCCATCGACGCCGTGCTGCAGGGCGCGTCGCTCTTCGCCCTCCTGCTCCTGGCCGGGTCGGCGTTCGGCGGTGAGGGCGCCGTGGCGCTGATCGTCGTCATCCTGGGCGTCGCCTTCGTCCTGCTCGGGTACCCGATCCTCTGCGAGGTGCTGATGCGGGGGCGCTCGCCCGGCAAGGCCGCCCTCGGGATCCGGGTGGTCACCGTCGAGGGCGCGCCGATCTCGCCCCGCCACGCGTTCATCCGCTCGGCGCTGGGCCTCGTCGACTTCGTCCTCGTGCCCGGCGGCATGGTGGCGGTGCTCTGCGCCCTGCTCACCCGCCGCAGTCAGCGCCTGGGCGACGTGTTCGCCGGCACGATGGTGCTGCGCGAGCGCAGCGCCTCCTCGAGCGCCCGGGCCGTGTGGTTCAACCCGCCGGCCGGTCTCGAGGGCTACGCCGCGACGCTCGACGTGAGCCGGGTGACCGACGCCCAGTTCGCCCTCGTCCGGTCGTTCCTCCTGCGCATCGGGGACCTCTCACCGGAGGCGCGGAGCTCGCTGGCCGTGCGGCTGTCGACCCCGCTGTGCAGGGTCATGGCGCACCAGGCCCCGAGCGGCGTCTACGCCGACCAGTTCCTCCAGTGCGTGGCGGCCGCCTACCAGCGCCGCTACACCCCGGTCCCCGCCCCGGCGCCGGGCTGGGGGACCGCGCCGCCACCCCCGCCGCCCCCACCCGCCCTCCGGCCCCCTCCGCCCCCGCCTCCGCCTCCACCGCCGGCCGCGCCGGCTCACGTCCCGCCCTCGCCGGGCGGGTCCGACCGTGGCGAGGGCAGTGACGGCTTCGTGGCCCCCTCGTGATGGGAGCGACGGGACCGACCGAGGTCTGGCACTACCTGGACCACGCGGCGTCCACCCCGATGCGGCCCGAGGCGGTCGAGGTGCTGGCCGAGGTGGCGGCGCGGGTCTGGGGCAACCCCTCCGGCGCCCACGCCCTGGCCCGCCTCGCCCGCGACGAGCTCGACGCCGCCCGGGACCGGTTGGCCGCCGTCGCGGGGTGCCGCCCGGGCGAGCTCGTCGTGACGAGCGGCGGCACGGAGGCCGACAACCTGGCCGTGCGAGGCGTGCTGGCCGCCCGCCGCGGTCGGGCCGTGTGCTCGGCCATCGAGCACCACGCCGTGCTGCACGCCGTCGAGGCCGCCGGGGGCACCACGGCGCGGGTGGACGAGCGCGGCGTGATCGACCTCGAGCACCTGGCGGCGATGCTCGACGCCGACGTGACGCTCGTGTCGGTGGGGCTCGTCAACAACGAGGTGGGCGTCGTGCAGCCCCTCGACGCCGTGCGAGAGGTGGTGCGGGCCCGGGCGCCGGAGGCCGTCCTCCACGCCGATGCCGCCCAGGCGCTGCCCTGGCTCGACCTCCGCCAGCACGCCGCCGCCGCCGACCTCGTGACCCTGGCCTCCCACAAGTGCGGCGGGCCGAGGGGCGTCGGGGCCCTCGTCGTGCGCGACGGCACCCCCCTCGTGGCCCAGCAGGTGGGCGGCGGGCAGGAGCGCGATCGTCGCAGCGGCACCCCGGACGTCGCCGGGGTGGCCGCCTTCGCGGTGGCCGCAGAGCGGGCTGACGTCGCCCGGTCCGCTCTGGTGGCCCGGGCCGAGGCCTGGCGGGACCAGCTGCTCGACGGCATCACCGCCGCCGTCCCCGGAGCCGTGGCCAGCGCCGCCCCCCACGCCGACCGATCGCATCTCGTGGCCGGGATCGCCAACGTCTGCCTGCCGGGCGTGGACAGCGAGGCCCTCCTGTTCCTGCTCGAGCACGACCACCGCGTCCTCGCCTCCGCCGCCTCGAGCTGCGCCAGCGGCGCCCAGGAGCCGTCCCACGTGCTGGCCGCGCTGGGCCACGACCGCGGCCTGGCCGGCGGCTCGCTGCGGCTGTCGCTCGGCTGGTCGTCGACCGAGGCCGACGTGGCCGCCGCCGCGGCCGGCGTGCCCGAGGTGGTCGCCCGCCTGCAGGCCCAGGCCCGCGACGGAGCGCCGGCGTGAGCGAGCGCGTGCTGGTGGCGATGTCCGGCGGCGTCGACTCGTCGGTGGCGGCCGCCCTCCTGCTCGAGGCGGGCTGCGACGTCGTCGGCGTCACCCTCAAGCTGTGGGGCGGCGAGTCCGACTCGGGCTGCTGCTCGGTGGCCGACGTCGACGACGCCCGCCAGGTGGCCCGCCGCCTCGGGATCGAGCACCACGTCTTCAACTTCGGTGACGACTTCGACCGCCACGTCGTCGACCCCTACGTGCAGGCCCACGCTGCCGGACGCACGCCCAACCCCTGCATCGAGTGCAACCGCCACGTGAAGTTCGACCGCCTGCTGCGCCGGGCCGACGCCCTCGGCTTCACGGCGCTGGCCACCGGCCACCACGCCCGGGTGGCCGAGCGCCCCGACGGCACCCGCCGCGTAGCCCGCGGGGCCGACGCCGCCAAGGACCAGTCCTACGTGCTGCACATGCTCGACCAGGCCCAGCTGGCCCGCGTGCGGTTCCCGGTCGGCCAGCGGGCCAAGGCCGAGGTGCGGTCCTTCGCCGCCGAGCTCGGGCTCGTCACCGCCGCCAAGCTCGACAGCCAGGACGTCTGCTTCATCACCGCCACGGGCGGCCGCCGGCGCTTCCTCGGCGATCGGATGACCACCACCCCCGGGACCGTGCGCGACGTGTCCGGCGAGGTGCTGGGGGAGGTGCCGGCCGTCGAGCTCGTCACGATCGGGCAGCGCCACGGCCTGGGCCTGGCCGGTGGGGGTGTCCCCCGCTACGCCCTCGCCATCGACGTGCCGGGCGCCACGGTGACGGTGGGCCGCAAGACCGACCTGCTGACCAACGGCGTCCGCCTCGACGACCTGACATGGGCCGCGGGCCCGGTCGCCGGCCCGCTCCTGGCCCAGACCAGTGCCCACGGCCGCCCGCTGCCGTGCCGCGTCGAAGGCGACGAGGTCGTGTTCGACGAGCCCCAGCGCCGCGTGGCCCCCGGCCAGAGTGTCGTGCTCTACGACGGCGACGAGGTCGCCGGCGCCGGCATCGCTGCCGCCACCGCCACCGCCTGACCCTGCGCGGTCAGGTCCGCTCGTCGGGGCGCAGGTCTCGCAGCGGGGCCAGGGCCTGCCACTGGTCACGGCTGGACGTGGCCCAGTCGTAGAGGCTCCCGCCGATCGCCCCTCGCTCCTCGATGGCGGCGACCATGCCGGCCAGGTCGGCGTCGGTCACGTCGTCGGCGATCCCCCCGATGGGGTGGATGGGCACGTCCTCGCCGACGAGGGCCCGCACCCGGTCGAGGTTCTCCGCGATGTAGCGCCCGCCCGCGCGGAGCTCCCCGGTGCGGATCGACCAGTACGCCATGGGCAGGACGGCGTCGTACCGGCGACCCAGCTCGGCCCAGGGGTAGCCCGGCCAGAACTGGGGGTTGAGCACCTCCAGCTGCACGGCCGAGAGCGTGATGGCCGCCACCACCTTGTCCGGGCCGACGGCGTCCCGCAGCCGCTCGGTGAGCGTGAGCAGCCGCGCCGTGCGCTCGGCCGGGTCGGGCACCTCGACGGACTCGATGTCGACGGCCAACCCGTCGACCGGTAGCTCCGCCGCCGCCGTCAAGCGCGCGAGGTCGGCCCCGAGGTCGATGAAGGTCGGGAGGTACCAGGCCACGACGTGCAGCCCACGGTCGTGGGCCCGCTCGATCAGCGCGTCGAGCCGCTCCGGCTCCAGGACGTCGGCGTCGACGCGGTGGTGTGCGGTCTGGACGTAGACGGTCTGCACGCCGGCGTCGGCCATCGCGTCGATGTCGGCGACCCCCACGGTGGGCTTCCCGCCGGACAGGGCGTCGGTCCAGTCGTAGGCATCGACCCACGCGCCGAGGCCCTCGTGGGGCAGCAGCGTCCAGGCGCCGGCCGGGCGGCCCGGCCCATCGTCCCGCCGCTCGACGACCACCGCCACGACGAGCGCCAGCGCCGACACGGCGAGCACAAGGGCCAGCGCTCGCCGCCGGCGGGCCCGGTCGTCGCCCGGCGCTGCCATCGGCTCGCTCACCCGACGGCGATGCGCCGCCGGGCCGCCTCCTGGAGAAGCTCCCCCGGGCGGGTGGGGGTGAACAGCACAGCCCCCACCCGTTCGAGCTCGAGCGAGCGGTTCGCCCGCCGGGGCCCGATGTCGAGCGGCTCCACGAGGTCCAGCTCGAGGGCCAGGCCGAGCGCGCCCTGCGTGAGGTCGTAGGCGTCCGACGGGTCAGCCGGGGCGGGACCGAGGTGCCGGATCGAGGGCCGGGGGAACAGGACCGGGTCGACGAGGGCCTGGTGGTCGTGGAGGACGAGGCCGGCCGGTACGAACACCACCCAGCGGCGGCTGAGGCCGTGCAGCGCCCGGATGGCGACCGCCGCCGCCGGCGTGCCGAGCACCACCACGATCCCGCCGGCCACCCACTGGCGGGCGCCGAGGAGGAGGGGGGCGGCGACCGGCGCGGCCACGGCCGCGGCCCAGGTGAGCGGGAGCGGAGCGAGCAGCAGGGACGCCGGCACCCGCAGGGGCATGCGCCGCTCGTCGCCGTAGGAGGAGCCGTTCACGAACGCGTCGCCCGTGGCCGGCGCGAAGGCGGCCACTGCGGTGAGGGCGGCCCAGGCCACGGCCACCACGTCGGCGCCCCCGCGGTCGCCCACCAGCCCCGCCCAGACCGACACGACGAGGCCGAGCGGGGCGACGATTCGCAGCGCCGTGAGGCCCACGGTGCGGGGGATGAGCACCGCCACGAGCACCTTCGCCCACGTCCCCCAGGCCAGGACCGCGCCGATCACCTCGATCGCTCGGCTCGACCCCGCCAGGGCGTCGCCCAGCGCGGGGCCCACGCACAGGGGGAGGAGGAGCCAGGTGATCCGGACGGGCCAGGGGCCGGAGAGGAGCTGCTGCATGGCAGCGATGAGATTTGCCTACCAGGCATGACGATCGCTATTCCATGAGGAGGTGAACGGGGGAGCAGACGTGCAGGTAGCCGTGGTGGGGACCACACGACGATGAAGGACGTCCAGGTCGTCCGCGGGATCGCGACGTCGATCGGGAGCCTGCCGCACACCGATCCCCGGGCCGCGGCCGCCTTCGCCATCGAGCGCCAGCCCCGCCTGCCCGCCGCGCCCTCGTTGCCGAACCGCTCCGGGTTCGAGCGCATGGTGGCCCAGGCGGCCTGGGGGATCGCCGGCGTGGAGGTGCTGCCGGACGGGTCCCTGCAGGTCGACGACCCCCGCCTGGACCCTGCCGCGCCGCTCGTGGCGCAGGGCATCGACGGCGAGCCCTTCGTGGCGCTGCGAGCCTTCCTCGGTGCGGTGGCCGGTCGTCGGGGGCCGTTCAAGCTCCAGCTCACGGGTCCTGTCACCCTCGGCCTCGCCCTCCACGCAGTAGGGGTGGCTCCGAAGCGGGCCTTCGCCGTGGCCGGGGCCGCCGTGCGCGATCGGGCCCTCGCCCTCGTCGCCGCCGCCCGGCAGAGCGCCCCGCAGGCGCCGCTGGTCGTCTTCGTGGACGAGCCCGGCCTGGCCGCCGCCATGCACCGGGGGTTCCCGCTGGCCCCGGATCGCAGCATCGACCTCGTGTCCGGCGCGCTGGCCGCGCTCGAGCCCCACGCCATCACCGGGCTGCACTGCTGCGGACCGGCCGACTGGCGCCTTGTCCTGCAGGCCGGCGCCCAGATCCTCTCGCTGCCGGTCGGGATGGGCGTCGAGGCCCACGCCGGCGCCCTCGGGACCTTCCTCGACAACGGCGGCCACGTCGCCTGGGGGGCGGTGCCCACCAGCGGTCCCCTCGGCTCGTCGGCCGCCCGGCTGTGGGAGCACCTCTCCGCCGAGTGGTGCGGGCTCACCCAGGGCGGTTGCGACCCGGTGCTGCTGCGAGAGCAGGCCCTGATCACCCCCGCCTGCGGGCTGGCGGGCCACGCCCCGGGCCAGGCCGACTCGATCCTGTCGCTCACGGGCCAGGTCGCTCGCCGGCTGCAGACGCAGGCCCAGGGGATGCGCCTCACCGTCGGCGCCTGAGCCCTCCGGCCGGCCTCGGGCCTGTCAGCCGGCGTCGGTAACCTCCGGCCGATGGCTGATCTCGCAGTGGAGGAACGGGTCGCTCGCCTTCGAGCGGAGATCCAGGAGCACAACCGGCGCTACCACGAGCTCGACGAGCCGACGATCAGCGATGCCGACTACGACGACCTCGTCCGCGAGCTGCGCAGCCTCGAGGAGGAGTTCCCCGAGCTGATCACCCCGGAGTCGCCCACCCAGCAGGTGGGGAGCCGGCCCAGCACCACCTTCGCCCCGGTCGTGCACCGGGTGCCGATGATGAGCCTCGACAATGCCTTCGACGAGGACGAGCTCACCGCGTGGGGCGATCGCCTCCAGCGCCGCCTGGCCGAGGGCGACGGGCCGGTGGCCGTCGGCTACGTCTGCGAACCGAAGATCGACGGGCTGGCCATCTCGATCCGGTACGAGGGCGGGCGCTTCGTGCAGGCCGCCACCCGGGGCGACGGCCGCACCGGGGAGGACGTCACCGCCAACATCGCCACGCTGCGCGACGTTCCCGACGAGCTCGGCTCCGGTGCGCCGAGCGTGCTCGAGATCCGCGGCGAGGTGTACATGTCGATGGCGGCCTTCGCCG
Organism: Acidimicrobiales bacterium; assembly: GCA_036275535.1. GTDB lineage: Bacteria > Actinomycetota > Acidimicrobiia > Acidimicrobiales > VFJN01 > VFJN01. The sequence goes on along the minus strand of DASUDP010000085.1, from coordinate 76,059 downwards.
CCCTCAACGAGAGTCAGGTCGAGAAGGGCCAGCGCCCCTTCGTCAACCCCCGCAACGCGGCGGCCGGCTCGCTGCGCCAGAAGGACTCCAGCGTCACCGCCGGCCGCGACCTGTCGCTCTGGTGCTACCAGCTGGGCGAGATCGAGGGTGGGCCCGAGCTGCGCACCCACACCGAGACGCTCGACCTGCTCCGCTCGCTCGGCTTCCCCGTGAACCCCGAACTGCGCACGGTGGCCACCCTGGAGGAGGTCTACGCCTACTGCCGGGACCGCCAGGCCACCCGGCACGACCTCCCCTACGAGATCGACGGCGTCGTCGTGAAGGTGGACGACCTCGCCCGCCGGGCCGACCTCGGCTCCACCTCGAAGGCGCCCCGCTGGGCCATCGCCTACAAGTTCCCGCCCGAGGAGCGCACCACCCGCCTGCTCGACATCAAGGTGTCGGTGGGCCGCACCGGCCGGGCCACGCCCTACGCCGTCCTCGAGCCGGTGTTCGTGGGCGGCGTGACGGTCAGCCAGGCCACGCTCCACAACGAGGACCAAGTGCGGGCCAAGGACGTGCGCCCCGGGGACACGGTCATCGTCCGGCGGGCCGGCGACGTCATCCCCGAGGTCCTGGGAGCGGTGGTGGCCGACCGCCCGACGGGGAGCCGGCCGTGGGCCTTCCCCCGGGACTGCCCCGTGTGCGGCGTCGCCCTCGTCCGCCCGGAGGGCGAGGCCGACACCCGCTGCCTCAACATCGCCTGCCCCGCCCGCTCGGCCGGCTCGATCGAGCACTTCGCCAGCCGCGGCGCGCTCGACATCGAGGGCCTCGGCGAGCAGCGGGTGCGCCAGCTCATGGACCTCGGCCTCGTGCGCGACGTGGCCGACGTCTACGCCATCGACTGGGAGGTCCTGCGCCCGCTCGACGGCTGGGGGGACCAGTCGATCGCCAACCTGCAGGCGGCTATCGAGGCGTCGAAGGCCCAACCACTGGCCCGCCTCCTGGTCGGGTTGAACATCCGCCACCTCGGCCCGGCCGGGGCCGAGGCCCTGGCCGCCGCCCGCGGCCACCTGGACCGGATCATGGACGCCGACGTCGAGGAGCTCGCCGCTGTGGAGGGGGTGGGCCCGGTGATCGCCCGGGCCGTCGTCGACTGGTTCGCCGAGGCCCCCAACCGCGACGTCGTCGAGCGGCTGCGGGCCGCCGGCGTGAGCTTCGAGGGGCCCGAGCAGGTGGACGTCCCGCAGACCCTGGCCGGCAAGACGGTCGTCGTGACCGGCACCCTCGAGCGCTACAACCGCGAGGAGGTCGAGGCGGCCATCAAGGCCCGGGGCGGCAAGTCGCCGGGGAGCGTCTCGAAGAAGACCACCGCGGTCGTCGTGGGGGCGAGCCCGGGGGCGTCCAAGCTCACGAAGGCCACCGAGCTCGGCGTCCCGGTCCTCGACGAGGCCGGCTTCGAGCACCTGCTCGAGACCGGCGACGTGCCGGGCTGACCGGCAGCGTCAGGTCGCGTCGAAGCACCACCGGAACGAGAGGTCGTTGGCGCTGCGCCCCTCGGAGGACTTCCACGCCACCACGGTCACGCAGTTCGTCCCCGGCGGCAGGGTCTCGACGCTCCGGCCGGGCCCGGGGGTGAAGAACACCTGGTTCTGCTCGGGCACGAGGCGCAGCTCGCCCTCGGGGATGGGGGTGTCGTTGACGACCAGCGCCCCCTCGTAGCCGGCGGCCAGGTCCACGCCCACCTCCACCTGGCGGAGGACCTCGGCGCCGTTGCGGGGGTAGAGGTGCTCGACGACGTCGGGCCGGCCGTTCACCGTGGCCGGCAGATCGGACTCGGTCTGGGTGGCGCGCACCCCCACGACGAGGGCGGCGATGGCGGCCAGCACCGCCAGTGTGACGACGGCGCGGTAGCGCCAGCTCGACGGACGGGGGACGAGGCGGGGCTCGCCGGGGGTGGGTTCGGTCACGGTTCCTCGAACGAGGTCAGGCCTTGGGGAGGACGGGCGATGGGAAGGCGTGCAGTGAGGCGAAGAGCAGCCAGAGCACGGCGACGGCGGTGACGGCCAGCGCCAGCCGGGCGCCGGAGGCGGCGCCGACGGCGCCGAGGGCGGCCACCACGGTGGTGCCCTCCAGCAGGAGCAGGCCGAGGGCGGCACCGGCGCTCAGATGCAGCACCCGCCAGGCGAAGAGCCACTTGAGGGCGATGCACAGCACGAGCCCGGTCCGCAGCCCCGGCGTGAGGCTGGACCGGCCGGCGACCGCCACCGCCTCCACGAGCGCCTCCAGGCTGACCACGCCGACGGCGGCCGAGAGCGTCCACGGACGGGCGAGGGCCGGACCGGCAGCAGGCTCGGCGGGACGATCCATCGCTGGCCAGTCTGGCCGCTGCGGGGGCCGGATCCGCCATCACCGCTCCTCCCCGCCCCCGGAACGGAGGGGGTGCACGGGGCCGCGGAGGCCACCAGGTACCCTCGCTGCGTGGTGATGTCCCGCTTGACGGACCAGATCGGTCGCGTGCTGAGCGGGCGATACCGGCTGATCGCCCCCCTCGGCACCGGCGCGTCGGCCCAGGTCTACCTGGCCGACGACGTCCGCCTGCGCCGTCGCGTAGCCGTCAAGATCCTCCACGCCGCCTTGGCCGACGACGAGACCTTCCTCCGCCGGTTCCGGGCCGAGGCCCAGTCGGCCGCCGCCCTGAGCCACCCCAACATCGTCGCCGTCTACGACTGGGGCGAGGACGGGGGGTCGCCCTACATCGTGACCGAGCACCTCGGCGGGGGCAGCCTGCGCAGCATCCTCGACGAGGGCGGCCGGCTCACGCCGTCGCAGGCCCTGCTGGTGGGCCTCGAGGCCACCCGGGCCCTCGACTACGCCCACCGTCGCGGCTTCGTGCACCGCGACATCAAGCCCGCCAACCTGCTCTTCGGGGAGGACGGGCGGCTGCGGGTGGCCGACTTCGGGCTGGCCCGGGCGCTGGCCGAGGCGGCCTGGACGGAGCCGCAGGGCGCCGTGATGGGCACCGCCCGGTACGCCTCACCGGAGCAGGCCCAGGGCGAGTCCGTCGACGGCAAGGCCGACGTCTACTCCCTCGGGCTGGTGCTCGTGGAGGCCGTCACGGGCACGGTGCCGTTCACCGCCGACACCACGATCGCCACGTTGATGGCCCGGGTGGGCAAGCCGGTGCCGGTACCCGAGTCGCTCGGCCCGCTGCGCAAGCCCCTGCTGCAGGCCGGTCTGCCCGACCCCGCCGACCGGCCCGACGCCGGTGCCCTCGCCATCGCCCTCATGGCCAGCGCCGAGGCCCTGCCCAGGCCCGAGCCGCTGCCCCTCCAGCGCTCCGCGCCGGTCGTCGACCTCAGCGGTCACGGCAACGACGCCACCATGCTCGGCCTGGCCACCGGTGCGGCTGCGGACCTCGCCCCGTCCCGGCTGGCCGAGGCCGGTGACGAGACGAGCGTCGACCTCACCGCCGTCGACCAGGCCCCGACGCGCGCCGGCGCCCCGCTGGCCCCGCCGCCCGTCGACGACGCCCTCGTCGCCACCGACGGCCCGGCTCGAAGCCGCCGGCGCTGGCCCGTCGTCCTGGCCGTCGTGCTGCTCGCCGCCCTGCTCGGCACCGCGGCGGCCTGGGCCGTGGTGGCCAGCCGGCCGCCCCGCTACGAGGTGCCGGTCCTCGTCGGGCTGAGCGAGGACGCCGCCCGGCGGGCCGTCGACGGCTACGGGTGGGAGATCGACCGCCGCACCGACCGCCGCGACGGGTCCACGCCCGGGGAGGTCCTGCGCACGGAGCCGGCCACCGGCCAGCAGCTCGAGAAGGGCGACACGCTCGTCATCTGGGTGTCCCTGGGCAACGAGCTGGCCGCCGTCCCCGGCGATCTCGTCGGCAAGACCCTGGACGACGCCACCGCCGCGCTCCAGGCGGCCGGCGGCTTCGTGCCCAAGGTGGTCGACGAGCCCTTCGACGAGTCGGTGCCCGCCGGCACCGTGATGGCCGTGGCGCCGGAGACCTCCGGCGACCAGCCCAAGGGCAGCGAGGTGCTGCTCACCGTGTCGAAGGGCCCGGCGCCGCGCACCGTCCCCGCCGGCCTGGTGGGAGGGACCTTCGAGCAGGCCAAGGCCGCCCTCGAGGGCGAGCAGCTGAAGGCCAGCAAGGTCGAGGAGTTCAGCGACACGGTAGAGAAGGGCAGGGTCATGGGGCTGCGCCCCGGCGAGGGCCAGCAGGTGGAGCGCGGCGGCACCGTCGAGGTGGTCATCTCGAAGGGCCCCGACATCGTCTCGGTCCCCAAGGTCGAGGGGATGACGGAGGACCAGGCCATCGACGCCCTCCAGAAGGCGGGCCTGACCGTGGGTCAGGTGACGGGCCCCCCTGGCGGCCACACCGCCTACGTCACCGACCCGCCGGCCGGGACCACCGTCAAGCGCGGCACCACGGTCACGCTCTACCTGAAGCGCTGACCCGACCGGCGCGGGTGTATCGTGAGGCCACTGCCCGACCCGCTGGGGCGGTGTGCTGGACGTGGCGTTCCCCAGCCGCCGCGATGAGGCCGCCGCCCCAGCCGGTCGGGCGCTGCCGCGATCGGAGCCGTGGGCGGGGCGAATCGCCGTGAAGGATTGACCAGCGGGTCAAGTAGCCTCCGACGCCATGGCCGGCCCGGGCGAGCACGTCGACGAGCTGTCGATCGACGCGCCGGGCGCCGATGAGATCCAGGTCGTCCCCTGGCCGCTCCTCCTGCGCCAACGGGTCCACGGCCGGGTGGCCGGCAGCCCGCGGTACCCGTGGGTCGTGCTCGCCGCTGCCCTCTTCGGGCTGTTCTCGGTCGGCTTCACGATCACGATCCTGTCGGTCTCCGTCCCCCGGATCGCCGAGGAGCTGCACAGCGACGCCAGCACGGTGACCTGGGTGGTCACCGGCCCCCTCCTCGCCTTCGCGGTGGTCGGCCCGGCGGCGGGGAAGCTGGGCGACCTCTACGGCCACCGCCGCGTCTACGGGATGTCGATGCTGTGCGTGTCGCTGTTCGCCGCGCTGACGGCGGCCGCCTGGAGCGCCGGCGCCCTGATCGCCTTCCGCACCCTGGGGGCGGCCACCGGCGCCGCGGTGGGGCCGGCGTCGATCGCCGTCATCAACCGCCTCTTCCCGCCCGAGCGCCGGGTGCAGGCCATGGGCTACTGGTCGATGGTCGGCGCCGGCGGCCCGGTGATCGGTGTCGTCGCCGGCGGGCCCATCGTCGAGACGTTCGGGTGGCGCTGGATCTTCGTCGCCCAGGTGCCCCTGACGCTGACCGGCCTGCTGCTGGCCATGCTGGTGCTCCCCGAGACCGACCGTCGGGACCGGGTGCCGTTCGACTACGTCGGCGCCATCGCCCTGGCCCTGGGGGCCACCTCGCTGCTCTTCGCCATCAACCGGGGACCGAGCTTCGGGTGGTCCGACCCGATGATCGTGACGGGCTTCGTGCTCGCTCCGGTGGCCGTCGCCGCCTTCTTCGTGGTGGAGCGGCGCATCGCCAACCCGCTCCTGCCGCTGGCCTACGTCCGCCACCGCAACTTCAGCTTCGCCATCATCACGCAGACCTTCACCAACTTCGCCTACATGGGCGGCTTCGTGATAACCCCGCTCTTCCTGGAGTCCGAGTTCGGCTACCCGGAGACGAGGGTCGGCGGGCTGATGATCGCCCGGCCCCTGGCCTTTGCCATCACCGGTCCGCTGGCCGGCTACATCGCGGTCCGGGTGGGGGAGCGCACCTCGGCCGTCGTCGGTGCCGCCTTCATCGCCGTGTCGATGCTCGCCCTGTCGACGATCGAGCCCGGCTCGACGGACCTCGTGATCATCGGGGCGCTGGCCCTGTCGGGCATCGGCATCGGGGCCTCGGCCCCCGCGCTCGCCGCCTCCATCGCCAACTCCGTGGCGGAGGAGGACCTCGGGGTGGCTGGCGCGTTCCAGCAGATGATGACCCAGCTGGGCGTGGTCATCGGCATCCAGGTGATGCAGACCGTGTCGGTGGTGCGGGCCTCGGCCGCCGGCTCGGTCGGCGCCTACAGCGAGGCCTACCTCGTGGGTGGGGCGGTGGCCGCCCTCGGCATCGTCACCTCGATGTTCGTGCGGTCCAGCCCCCGGCGCGCCGAGGGCGCCCCGCAGGGCGCCCTCGAACGGGATCCGGAGCCGGTGGTCGCCCGCTGAGACGCCCCCGGGCCACCCACCCCCCTCACCGAACCCGCGGTCGTTCTTGCCGGTTCTGGCGCAAGAACAGCCGCAGGTTCGGTGTCGGACGGGTCAGTCGGCCGTGATCTCCTTGATCTTGGCGGCGACCTCGGCGGCGGCGGGATCGGGGGTGCCCTGCTGCATGGCCATCATCTTGGTCATGTCGCCCTGCACCTTGATCTTGCCGGCCATGAAGGCCTGCATCCCGGCCTGCGGGTTGCCGTCGACGAGGAGGGCCTTGGCCGTGTTGTAGTCGAGCGTCACCGTGAGATCCGGGTTCTCGAGGTGGCCCATGTCCATCTGCATCTCGCCCCCGGACGTGTCCATGTGGGCGTTGATCGTGCCCTCGCCGAAGGGCACCTCGGTGATGATCTGGTTCATCCGCACCGAGTGGGCGGGGGCGGCGGCGGAGCCGGCGCTCTCCTCGCGGATCTTCTTGGCGGCCTCGAGCCACTCGTCGGACAGGAAGGGGTACTTGTCAGCCACGGTCGGGCTCCTCCAAGGGTCGGTGCAGTTGCTGCCACCAGGACGGTAGCACCCCAATTGCACTGTTCGTGCAGGAACCCCGGCCGGCCTCGCCGCCCCGCCCGAACCTGCGGTCGTTGTTGCTCGACAACCGAGAGCTCTGACCGCGGGTTCGGGCCGGGGCAGGGTCAGAGGGGGGCGGGGGTGAGGGCCTGGGCGGTGCGGAGGGCGGCCTCGCGGGCGTGGTCGTCGGCGGCAAGGGAGTGGACGACGTACCGGCCGACGAAGGCGGCCAGCTGGGGCAGCGGTTCGCCGATCTTGGCGTTGCGGTGGAAGTGGGAGAACTGCCCCACACAGGCCACGACACCGACGGCCAGGAGACGGGGGTCGTCCTCGCGGATCGTCCCGTCGGCCTGCCCGGCGCGCACGATGCGGACCATGTCGTCGATGTGCTGGCGCGTCCCCTCGCGCATCACCTCGCCGAAGTTGCGCCCCTCCACCTCGAGCATCGAGAAGAAGTGGGCGTGCTCCGCCATGAACAGCACCGACGCCTGGGCCCCCCGGTAGAGGTTCACCAGCGGGAGGGCGTCTGCGTCGAGCACCTTGCCCTGCTCCCGGCGGAGCTGGAGGCGGATGTTCTCGGCGAGGTCCTTGAACAGGGCTTCCTTGTTCTCGAAGTACCAGTAGAACAGGCCCTTGGCCACGCCGGCCGCCCGCACGATGTCGATGACACGCGTCTCGGCGTAGCCACGCTCGGCGAAGAGCACGGCGGCGCAGTCGATGAGCTGCTGCTTGCGCTCGAGCCCTTGGGCCGTCAGCCGGCGATCGGGTTCCACGGCGAGAGCCTGCCCGGTCTTGACCCAAGGGTCAATCACGCTCGGGCGGGTGGTACCTTCCGAGCCGATGGCCGCCACGACCAGGCCGGAGCGCCTGGCCTCCCACGAGCGCAACCCCAAGTGGCAGAACCCGCCGCTCCTGATCGACATGTCGATCTGCATCAACTGCGACACCTGCATCCGCCACTGCCCGCCGCAGTTCGGCGCCATCTTCAACCACGGGATGGACGTCATCATCGTCCCCGAGCTCTGCTCCGGCTGCGAGAAGTGCGTCGAGCCCTGCCCGGTGGACTGCATCTACCCGGACCCGGACTGGTCGCCGGCCCCGCCGGACTGGTGGGAGGCGCAGCAGGTGGACGACCCCTACCAGTAGCGTCGAGCGCCATGGCCCGCACCCCCGCTGACGACGTCCACCCCGTCCTGCCCGGCTGTGAGCTGTGGTCCTCGCCCGCGGGCGGGCCCCACGGTGCGCTGGTGCTGCACGGCTTCACCGGGTCGCCCGTGTCGATGCGCCCGGTCGCCGAGGCGCTGGCCGAGGCGGGCTTCGCGGTCGAGCTCCCCCGGCTTCCCGGCCACGGCACCCACGTCGAGGACATGCTGCCCACCTCGTTCGAGGACTGGTTGGCCGAGGCCGAGCGCACCCTCACCGAGCTGCGGGACCGCACGCCGAGCGGCCGGGTCGTCGTCGTCGGGCTGTCGATGGGCGCCGCCCTCACCTGCGCACTTGCCGAACGCCACCACGACCTCGCCGGCATCGTCGTCATCAACGCTCCCGTAGCGGTGCCCGAGGAGCTCGCCGTCGGGGTGCAGCAGCTGCTCGACACCGGCACGGAGGTCATGGAGTCGATCGGGGGCGACATCGCCGACCCCGACGCCGACGAGGTCAGCTACGACCACACGCCCCTGCGGCCGCTGCTCTCGATGATCGAGGCCGGCCACGCCGTGCGAGAGCGGCTGGCCGAGATCGTCTGCCCGGTCCTGGTGATCACGAGCCGGCAGGACCACGTGGTCAACCCCGGGGACTCCGACATCATCGCCGCGTCGGTGAGCGGCCCCGTCGAGCGCCTCTGGCTCGAGAAGAGCTACCACGTGGCCACGCTCGACTACGACAAGGCCGAGGTGCGATCGGCCACCGTCGCCTTTGCCGAGCGCGTCACGTCCGGCTGATCGGTCGCCCCTCGAACTCCCCCAGCGGCTGCCAAGTCGACCACCAGGTCGCTCCGGTCACAGCTCCGAACCGAACCAGAAGAACCGGCCTCGGCGCACCCTACGAAGAGCCCTCCACCCAGGTGGTGGACCCTTCGATGGACTGTGGAGGTCACACCGTCGTCGTAGCCTCGCGGTGATGACGACCACCCCAGTGGGTCTGGACATCGAGCAGGCCATCGAGGACCACCGTCGCGAGCTGACCGCCTACTGCTACCGAATGCTGGGTTCGGGAGCCGAGGCCGAGGACGCGGTGCAGGAGACGGCCGAGCGGGCCTGGAAGGGGGCCGACCGCTTCGAGGGCCGGTCGTCGGTGCGGTCGTGGCTGTACCGCATCGCCACCAACGTGTGCCTCGACATGCACCGGGCGCCCCAGCGCCGGGCCCGTCCGATGCACTTCGGGGCGGCCTCCCGGGTCGAGTCGGCGGTGCTCAACGACCGCCCCGAGCAGACGTGGGTCCAGCCTGTCGCCGATGCTCGGGTGGTACCGGTCGATGGAGACCCGGCCGATGTGGCGGCGATGCGGGACTCGATCCGCCTGGCCTTCGTCGCTGCCCTCCAGCACCTGCCGCCGCGCCAGCGCGCCGTGCTCATCCTCTGCGAGGTCCTGAAGTGGCAGGCCACCGAAGCCGCCGAGCTGCTCGACACCACCGTCGCTTCGGTGAACAGCGCCCTCCAGCGTGCCCGGGCCACGCTGGCCTCGGCCGATCTCGAGCACCTCGACGACACGATGAGCGCCGAGCACCAGGCCTTGCTCACCCGCTACGTCGACGCCTTCGAGCGCTACGACATGGCGGCGCTGGCCGGGCTCCTGCGGGACGACGTCGTCATGTCGATGCCGCCGTGGGACCTGTGGCTCCAAGGGCCCGATCAGGTGGTCGGCTGGATGGTCGGCCCCGGCGCGGCATGCGAGGGGTCCCGGCTGGTGCCGATCGGCGTGAACGGCACGGCGGGCTTCGGCAGCTACAAGCGGGTGGGCCCGAACCGGTGGGAGCCCTGGGCCGTGCAGTCATCGAGGTCGCCGGCGGCCAGATCGTGGGACACAACAACTTCGTGTACGGCGCCGAGCTGTTCGAGCAGCTCGGGCTGCCCCCGTTCCTCGAGGACTGATCCCCTCAGATCTGAGGGCGGCGATCGCGAGCGGGCGGCTCGCCGCCATGAGGTCAAACTCCGGCGGGCGGGGCCCGACCTCGGCGCGTACGGTGCTGCTGCGGCAGAGCGTGCGCTGTCGTGGAGGAGGAGCGATGGACGTCAACGACCTGCTCACCGAGGAGTTCGGGCGGCTGCCCGACCTCATCCACCAGGCGGTGGCCGACCTCGACGCGGACCAGCTGGCCACACCCCCAGGGCCGGGGGCCAACACCGTCGCCTGGCTGATCTGGCATCTCACGCGGATCCAGGACCACCACGTCTCCGAGCTGCTCGACGCCGAGCAGCGCTACCTGAGCGAGGGGTGGCACGAGCGCTTCGGCCGGAGCGCCGACCCCCAGGACCACGGCTACGGGCACACCGCCGAGGACGTGGCGTCGGTCCGCCCGGCCAGCGGCGAGGACCTGGTCGGCTACTACGACACGGTGCACGCCCGCACGATCGACTACCTGGGCGGGCTCTCGCGCGACGACCTCGACCGCGTGGTCGATGAGCGCTGGGACCCGCCGGTCACCCTGGGGGTGCGCCTCACCAGCATCCTCTCGGACGACTTGCAGCACGCCGGTCAGGCGGCCTATGTGCGGGGGCTCCTCCTCGGGCGCTGAGCCGAGGCGACGACCGCGTGATGTCGTGATCTCGCTGGGAGCCGGGGACCGGCCCGCCCCTACGATGGGCGCCCCATGGCTTCCCTCTCCCGCGACGACGTCGCCCACGTGGCTCGGCTGGCCCGGCTCCAGCTGACCGACGAGCAGATCGACACGTTCACCCCCCAGCTGGCCGCCATCCTCGACCACGCCGCCGACGTCGAGGCCCTCCAGCTCGACGACGTGCCGCCCACAGCTCACCCGTTCCCGCTGGCCAACGTGATGCGGCCCGACGTGGCGCGCGACGCCGGCGTGCGCGACGCGGTGCTCGACCAGGCACCGGCCACCGAGGACGGCATGTTCCGCGTCCCGCCCGTACTGGGGGAGGCGCCGTGAGCGAGACCGCCATCGAGATCGCCGTCGCCGTCCGCTCGGGTGAGCGCACCGCCCGCTCCGTGGTGGAGGCGCACCTGGCTGCCATCGAGGCGCGGGAGGCCGAGGTCCACGCCTTCAACCTCGTCACCGCCGAGGCCGCCCTGGCCCGGGCCGACGAGGTTGACGCCCAGGTGGCCGCCGGGCAGGACCCGGGGCCGCTGGCCGGCGTGCCCATCGCGCTGAAGGACAACCTCTGCACGACGGGCATCCCCACCACCTGCTCCTCGAAGATCCTGGAGGGCTGGAAGCCGCCCTACGACGCCACCGTCGTCGAGCGGCTCGTCGCGGCCGGCGCCATCAGCGTCGGCAAGACGAACCTCGACGAGTTCGCCATGGGCTCGTCCACGGAGAACTCGGCCTTCGGTCCCACGAAGAACCCGCACGACCTCAGCCGCGTCCCCGGCGGCTCGTCGGGCGGCAGCGCTGCCGCGGTGGCGGCTGGCTTCACCCCGCTCGCCCTGGGCTCCGACACGGGCGGCTCGATCCGCCAGCCCGCCGCCTTCTGCGGCATCGTGGGCGCCAAGCCCACCTACGGCGCGGTGTCCCGCTACGGGCTCGTCGCCTTCGCCTCCAGCCTCGACCAGATCGGCCCCTTCGCCGCGGACGTCGCCGACGCCGCCGTGCTGCTCGAGGTCATCTCGGGCCACGACGAGCGCGACTCGACGTCGCTTCCCCAGGCGCCGCTGGCCCTCACCGACCACCTCGGCCGAGGCGTCGACGGGCTGCGGGTGGGCGTGGTGAAGGAGCTGCTCGACGCCGAGGGCATCGCGCCTGACGTCGCGGCCCGCACCCGGGCCGCCATCGAGGCGCTCGAGGGGGCCGGGGCCAAGGTCGAGGAGGTGTCGGTGCCGGCCGCCATCTACGGCCTGTCCGCCTACTACCTCATCGCCCCCGCCGAGGCGTCCAGCAACCTGGCCCGCTACGACGGCGTCCGCTACGGCCTGCGGGTCGACGCCCCCACCACCGGCGAGATGATGGACCGCACCCGCACCGCCGGCTTCGGCGCCGAGGTCGAGCGGCGCATCATGCTCGGCACCTACGCCCTCTCCGCCGGGTACTACGACGCCTTCTACGGCAAGGCCCAGAAGGTGCGCACCCTCATCATCCGGGACTTCGAGGCCGCCTACGAGCGCTGCGACGTCCTGCTGTCGCCCACCGCGCCGAGCACCGCCTTCGCCTTCGGCGCCAAGGCCGACCCGCTGGCGATGTACCTGAACGACGTCTGCACGATCCCGTCCAACCTGGCCGGCCACCCCGCCATCTCGGTGCCCTTCGGCACGGGCGACGACGGGCTCCCGATCGGCGTGCAGATCATGGCCCCGGCCCTGGCCGAGCCCACGATGTTCCAGGTGGCGGCCGCCCTGGAAGGAGCGCTGGCATGACCGACACCGCCACGACCACCAGCAGCGTGCTCCCCGAGGGCTGGGGGATGGTGATCGGCCTGGAGGTGCACTGCGAGCTGCACACCGCCACCAAACTGTTCTGCTCCTGCCCCAACCAGTTCGGTGACGAGCCCAACGCCAACACCTGCCCCACCTGCCTCGGGCTCCCCGGCTCCCTGCCCGTGGTCAACGAGCAGGCCGTCGAGCTGGCCATGCGCCTCGGCCGGGCCCTGCAATGCGAGGTGAACCGCTCGGTGTTCGCCCGGAAGAACTACTTCTACCCGGACCAGCCGAAGGACTACCAGGTCTCCCAGTACGACCTGCCGACCAACGAGCACGGCCACCTCGAGCTGCCGTCGGGCTTGCGGGTGGGCATCACCCGTGCCCACATCGAGGAGGACACCGGCAAGCTCAACCACGTCGGCGGCGGCGGCCGGATCCACGACGCCGCCCACAGCCTCGTCGACTACAACCGCTCGGGCGTCCCCCTCGTGGAGATCGTCTCTGAGCCCGACATGCGCTCCAGCGAGCAGGCCAAGGAGTACGTCGCCGAGCTGCGCTCCATCCTCCTCGCCACCGGCGTGTCCGACGCCAAGATGGAGGAGGGGTCGATGCGGGTCGACGCCAACGTCTCGGTCCACCGCGTCGGCGAGCCGTGGGGCACCCGTTGCGAGATCAAGAACCTGAACTCGCTGCGCTCCCTGGGGCGGGCCATCGACCACGAGGCCCTCCGCCAGATCGACCTCATCGAGGCCGGCGAGCAGGTCCGCCAGGAGACCCGCCACTGGGACGAGTCGACCGGCCGCACGGGCACCCTGCGGGTGAAGGAGGACGCCGACGACTACCGGTACTTCCCCGAGCCCGACCTCGTGCCTCTCGAGCCGACCCCGGAGGACATCGCCCGCATCGACGCCGCCCTGCCGGCGCTGCCCGCCGCCCGTCGTGCCGCACTCGCCGAGACGGCCGGCGTCGACCCCACCGACAACGCCGTCGTCATCGCCGTCCAGCGCGGCCTCGACGCCCTGGCCGCCGGCGCCATCGCGGCGGGAGCGGACGCCGCACGCGTGCTCACCCACGTCGAGCACAACCTCGCCGTGGAGGGCGCCGAGTCGCTGCCGGCCGAGCACCTGGCGGCGCTGGTGCAGATGGAGACCGGCGGCGAGCTCACCGCCACCCAGGCCAAGGCCGTGCTGGCCGAGATGGTGACCAGCGGCCAGGACCCGGCCATCATCGCCCAGGCCAAGGGCTTCGAGGCGCTCGACACGGGAGCCCTCGAGGCCATCGTCGACGGCGTGATCGCGGCCCACCCGGCCGAGTGGGAGCAGTTCCGCACCGGTGACGACAAGGCGCGCGGCAAGCTCACCGGCTTCTTCATGGGCAAGGTGATGCAGGCCTCCAAGGGCCAGGCCGACGGCAAGGCCGCCACCGCCCTCCTCCGCACCAAGGCCGGCCTCTGACCCCCTAACCCTCCCGAACCCGCGGTCGTTCCTTGCGGTTCCCCGGCAAGAACAACCGCGGGTTCGTGGGATGGTGGTACAAAGTGTGTTGCTATGTACCAGATCGAGGATCCGCTCATCCCGACGTCGCTGGGGCCGGGGTCGCTGCTTTGGCGCTACGCCGGCGACACCCGCATCGCCTTCATGGGGGCGACCATCGGGTTGCTCCAGCTGATGCACCCGGCGGTCGGCGCCGGGGTCATGCAGCACTCCGACTTCTTCAACGACCCCTACGACCGGGTGGCCCGCTCCCTCCCGGCGATCCTCGGCGCGGTGTACGACGGCAGTGACGCCATCGAGACGGGCCGCTGGGTCCGCGACCAGCACCGCACGATCGCCGGCACCGACGCCGAGGGCCGCCGCTACCACGCCCTCGACCCCGAGACGTACTGGTGGGCGCACGCCACCTTCCAGTTCATGGCCGAGCAGGTCATCGACCGCTACGACGACCACCGGCTCACCCCGGCCGAGCGCGAGCAGCTCTACCGCGAGGGCATCACCTGGTACCGGGCCTACGGGGTGAGCGAGCGGCCGGTGCCGCCCACCCGGGATGCCTTCCAGCGGAAGTGGGACCGCATCTGCGCCGAGGAGCTGGAGCGCAACGACGCCGTCGACTTCGTGCTGCGCATGCTCGACCGGCCCCTGCGCCTCGAGCTGCCCCGCCCGCTGGCCGCCCTCAATCCGGTGCTGCGGCGGGGACCGATCGCCCGGGCCCTCACTATGCCGGCCCGCATCAGCGCCGTCGGCGGGCTGCCCGCCGTCGTGCGCCAGCGCTTCGACATCCCGTGGAGCCGCGCCGATCAGGTGCAGCTCGACGCCCTGGAGCTGGCCGTCCGCAAGCTCTGGCGCTTCGTGCCGCCGACGGTGCGGTGGCAGCCCCGCGCCCTCGAGGCGTGGAAGCGGGTCCGGGCCGAGCAGCGGGGCGAGCGATGGCCCGCCGCAAGCTGACGCTGGCGCTGGCGCCGATCGTCGCCGGGGTCGGCCAGCGCATCGAGGACGACGCCGCCATCACCGTTCTCGACGCCGCCGGCGACCACCTCCGCCGGTTCGGTCTCGGCCGCTGGAGCGTGGACGACGTCGCCGACGCCGCCGGGGTGGGCCGGACGAGCGTGTACCGCTGGTTCGGGTCGCGGGACGAGCTCGTCCATGCTGTGCTGGCCCGCGAGCTCCGCGAGACGCTGGAGGCAGCCTCCGCGGCGGCCGCCCGCGTGGAGTCCTTCGAGGACAAGGCTGTCGAGGCGGCCCTGGTGTGCTTCCGGGCCCTCGACGGCAGCGTCGTCGACCACCTCCTGCGCAACGATCCCGGCGCCGTGCTGCCCCTCTTGACGACCGGCGCCGGGCCGCTCATCGACCTCGCCCGGGGTGCGCTCGTCCCCGCGCTGCTGGCGGCGGGCATGGTCACCGAGCCGCTCGAGGCGGCTGTCCTGGCCGAGGCGATGGCGCGCCTCGGCCTTTCGTTCGTGCTCACGCGCGGCACCGTCGTCCCCGTGGACCGACCCGCCGGGCTCCGCCTCGCCATCGCCGGGCTGCTCCGCCCGCTCCTCGGGGGCCGGCCCTGAACCGGTCGTTTGCTGCCCGGTTACCACGGGTATGGCGCGTGTCACACCTTCCCCCCAAGGAGAGCGCCCCATGACCGACCACACGAGGAGTGAGACCTCGGCGGACGGCGGCTTGACGGAGCGGACCGAAGCCACCGCCGCCACCGCCCGAGACCAGGCGGCCACCGTCGCCCACACCGCCCAGTCGCAGCTGGCCGAGGTGAAGGACGAGGCCGCCGCCCAGGCCCAGGGTGTCGTCCAGGACGCCAAGGTCCAGGCCCGCCGCCTGGTCGACGACTCCCGCCGCGAGCTCACCCGCCAGGCCGAGGACCAGACGGCCCGTCTGGCCGGCGGTGTCCGGGACATCAGCCAGCAGCTCCAGGGGATGCTTCGCGGCGGCGAGGCCCCGCAGGGCATGGTCGCCGACCTCGCCTCTCAGGCCGCCGACGCCGCCGCCCGCTTCGCCGACACGCTCGAGCAGCGCCGCCCCGACGAGCTGCTCGACGAGTTGCGCGGCCTGGCCCGCCGCCGCCCTGGGATGTTCCTGCTCGGTGCGCTCGGGGCCGGCCTCGTGGTCGGACGCCTGGTCAAGGCCGCCGACACCCATGGGATCGTCGATGCCGCTAAGGGCGCGGTCACCGGCGAGGACGGGCCGACCCCCACCAATGGCAGCCACTCGTCGGCATCCCCCGCGATGGGCGGCCCCGCCGGCGCGCCGAGCACCTCCACGACCTCGCCGGCACCGACGGCTCCGACCTTCCAGTCGACGTCGTCCGATCCGCAGTGGGCGGTGCGGCCGTGAGCGCCCAGACCACCGACCTCGGCACGCCGGCGGCTCCCCACCGACCGACCGACCCCACCCAGCCCCTGGAGCCCAACGCCACGATGGGCGAGCTCCTCGGCCGGGTCACCGACGACTTCAGCCAGCTCGTCCGCACGCACGTCGAGCTGGCCAAGGCCGAGATCAAGGAGGAGGTGGGCCGAGCCGGCAAGGGCGCCGGGATGGTCACCGGAGGCGCCGTCGCCGCCTTCGTCGCCCTCCTCATGCTGTCCTTCGCGCTGGCGTGGGGCCTGGCCGAGGCGATCGACGCCGGCTGGGCCTTCCTGCTGGTCGGCGTCCTCTGGGCCGGCGTGGCCGCCGGCCTGGCGCTTGCTGGTCGCGACCGCCTGAAGGCAGTGCAACCCGTAGCCGAGATCACGAAGCAGACCGTCCAGGAGGATGTCCGATGGGCCAAGGAGCAGCGATGAGCACGACCACCGACACCGCGCAGCTGCGCTGGGAGATCGAGCGCCAGCGCTCCGCTCTCGGCCGCGACCTCGAGGCCCTGGGCGACCACGTCAGCCCCGGCCGCATCGTCGAGCGCCGCAAGGCCGCCGCCGGTCAGCGCGTCCGGCGGGTCAAGGACACGTTGATGGGCTCGGCCGAGGCCGCAGGCGGCGGCGTGAGCGACGCCAGCGGCTCCGTCGCCGACACCGCGGGGAGCCTGGCCGGCTCCGTCTCCGACGGGGCCAGCTCGGTGGCCGGCGCCGTCCGGGACGCCCCCGACGCCGTCATGGAGCGCACCAAGGGGAGCCCCCTCGGGATGGGGCTCATCACCTTCGGCATCGGCCTCGTGGCCGGTTCGCTCCTGCCGTCGACGAAGAAGGAGTCGCAGCTGGCGGCAAAGGTCGAGCCGGCTCTCGAGCGGGTGGCCGAGGAGGCCGGGAGCGCCGCCCGGCAGGGCATCGACCAGCTCCGCCCCGCCGCTGAGCAGGCCGCACAGACGCTCAAGCACGAGGCCACCGACGCCGCCCGCTCGGTGCAGCAGACGGCCAGCGACGGGGCCGCCGAGGTCCAGGCCCGGGCGCAGGCGGGAGCGGCCGAGGTGGCCGAGCAGGCTGGCACGGGCGACACCGCCACCATGCCCACGCCCGGGGCGCGGCCCCCGAGCTGACGGCGCCGGTTCGGCCTCACCGGGTGCTCCCGTGCCGGTGAGGCCGATCACTCATCCCCGCCCCGACGCAGGGCCGGTCCGCACCGGGCCCTGCGTTGGGGCGGCCCCGGCGGCCACCGGTAGCCTGCGGCCATGACGAGCGAGCAGGGCGAGACCCCCGTCGACATCAAGCCGCGCAGCCGGGACGTCACCGACGGGCCCAGCAAGGCCCCGGCTCGAGCCATGCTCCGGGCCATCGGCATGACCGACGACGACTGGGACAAGCCGCAGGTCGCCGTCGCCTCGTCGTGGAATGAGGTCACTCCCTGCAACATGCCGCTCGACCGGCTGGCCAAGCGGGCCAAGGAGGGCGTCCGGGCCTCCGGCGGCTTCCCGATCGAGTTCACCACCATCGCCGTGTCCGACGGCATCTCGATGGGCCACGAGGGCATGCGGGCCTCGCTGGTGTCCCGCGAAGTCATCGCCGACTCGGTCGAGACGGTGATGCACGCCGAGCGCATGGACGGCCTCGTCACCTTCGCCGGCTGTGACAAGAGCCTGCCCGGCATGCTCATGGCGGCGGCGCGGCTCAACCTGCCGTCGGCCTTCGTGTACGCCGGCTCCATCCTGCCCGGGCACCTGAACGGCGAGGCCCTCGACATCGTGTCGGTGTTCGAGGCCGTCGGCGCTCATGCCACCGGCGCCCTCGACGACGCCGGCCTGGCCGCCATCGAGCGCAACGCCTGCCCCAGCGAGGGCGCCTGCGCCGGCATGTTCACCGCCAACACGATGGCCTCGGTGGCCGAGGCCCTCGGCATGTCGCTGCCCGGCTCGGCCTCGCCGCCCGCCCCGGACAGCCGCCGGGACGACTTCGCCTACGCCTCCGGCCAGGCCGTGGTCCACCTCCTGGAGCGAGGCATCCGGCCCCGGCAGATCATGACGAAGCAGGCCTTCGAGAACGCCATCGCCGTGGTCATGGCGCTGGGCGGCTCCACCAACGCCGTCCTGCACCTCCTCGCCATCGCGGCCGAGGCCCGCGTCGAGCTCGAGCTGGAGGACTTCAACCGCATCGCCGCCCGCGTGCCTCACATCGCCGACACCAAGCCCCACGGCAAGTACCACATGGTCGAGATCGATCGCATCGGCGGCGTCCCCGTCGTGATGCGCCACCTTCTCGAGGCCGGGCTGCTCCACGGCGACTGCCTCACCGTCACCGGCAAGACGATGGCCGAGAACCTGGCCGCGCTGGACCCGCCGGCCCCCGACGGCGACGTCATCCACCCGCTGTCGGACCCCATCCACGCCATCGGTGGCATCGCCGTGCTGCGTGGCACCCTCGCCCCCAAGGGGGCGGTCGTGAAGGTGGCCGGCATCGACCACCTGCAGTTCGAGGGTCGGGCCCGCGTGTTCGACGGCGAGGACGCCGCCATGGCGGCCGTGCTGGCCGAGGAGATCGAGGCCGGCGACATCGTCGTCATCCGCTACGAGGGGCCCAAGGGCGGCCCGGGCATGCGCGAGATGCTGGCCATCACCGGCGCCATGAAGGGGGTCGGTCGGGGCGGCGACGCCGCGCTCATCACCGACGGCCGCTTCTCCGGTGGCACCCACGGGTTCTGCATCGGCCACGTGGCGCCCGAAGCCGTCGATGGCGGGCCGATCGCGTTCGTGGAGGAGGGCGACCGGATCCGCATCGACGTGGTCGAGCACACCATCGACCTCCTCGTCGACGAGGCCACCCTCGAGGAGCGCAAGGGCCGATGGAAGCGGCCCGAGCCTCGCTACACGAGCGGCGTGCTGGCCAAGTACGCCCGTCTCGCCGCCGGAGCTGAGCGAGGCGCCATCACCGAGGCCTGACGCCAGCCCGGCGTCGCCGCGGGCACACCGCGGCCAGGCCGGCCCGGCCGAGGAGCGGCAGCGACGCGCCGACGGCCACCAACCCCGCCGCCACGCCGGCTCGAGCCAGCGGTCCGGGATCCGCCGGGTGCAGGGCCCGCAGCGCGGCCAACCACGTGATGCGGCGGGGCATGCCGTCGTCGACCGTGACGACCCCGTCGATGGTGATCGGCAGCGGCGCCACGCGCGCCGAGGGGACGAGGGCCAGCGAGGTCGTGCTGGCCGGGAGGGTGAACTCGATGGTCCGCTCGAAGCGCGCCCCGGCGGGCACCTCGGCCAGGAAGGTGCGCACGGGCAGCCCGCCGTCGATGCCGGCGCGGTGGAACCCCTCGGGGTCGGTGGTGGCGATGTCGTGGGCGGCGGCGGGGAGGTGGACGGTGAGCAGCACGCCGTGGTCGTCGGGCGTGGGGCCGAGGATGTAGGGCGAGGCGTCGGGGATCTCCTGGCGGCTCGGCACGTCCATCGTCATCGTGAGCCGGGCCCGGAAGGCACCGTCGTCGGTCGGCGTGACGTCGAGGCGGGCGGTGGGCCGGAGGTACCAGTCCAGCTTGTCGGCGCCGTGGTTCTGGAAGGAGATGAGCAGCCCGTCCTCCGGTAGCCGGCCGGAGACCCCGAGCGCGTCCCAGGCGGCTTGCAGGTCGGGGTCGGCCGACCACGCCAGGAGGTGGCGGGCGCGGCGGCTGTCCACGAGCGCGGCCAGGAGCGCCGACGGCGACGGCGCCCGCTGCTCGAGCGCCTCCACGACGGCCCGGGCGATCTCGCTCTGGTGGTCGGTGCGGAGGTCCTGGTCGCCGGTGACGTCGGCCCGCCGGTACGCCTGGTGGAGCACCTCGTCCAGGACGTTGCGGGCGTCGACCCGGAAGCCGTCCACGGTGACGGGCCCGGTGACCTCCAGCAGGTCCCGCAGGGCGACGGCGTCGACCACGATCACCCCGTCGATCGGGCCCCACCCGTTGGCCTCGGCCAGCTCGACGGCGACCGGCCCCGTGGCCGTCAGGTCGGGCGAGCGGGTCGTGGAGCGCAGGTCGAGGCCGACGCCCGTGCTCTCGTAGACCTGGCGCAGGGCCAGCGGCGCATCCACCCGCTGGCCGGAGCGCAGGTCGCCCGCCGGCACCATCGCCCCGAGGTGCAGCTGGCCGTCCTCGAAGGTCAGGCGGCCGGCGCTGAGGGCCAGCCCCGCGCCGCCCGCCATCTCCGCGTTGTTGGCGGCCAGGAGCAGGTAGGTGTGCGGCCCGGCCAGGAGCTGGCGCAGGGGGTCCAGCACACGGCGGGCCGCGGCCAGGTGGTCGGCGCCGGCGTCGAGGGCGCGGTCGAGGTTGCGGCGGGCGTCGCCCAGCGGGCCCACCAGCCCCCCGCCGGGCCCGAGGTCGGTGCGGGCGACGGCGGCCTGCAAGGTGGCGGCCTCCTGCTCGACGACGTCGACGAGGCGGACCCGCCCGCCGGGGCGCCCGGCCTCGGCCAGCGCGGCGTCGACCCGCGCGCTGGCGCGGTGGGCGGCCTCGCCGAGTCGTGCCGTCGCCGCCGTCAGGGCCCGCACCTCAGCCACCTGGTGGTCGGCCCCGGGCAGGTGGCCGAGCAGCCCGAGGGCGACGCTCGTCCGGGCTCGGCGGTCGGCCCGATCGAGCCGGACCGCGGCGGATGCCGCCGACGCGCCGATGCCCTCGCCCTCCAGGGAGAGGGAGCTGAGCCGGCCGCCCCCGACGGCAAGGTCACGGCGGATCTGGTGGAGGTCCCACGCCGCCCAGGCCAGGACGAGCGCGCCGGCCACGACGGCCGCGGCGATCAGGATGGCGCCGGCCCGGACCCGCCGGCCCCGGCTGGCCACCGCCACCTCAGGCCTGCCGCGCGGCCTTCCGCACGCCGAGGCCGATGCCCGTCAGCGCGGCTCCGAGGAGAACGAGGGCGATGATCTCGGTACCCGTCTTCGGCAGCAGGCCGCCGCCGGAGCTCGTGCCGTGGGGCGGGGCGTCGCGCGCGGCCTGGGCGCCGAGGACCTCGGCCGAGCCGCCCCCGCCGCCCCCGGTGCACGACCCGGAGCCCGAGGAGGCGGCGGCGCAGTCGCCAGGATCGCTCGCCTGGGCGCCCGCCGGGGCGCTGATCGGCCCGCTCACGAGGAGCAGGGCGAGCAGCGCGCCGAGGACGGCGGTGGCGACCTTGGTGGTGGTTCTGGCGCCCGTCATGGCCATTGATTCGCCGTGCTGCGGCGGGGTTCCTGCCGCGGGCGTCCCGGTGGCACCGCGCTGCGGGCCCGGCTTGCTCCCGCCGGGCAGGCCAGGGGTACACTCCCAGCGTGGTTCGTCCGTCGATCCTGGTAATCATCACCTAGCGCACCCGCGACCCGTCGCGCGTGCGCTCCCACGACCTCCCAGCCGGGAGGTCGTCGTCGTTTTGCAGGGAAGGGACCCCGAAGCAATGCAGCTCAGCGGCTCACAGGCACTGATCAAGGCCCTCGAGATGGAGGGCGTCGACACGATCTTCGGGCTGCCCGGCGGCGCCATTCTCCCCGTGTACGACCCGCTCCTCGACAGCCCGATCCGCCACATCCTCGTCCGCCACGAGCAGGGGGCGGGGCACATGGCCGAGGGCTACGCTCACGTCACCGGGCGTCCGGGTGTCGCCATGGTCACCTCCGGGCCGGCGGCCACCAACATCGTCACGCCGCTCTGCGACGCCTACATGGACTCCATCCCCATGGTCGTCATCACCGGCCAGGTGGCCCGGGCCTCGCTCGGCACGGACGCCTTCCAGGAGTGCGACACGATCGGCATCACCCGTTCGGTCACGAAGCACAACGAGCTCGTCACCTCGGCCCAGGACATCCCCCGGGCGGTGCGGGAGGCGTTCCACATCGCCACCACCGGGCGGCCGGGCCCGGTGCTGCTCGACATCCCGAAGGACATCGTCGACGCCATGAACCCGAACTCGGCGATGGAGTGGTACTGGCCCGACGATGCCGAGGTGCGCGAGGGGCTTCCCGGCTACCGGCCCACCACCAAGGGCCATCCCCGCAAGATCCGCGAGGCGGCCGAGCTCATCCTGCGCTCCCACCGCCCCGTCATCTACGCCGGTGGCGGCATCCTCAAGGCCCGGGCGGCCGAGGCGCTGCTCGAGCTGGCCGAGCTGTGCGACATCCACGTCGTCACCACCCTCATGGCCCGCGGCGCCTTTCCGGACGACCACCGGCTCTGCCTCGGGATGCCGGGCATGCACGGCAACTACACCGCCGTGACCTCGATGCAGCGGGCCGACCTCCTCATCGCCCTCGGCAGCCGCTTCGACGACCGGGTCACCGGCAAGCTCGACGGCTTCGCGCCGGAAGCCAAGATCATCCACGTCGACATCGACCCGGCCGAGCTGGGGAAGGTTCGTCAGCCCGACGTGCCGATCGTGGGCGACGCCCGCCTCGTCATCGACGAGCTCGTCGCCGTCCTGCGCCGCATGCTCGACTCAGGCGAGGCTGCCCCTGACCGCAGCGAGTGGAAGCAGACCATCTCCGGGTGGCAGGAGACCCACCCCCTCTCCTACAAGCCCTCCGAGCCCGGCGACGCCCTCAAGCCGCAGTACGTGCTGGAGCAGCTCCGCGACAACACCCCCGCGGACACGATCGTCGCCTCGGGCGTCGGGCAGCACCAGATGTGGACGTCCCAGTACTGGAGGTTCAACCAGCCCTACACCTGGGTGAACTCCGGGGCGCTCGGCACGATGGGCTTCGCCGTGCCCGCCGCCATCGGCGCCAAGGTCGGACGCCCCGACGCCATGGTCTGGGCGGTCGACGGCGACGGCTGCTTCCAGATGACCGCCCAGGAGCTGGTCACGGCCGCCGCCGAGCGCATCCCGGTGAAGATCGCCATCCTCAACAACGCCTACCTCGGCATGGTCCGCCAGTGGCAGGAGATGTTCTACGAGGAGCGCTACTCCGAGGTGTACCTGTCGCCCGACCTGCCCGACTACAAGCTCTGGGCCGAGGCCATGGGCTGCGTCGGGATGCGGATCGACTCGCCCGAGGAGGTCCAGTCGGCCATCCAGAAGGCCAACGAGATCGACGACCGGCCCGTCGTCATCGACTTCCGCACCGACTCGTCGGAGAAGGTGTTCCCCATGGTCCCGGCCGGAAAGACCAACGACGACATCATCACCGACCCCGCCCTCGGAGAGGACTTCGTGCAGTGAGCGACACCGGTGCCACCCACCACATCCTGTCCGTCCTCGTCGAGAACAAGGCCGGCGTGCTGGCCCGGGTGTCGGGCCTCTTCGCCCGGCGCGGGTTCAACATCATCTCCCTCGCCGTCGCCCCCACGGAGGACGAGGCACTAAGCCGCATCACCATCGCCGTCGACGCCGCCTCGGCCCCGATCGAGCAGATCACCAAGCAGCTCTTCAAGCTCATCAACGTGGTCAAGATCACCGAGCTCGACCCCCGCGACGCGGTCGAGCGGGAACTGCTGCTCGTGACCGTCTCGGCCCCGCCCGAGGGGCGAGGGCAGGTCATCGAGCTGGTCGACGTGTTCGAGGGCCGCATCCTGAACGTCGGGCACGACCGGCTCACCTTGTCCCTGGAGGGGCATCCCGACAAACTCGATGACTTCGAGGAGCTGCTGCGGCCCTACGGCATCGTCGAGCTGCAGCGCACCGGGCGCGTGGCCCTCCCCAAGATCGACAACACCACCAGCCGGCTCCGGTCGGCGCGAGCCTCCTGAAGGACCCCTGATGGCCAACGTGTACTACGAGAAGGACGCCGACAGCTCGCTCATCGCCGGCCGCAAGGTCGCCGTGATCGGCTACGGCTCGCAGGGGCACGCCCATGCCCTGAACCTCAAGGAGTCGGGGGTCGACGTGCGGGTGGGCCTGCGGGGCAGCTCGTCGTCCGTGGCCAAGGCCGAAGCGGCCGGGCTCCGGGTGCTCTCGGTGGCCGACGCCGCCGCCGAGGCCGACCTCATCATGCTCCTGGGGCCCGACACCGAGCACAAGGCGATCTTCAACGAGCACATCGCCCCCAATCTGTCGTCCGGCGACGCCCTCTTCGTCGGCCACGGCTTCAGCGTGCGCTTCAACCAGGTGGTGCCGCCGGCCGACGTCGACGTGGCGCTGGTCGCCCCCAAGGGCCCCGGCCACCTCGTCCGCCGCACCTACACCGAGGGCGGCGGCGTGCCGTGCCTCATCGCCGTCCACCAGGACGCCTCGGGCAAGGCCCGCGACCTCGCCCTGTCCTACGCCGACGCCATCGGCGGCACCCGGGCCGGCGTCCTCGAGACCACCTTCGAGGAGGAGACCGAGACGGACCTCTTCGGCGAGCAGGTCGTCCTCTGCGGGGGGCTGACGGCACTGGTGCAGGCCGGCTTCGAGACCCTCGTCGAGGCGGGCTACCAGCCCGAGTCGGCCTACTTCGAGTGCCTCCACGAGCTGAAGCTCATCGTCGACCTGATGTACGAGCAGGGCATCGCCGGCATGCGCTACTCGATCTCCGACACGGCCGAGTACGGCGACCTCACCCGGGGCCCCCGCATCATCAACGCCGCCGTGAAGGCCGAGATGCGCAAGGTGCTCGACGAGATCCAGGACGGCCGCTTCGCCGAGGAGTGGGTCCACGAGTCCGAGAGCGGCCGGGCCAACTACAAGGCGCTGCAGCAGAAGGGCGCCCAGCACCAGATCGAGAAGGTCGGCGAGGAGCTGCGGGCGATGATGCCCTGGATCTCCGCCGGCAAGCAGCGGGTCCAGGACATCTCCGGTGGCTGACCGCCGGGCCCGTCAGACGACGCCGAGGACGGTGCCGCAGGCGGGGCAGGACACGACCACGACGACCCGCCGCTCGGCGGGGCCGCGCAGGGGGACCTCGCTGCTCTGGAGACCACCGGCCACCGGGTCGTGACAGGTCGGGCAGTGGGCCGGCACCGCCGGCGGCCGCGAGGCAGCCGGCGGCTCAGGGGCGGCCTCGCCGGTGGCCTCGTTGCCTGCGCCGTGGAGGCCCGACCGCAGGGCCTCGAGGTCGACGCCCAGCCCCCGCAGCACCTGTCCGGCCGTGCCCTCGACGTCGAGGACCCCGAGGAGCACGTGGTCGGGGGCGACGAGGTCACCCCCTGCGTCCCGGGCGAAGCGCGGCGCCCGGCCGAGGGCTCGGCCGGCTCGCGCCGTCCAACCCGGCGCCGCCCCGTCCGCCGTGCCCGGGCCCACCGCCTCGATGACCTTGCGGCGCAGGGCAGTGAGGGAGGCGCCGGCCGTCCGCAGCGCCTCGTCGGCGGTGCCGTCCTCGGCGGCGAGGAGGCCGAGCAGGAGGTGCTCGGTCCCAACCCGTCCGTGGCCCAGCGACCGGGCCTCGCGCTCGGCGAGCGCCACCGCTCGGCGAGCGGCGGGGGAGAACCCCCGCAGGTCGGGTTCGGACGGAACGCCGGTCGTCACGGCGCCCATCGTTGCCGCTCGGCCGAGCAGGTGCAGGGACCTCCCGTGTGGAACGTGCCCTGATGTCGGATCTGGGGGGGATGCCGGTCCCGGAGGCGGAGCCGGAGCACGGGCCGGACCTGCGCTTCGGGTTCAACGCGCACGAGTGGGGCGTGCTCGTCCCGCTGTCGGCCGTCGGGTTCTTCCTGAACTACGACACCGGGCTCCTGAGCCTGGCCGCGCCGGCCATCGCCGAGGGCCTCGGCGTGACCGTCGCCGCCTTCGGCATCGGCGTGGCCATCATCCGGGTCGCCGCCCTCGCCAGCATGCCCGTCCTGCGCCTGGCCGACCGGCTCGGCCGGCGCCAGATGCTCCTCGTGTCGGTCCTCGCCTTCACGGTCGCCACGGCGCTGACGTCGCTGGCCTGGGGCCTCGTGTCCTTCGTCGTCTTCCAGATGTTCGCCCGCCTGTTCCTGGCCACCGAGGAGTCGTTGGCCGGCATCGTCATCAGCGAGGAGCTGCGCCCGGATCGGCGGGGGAGCGGGCTGACGCTGCTCGGCATCATCGCCATGACGGGGTTCGGGCTGGTGGCGCTCATGCTCGTCGTGGTGCCGCTGACGCCCCTTGACTGGCGCATCCTCTACCTCGCCGCCCTCCCGCCACTGGCGGCGGTGGCGTGGCTCCGTCGCAACCTCCGGGAGACCGCGGCCTTCACGGTGGCCCAGGACGAGGCCCGGGTCCAGACGTCCTTCTGGCCCCACGTCGACCGGGCCCACCGCCCGCTCCTGTGGCGCATCACGATCGTGCTGGGCACCCACGGGGTGCTCAGCACTCCCGTCTTCTTCTACGCCGCCGAGCTGGCCCAGGACGGCTACGGCTGGGAGGGCCTGTTCACGGTCATCGTCATCGCCGCAGGACCCGCCACCCTGCTCGGTTACGTGGCCGGGGGTCAGCTGAGCGACCGCGTGGGGCGCCGACCCGTGGTGATCTGGAGCGCCATCGTCATGGTGCTCGGCGTGGCCCTCGTGTTCACCGAAGAGCGGTGGCTGTTCGCCCCCGGGTTCTTCGTCCTCACCGGGGCCGACGCCGGCCTCGCCGCGGTCCGTCCGTCGTACCTGTCCGAGCTGTTCCCCACCGAGGTGCGGGCCACGCTGCTGGCCTTCGTGTTCGCCGTCGTCGTTGCGGCCGGCTCGCTCGGGCTCGTCGTGGTCGGCGTGCTCGACGGAGTGGTGGCCACCCGGACCGCCATCTTCCTGCTGTCGGGGCTCATGGTGGCCGGCCTGGTGGCCATGCGCCGCCTCCCCGAGACCGCCGGCGTCGACGTCGTGCGGGGGAGCGGGGCCTTGCCCCCCACAATCTCGGAGGTCTAATCTCCGAGATTGTGAGGATGAGTGAAGGGGTCGAGTGGGCGCTGCACTGCTGCACCGTGCTGGCCACCCTCCCGACCGGGCAGGCCCTGCCGGCCGCCAAGCTGGCCGAGCTCCACGACCTGCCGCCCGCCTACCTGGCCAAGCACCTGCAGGCGACGACGGCCGCCGGCATCACCGAGTCGGTCCCCGGGCCCCGCGGCGGCTACCGGCTGGCCCGGCCGCCGGCCCACATCCCGCTGCTCGAGGTGGTGCTCGCCGTCGATGGAGACGACACCGCCTTCCGCTGCAGCGAGATCCGTCAGCAGGGGCCCACCGCGGGGCCGTCGAGCCTCTATCGCCGCCCGTGCGGGATCGCGCGAGCCATGTGGCGGGCCGAGGACGCCTGGCGGTCCGAGCTGCGCGACACGACGGTCGCCGACCTGGTGGCCGAGCTCCTCGTATCGGTCCCGTCGGAGCTGCTCGTCGCCGGCGCCGAGTGGGTGCAGCAGGTCGAGGTGCAGCGCAGGCAGCGCCGCAAGGGGTCCGAACCGGTGTCGCGCTGCGACACCCCAGCAGAGGAGGAGCGCCCATGAAGGTGTTCGTCACCGGAGGAACCGGGGTCGTCGGGACGCGGGCGGTGCCCGCCCTCGTCGCCGCCGGTCACGAGGTCACCGCCGTCGCCCGCACCCCGGAGAAGGCCGAGCTGGTCCGCTCGATGGGGGCCACGCCCGTGACGGTGGACCTGTTCGACCCGGCAGCAGTGAAGGCGGCCGTCGACGGGCACGATGCTGTGGCCCACCTCGCCACCAACATCCCGCCGCTCACCAAGGCGGCGCGGACCAAGGCGTGGGAGACCAACGAGCGCCTCCGCACCGAGGTGTCCCGCCACCTCGTCGATGCCGCGCTGGCCACCGGGGCCACCCGCTACGTGCAGGAGTCGATCTGCTTCCCCTACGTCGACCACGGGGCCGACTGGATCACCGAGGAGTCCCCCCTCGAGCACAGCGGCGTGTTCGAGGGGGCGGCCCACGCGGAGGCCGCCACCGCCCGCTTCACCGCGGCCGGTGGGAGCGGTGTCGTCCTGCGCTTCGCCCAGTTCCACGGCCCCGGCAGCCACCACGTCGAGGTCTTCAACGGGCTGGCCCGCCGGCGTATCAACCCCTTCGTCGGCGCCCCCGACGCCTACACCTCGTTCATCCACGCCGACGACGCCGGATCCGCCGTCGCCGCCGCCCTCGCCCTCCCGGCGGGCATCTACAACGTGGGCGACGACGAGCCGCTGACCCGAGCCGAGGCCGGGCTGGTGGTCGCCGAGGCGCTCGGCGTGAAGCCCCCGCACGCCCTGCCCGGTGTCGCCCGGGCGGCCAGCCCCCGGTCGGCCAAGGCCCTCATGAGGTCGCTGCGCATCTCGAACGCCAAGCTGAAGGGGGCCAGCGGGTGGCGCCCCGCCCACCCGTCGATCCGCGGATCGTGGGCGACGTGACCCGCCTCCGCCAGATCGCGCTGGTGGTCATCGCCGGCGGCGCGGCGCTCGTGGGGGTGTGGGCCCAAGCCTTCCCGCGGTCCTTCTACGACGACTTCCCCGGTGCCGGCCGGGTGTGGGTCGCCGTCGACGGGCCCTTCAACGAGCACCTCGTGCGCGACGTCGGCGGCCTGAACCTCGGCCTCGCCTTCGTGGCGGTCCTGGCCCTCGTCACGGGGAGCGTGGTGGCCGGCCGCGCCGCCGGCGGAGCGGCCCTCCTCTACGGGGTGCCGCACCTCGCCTACCACGCCCTCCATCTCGACGGCTTCGACATCACCGACGCCGTCGCCATGCTCGTGTCCCTCTCGCTGTCGGCCCTGGCCGCCGTCGCCGCCCTCGCCCTCCCGGCGGGCGCTACATCGTCTCGGCGAAGCTGACCTCGCCCTCGCCGCGCAGGACGTTCTTCAGGAGCTTGCCGCTGGCGTTGCGGGGCAGCTTGTCGTGGGTGAGCTCGACGTAGGTGGGCACCTTGAAGGTGGCCAGGCCGTCGGCCACCCACTGGCGGACGTCGGCCTCGGCGAGCGTCGAGCCCTCCTCGAGCTGCACGACGGCCTTGACCTCCTCGCCCAGCTCGGGGTGGGGGACGCCGATGATGGCGGCGCCGGAGATATCGGGGTGGCCGACGAGGCGCTGCTCGATCTCGACGCAGTAGATGTTCTCCCCGCCCCGGATGATCATGTCCTTCTTGCGGTCGGTGATGTAGACGAAGCCGTCCTCGTCGACGTGGCCGAGGTCGCCGGTGTGGAGCCAGCCGTCGGGGTCGATGGCTTCGGCCGTGGCCTCGGGCTTGTTCCAGTACCCCGCCATGAGGATGGGGCCGCGGATGCAGACCTCGCCCGTCTCGCCGGTGGGCACCTCGTTGCCCTCCGGGGCGACGATCTTCACCCTGACCGTCGGCACGGGCGGGCCGACCGAGGTGGGCCGCTCCAGGGCGTCCTGCCCGGAGATGACCGTCGCCACCGAGGACGTCTCCGTCAGGCCGTACGCATTGGAGGTGGTCGTAACGTTGGGGAACGTCTCGCGCGCCATCCGCTGGAGCTCGTCGGCCGAGGGCGACCCGCCGAAGGCGACGATCTTCACCGACGACGTGTCGTAGTCGTGCCGGTCGGGGTGCTCGCAGACCCGCCACACCATCGTGGGGACGGTGGCCCACACGGTGACGTGGTGGTCCTGGATGAGCTGCAGCGCCGTCTCCGGGGTGAACCGGCCCTCGGGCATGACCAGCTTCAGGCCGGCCAGCAGCCCCACGACGAGGGTGGAGTGGCAGCCCGACACGTGGAACAGCGGCGACGTGAACAGCGAGACGTTCTGGCCGCCCCCGCGGTCGGGGAGGGCGCCGCCCCCGCCCATCGCCCCCGCCACGGCGTTGTACATCGTGTTCTGGAGGTTGGCGATCATGCTCCGGTGGGTGGAGATGGCGCCCTTCGGCCGGCCCGTCGTGCCGGACGTGTAGAAGATCACCGCCGCGTCGTCCTCCGCGATGTCCTCGTCGACGAAGTCCGCGGTGGGCGAGCCCGTCAGCTCGTCGAACGTGTGCAGCCGCTGGTCGTCGGCCAGCCCGAGGTCGGCCGGGGTGCAGTCGACGAGGAACACGTGCTCGAGGTCAGGGGCCGCGTCGAGGGACCCGGCGATGCGCTCGAAGCGCTTCCGGTCGGCGACGAGCACCTTGGCCCCCGAGTCCTGGAGGCCGTACTCGATCTCGTCGGTCGTCCACCAGCCGTTCAGCCCGACGAGCACGGCGCCCTGCGACACCGTGGCCCAGAACGTCAGGCACCACTCGGGGTTGTTCTGCGACAGCACGGCGACGCGACCGCCCTTCGCCACGCCGAAGCGCTTCCGGAGGGCATGGGCGACGCTGTTGGCCGTCTGCACGAACGTGGCGAACCCGTAGGTGCGGTCGCCGTAGACGATGAACGTCTGGTCGTCACCCCGCAGCAGGCCCACCTCGGCCACCGACCGCAGCGAGGGCATGCGGTTGGCGTACACCTCCATCTCGCGGCCGAGCACCTCGGCCGTCGTGACCTCGAACATCCCTCCCGGCCCGGTGAGCTGGGCGCGGATCTCGGCCGTCGTCGGCATGCCTCTCCCCCTCGTCCGTGGACCCGAACCTAGTGGTCCCGCGCCCAGTTGGCGCGTGGCCAACAGCGCGACCGGGCCTGTTCGTCGCGTGCGCCGAGCGACGCCGGGCGTGGGTTCCCGCACGCGAGTCGGTCTCCGCACGCGACGGCGGGTCAGCGGAACATCGGCGCGACCTGCTCGGCGATGGCGTCCATGCGGTCGAGCTTGGCGGCGCCCGTCCCGAGCACGAAGTCGGGGACGATGAGCTCGTCGAGGCCGACCGACTGCCAGGCCGCACAGGCCCCGGCGAGGTCGTCCGTCGTCCCCGCCACCGCGGCTCGGCCGCCGGTGCCGGCCACGAAGGCCTCCGCCTTGGCCCGATCGTCGGTGAGCATGATCAGCGCCTGGGCGCTGCGCTCGACCGTGGCGGGATCGCGGTCGATGGCCTCGCAGCGGCGGTCCAGCACGGCCGAGCGCTCGGCGATCGCGTCCGGCAGGCCCCACATGTTCCACTGGTCCGCATAGCGGGCCACGATGCCCATCATCCGGTCGCCCTTGCCACCGATCAGCAGCGGCAGCGGCTGCTGCAACGGCTTCGGCTCGGCGACGGCGTCGGTCAGCCGGTAGTGCTCTCCGGCCACGCTGGTGCGGTCCTGGCGCAGCAGGCCGAGGATCACCTGGCAGGCCTCCTCGAATCGGTCCAGGCGTCGACCCGGTGGCGGCAGCTCGATTCCGTACTGCTCGTGCTCGTTCTCCTGCCAGCCGGCGCCGATGCCGAGCACCAGCCGTCCGTCGCTCACGTGGTCGACGGTGGCCGCCCAGTTCGCCAGCACGGCGGGGTGCCGGTAGGTGTTGCCGAACACCAGGCTGCCGAGGCGGACGCGATCCGTGACGGCGGCCAGCGCGGCGAGCACCGCGGTGCCCTCCAGGTTCGGCGTCGTGTCCGGCCCGAACTCGCCGCCGCTGCCCATGAAGTGGTCGGCCGCGTAGACGCCGTCCCATCCCGTGGCCTCCGCGTGCCGGGCGACGTCGAGGACGTCGGACCAGGGCTGGGACAGGGTGGGCCAGATCGAGAAGCGCATCGCCCGAACCTACCGACGCGTGCGCAGACCCACTCGCGTGCGCGAAGCGACCCGGGCGGTCGGTCAGCGCACGGGACGCGGGGCCTGGCCGGCGGCCGACGCGTGCGCAGACCCACTCGCGTGCGCGAAGCGACCCGGGCGGTCGGTCAGCGCACGGGACGCGCCGGGGGGTCAGGCCGAGAGCTGGCTGACGACATGGTCGATGCAGTGGGTGAGGGCGACCACGTCGGCAGGATCGATGGCGGGGAAGAGGGCGACGCGGAGCTGGTTGCGGCCCAGCTTGCGGTAGCTCTCCGTGTCGAGCACGCCGTTGGCCCGGAGGACCTTGGCGACGACGTTGGCGTCGGCCGCCG
Source organism: Acidimicrobiales bacterium (assembly GCA_036275535.1). Taxonomy (GTDB): domain Bacteria; phylum Actinomycetota; class Acidimicrobiia; order Acidimicrobiales; family VFJN01; genus VFJN01. The sequence continues at coordinate 44,248 of DASUDP010000085.1, read as the reverse complement.
ACTCGTCGAGATCGATCGTGGCGACGACGTGGCTGCGCATCGCGGGGTCGGTGACGAAGGGCGTGGCGTAGCTCGACGCCTCGGCCCAGCCGTAGATGGCCTCGGCCGACTGGTCGCACCGTGAGGCGGCCCAGTGCAGCCCGCCGTTCTGATTGATCCACTCGACCTGCTGGTTGGCCAGGAACACCGTGGCCAGGGCCGGGGTGTTGTAGGTCTGGTCCTTGCGGCTGTTGTCGAGGGCGATCTTCAGGTCGAGCGAGGCGGGGACCCAGCGGTCGGAGGCGGCGATGCGCTCGATGCGCTCGACGGCGGCGGGGGAGACGGCGGCCAGCCACAGGCCCCCGTCGCTGGCCAGGCACTTCTGGGGGGCGAAGTAGTAGACGTCGACCTCGTTGGGGTCGAAGCGCAGGCCCCCAGCCGCCGAGGTGGCGTCGACGAGGACGAGGCCGTCGGCCCCTGCGGGCCGCTCGAGGGGCATGGCGACGCCGGTGGACGTCTCGTTGTGGGTGAGGCAGTAGGCGTCGACCTCGGGATCGGCCACCGGTAGGGGGTGGCTGCCCGGGTCGGCGAAGAGGTTCGAGGGCTCCTTCAGGTGCGGCGTGGCGGTGGCCGCCTCCGCGAACTTCGAGGAGAACTCACCGAAGCGCAGGTGCTGGCTGCGCTCCTCGATGAGCCCGAAGGTGGCGGCATCCCAGAACGAGGTCGTCCCCCCGTTGCCGAGGATCACCTCGTAGCCGTCGGGCAGCGCGAACAGCTCGGCCAGGGCGTTGCGCAGCCCCCCCACCTCGAACTGCACCCGCGCCTGGCGGTGGGACGTTCCGAGGTACGGGCCCCCGTTGGCCGGGTCGGACGACGCCAGGAGCGCCTCGACGGCCTCCGGCCGCACCTTGGAGGGGCCGCACCCGAAGCGCCCGTCGGCGGGGAGGAGGTCGGCGGGGATCCGGATGTCGGGGAGGGGGGTGCTCACCGGCCCATGATCGCGGATGGCCCCCCGATCGAGCGACCTGGATCGCTCGTGCCGGACCGGGCAACGGCTTCGGGTCGCCGAGGGTGCACGTGCCACCATGGCGGGGTCCGTCCACCGAAGGAGACTCTGTGGCCACCCCCCGCACCGAGCGCCGCGTGTCCGCTCGCATCGCCGCCATCGCCGAGTCGGCCACCCTGGCCGTCGACGCCAAGGCCAAGGCCCTCAAGGCGGCCGGGGAGCCCGTGATCGGCTTCGGAGCGGGCGAACCGGACTTCCCCACGCCCGAGGCGATCGTCGAGGCGGCGGTGGTCGCCTGCCGTGACCCGAAGAACCACAAGTACACGCCGGCCGGCGGGCTGCCCGAGCTGAAGGAGGCCATCGCCGCCAAGACGCTGCGCGACTCGGACTACTCGGTCGAGGCGTCCCAGGTGCTCGTGACCAACGGCGGCAAGCACGCTGTCTACAACACCTTCGCCACCCTGCTCGATCCGGGTGACGAGGTGCTGCTGCCGGCCCCGTACTGGACCACCTACCCGGAGCCCATCGCCCTCGCCGGCGGCGTGCCCGTCGTCCTCCCGACGGATGAGACGACGGGCTTCCGCGTCACCGTCGACCAGCTCGACGCGGCGGTCACCGCCAACACGAAGGCGCTCATGTTCGTGTCGCCGTCGAACCCGACGGGCGCGGTGTACCCGGTGTCGGAGGTGGAGGCCATCGGGCGCTGGGCGGCCGAGAAGGGCATCTGGGTCATCACCGACGAGATCTACGAGCACCTCGTCTACGGCCAGCACCGGTTCGCGTCAATGCCCGCGCTCGTGCCCGAGCTGGCCGACCGCTGCGTCGTGCTCAACGGCGTCGCCAAGACGTACGCCATGACCGGGTGGCGGGTCGGCTGGATGATCGGCCCGAACGACATCATCAAGGCAGCCACCAACCTGCAGAGCCACGCCACGTCGAACGTTGCCAATGTGAGCCAGCGCGCCGCGCTGGCCGCCGTCAGTGGCGACCTCAGCGCCGTGGCCGAGATGCGGGCCGCCTTCGAGCGCCGGGGCAACACGATGCACCGGCTGCTCACCGGCATCGAGGGGGTCACCGCCCTCGAGCCCCAGGGGGCGTTCTACAGCTTCCCCAACCTGTCGGCCTACCTGGGCCGGTCGATCCGCGGCCGCACGTCCACCACCACCGTCGAGCTGTGCACCGTGCTGCTCGACGAGGCCAAGGTGGCCGTCGTCCCCGGCGAGGCCTTCGACGCCCCCGGCTACGCCCGCCTGAGCTACGCCCTGGGTGACGACGACCTCGGCGAGGGCTGCCAGCGCATCGCCGACCTGCTCGCCGAAGCGGAGTGACCGCCGTCCTGCCCTTCGGCTCCTGGCCCACGCCGGTCACCTCGGCGCTCGTTGTCAAAGCGGCCCGGTTGCCGAACGGGCTCCAGCTGGACGGGGAGGACCTCTGGTGGTCCGAGAGCCGGCCCGAGGAGGGAGGGCGCACCGCCGTGCTGCGGTGCACGGCCGACGGCACCCTGACCGAGGTCCTCGCGGCTCCCGGGAACGCCCGCAGCGCCGTCCACGAGTACGGCGGGGGTGCCTGGTGGGTGCGCGACGGGGTGCTCTGGTTCGCCGACTGGACGTCCCAGCGGATCCACCGGCTGGCACCAGGTGGCGAGCCGGTCGCCCTGACCCCCGAGCCCGGCGTTCCCCGTGGGCTGCGCTACGCAGACGGTGACGTCAGCCCCGACGGCACCACGCTGCTCTGCGTCCAGGAGGAGCACCACGCCGACGGACGCGAGGCCACCAACACGATCGTTCGCCTGTCCGCCCACGAGCCGTCCACGCCCGCGGTCGTCGTCAGCGGACCGGACTTCGTGGCCGACCCGCGCTGGCGGCCCGACGGTGGTGGGTTCTGCTGGCTGGAGTGGGACCACCCGGACATGCCGTGGGACGCCACCCGCCTGGTGGTCGACGAGGACGGCGCCCGCACCGTCGTGGCGGGCGGCGACGAGCGCGAGTCGATCGTCCAGCCCACCTGGGCCCCGGACGGGAGCCTCTGGTTCGGCGGCGACCGCACCGGCTTCTGGAGCCTCTACCGCTGGACCCGCGAGAGCGGGCGGGAGCTGGTGATCGACCTGGAGCGCGACATCGGCGACCCCCAGTGGGTGTTCGGTCAGCGGTCCTTCGCCTTCCTCGACGCCGACCGACTCGCCACCGTCCACCACGACGGCGGCACCCAGCACCTCACCCTCTGGTCGCTCGGAGGTGGCGAGCAGATCGTTGCCGCGATGGACCACCTGCGTTGCACGTCCTTCGACGCTCTCTGCGCCGACGCCGGTGGCTGCGCCTTCCTCCCGGCGTCCCCCACCGAGGAGCCCCACGTCGTCCGCCTCCCGGTGGCCGCCCTCGCCGCCGGCGAGCCCGAGGTGGTGGTTCCGCCGAGGGACCTGGGACTCGACGAGCGGTGGTTCTCCGTCCCGGAGCCGGTCGAGTTCCCCACCGGGGACGGCCAGACCGCCCACGCCCTCTACTACCCGCCCACCAACCCCGAGGTGACCGGTCCCGAGGGGGAGCGGCCACCCCTGCTCGTCATGATCCACGGCGGGCCCACCTCCGCGGCCCGCCCGCTGCTGGCGCTGGCCAAGCAGTACTGGACCAGTCGGGGCTTCGCCGTCGTCGACGTCAACTACCGGGGATCGAGCGGCTACGGCCGGGCCTACCGGGACCTCCTGCAGGGGCAGTGGGGGATCGCTGACGTCGAGGACTGCGCAGCCGTCTGCCGCTTCCTCGTGCAGCGCGGCGACGTCGACCCGGACCGCCTCTGCATCCGCGGCGGGTCAGCCGGCGGCTACACCACCCTCGCTGCGCTGGCCCGGGACGACACGTTCGCAGCCGGCGCCAGCCACTACGGCGTGGCCGACCTCGGCGCCCTGGCCGCCGACACCCACAAGTTCGAGAGCCGCTACCTCGACGGCCTCGTCGGTCCCTGGCCGGAGGCCAAGGCCGTCTACGACGAGCGGTCGCCGATCAACCACACCGACCAGCTCGACCGGCCGCTCGTGGTCTTCCAGGGCCTGGAGGACGAGGTGGTGCCGCCCAACCAGGCGGAGATGATCGTCGAGGCGGTGCGGGCCAAGGGCGTCCCCGTGGCCTACGTGCCCTTCGAGGGCGAGCAGCACGGCTTCCGCCGGGCCGAGAACATCCGAGCCGCGCTCGACGGCGAGCTCAGCTTCTACGCCCAGGTCCTCGGCTTCGACCTCCCGCCCGACGAGCAGATCCCCCAGCTCCCCGTCGAGAACCTCTAGCAACCGACGTCTGTGGACGTCCATGCTCGCATGGCGTGCGCCGGCGTCCACAGACGTTGGTTGGTTGGTCAGTCCACTCGGCCGAGGACCATCGGTGGGTGGGTGACGGGGCCGGGGGAGACCTCGATGGCGCCGGCGAGGGCCTCGAGGGCGCCATCGAGCTTGGCGGGGTCGTCGAGGTGGAGCTCGAGGAGGGGCTGGCCCTCGGTGACGGCGTCGCCGACGGTGGCCCGCCACGTCACGCCGGCGATGGGGGACACCGGGTCCTCCTTGCGAGCGCGACCGGCGCCGAGGCGCCAGGCGGCCACGCCGACGGCCATGGCGTCGAGGCGACTCAGCGTGCCCGTGGCGGGGGCTGGGACCACCTCCACCTCGCGGGCCCGGGGCAGCTCGGCGGTCGGGTCGCCGCCCTGGGCCCGGACGAGGGCGGTCCAGGCGTCCATGGCCCGGCCGTCAGCCAGCAGGTCGGCCGGGTCGAGGCCGTCCATGCCGACGAGGTCGAGCATCTCGCGGGCGAGGGCCAGGCTCAGCTCCACCACATCGGAGGGCCCACCGCCGGCCAGCACCTCCACCGCCTCCACCACCTCGAGGGCGTTGCCGGCGGTGCGGCCGAGCGGGACGTCCATCTGGGTGAGGAGGGCGACGGTGCGCACGTCGTGGGCGGCGCCGAGGCCCACCATCGTCTCGGCCAGCTCGTGGGCCCGGGTCTCGTCCTTCATGAAGGCGCCGCTGCCCACCTTCACGTCGAGCACCAGCGCCCCGGTGCCCTCGGCGATCTTCTTCGACATGATCGAGCTGGCGATGAGCGGGATGGACTCGACGGTCCCCGTGATGTCCCGCAGGGCGTAGAGCTTGCGGTCGGCGGGGGCGAGGTCGGGCCCGGCGGCGTTGATGACGGCCCCGCTGTCGGCCAGGATCCGCCGCACCTCCTCGGGGGTGAGCGTCGACCGCCAGCCGGGGATCGTCTCCATCTTGTCGAGGGTGCCACCGGTGTGGCCGAGGCCCCGGCCCGCCGTCTGGGGTACGGCCGCCCCACACGCCGCCAGCAGCGGGCACACGATGAGCGAGATCTTGTCGCCCACGCCGCCGGTGGAGTGCTTGTCCACCGTGGGCTTGCCGAGCTCGGAGAGGTCGGCCCGGGTGCCGGTGGCGATCATCTGAGCCGTCCAGCGGGCCAGCTCGTCACCGTCGAGGCCGCGGAAGAGGATGGCCATGAGCAGGGCCGAGGCCTGCTCGTCGGGCACGTCGCCGTCGGTGTACGACCGGATGAACCAGTCGATCTGCTCGGGCGAGAGCCGCCCGCCGTCGCGCTTGGCGATGATGAGGTCGATGACGTTCACGGTGCACCCCCCTCGAGGTGCTGGGGGCCGAAGGCGTCGGGCAGCAGCTCGCCCAGCCGTCGCTCGTTGAACAGCAGCTCCGGGCCGCCGTGCTCGTGGAGCAGCTGGCGGCAGCGGCCGCAGGGGACCAGGGGCTGGCCGCTCCCGTCGACGCAGGCCACCGCCACCAGGCGGCCGCCGCCGGTGGCGTAGAGCTCCGACACGAGGCCGCACTCGGCGCACAGGGTCAGCCCGTACGACGCGTTCTCCACGTTGCAGGCGGCCAGCACCCGGCCGTCGTCGACGAGGCCGGCCACCCCCACGGGGTAGTGGGAGTACGGCACGTAGGCCCGCCGGGACGCATCGATGGCCAGGGCCCGGAGGGCCTCCCAGTCGACCGGGGTCGTCACCGAGACCGCTCGTAGGGGATGCCGTCAGCGGCCGGTGCGAGCGCCCGGCCGACGGCGCCGGCGACGACGATGATCGTGACGACGTAGGGCAGCGCCTGCAGGAACTCGCTGGGGATCGCGAAGTCGCCGATCGTCACGTTGAGGATCTGGAGGCGGGAACCGAGGGCTCGGGTGAACCCGAAGAGCATCGCCCCGGCGAAGGCCGTGAACGGCCGCCACTTGCCGAAGATGAGCGCGGCGAGAGCGATGAACCCGGCGCCGTTGGTCATGTTGTCCTGGAACCCGGCCTGGGACTCGAGGGAGAACCAGGCGCCGGCCAGCCCGGCGATCAGCCCGCCGATCACGACGGCCAGGTAGCGGATGCGGATCGGGTCGATGCCGAGCGTCTCGGTGGCGTGGGGGTGCTCGCCGACGGCCCGCACCCGCAACCCGAAGGGGGTGCGGAACAGCACCCACGCCGTCATCCCCACCACGACGAACATGGCGAAGAAGATCGGCTTGTTGGTGAAGAGCTGCGGACCGAGGATCGGGATGTCCGACAGCAGCGGCAGGGCGATCTTCCCGGTGGCCACACCCGTCGAGATCCCGGTGTCGACGATCACCTCGGAGCGGATGAAGCCGGTCACGCCGAGCGCGAGGAGGTTGATGACCACGCCCGAGATGATCTGGTCGACCCGGAAGGTGACCGAGAGCCACGCGTGCAGCAGCGCCATGAGCCCACCCGTGAGGATGGCCACGAGGACGGCCAGCCACAGCGCCGACGTAGAGCTGGCGTCGCCCACCACGGCGTAGGTCATGAACCCGGTGCCCGCCGACATCAGCATCATCCCCTCGATGCCGATGTTGACGACGCCCGATCGCTCGCACCAGAGGCCGGCCATCGAGCCGAGGGCGATGGGGGTGCCGAGGCGCAGCGACTCGACGACCAGCTGCATCACGTTCGTCTCGCGGGCCTGGGACAGGGCGAGGGCCAGGACGATGACGAGCGGGATGAACAGGATCGTCGACAGGATCAGCCCGCCGCTGGCCACCCGCCGGGACCGCCGCTCGAAGAACGTGGCCACGGCGGCGAGGACGAAGATGATCCCGATGGTGGTGACGGTGGTGGCGGGGTCGACGACGAGCTTGAGCGGGTCGGGCGGGGGTTCGAAGGCGAGGCCCTTGTCGGCGGCGTCGAGGTTGGGGGCGACGTAGCCCACGAGCATCACGCCGAGGATCCCGAAGAGCACCCCGAGGGTCTGGCGGCGGCCGAAGCGCCAGGCGTTCACGTCGTGGACCCCCACCCGGTGGTGATCTGCGTCGTCTCGAGGGTGGTGGCCCCCGTGCGGCGAACCCGGAAGATCGTGCGGACGATGACGTCGGCGGCCACGAAGAGCAGCACCAGCGCCTGGACGATCCTGACCGCGTCGATCGAGAGCCCGCTGTCCTGCTGCATGAGCCCGGCGCCGGAGAGCATCGAGCCCCAGAGGATCGAGGTGAGGATGATGCCGAAGGGGTTGGCCCGGGCCAGCAGGGCGATGGCGATGGCGTCGAAGCCGACGCCGGCGAACACCCCGGGGCTGAGGTAGCCGGAGGTTCCGGTGATCTCGCCCGCCCCGGCCAGCCCGGCGAAGGCGCCGGAGATGGCCATCACGAGGATGATCGTGCGGTTGACGCCCATGCCGGCGTACTTGGCGGCGTTGGGGTTGGTGCCCACCGTGCGGACCTCGAACCCGAAGGTGGTGCGCCGCAGGATGAACCACACCAGGACGCACAGCGCGATGGCGATGAAGAAGCCGAGGTGCACCGGCGGGTTGGTCGAGATGATCTCCGGGAGGCGGGCGGCCGCGGGGATGTGGGCGGTGCGGGGGACCGAGGCCGCCGGGTCCCGGAGGATGAGCGGGTCCTGCGAGTTGACCAGCCACCGCACGATCAGGATGGCGATGTTGTTGAGCATGATCGTGACGATCACCTCGTGCGCCCCCGTCTTGGCCTTGAGGAAGCCCGGGATGAAGCCGTAGATGGCGCCGCCGAGCACGCCGGCCAGGACCACGATCGGGATGATGATCGGCCCCGGCACGTCGGCCAGCCAGCTGAAGGTGCCCACCCAGGCGGCGGTGGTGGCGCCGACGAGCACCTGTCCCTCGGCGCCGATGTTGAACAAGCCGGCCCGGAAGGCGAAGGCGATGGCCAGCGCCGCTCCGATGTACGGCGTGGAGCGCCCGAGCGAGGCGGCGACGCGGTCCGGCGTGCCGAACATGCCTCGCAGCAGAGCCCAGTACGCCTCGAAGGGGTTGCTCCCCACGAGCACGATCACCACGCCGGCGATCACCAGGGCCAGGAGGATGGCGTAGACGGGCACCAGCACGGACTGGAGCTGGATCGACTCCCGCAGCGCCGTCACGAAGTCCGGCCGGTTCCTGGGACGGCGCGCCGGGTCGTCGGCCATCAGGCGGCCACCTCCGGGTCGGCGCCGCTGGCCATCAGGAGCCCGAGGCGGTCGCGGGTGGCGTCGGCCCGGTCGAAGGTGCCCACGAGCGCCCCCCGGTAGATGACCCCGATGCGGTCGGAGAGGTTGAGGACCTCGTCGAGCTCGGCCGACACCAGGAGCACGGCGGCCCCCTGGTCGCGCATCTCGACGATGCGCCGGTGGATGAACTCGATCGAGCCGACGTCGAGGCCCCGGGTGGGCTGGGCGACGACGAGGAGCTTGTCCACGCCCTGCAGCTCGCGGGCGATGATCACCTTCTGCTGGTTGCCGCCGGAGAGGGTCTCGACGGCGACCTGGGGGCTCGGTGTGCGGATGTCGAACTGCTCGACGAGCTCTCCCGCGTACGTAGCGATGGCGTCGTCACGGCGCAGGCCGCGGTGGGCGAACGGGCTGTTGCGGTACTGGTTGAGCACGAGGTTGTCGGCGATGGTGAACGGGCCGACGAGCCCGTGCTTGGTGCGGTCCTCGGGGACGTGCCCGACGCCGAGCTCGATGATGTCCCGAGGGCTGGCGTGGGTGACGTCCTGCCCGGTGATCTCCACCGTGCCCCCCCGCTTGACCCGCATGCCCATGAGCGCCTCGACCAGCTCGCGCTGGCCGTTGCCCTCCACCCCGGCGATGCCGAAGATCTCGCCCGCTCGCACCTCGAGGTCGAAGCCCGAGACCGTGGTGACGCCGCGGTCGTCGTCGACGGTGAGGCCCTCGGCCCGCAGCACGACCTCGCCGGGCGTGGCCGGCGTCTTGTCGATCGTGAACGACACGTCGCGGCCGACCATCAGCGTGGCCAGGCTCTGCTGCGTGGCCTCCTTCGGGTCGGCTTCGCCCACGACCTTGCCGCCCCGGAGGACAACGATCTGGTCGGCCACTGACAGCACTTCGCGGAGCTTGTGGGTGATGAAGATGATCGACTTGCCCTGCTCGACGAGGTTGCGGACCACACCGAAGAACTCGTCGACCTCGCCGGGGGTCAGGACGGCGGTGGGCTCGTCGAGGATGAGGACCTCGGCATCGCGGAAGAGCGCCTTGATGAGCTCGACCCGCTGCTGCTCGCCGACGGACAGCTCGCCGACGATGGCGTCAGGGTCGATCACCAGCCCGTACCGGCGACCGAGGTCGCGGATCCGCTCGCGGGCGGTGTCGAGGTCGAGCATGGGGCCCTTGCGGATCTCGTCGCCCAGGACGACGTTCTCGACGACGGTGAAGACGGGGATCAGCTGGAAGTGCTGGTGCACCATGCCGATGCCCGCCTTGATGGCCTCCCGCGAGCTGGCGAAGTGCACCGGCTCGCCCCGCAGGAGGATCTCGCCCCCGTCGGGCTGGTAGAGCCCGAAGACCACGTTCACCAGCGTGCTCTTGCCGGCTCCGTTCTCACCGAGGAGGCAAAGCACCTGGCCCCGGTGGAGCGTCAGGTCGACGTCCTCGTTGGCGACGACCCCCGGGAACGTCTTCGTGACGCCCCGCACCTCGAGGATCGGTTCGCCGCGGCCCTCGCTCACTGCTCCTCCCGGCGGTCGTAGAGCGACGAAGGGCGGAGACGACCGTGGTCGTCTCCGCCCCTCGTGGTGGATGTGTCCCTACTTGGGGAGTCCCGTGGCCGGATCGAGGCCGGTCTTGATGGACCCGTCGGCCAAGCCCTGGCGAGCCTTCTCGACCGCCTGCACGGCCTCGTCGGGCAGCTTGGCGTCGTGGGCGGGGGCGTAGGTGATGCCACCGTTGGCCGCCGTGAGGGCGAAGACGCCGCCCTTGAACTCACCCTTCAGGGCATCGACGATCTTTAGGAAGACGCCGAGGTCGACCCGCTTGACGGCCGAGCTGGCCAGCTTGTCGGCACCCGGGGCGGACCCGCCGTTGAAGGTCGTGAAGTACTCGTCCTGGTCCACGCCGATGCCCCAGACTCCCTGCTCGGTGGCGGCGGCGACGCCGCCGGAGCCGGTCTGGCCGCCGGCGCCGAAGATGACGTCGGCGCCCTCACCGATGAACTGCTGGGCGTCGGACGCACCCTTGTCGGGGGCGGTGAAGGACTCGTTGTAGATCTTCAGCACGTTGATGGCCGGGTTGATGGACTTGGCGCCGGCCTCGTACCCGTTCACCAACTTGACCACCGGCGGAACGTCCTGACGGCCGCCCACGACGCCGATGGTGCCGCTCTCGCTGAGCGAGGCGGCGAGCACACCGGCCATGTAGCCGCCCTCGTCCTCGTTGAAGAGCACGCCGATGTAGTTGTCGGGGTACTCCGGCTGGAACTGGTCGACACCGATGAAGTCGGTGCCGGTGTTGGCGTTGGCCGCCGCCAAGGTGGCGTCGGCGAGCAGGAAGCCGACGGTGATGATGACGTCGGGGTCGCCTTCCATGGCCGTCGAGATGTTCTTCTCGTAGTCGGCCTCGGAGGCGGTCTCGATGAAGCTCGTCTCGAAGCCGAAGCACTCCTCGGCGGCCTTCATGCCCTCGTAGGCGTACTGGTTGAAGGTGCGGTCATCGACCTTGCCGATGTCGGTCACCAGGCGCACCGTGTAGCCGTCGGGGGCCTCGACGCCGGCGTCCTTGGCCTCCTGGCAGACGTCATCCAGCTTCACCTGGGAGTCGGCTGACCCTCCGTCCCCGGCGGTCGTGGTGGTCTGGTCGCCGGAGGCGGCCGTGGTCGTGGTGTCGTCGCTCGTCTCGTCGTCGTTGCCGCAGGCTGCGGTGAGCAGGCCGAGGGCGACGAGGCCGGAGAGCAGGCGCACGTGGCGCTTGTGCAAGGGAGCCTCCAGGGGCAGGGGTTCGTGGACGCGGTCAACCTAACGCAGGACCGGCTTCCGCAGGAGGGACGAACGTCCCATCCTGCTGGGTCGACCGGTTGGCAGGATCGAGCGGAGGAGGGTCAGACTCGGCCCATGGCGCGCATCCTGGTCACAGAGAAGATCGCTGAGGGTGGCCTTGATCGGCTGCGGGCAGCCGGCCACGACGTGGACCTCCAGCTGGACCTGACCCCCGAGGCACTCCTCGAGGCCGTGGTCGGGGCCCACGCCCTGATCATCCGGTCCGCTACGACCGTCACCGCGGACGTCATCGCCGCCGGGCAGGACCTCGTCGTGGTGGGGCGGGCGGGCATCGGCCTCGACAACGTCGACACCGACGCCGCCACCAAGCAGGGCGTCATGGTGGTGAACGCGCCGCAGTCCAACATCCTCACCACCGCCGAGCACACGATGGCCATGCTGCTGGCCCAGGCCCGCAACATCCCCCAGGCCCACGCCGCCCTCGTCGCCGGTCGCTGGGAGCGCTCCAAGTGGGAAGGCGTGGAGCTGGCCGACAAGGTCCTCGGGATCGTCGGCCTCGGTCGGATCGGCAAGCTCGTGGCCCAGCGGGCCCTCGCCTTCGGGATGAAGGTGGTCGCCCACGACCCCTTCGTGGCCCCTGAGCGGGCCCGCCAGATCAACGTCGAGCTCATGGAGCTCGACGAGCTGATCGGCGTGGCCGACTTCCTCACCCTGCACGTGGTGAAGACGCCCGAGACCCTCGGGATGATCAACGAGGACCTCCTGGCCAAAGCCAAGCCCAACCTGCGGATCGTCAACGTGTCGCGCGGCGGCGTGATCGACGAGGCCGCGCTGGCCGCCGCCATCCGGGACGGCCGCGTCGCCGGGGCCGCCATCGACGTGTTCGCCAAGGAGCCGACCACCGAGTCGCCCCTGTTCGAGCTGCCGCAGGTGGTCGTCACCCCGCACCTCGGGGCCAGCACGGTCGAGGCGCAGGACAAGGCCGGCGACACGATCGCCGAGCAGGTGGGCTTGGCGCTGGCCGGTGAGTTCGTGCCCTTCGCGGTGAACGTCAGCGCGGCCGAGGCGTCGAGCACGGTGCGGCCCTACCTCCCGCTGGCCGAGCGCCTCGGCGAGCTCTACGCGGCGCTGGCGGCGTCGGTGCCCGATGTGCTCGAGGTGGGCTACGAGGGCCAGCTGGCCGACTCCGACACCCGGATCCTCACCTTGTCGGTGCTGAAGGGCGTGTTCGGCCGGGTCAGCGAGGAGCCCGTCAGCTACGTCAACGCGCCGCGCCTGGCCGAGGAGCGAGGGGTCGAGGTCCGGGAGTCCTCGAGCTCGACGTCGCACGAGTACATCAACCTGCTGACCATCCGCGGGGGGTCGCACTGCATCGGCGGCACGCTGGTCGGCCTGAAGGCCGAGCCCCGCATCGTGATGGTCGACGACCACTCCGTGGACGTGCCACCGGCCGAGCACATGCTCGTGGTGCGCAACGACGATGTGCCCGGGATGATCTCGAAGGTGACCGGCGTGCTCGGTGACGCCGGCGTCAACATCGACGACATGCACCTCGGGCGCTCGCCGGAGGGCACCGCTGCCCTCATGGTGCTGGCCACCGACCAGCACGTGAGCGACGACGTGCTCGCCGCCATCCGGGCCATCCCCGGCGTGGTGTCGGCCACCGCCCTCTGACGGGCGGCCGCGTCAGCGCTTGGCGGGGCGGAGGCCGTCGGCCTCGGCGGAGGCCTCGTTGAGGTAGCAGCGGTCCGGGCGGGTGCGCCCGTAGTTGAGCATCCCCGGCTGGTGGAAGATCTTCGAGGCCAGCTTGGCCTTGATGGGGTGGGTGGTGGGGCAGACGTCGCCCTCGGGCTCCACCCAGGCCCGCACCGGCGCCTGGCGCTTGGCGGCGCCCTTCTTGGCCGCGGCCTTGGCGCCGGGCTCGGGCGGCACATCGACCGGTGCCTCGGCGGCGGGCTCCGGGGCGGCGGTCATCGGCGCCGTCCGCGGGGGCCGCTTCGCGGCCGGGACAGACGGGGCAGCCGGGCTGGCGGGGGCGGACGGGGTCGCTGCCGGGGCCTGCGCCGGTGCGTCCGGGTCGTGCACCAGCGAGGTGCCGGGGGCGGCGGGCAGGGTGGGATCCTCCTCCAGCCGCGGCCAGGGCGCCGACGGTGCCACCGTGGCGGGCAGGGCAGCGCCCTCGGGGCGGCCTCCGAGCAACTTGACCAGCGCGGCGGCGGCGCCGATCAGGAGACCGACGAGCACGCCGAACCGAAACGTCCGCTTGATCACGAATCGGACACTAGCGGCGCCGACCTTGACGGTGCGCCGCCCGGGACGGGAGAATCGTGCTCGCATGTCGCACTCCTTCGACCTCCTTCTTCTTATGTAGGCGAGCGCTCCACCCGGCGCTCGCCCTTGTCGACCTCCTGCCACTGGCAGGGGGTTTTTTGTTGCCCTCACCCCGCCCACCGGCCCACCAGCCACCACCACGCAGTGCGGAAGGAACCCCAGATGGCCCCGGAACCCGTGACCCCGAAGCCGATGCCCTTCGAGAAGTACCGGCCGTTCCTCCCGCTCGCGCTCGACCTCCCCGACCGCAGCTGGCCGAGCCGGCGCATCGAGAAGGCCCCGCTGTGGTGCTCCGTCGATCTCCGTGACGGCAACCAGGCCCTCATCGACCCGATGGACCCGGCCCGCAAGCGGCGCATGTTCGACACCCTGGTGCAGATGGGGTTCAAGGAGATCGAAATCGGCTTCCCGTCGGCCAGCCAGCCGGACTTCGACTTCGTGCGCCAGCTCATCGAGGAGGACCTCGTCCCCGACGACGTCACCATCCAGGTGCTCGTCCAGTGCCGGCCCGAGCTCATCGAGCGCACCTACGAGAGCCTGATCGGGGCCAAGCAGGCCATCGTCCACTTCTACAACTCGACGTCGATCCTCCAGCGTCGCGTCGTCTTCGGGCTCGACCAGCCCGGGATCACCCAGATCGCCCTCGACGCCGCTCGCCTCTGCAAGAAGCTCGAGCCCACGGTGGGCGACACCGTGATCCGCTACGAGTACAGCCCGGAGAGCTTCACGGGCACCGAGATCGACTACGCCATCGAGATCTGCGCGGCCGTCACCGACGCCCTCGAGCCCGACGAGCACCCGGTGATCCTCAACCTGCCGGCCACGGTCGAGATGTACACCGCCAACATCTACGGCGACGTCATCGAGCACTTCCATCGCAACATCCCCCACCGGGACAAGGTGTGCCTCTCGCTGCACCCCCACAACGACCGCGGGACGGCCGTGGCGGCGGCCGAGTTCGGCCTCATGGCCGGCGCCGACCGCGTCGAGGGCACCCTGTTCGGCAACGGCGAGCGCACCGGCAACCTCGACCTCGTGACGGTGGCGCTCAACCTGTTCAGCCAGGGCGTCGACCCCGAGCTCGACCTCTCCGACATCGACGCTCTGCGCCGGGTGGCCGAGTACTGCAACCGGCTGCCCGTCCACGCTCGCCACCCCTACGTGGGCGACCTCGTCTACACGTCGTTCTCGGGCAGCCACCAGGACGCCATCAAGAAGGGCTTCGACCACCTGTACGCCGGCCCCGGCGGCAAGGACTACGAGGAGTGGGGCGTCCCCTACCTCCCGATCGACCCCAAGCACGTCGGGCGCACCTACGAGGCCGTCATCCGGGTGAACAGCCAGTCCGGCAAGGGTGGCGTCGCCTACGTGATGCACACCGAGCACGGCTTCGACCTGCCCCGGCGCCTGCAGATCGAGTTCTCCCAGACGATCCAGCACATCACCGAGGACAGCGGCACGGAGATCTCCCCGCAGGACATGTGGGCGGCCTTCGAGTCCACCTACCTCGACCCGGCGGCGCCCGTGCAGCTCCTCTCGCACGAGACGACGACGGGGGAGAAGGGCTCAACGGTCACGGCGCAGCTCACTGTCGACGGCGAGCACCGGACGGTGTCGGGCGCCGGCACGGGGCCGCTGGCGGCCTTCGTGGCCGCCCTCCAGGCCGACCTGGGCATCGACGTCGAGGTGCTCGACTACAGCGAGCACGCCGTGAGCGCCGGGACCGACGCGCAGGCCGTGGCCTACGTGGAGACCCAGGACAGCGAGGGTGAGGTGCGCTGGGGCGTCGGCATGCACGAGAGCATCCTCACCGCCTCGCTGCGGGCCATCGTGAGCGCCGTCAACCGCCAGCGGTCGGCCGCCCACCTCGTGGAGCGCCACGAGCCCTGACGGTGCCCTGGGCCATCGAGGGCAGCCGCTACCGTCGCCGGATGCGCAAGCTCGCCCCCATCTTCCTGATCGGCTTCCTCCTCATCGGTGCCGCCGCCTGCGGCGATGACGACGGGGGCTCGGGCAGCGGCGGCCTGTCCGACAAGGAGCAGGAGTACGTCGACGCTGCGATGGCGGAGTACGACCCCGAGGAGGCGAAGCCGCTGACCGAGGACGACGCCCGCTGCATCGTCACGTCGATGGTGGAGGGCGTGGGCGTGGACCGCCTCGAGGATCTTGGCATCACCCCCCAGCAGTTCGGCAGCGACGACGGCTCCACGTTCCCCGAGGGGCTTTCCGACGAGGAGGCCAACCGCGTCGTCGACGGGTTCGACGGCTGCATCGACCTGCCCGCCCTCTTCACGGAGAGCCTGGCTGCTGACGCCAGCCTGAGCGACGAGGACAAGGCCTGCCTGGACGACGCCTTCGACAACGACACGATCCGCAAGATCTTCGTGACGATGCTCACGCAGGGCGAGGACGCCCTCCAGGACGACCCGGAGCTCATGAACGAGTTCATGGCCATCTTCCAGAAGTGCCCCGAGGCCCTGGGCTGACCGGACCTCACCCCGTCCCACCGACTCGGCGCGGCCGATGAGGCGGACGCCGGTCGTGGCGACGGTGGGGCTGGCCGTGCTCGTGCTGGCGGCCGTCATCTGGGCCGTCGGCCGCAGCGACGACGACGACCCCGACCGGGCGGCGGGCGGCGCCTCGTCGATCACCTCCACGACGGCGCCGTCGACCACGGCGGCCCCGGTGGCCGGGACCCCCGGCGCAGCGGGGATCGGGGACCCCTACTTCCCCGGGCTCGGCAACGGCGGGTACGACGTCGACCACTACGACCTGGCCCTCACGTGGCTCCCCGACCAGGGGGCCATCGAGGGCGTGACCACCATCGACGCCCGAGCGACGCAGGCCCTGAGCCGGTTCGACCTCGACCTGGCGGGGCTCGAGGTCACCGCGGTGACCGTGGACGGCCAGCCGGCCGCCGCGACGCGCGACGACCGGGAGCTCGTCGTCACCCCCGCCACGGCGATCGCCGAGGGGGCCGCCTTCACGACCGTCGTCACCTACGGCGGCCGGCCCCGGCCGGTGGGCGACGGCACCGACCTGTTCGACGTCGGCTGGCAGATCGACGGGGACGAGGCGTACGTCGTCTCCGAGCCGGCCGGCGCAGGCACCTTCTTCCCGGTCAACGACCACCCCCGCGACAAGGCCACCTACTCCTTCGAGATCACCGCCCCCGCCGACCAGGTGGTGGCCACCAACGGCCTCCCGGTGGGCGATCCCGTCGATGGGCCCGGCACCCGGACCTGGCGGTCCCAGGCGCGCGACCCGATGGCCAGCTACCTCGTCCAGATCGCCATCGGCGACTTCGAGGTGGTCGACGGTGGCCGCGCCGGCGACGTCGTCATCCGCCACGTCCTGCACCGCTCGCTGGCCGACGCCGCCCGGGTGACGACGGCGCGCACCGCCGAGATGATCGACGTCCTCGACGACGTCTACGGCCCGTTCCCCTTCGAGGCCTACGGCGTGCTGGCCGTGGACGAGGACCTCGGCTTCGCCCTCGAGACCCAGACCCTCACGATCATCGGGCGCGACATCGCCACGTGGGGTCGCCGCGCCGACGACATCCTCCTGCACGAGCTGTCCCACCAGTGGGTCGGCGACCTCGTCAGCCCGGCCACCTGGCAGGACATCTGGCTCAACGAGGGGTTCGCCACCTACAGCGAGTGGCTCTGGTCGGAGCGCACGGGCGGGCCGACGGCGGCCCAGCGAGCCCGGGCCATCAGCGGCACCCGGGCCGACCTCGACACGCCGCCCGGTGACCCCGGGACCGAGGAGCTGTTCAGCACCACCGTGTACTGGCGGGGCGGCATGGCCCTGCAGGCGCTCCGGGAGGCCGTCGGCGACGAGGCCTTCTTCACCATCCTGCGGCGCTGGGTCGACGAGCACCGCGGGTCGGTGGCCTCCACCGAGGACCTCGTGGCCCTGTCGGAGGAGGTCAGCGGCCAGGACCTCGACGCCCTCTTCCAGCGCTGGCTCTACGACCCCCGGCTCCCTCGCCTCTGACCCGAACCCGCGGTCGTTCGTTGCGGTTCTCGCGCAAGAACGACCGCAGGTTCGACCGAGGGGTCAGACGAGGGCTCCGGCCTCGGCGGCGTCGGCCACCAGGTCGTCGTAGGCCGAGGCGAGGTTCCGGAGGACCGCGCCACCGTCGCCGGCGTAGGACGATCCGTGCATGATCGCCAGGGTGGACGGGGAGAGGTCGGCCAGGCGGCGGATCGTGGCCCCGGTGGCGGGGTTGAGGGCGGTGCTGTGGAAGATGGCCTCGGCCGTGATGGCGGCAGAGGTGACGTCCACGGAGGTCACCGCGGGGCCGTCGCCGATGTGGCTCAGCAGGTCACCGGAGAAGAGCGTGCCGGTGGACTCCTCGAAGATCACCTGGGCCTCCCAGCCGTGGGGCACGTGCGGCGTGGTCAGGAACCGCACCCGCTTCCCCCCGAGGTCGAGCACCTCGTCGTCGGCCACGGCGCGAGGCGGCCGGTCGCACAGGTCGTTGAGCGACACGTCGCACCCGAGCCCGTTGAAGACCACCTGCGACTGCGGAGCGGTGGCCAGCCACATGTTCATGGCCCCGCACTCGTCGGATTCGACGTGGCCGAACGTGATCCACCGCAGGGACTCCGGCGGGAGGACCTTGGCCACCTGCTCGGCGACCAGTGGGAACATCCCGCGCGCACCGGTGTGGAAGAGCAGGGGCTGCTCGGCGTCGATCAGGAACTGGTTGAACGTGAAGCCCTCCGGGCTCACCTCCGGGACGAAGGTGCTGATCCGGTAGATGCCGTCGTTGATCTCATCAAGTGTGGTGTGCATGCCCCGGTGGCGTTCACCACGGGACGCCGCTGTTCAGCTCGCGCTGAACGATGTCGTCCCCGACCGGAACGGATCAGCCGAGCCGCCACCTCACCTCGTCGGCCGGCCCGGGGTCGTAGGTGCAGTAGGTGCCGGTGCGGATCTGCCGGTCGAGGGCGGCGCCCGCCTCGGGGAGGACCTCGATCACCCGGCGGGTGGCGGTCCGCAGGGCTCGCGTGACGTTGAGGCGAGCCCGTTCCGCCGCTGACGCCGCCGAGCGCGATCGGCCGCCGAGGCCGTAGGCGCGGGCCAGCTCGGCGACCAGGGCGTCGAGCTCGTCCTGCAGGCTCAGCGCGGCCGTCTCGTCGCCCCGGGCGAAGGCGTCGTCGATCTCGCTGCGGAGCTGCTCGACGCGACGGCGGTAGGCCGTGCGGGCGCCGGCGTCGAGGAGGGGTCCGGCGTCGCCGAGGCGTCGCCGGTCGAGGCCCGTGTCCGGAGCGGCGACGCCCTCGACGAGGTCGACCAGGTCGAGGACGTGCCGTTCGACGCCCGGCTGGGCGAGCAGCCCGGCGAGGTAGCCGAAGCCCTTGGTGTCGGGCAGGCGGGCGGAGGTCCCCCCGTGGCTCACGACCCAGGCGCCCCCCTGGCGCGCCAGGCAGGCCAGCGCAGCCTGGGGCGACGGCCTGGCCGCGCCGGGTGCAGTGGTGATCGTGGTCGGGCCGAGCAGCCGGTCGAGCAGGTCCTGGTCTGCCGGTCGCACGACGACGTCCAGCGGGTGCAGCAGCTCGGCCGCCGCTTGCGCCTCGACGACGGCACCGGCGTGGTCGCCGGTCGCCTCGAGGAGGCGCGCCACCTCGACGTGCAGCACGAACCGGCACCACGGGGCATCGGCCCGCAGGAGCCGATCCAGGGCCGCCAGCAGGAGCTCGAGGGCGCCGGCGTGGTCCCCCTCGGCGGCCAGGACGAGCGCCCGGGCCGAGTCGGCGCGGGCCCGGAGCACGGGGAAGTCGAGGTCGTCGGCTCGCTGCGCGAGGGTGGCCGCCGCCTCCCGGGCTCCGTCCAGGTCGCCGCGGGCGAGGGCGGCCCGCACCACGACGCCGAGGAGCTCGACGGCGCGGAGCCGATCGCCGGCCACCGCCCGGAGACCGCGGCGGGCGGTGGCGATGGCGAGCTCCGAGTCACCCCGGGCCAGGTGGAGGCGGGCGGCGGGGAGGAGGGCCTGGATCGAACCCTCCTTGCCGAGCAAGAGGGTCTCGGCGTCGACGAGCCGGCCCTGGCTGACCCGGAGGTCGGCCAGCTCGATGGCCGGGTGCCAGCTCGGCTGCCCCATGACCGCCTCGAACTCGGCCGTCGCCCGTACGAGCAGTGCTTCGGCCTCGCCCCACCGGCCCACCTCGCGCAGGAGTGCGGCCTGCACGCTGTCGCAGTGGCTGCTCAGGAAGGCCGGGCCCGGGGCGTGCGGGCCGAGCATCCCGTGCTGGCGGAGCGTCGTGGACCACGTGCCGGCTCGGGCGAAGTCGGCGGCGTGGTAGCAGGCGGTGAAGAAGGAGCAGACCGACTGGGCGGTCGACCGCGGATCGTCGGCCCCCGCGCAGGCCAGGGCCATCGCCTCGTCCAGCTGACGGAAGCCCTCCTCGACGCGGCCGGCCTGCACGTGGGCCAGCCCGCCGTCGGCCAGGGCTTTGGTCTCGAGGTCGATGTCGCCGAACTGGCGGGCCACCGCCAGGGCCCGCTCGGCCCGGGCGAGGAGCTCATCCGGGTCGTCGACGTCACAGCCCATGGGTGCCACCGCCACCCATCCCTGCTCGATGCAGGGCGGTTCGTCCGCCACGAGGCGGTCGGCGCGGGCGAACCAGGCCCGTGCGGCGGTCAGGTTGCCGATCCAGTTGGCGTAGGCGTCGCCCAGCCGGGCCGCGGCCAGCCCGGCCCGGCCGAGCTCGCCTCGCTCCGTGAAGGAGCGCACGGCGGCGGAGAGGTGGGCGACGAGCGCGTCGCGGTCGCCGCGCTGCAGGGCCTCGTCGGCCAGCGCCAGCTCGCTCTGGGGATCCGTGACGCCGCCCATGGCCACGTCGGTCATCCTCTCACGGGACGGCCGGCGGGCGGAGGGCTACGCCGAGGGCATCCAGGCGGGGCGGTGCTGCTCGAAGGTGGTGATGTCCTCTTCGACCCGCAGGGTGAGGCCGATGTCGTCGAGGCCCTCGAGGAAGCGCTCACGGATGGCGTCGGAGAGGGGGAACTCCACCTCCAGCCCGATGGCGGGGGCGGCGAGGGTGCGGCGCTCCACGTCGATCGTCAGCTCCAGGCTGGGGTCGGCCTCGATGGCCCGCAGCAGCTGCTCGCCCACCTCGGGGCTCACCTGCACGGGGATGAGGCCGTTCTTGGTGGAGTTGTTGCGGAAGATGTCGGCGAAGCGCGGGCTGACCACGGCCTGGAAGCCGTACTGCTGGATGGCCCACACGGCGTGCTCGCG
This sequence comes from Acidimicrobiales bacterium, assembly GCA_036275535.1. Classification (GTDB taxonomy): domain Bacteria; phylum Actinomycetota; class Acidimicrobiia; order Acidimicrobiales; family VFJN01; genus VFJN01. The sequence goes on along the minus strand of DASUDP010000085.1, from coordinate 23,445 downwards.
AGAGGAGCCGGTGCCGAAGTTGGGCCCCGCCACCAGGATGGTGGCCCCGGCGTAGCGCTCGTCGTTGAGGACGAAGCTGCGGTCGTCCCGCCACGAGGAGAAGAGGGCTTGGCCGAAGCCGGTGCGCTCGACGCGCTTCAGCCACTCGGCGGGGATGATCTGGTCGGTGTCGACGTCAGAGCGGTCAAGCGGCACCGCGGTGCCCTGGACGATGTGGACGGCTTCCATCAGGCGAGGTCCTCCGGGAGGGCGAAGTGGCCGGCGATGGCGGTGGCCGCCGCGACGGCGGGGGAGACGAGGTGGGTGCGCCCGCCACGGCCCTGGCGGCCCTCGAAGTTGCGGTTGCTGGTGGACGCCGACCGCTCACCGGGGGCCAGCTTGTCGGGGTTCATGGCCAGGCACATCGAGCAGCCCGGCTCGCGCCAGTCGAAGCCTGCGGCGGTCAAGATCTTGTCGAGGCCCTCCGCCTCCGCCTGGCGCTTCACGGCGAAGCTCCCCGGCACCACGAGCGTGCGCACTCCGGCCTTCACCTGGCGGCCCTCGGCCACCTCGGCCACCGCTCGCAGGTCCTCGATGCGCGAGTTGGTGCACGAGCCGATGAACACGGTGTCCACGGGCACGTCACGCATCGCGGTGCCCGCCGAGAGGCCCATGTACTCGAGGGCCCGGACGGCGGCCTGGCGCTCGACGGGATCGGCGAAGTCGTCCGGGGACGGGACCGTGCCGGTGAGGGGGATGACCTGGGCCGGGTTGGTGCCCCAGGAGACGTGGGGCGTGATCTGGGAGGCGTCGAGGACGACCTCCTCGTCGAAGGTGGCGTCGGGGTCGCTGGCGAGGCTGCGCCAGTCGGCGACGGCGGCCTCCCAGGCGGCGCCCTGGGGGGCGTGCTCGCGGCCCTCGAGGTAGGCGAAGGTGACGTCGTCGGGGGCGATCAGCCCCGCCTTGGCGCCGGCCTCGATCGACATGTTGCAGACCGTCATCCGCCCTTCCATCGTCAGCGCCTGGATGGCGCTGCCCCGGTACTCGATGATCGAGCCGACGCCGCCGCCGGTGCCGATGCGGCCGATGACAGCAAGGATGATGTCCTTGGCCGTGGCGCCGGCGGGAAGCTCGCCGTCGACCGTCACCGCCATGGTGCCCGGACGGGACTGAGGGAGCGTCTGGGTGGCCAGGACGTGCTCCACCTCGCTCGTGCCGATCCCGAAGGCCAGCGCGCCGAAGGCGCCGTGGGTGGCGGTGTGGCTGTCGCCGCACACGATCGTCATGCCCGGCAGCGTGCGGCCCTGCTCGGGGCCGATGACGTGCACGATGCCCTGGTGGGGATCGCCCATGCCGTAGTGGGTGACCCCGAACTCGGCGGTGTTGGCGGCCAGCACCTCGAGCTGCTTGGCCGAGATGGGATCGGCCACCGGCTGGTCGATGCCCTCGGTGGGGACGTTGTGGTCGGCGACGGCGACGGTCAGCTCGGGCCGGCGCACCCGCCGCCCGGCCAGCCGGAGGCCATCGAAGGCCTGGGGGCTGGTCACCTCGTGCACCAGGTGGAGATCGATGTAGAGCAGGTCCGGCTCGCCCGGTGCGGAGTGCACGACGTGGCGGTCCCAGACCTTCTCGGAGAGCGTCTTGGCCATGGCGGGATCCTCTTGTGTCTTACATGTTGAGATAATAATCTCGCTGCGTGGACAGTGTAAGCGGCGTGGGCGTGCTGGACAAGGCGATGGCCGTGGTCGCCGCGGTGGAGGCGGCGCCCCGGTCGCTGGCCGAGCTGGTCGACGCCACCGGCCTGGCCCGGCCCACGGCCCACCGGCTGGCCGTCGCTCTGGAGGCCCACGGCGTGCTGCGGCGGGACGCGGGGGGCCGGTTCTGCCTCGGCCTGCGCCTCATCAGCCTCGGCCACCAAGCCGCCGAGGCCGTACCGGTGTGGGCCGCCGCCCGGCCCGCCCTCGCCTGGCTCCACGCGCAGACGGGGGAGAGCGTGCAGCTGTTCGTGCGCGATGGCGACGTCAGGGTGTGCGTCGAGTCGATCGAGTCGGCCCGGGAGCTGCGCACGATCGTGCCGGTCGGTGCTCGTCTGCCCCTGGACGCGGGGAGCGCCGGCACGGTCCTCTCCGGCGGGAGCGGCTCGTGGGTGCAGAGCGTGGGAGAGCGGGAGGAGGGGGTGGCCAGCGTGTCCGCCCCCGTGCACGACGGTGCCGGTGGCGTGGTGGCCGCGGTGTCCGTCAGCGGCCCGATCCAGCGCCTGTCCGCCGAGCCGGGGCGCAAGTACGGCGCGGCCGTCGCCGAGGCGGCCCGCCGGGTGGAGGCGGCCGCCGCGCTCGGCTGAGCCTCCACCTCCAGGCGGCGCGCTGTCAGCCTGCGGTGGAGCCGGTGGTCGTGCTGGCCGTTACCGCACCGAGGGCGTCGAGGAGGGCGGGCACGAAGGCGGCCGGTCGGGTGACGCAGCCGGTGTGGTCGATGGCGGCCTCGTGCACCGACGGCGCCGGGAGGGCGGCGGCCAGGCGGCGCTGGCGGGCCGGCGTGACCGCCGCGTCACGGGTGGAGACGACGACGGCGTGGGGGACGTCGACCTCGCCGATCCAGGCGCTGGCGTCGAACCGGACCAGCGAGAAGCCCGCCTGTACGGCCCGCCGGCGGTCGGTGCGGGCCAGCTCGGCACCCAGCCAGCGGCGCAACGCCGGATCGAGGCGGCCCCGCCGGGCGGGCGCCGCGGCGCCGGCCCGCAGCCGCTGCACCATCGTGGGGCCGAGGTCCCGGAGGGGCTCGATGCCGCGGAAGCGGTGGGCGGTGGCGCACAGCACGAGGCCGGCGGTGCGGGGCCGGTGGCGGTGCCAGAGGAGCTGGGCCACCGGGCCGCCCATCGAGTACCCCACCGCCACCGCCTGCTCGATGCCGAGCTGGTCGAGGGCGGCTGCCGCGTCGTCGGCCATGTCGGCCAGCCGCACCCGCCGGGAGGAGCGGATGCCGCGCCCGTGCCCCCGGTGGTCGATGGCCACCACGCCGTAGCGCTCGGCCAGCGCCGGGTACGCCGTGAACCAGTTGGCGTCGGCCGTCGCCCCGAGGCCGTGGAGGAGGAGCACGGTGGGCGCCCCGGCGGGAGCGGGGTGGTGCCGCACGAACGTGGTGCCGCGACCGGGCAGCTCGAGCGGCCCGCCGTCGAGCAGTCGCGGCCCGTCTCGGGTGCTCACGCGATGCTGACGACCTCGACGGTCAGCGTGGCGCCGGTGGGGGACTCGTAGGCCACCTTCTCCCCGGGCTTCTTGCCGACCAGGGCCTCGCCGAGCGGCGACCCGGGGCTGATGATGTCGTGCTCGACGCCTCGCTCCTCCACGGAGCCGTAGAAGAACTTCTCGACATCGTCGTCGCCCTCGTAGCGCAGCTCGACCACGCAACCCGGCTCGACGAAGTCGCCGTCGGTGCCCTCGACGATCTCGGCGTTCTCGATCATGGCCGCCAGCTGCCGGATCCGGGCCTCCATCTGGCCCTGGTGGTCCTTGGCGGCGTGGTAGTCGCCGTTCTCCTTGAGGTCGCCAAGCTCCCGGGCGGCCTCGATCTTGCGGGCGATCTCGACCCGACCGACCGTGGTGAGCTCGTCGTGCTCGGCCTTGAGCCGGTCGTAGGCCTTCTGGGAGAGGTGGTGCGTCTGCGCCATAGCCGATCAAGGCTACCGGGACGTCGGCGTCAGTTCACCTGCCGGTCCCGGCCCTCCCAGTAGGGGGCCCGCAGCTTGAACTTCTGGAGCTTGCCGGTGGCGGTGCGGGCGAGCTCGTCGACGAAGTCGATCGAGGTGGGGCACTTGTAGCCGGCCAGGCGCTCCTTGCACCACGCCCGCAGCTCGTCCTCGGTGGCCGTCTGGCCCTCGGTCAGCACCACCAGGGCCTTCACCGTCTCCCCCCACTTCTCGTGGGGAACACCGATGACCGCCACCTCGGCCACGCCCGGGTGGGAGAACAGGGCGTCCTCCACCTCGATGGACGACACGTTCTCGCCCCCCGAGATGATGATGTCCTTCTTGCGGTCGCTGATCCTGAGGTAGCCGCCCTCGTCGATGGTGCCGCCGTCGCCGGTGTGGAACCAGCCGTCCTCCAGCGCGTCGGCGGTGGCGTCGGGCTGCTCCCAGTAGCTCTTCAGGATGTGGTTGCCCCGGGCCAGCACCTCACCCTGGTCGCTGATGCGCACGTCGATCCCGACGGCGGGCACCCCGGCCCGGGAGAGCAGCGACGCCCGGTCGGTGGGGGTGAGGTCGTCCCACTCCTGGCGCCGCCGGTTGATGGTGAGCAGCGGGGCCGTCTCGGTCAGCCCGTAGATCTGGATCATCTCCCAGCCGAGCTCGGTCTCGATCCGCTCGATCGTCCGGGTGGGCGGCGGCGCCCCCGCCACGACGACCCGGGTGCGGCCCGCACCGGGGATCGGCCCGTCCCAGGTGGCCGCGGCATCGAGCACCATCGCCACGACGGCGGGCGCCCCGCAGAGGAGCGTGACGCCGTGCTCGTCGATGCGACGGAGGATGTCGGTGCCGTCGACCTTGCGCAGCACCACCTGCGGCACGCCCATCGCGGTGAGGGCGTAGGGCATGCCCCAGCCGTTGCAGTGGAACATCGGCAGGGTGTGGAGGAACACGTCCCGATCGTTGACGCCAGTGTGCCAGCCGAAGATCGACGAGTTCGTCCAGAGGTTCCGGTGGGTCAGCTCCACGCCCTTCGGGCGGGCCGTGGTGCCGCTCGTGTAGTTGATGGTGGCGGTGGCGTCCTCGTCCTGGTCCTCCCAGGGCTGGGGCTCCGCGCCCTCGGGGAACACCTCCGCGTCGGTGGCCGTCCCCATCACGATCCGGTGCTCGACGTCGAGGTGGGCGACGGCGTCAGCCAGCTCCTCGTCGACCAGCAGCATCGACGAACCCGAGTGGCCGAGGATGTACTCGATCTCGGCGGGGGACAAGCGGAAGTTGATCGGCACGAGCACCCGCCCGAAGCCGCTCACCCCGAAGAACGACGTCAGCAGCCGACCGCTGTTCTGCGACAGCACGGCCACCCGCTCGCCCCGCCCGATGCCCCGGGCGTCGAGCCCCGCCGCCTGGGCGCGGGCCAGGTCCCGCATCCGGGTGTAGGTGAGCTGCCCCAGACCGCCCCCCGGCGGGTCGGGCTCGTCGATGATCCCGGTCCGGTCGCCGTAGACGAGCGCGGCCCGGTCGAGGTGGCCCCCGATGGTCAGCGGTGTGCGCATGCGATTCCCCCTGGTGGCGCGGTCGGTGCGCGGCGGACCGTACTGCACCGGCTCGGTGCGGTCCGAGGGCCCCCGGCTGCTGTGGCCGCGCGGTGTCGCGTGCGCAGGACGTCGTCGGGGGTCGGTTTGCGCACGCAGGTGGCTCTGCGCACGCGACGGGCGGCGGAGCTGGGCCGGGGTCGCGTGCGCAGGACGTCGTCGGGGGTCGGTTTGCGCACGCAGGTGGCTCTGCGCACGCGACGGGGCTCACACCCCGGTGGCGCGCAGGGCGGCGTCGACCGCCGGCCACCCGACCGCGCCGGTCGTCCATGCCTCGGCTTCGAGCGGGGCGAGGACGGCTCGGACACGGGGCAGGGCGGACGGGTCCGCCTCGACCTGCCGGCGGAGGGCGGCGAAGCGCTGCCAGGTCGCCTCGTGGCCGAGCTCGGCGACGCCGGTGGCGCCGGGCCCCGGGACGGGGAGGTAGACGCTGCAGCAGGGGCTGCCCAGACAGGCCCACAGCCGGAGGGCGGCCTTCGGGTCCGCGGGGAGGTCGGCCACCATCGACGCCGCCGTCGCCTGATAGCCCCGGACGTGCATGCAGACCGTCACTCCGGCGCCGTCGGGGCCGAGCTCAGGGGCCGGGAGCGCGCTGACGTCGGCGGGGTCGTCGCCGGGACGGCCCCAGGGCCGCTGGCCGTGGTGGCGCATGACGGCGACCAGGTCGGCCGGGTCGTCCGTCCCCGAGGCGGCCGCGACCGCCGGCACGGTGCACGCGAGGCGCACGTCGGCGATGGGGGCCCAGCTCGTGTCGCGGCGGTCCTCGAAGGCGGTGCCGGCGGGGACGTCGGTCGACGCCCGGTCCCAGTCGGGGCCGATGGAAAGCCGGTTGGAGATGGCTACGCCGGACCCGGGACCGGAGCGGCGGGCGGCCCAGGACCGGCCGCTCGTCTCCAGCACCCAGGCCTCGGTGGGGTCGGCCACGAGGAACGACGACGAGTACGGCTCGCCGTCGGGTGCCTCGGCCGGCCCCCCTGGCCGTGCCGCTCGAGCAGCTCGACCATCACGTCGACGGCCGCCGCCGCGGTCGCCGCCCGCTCGAGGCCGAGGCGGACGAGGTCCATCCCGATCAGGCCGGGCGGGGCGGTGAGGGGGTCGTCGGTCGTCCACACCCGCTCGTTGCCGATGGCGATGCGGTGCTCGTTGACGCCGTGCTCCAGGCCCCACAGCCACGTGGGCCGGGAGCCGACGAGGGCGTGGGCGCCGCGGTCGGGCAGCTCCAGGTACTGCGTCCGGAGCGTTCCGCCCGCCGCTCGGCGGGGGTGCCACTCGACGACCTGGGCCTCGGCGATCGGACGGTCGGAGCTCTTGGCGAAGAGCGTCCCGTCGGCCCGGACGAGGCCGAGGGAGTCGCACACGGGCGTCAGCCGAGGGCGGCCAGCACCTCGGCGGCCGCTCGATCACCGGACTCGATGGCGCCGTCGATGTAGCCCATCCACCGCTCGGCGGTCTCGGTGCCGGCCCAGTGCAGCCGTCCCACCGGCGGCCGCAGCGCCGGCCCGAGCTGCGTCCAGGCCCCGGGCGGGAGGTGGGCGCCGTAGCAGCCTCGGGTCCAGGGCTCGGCGCTCCAGCTGCGATCGGCGTAGGCGCGCGGCTTGGCGGCCCGCGGGCCGAGGGCGCGGGTCAGCACGCCGACGAGGTGGTCGCGCCGGCCCGCCTCGCCCATCGCCTCGGCCCGGATGGCCTGGGCGCCCTCGAAGAACCCCGTGATCACCCCGCGGCTGCCGTCGGGCGGCGAGCCGTCGAAGGTGACGTCGATGAGATCCCCGACGGCCAGCACCTGGCCGTTGAGGCCGTCGTCGCGCCACCACGGCGAGTCGTAGACGACGTGGAACTTGATGACTGACCCGGCCGGCATCCGCTGGGTCAGCTGGTCGCGACCGGCCGGGAGCGGCGGGTCGTACTGGATCCGCGCCGCCAGCGCGGGCGGCACGGCGACGACGGCCCGGTGGGCCGCCACGACCGCCGCGGTGGCGCCGAGCCCCGTGTGGACGAGCACCGCGTCGCCGCCGTGGTCGATCCGGGTCACCGCGGCGCCGAGGCGGAGCTCGGCGGGCGGCGGTGAGCCCGGCGAAGCCCGCCCCCACCACGACCACATCCGCACGACGCTCCATCCCCGCAGCCTGCCAGCCTCGCGGCGCCGGTGCCGGCCGTCCGGCCACGCTCCGCGCGCCTTGACTCGCAGGACCAGGGAGGACGACACTTCCCGAGATGTCGATGACCGCCCAGGCCGTAATCATCATCGTGTAGCGCACGCCGAGCTCGGCGTGCGCTGTCCTGACCGTCCACCCTGGTGGGCGGTTTTTCCGTTCTAGCGAGGGAGTTCCCGTGGGTCACAAGGTTGGAGTCATCGGCGGCGACGGCATCGGCCCGGAGGTCACCGCCGAGGCCCTCAAGGTGGTGCGCGCTGCCGGCGTCGACCTCGACACCGTGGACTACGACCTCGGCGGCGGCCGGTACCTGCGCGACGGCACCGTCCTGCCCGACGAGATCCTCGAGGAGTGGCGCGGGCTCGATGCGCTGCTCGTCGGCGCCGTCGGCACCCCGGCCGTGCCCCCCGGCATCATCGAGCGGGGCCTGCTGCTCAAGATGCGCTTCGGGCTCGACCAGTACATCAACCTGCGGCCCTTCCGGTACCTGCCCAGCAACATCGACATGGTCGTGATCCGGGAGAACACCGAGGGCTCCTACGCCGGCGAGGGCGGCAGCCTCCGCAAGGGCACCCCCCACGAGGTGGCCACCCAGGGGTCGGTGAACACGCGCATGGGCGTCGAGCGCTGCATCCGCTACGCCTTCGACCTGACCGAGCGGCGCGACCGCAAGCACCTCACGCTCGTCCACAAGACCAACGTCCTCACCTTCGCCGGCGACCTGTGGGAGCGCACCTTCAACGAGGTGGCAGCCGAGCATCCGGACGTCACCACCGCCTACAACCACGTCGACGCCGCCTGCATCTACTTCGTGCAGTCGCCCCACGAGTACGACGTGATCGTCACCGACAACCTCTTCGGCGACATCCTCACTGACCTCGGCGGCGCGGTATCCGGGGGGATCGGGTTCGCCGCCTCCGCCAACCTGAACCCCTCCCGCACGGGCCCGTCGATGTTCGAGCCCGTGCACGGCTCGGCGCCCGACATCGCCGGCCAGCAGAAGGCCAACCCCGTCGCCGCCATCCTCAGCGCGGCGCTCATGCTCGACCACCTCGGTGAGACCGATGCTGCCGACCGGGTCCGCAAGGCCTGCGAGGACACCGCCGATCTCACCGGCACCACCTCCGAGATCGGCGACAAGGTCGCCGCCCGCCTCTAGCGCCCACCGCGCGCCAACGACCGAGAAGGAAGCCCCGATGCCCATCACCCCCACCGAGAAGATCTGGATGAACGGCGAGATGATCGCCTGGGAGGAGGCCCGCATCCATGTGCTGACGCACAGCCTCCACTACGGGATGGGCGTGTTCGAGGGCATCCGGGCCTACGAGACGGACCAGGGGCCCGGCGTCTTCCGGCTCACGGACCACATCGAGCGGCTGTTCCGCTCCGCCAAGATCCTCGACATGGAGATCCCCTACACCGTCGAGGAGATCATCCAGGCCACCAAGGACACCGTGGCCGCCTCGGGCCTGCCCGGTTGCTACATCCGCCCGATCGCCTACTACGGGTACGGCGAGATGGGCCTCAACACGCTGCCCTGCTCGGTCGACGTCGCAATCGCCTGCTGGCCGTGGGGCGCCTACCTCGGCGACGATGCGCTCACGAAGGGCGTCCGCATGAAGATCAGCAGCTGGACCCGTCACGACCACAACACGATGCCGCCCGCCGCCAAGACGACCGGCAACTACGTGAACTCGTCGCTGGCCAAGATCGAGGCCGTCAAGGCGGGCTACGACGAGGCGCTGCTCCTCAACCCGCAGGGGATGGTCGCCGAGTGCACCGGCGAGAACATCTTCGTGTCGCGCGGCGGCCGCCTCATCACCCCGCCACTGTCGGCCGGCGCCCTCGAGGGCATCACGCAGCACACCGTGATGGAGATGGCCAAGGACATGGACATCGAGATCGTCTTCGGCGATCTCACCCGCAGCGACCTGTACGTCTGTGACGAGATGTTCGTCGTCGGCACCGCCGCCGAGGTGTCCGCCGTGAGCTCGGTCGACGACCGCGAGATCCCGTGCCCCGGCGCCCTCACCACCGCCATCGGCCAGGAGTACGGGAAGGTCGTGCGCGGCCAGGTGGACCGCTACAAGGACTGGGTCGAGCTGTGCCGGTAGAGCTGCCCTCGTCGGTCGAGATCTTCGACACGACGCTGCGCGACGGGACGCAGTTCGAGGGCATCTCGCTCACCGTGGAGGACAAGCTCCGCGTGGCGGAGCAGCTGGACTGGCTGGGGGTGGCCTGGATCGAGGGCGGCTACCCCCAGGCCAACCCCAAGGACGAGGAGTTCTTCCGGCGGGCGGTCACCGAGCTGCAGCTCGAGACGGCCACCCTCGTGGCCTTCGGGTCGACCCGGCGCCCGGCCGGCAAGGTAGACGTCGACCCCACCCTGAACGCCCTCGTGCAGGCCGGGACGTCCACGGTGTGCATCGTGGGGAAGAGCTGGGACTACCACGTCACCGCGGCCCTCGGCACCACCCTCGACGAGGGCGTGGCGATGGTGGCCGAGAGCGTCGAGTTCCTGAAGCGCTCCGGCCTGCGGGTGTTCTTCGACGCCGAGCACTTCTTCGACGGCTACAAGGCCAACCCGGAGTACGCGCTGCGCGTGCTCGAGGCGGCCGCCACCCAGGGTGCGGACTGCATCGTGATGTGCGACACCAACGGCGGCTCCCTGCCCCACGAGGTGCAGCAGATCGTCGGTGAGGTGCACGCCTACTTCGGGGCCGACCAGCAGCTCGGGATCCACACCCAGAACGACACCGGCTGCGCGGTGGCCAACTCGGTGGCCGCCGTGCTCGGCGGGGTCACCCACCTCCAGGGCACGGTCAACGGCTACGGCGAGCGCACCGGCAACGCCAACCTCATGACGTGCATCCCCAACCTCGAGCTCAAGCTCGGGGTGCGCTGCCTGCCCGAGGGCCGGATCGAGCGGCTGACCGCGGTCAGCCGGCACGTGGCGGAGCTCGTGAACCTGCCCCCCCACGCCGCCGACCCCTACGTCGGGCAGTCGGCCTTCGCCCACAAGGGCGGGCTGCACACGTCGGCCCTCGGCAAGGCCGGCGGCGCCACCTACGAGCACGTCGAGCCCGAGCTCGTGGGCAACGGCACGCGCGTGCTCGTGTCCGACCTGGGCGGGCGGGCCGGCATGGTGATGAAGGCCAAGGAGCTCGGCGTCGATCTCGACGACCGCGCCGCCGGCCGCCTCTCCGAGGAGCTGAAGGTCCTCGAGTCCCAGGGCTTCGTCTTCGAGGCGGCCGACGCCAGCCTCGAGCTGCTGATGCGCCGGGCCGCCGGGTGGACCCAGGACCTCTTCCGGGTCGAGGGCTACCGGGCGACGACCTACCACCGGGCCCCGGCCGTCGAAGGAGCCGGGCCGACGATCGACACCGAGGCCACCGTCAAGCTGTGGGTGGGCGACGAGCGTCGCATCGCGGTGGGGGAGGGCAACGGTCCCGTCAACGCCCTCGACCAGGCGCTGCGCCGCGTCCTGGTGGGGGCCTACCCGCACCTCGCCGACATCCACCTGACGGACTACCGCGTCCGCATCCTCGACGCGTCGGCCGACACCGACGCCGTCGTGCGGGTGCTGATCGAGTCGACCGACGGTGAGCGCACGTGGACCACCATCGGCGTGTCCGCCAACATCATCGAGGCGTCGTGGCAGGCCCTGACCGATGCCTTCGTGTGGGGCCTGCTCCACGCCGACCACTAAGTTCGCCCCCGTGGCTGCCCCCGAGTTCGTCCCCGTCGACAAGACCCAGCCGGTGCGGGCCTACGAGTCGCCGCCGCGCCAGCCCGAGCAGTGGCACCCCGTGCGCCCTGGTGACCTGCCGCTCGGCCAGCCGCATGGGCCCCGCCTCGGGAACCAGGGCCCCGACCAGGGCTACGTCCTCACGCTGGCGACCCGCTTCGAGGGCAAGCTGAAGCTGACGGCGGGCGAGCACGAGCGCGACGCTCTCGCCGGCGCCAGCGCCGTCGCCCTCAAGCGGGCGTCGCTCTTCGGGCGGGCGCCCGTCATCCACGACCTCACGATCGCCCTCACGATCTGGGGCTTCCTGGGCGAGGCGCCGGCCGATCTCGTGGCCTTCCGCAAGCCGCTGTTCGAAGAGGTGGCCCACCCCCACCACTACGCCGAGCAGCGCCGCATCGCCGACCTCGTCCCCGACGACGTGCTGCGCCAGACGCCCGACGAGGTCTCCGAGGCGCACCGCATGGGCTGGCGCCACCTCATCGCCGACACGCCCGCCCCCGCCGGCCACTAGGCCGACGCGGCCTTCCTGCGTCCCCCACCGCCTTCCTGCGGCCCCACGGGGCGTTCCGCGTCCCCCCCCACGCGTTCCTGCGCTGTCGCGTGTCGTTTTGCCGCGCTTTTTGGCGCAGGAACGCGTGGGGGTGGGCGGGGGTTACGCCGCTCGGTCCGCTTCGCCGGGTTGGGGGAGCGGGGGATGGGGGTCGCTGTCGCCGCCAGGGTCCGACTGGGGGTCCTCGGGCTCGTCGCCGTCGCTGTCGCCGCCGGCGGCCACCGGCTGCGGGTCGGGGTCCGGCACCGGAGGCGGCCCGGGCTCGGGCTGGGGGTCCGGCACCGTCGGCTGGGGCGGGATCGGGTCGGGGATGCTGCTGGTGACCAGCGTGAGCTGGGGCATGGGTCGTCCTCCGGGGTCGCCGCCCGCTCGGGAACCCTTCCCGCGGGGGCGGGCGCGCAGACCGGGGAGGCGGCGCGGGGCGACGGATACCCTCGGGAGGTGACCCCCAGCGTCCCCCGCTTCCGCTTCGCCCCGTCGCCGACGGGCTACCTCCACGTCGGCAACGCCCGGGCCGCCCTGTTCAACTGGCTGGAGGCTCGCCGGGTGGGCGGGGAGATGCTGCTGCGGGTGGAGGACACCGACCGGGAGCGGTCCAGCTCGGAGCTGATCGACAACGTCCTGGAGTCGCTCCGCTGGCTCGGCATCGACTGGGACGGCGACATCGTCCTGCAGGCCGACAGCCTCGACGCCCACCGGGCGGCCGCCCACCAGCTCCTCGACGCCGGCCGGGCCTACTGGTGCGACTGCACGTCCGAGCAGGTCCAGTCCCGGGCCAAGGAGCGGGGCGGCCCCCCGGGCTACGACGGCTTCTGCCGCGACCGGGGCCTGGCGCGCTCCGAGGCCACCGCCCTGCGCTTCCGGGCCCCCGACGAGGGCACCACCAACTTCACGGACCTCGTCCGCGGCGAGGTGTCCTTCGACAACAAGACGATCGAGGACTTCGTACTCCTGCGGTCCAGCGGCCTGCCCGTGTTCCTCCTCTCCAACGCCTACGACGACGCCGCCATGGGCATCACCCACGTCGTGCGGGGCGAGGACCACGTGCCCGGCACCCCGAAGTACCTGCTCCTGCGCGACGCCCTCGACCTCGGCCGGCCGGAGGTCTTCGCCCACCTCCCGCTCCTCGTCAACGAGGGCCGCCAGAAGCTGTCCAAGCGCAAGGACTCCGTGTCGGTGGCCGAGTTCCGGGCCGCCGGCTACCTCCCCGAGGCCATGGTCAACTACCTGGCCCTCCTCGGATGGGGCCCGAAGGACGGCGTGGAGATCCGTCCCGTCGAGGAGATCGTCGAGCGCTTCCGCCTCGCCGACGTCACGCCCTCGCCCGCCTTCTTCGACGTGAAGAAGCTGCAGGCGTTCAACGCCGAGTACCTCCGAGCGCTGCCGCTCGAGAGGTTCTTGGAGCGCGCCCGGCCGTTCCTGTCGAGCGACGCCGCGGTGGGGGCCCTCGCCACGCTGGCCCCCCTGGTGCAGGAGCGGGTGCGCCTGCTCAGCGAGGTCGAGCCGATGATCGCCTTCCTCGTCGACGAGGAGGTCCGGATCGACGAGGAGTCCTGGACCAAGGCGATGGTCAAGGGCAAGGCTGCCGCGGAGATGCTGGCCGCCACCATCAGCGGTCTCGAGGCCCTCGAGGGGTGGACGGCGGACGGCATCCGGGCGGCGGTGGAGGCGGGCGCCGTCGCCGCCGGCCTCGTGAACGCCGAGGGGCAACCGCAGCTGTCCAAGGCGCAGGGCCCGGTCCGGGTCGCCACCACGGGTCGATCGGTCGGACCGCCCCTCTTCGAGTCGCTCGAGGCCCTGGGTCGCGAGCGCACGCTGGATCGCCTTCGGGCCGCCAGCGCCCGTCTCTGAGGTGACCGGGCCGGCGGGTCCTGCGGGCCCTCGGCCACGGCGTCGGGGGCGGATCATCCGCCGGACCGTCGCCGTCGTGCTCCTCCTCGTCCTGGGCTACGGCGCCGTCACGTTCCTGCTCGTCTACCGGGCCAGCCGCCACGACGGCGCCCGCCCGGCCGACGCCATCGTCGTCCTCGGCGCGGCGCAGTACGACGGGCGGCCGTCGCCCGTGCTCCAGGACCGCCTCGACCACGCGCTCGACCTCTACCAGGAGGGCTACGCCAATCAGATCGTCCTGACCGGCGGCCGGCAGGAGGGTGACCGGTTCACCGAGGCCACGGCGGGCTACAACTACCTGCGCGACCACGGCGTGCCCGACGACGACCTGCTCCGCGAGGTCCAGGGCAAGAACACCTACGAGTCGCTGACGGCGGCGGCTCGGTTCCTGCGGGAGCGGGGCGAGACGACCGTGGTGCTCGTCACCGACGGCTACCACGCCTACCGGGTGCGGGCCATCGCACGGGACCTCGGCCTCGATGCCGCGGTGTCGCCGGCCCCCAACCGGCTGAGCGGCGGGGCCGAGCTGCGCCATCTGCTGCGCGAGACCGCGGCCGTGTCGGTGGGCCGGTTGATCGGCTGGAACCGCCTGTTCCGGCTCGACGCAGCCGTCAACGACTGACCTCCAGCCGGGCCCGGCCGTCGTTGTGCGACCGCCGCGACCCCTTCGCTAGAGTTGGCGGCTCCACTCGTTCGGGGGTGGTGTAATCGGTAACACAACTGGTTCTGGTCCAGTCATTGGGGGTTCGAGTCCTCCCCCCCGAGCCACCGTCTGCGTGAGGAGCCCCGGGTCCGCGGCCCGGGGCTCTCGCGTGATCGGCGCCCGAGCCGCCGTTCCTCAACGGGAGGCTGACACCGTGACCGGACGGTGGTCCGAGACCGACGAGGGTCCCACCTCGAATGTGGTCTCGTGCAGGTCGGGGGTCACGAAGATGAAGTCGCTGCAGTTTCGCTTCGACGTCGGGGTGTCGCATCGTTCGAGGTTCTGTGCGGTGGTGAACCCCGCGTCGAGGATCGCGCGGATCTCGTCGAAGTCTCGCGGTACGCGCGATGGGTAGGCCGGCGGGTCGCCCTGGCGGGGGTTCAGATCTCCGACGAGGACGGTGCGAGGGGCGCCCTCCCACTGGTCCAGGATCATCTGGATCTCTTCCATGCGCGCCGACCTGGACGATGGGTCGTTTCGATGTTGGAGGTGCGTGCCCAAGATGGTGAGGTTCTCCCCGTCGCCGAGGGCGAGCTCGGCGCGGAGGAGGCTCCGTCCCTGCGAATCGCCGGCCACAGGCAGCGCGGTCACGGAGCTGTCAACGATCGGCAGCCGGGACAGCACCACGTTGCCGAACTGCTGGTCGGCCGCGCCGCCCCACACGAAGTCGAGCCCGAGCCGTCGCGACAGCCACGTCGCCAGGTCGAGGTCGCCGGACATGGGCCAGCCCCGGGCCACCTCCGCGAGTACGACGACATCGGGCGACCCGCTCGCTTGCAGCGCTCGGGCCACCCCTTCCGGATCGAGCTGGCCGTCATCGGTCACCGCTTGCCTGACGTTCCATTCGACGATGCGAAGTACTCGCGGTGCTGGCGTCACCGTCGAGGTCGTTCTCGTCGTCATCAGTACGACGGGCAGGATCACCGCGCTCACCAACACGGTCTTCGACAGCAGTGCACAGGCGCTACGGAGGGGCTCTCGGTCGTGCGCAGCGGTGCCTCGCGCTTGTCCGCCGCCGGCCGCAAGGGCGGTGAGCGCGCCCGCCATCGCGATGATCCAGCGATTGTCGAAGGGGAGCGGCTGGTCGAAGTGCATCTGGTACAGGAGGACGCACAGGGCGAAGAAGAGCCAGCCACTCGCCAGCCCGATCTCCGCGCGAGTACGTGATCCGCCGGAGCTGCGGTCGAGGGCACCCAGCAGGACGATCGCCGCCGACATCTGGCCGGCGACGACGAGGACGACGACCGACGCGGCGCCGTTAGCTGTCGGCAGGAGCGCGCCGATCACGGCGAGTCCTGCTCCCGCCATGATCCCCTCGCGACTGCTGGCACTGACGCGGGCGGCCGTGAGGCACCCAGCAGCGAGACCGCCCAGGACGATGACAGCCGCCACCGGCAAGGTCACGCCAGCTGAGGACGCGACGACCGCTGGGCTCGACAGGAACAGCGTTTCGAGCACTAGGAGGGCGCCGAGCGCAACACCCGTCCCGATCCCGCCGACGCCTCCCTGCACGCTGTGCTCGGGTCCAGCTGTCCGCCTGGCGTGCATGACGGCGATCACGAGGCCGGCCGAGACGACGATCCCGAAGATCCGCGCTGGAGCTGTCCGTTGCCAGACCGGATCCCAGGTGGCGAAGAGCGACCGGCTCACGACCTCCAGCGCGAAGCCAGCGAGGACGCCGGCCACCGCCACACCGGCGAACCGGCGATCGCTGAGGACGAGGCTCAGAGCGACGAGGCCGGTCCACCCACCGACCACCGCGACCCCGAACGGGATCTCCTGATCGACCAGCACCGCGACCCGCCACGCGGAAAGCCCTACGGCCGCCAGCAGCGCGGCCCGTTCGCCGACGAGCTTGCGGATCGCCGGTGTCAGGAACGGCACCGTGAACAGCAGCAGCACGACGACGCCGGCCTGTTCGTTCGTGGTCCTCTCTGCGTACCCCGCCAGCGCCGGCAGGAGAGCGTGCAGCGTCGACAACGTGAGCGCGATCGTGAGCGCGACGACGGCGAACCCGACGGCGGCAGGTCTGCCGAGACCGTTCCGCGACCGAGGCGGCGAATGCCGCAGCGCGGTGGCGGTCATTCCCAGTCCCGCAATCGACCCGACGGATCGGGGAACCACCCAGGGGAGCCGCGTGCAGCCGCCATTCAGCGATCGTGAGCCCGCTGGGCCCGTGCGCACCAGGGCCGTTGGTCATCTGTGGTCCGTGCGGTCGCGGGGCGCACTACCCCCCCCGGCGCGGGCTGGCCCAGGGTCAGCCGCCTGCGGCCTCCGGCGAGACCCCTGGCGGGTCAAGGCGGTCCGTCGGCCAGCGCCACCAGCATCACCGGGATGGGGCTGCGGTCGAGGATCTCGCGGGCCACGGGGCCACCGCCGTCGCCCGCCCGCTGCGGCCAGCCCACGGCGATGATGTCGGGGTCGACGTCGTCCACGGCGGCGAGGATCTCGGCGGCGGGCGCACCGATGCGCATCTCCACCCGGTGGGCCGGGATCCCCGGCACGTAGCGGGCCAGGAACTCGGTGGCGTAGGCCTCGACCTCGTACTGGACCTGGTCGGAGAAGGAGGGGATGGAGTCCTCGTCCTCCACGTGGACGACGATCAGCTCCACATCCGCACCCGCGGCCAGCTCCACCGCCCGCTGCAGGTACCGGGCCGACCGAGCGGTGCCGGCGACGGCGAGGAGGGCCCGGTGGATGCGGGTCGGCGGGTGGGTCTCCGGAGGGACGACGATCACGGGCTTCGCCAGCGCGTCCGCCAGCGCCAGCGTGAGGTGACCGGCGGGTCGTCGACCGCTCGGGCTGCGCCTCGCCCCCACGACCACGGCCAGGGTGCCCTCCCGCTCCGCCAGGCGCACGATCTGCTCCAGCGGGTCTCCGGGCAGGTGGGTGAGGGGTACATGGGCGGCGAGCGCCGCCGATGGGGCCGTGCGACCGACGGTGTCGGTCACCTCCACCGCTTCGACCTCGGCGCCGAACACGGGGGCGAGGGCGAGGGCCGTGGTGAGGACCGGCATGGCCGCCGCGGAGTCGTCGATGGCAGCGAGGATCGTCCTCATGAGATCGCCTCCCAGCTCGATCCCCGCCGCATCAGCTCGAGGCCGCCGGGACCTGCGGTGTAGGGCCGGCCCGCCACCCGGACGGGGGCCAACGGGTCGGCCAGGATCGTCAGGTGCGAGCGCGTGATCCGCACGACCACCCGGCTGCCCCGGTAGCGCACCCGCACCTCCAGCGCGCCCCAGGCCGGTGGCAGCCGGGGGTCGACCTCGAGGCGACCGTCGCGGGGGCGCAGCCCGGCGAAGCCGAACGTGAGGGCCTGCCACACGCTCCCCATCGTCGCGAGGTGCAGGCCGCCGGCCGTGCTGCCGGTCAGGTCGTCGAGGTCCAGCCGGGCCGCGATGCGCAGCGCACCGAGCGCCCGGTCGTAGTTCCGGGTACGGGCGAACAGCGAGGCGTGGATCGCGGGCGACAGCGAGCTGCCATGGGCGGTCCGGGGCTCGTAGAAGCGCAGGTTCGACTCGAGCGTGCCCTCCTCCACCTCGCTGGGGACGAGGTGGTGCAGCATGAGCACGTCCGCCTGCTTGACGACCTGGGCGCCGTGCACCCGGTCGGCGCCCAGGAGCAGGTCGGCGGCGATGGGCCGGCGGGGCGCGACCTCCTCGATGACGAGCGGCTCCAGGCGGTTGAACCCCGCGAACTCCTCGTAGATCCCCGTGTCGGGGTCGAACCCGTCGACGAGCGCATCAGCCAGCTCCCGCCAGGCCACGATCTCGTCGGCTCCGACCACAGGGTCGCCGGTCGGCACGTGCTCGACGGCGTCGGCCGCCCGGCGCAGGTTCCATCGGGCCATGACGTTGGTGAACGCGTTGTCGTCGACCGGTTCGTGGTACTCGTCCGGACCGATCACGCCGTAGATGTGGGCGGTGCCGTCGGCGTCTCGCCGTGCGCGCACCTGCCAGTAGCGGGCCGTCTCGACGAGCAGCTGCCGGCCCGGACCGCGCTCGAGCTCCTCGTCGCCCGACCACGCGGCGTAGGTGGCCGCCGCCCAGGGGACCTGGGCCACGATGTGGTCCTCGAGCAGGCCGGTGCGGATCGGGACGACCTTGCCGGTGCGGTCACGGGCCGAGCGCGGGGTGACGTCGAGGCCGGAGCGAGCCGACTCCCACGGGAAGCGGGCGCCGGCGCGACGCTGGGCGCGGGCGTTCTCGAGGGCCGTGGGCAGCCGGCGGAGGCGGTACTCGAGCATCGCCCGGGCGGCGGCCGGGTGGGTGGCGGCGAGGAACGGGAGCGTGAACGTGTCGGCGTCCCAGAACACGTGCCCGCGGTAGCCCTCCCCGGTCAGGCCGCGCGCCCCCACGGCCGCCTCGCCGGTGTCCGGCACCGACGCCATGAGGTGGAACAGCGAGTACCGGATGGCCAGCTGCAGGGCGTCGTCGCCGTCCAGGGTGATGTCGGCGTCCTCCCAGCGGGCCGCCCAGGCGGCCTGCTGTTCGGTCAGGAGCACGTCGAAGCCGTCCGCCGCGGCCTCGCGGGCCCGACGCCCGGCGGTCTCGGGTCCGGGCCGCGCGTCCGGATCAGCGTCGTGGGCGATGAAGCGATCGACCACCCAGCCGTCCGCCCCGTGGGTAACGAGCTCCGTGGCGGCGACGGTCATGCCGCCGTCCGTCCCATCGGCGGTCGATGAGGCCCAGGCCACGCCCTCGTGGTGGCCCTCCTCGGCGATGGCGCCGTCGGTCGATGGCACGAGGAGTGGGCCGGTCGGCCGGGTCGGGACCTCGGCTCGGAGCACGGACAGCCCGGGCCGAGCCAGCGCCGCGAAGCGCAGGGTCCGCACCGCGCCGTCGTCGACCTCGAAGTCCTCCTGCAGCACTCCGCGGCGCAGGTCGAGCACGCGCCGCAGCGGGGCTCCGGGCGCGATCCGGTGGGGGAGGTGCATCGAGACGGGCCCCGGCAGGAGATGCGTCTCCGGCCCCTCGGCGGCGTAGAGGCCGATGGCGATCGTCCAGCGCCGCGCTCCTGGGTGGTCGGCCAGCGTGGTCCCGCTCATCCCCACCCGGCCGTCGGCCAGCGCGAGGAGGGCCTCGCGGGCCCGCTCCTGCTCCGGGTCGAACCCGTCGAGGACGAAGCACCAGGTGGCGTCGACGTCGGCGGCGTCTCGCCGTCCCTCGTCGCGCTCGTCTTGCCGCGTCTCGGCCATCAGAGAGACCATGCGCCTCCTGAGGGTCCGGCGGGCAGGGCCAAAGGCCTCAGCCCCTTCCGGCCTCGGACCGATCGACGGGCTTCAGGGCAAGTGCACCCTTTCGTCCGGGGATAGGTCACCGCCCGACGGGTAGGTGCTGCCGGGACGAGGAGGTGGAGGTGCGGTGACCGATGTGCTGAGGATCGCCCCGGTCGCTCCCCTCTACGAGGCGGTCCCGCCCGCCGGGTATGGCGGCACCGAGCGCGTCATCGCCGCGCTCTGCGATGGCCTCGTGGAGCGTGGCCACGACGTCACCCTGTTCGCGGCCGAGTCCTCGGCAACCGCGGCTCGCCGGGAGGCGTACGGACCGCCGCTGCGCACCCGGATGAGCCGCCAGGAGCTCCTCGACGTGGCCCCCCACCTCCACCTCCAGCTGCTGGAGGAGGTGTACCGGCGAGCCGACGAGTTCCAGGGCTACCTCGGCGCCCGCCGCTCTCCAGGAGACCACCTCGTCTTCGTGGGGCGCATCAGCACCGAGGCGGCCATCGCTGAGGGATGGCCAGCGTGAGCAGGTACGATGCCCGATCCACGAGCGCGGCCCGGCGGAAGGTCGGGCGCAGCCGAGATCGCCGGCGACAGCCCGGGAGGTGCACATCAACGCCGACGCCGACGCCATCCGCATCCTCCTGGTCGAGGACGACCCGGGTGACGCCTACCTCGTCGAGACCTACCTCGAGGACGCCGGTTCCTACGAGCTGACCTGGGTGACCTCGATCGGCGAGCTGGCCCAGCTCCAGGCCAGCTTCGACTGCGTGCTGCTCGACCTCGGGCTGCCCGACGCCAACGGCCTCGAGGCCCTGCACAAGCTGCGGGCCGTCGTGCCGGCCGCCGTGGTGGTGCTCACCGGCCGCTCTGACGAGTCGATGGCCATCGATGCCGTGGCGGCCGGCGCCGAGGAGTACCTGCTCAAGGCCCACCTCGACAGCCAGATCCTGCAGCGATCGATCCGCTTCGCCATCGAGCGGCGCCGCGCTGACGACGCCGAGCTGCGGGCCGCCCACACCGCCCGCATGGCCCAGGGCCTCTTCGCCCGCCCCCTCGTCACGGACAGCCGGGTCAGCTGGACGGGCCGCTACCAGCCCGGCGGTGCGGGCGCCCTCCTGGGGGGCGACTTCATCGACATGGTCGAGGCGGACGACGGCTGGCTCCACCTGATCATCGGCGACGTCGCCGGCCACGGCCCCGATGAGGCCGCCATCGGCGTGAGCCTGCGCATGTCCTGGCGGGCGTTGGCCTTGGCCGGCCACGAACCCTCGGACACGCTCCACCACCTCGACGGCCTGCTGCGGCGCGAGTGGGAGCACACGATGTTCGCCACCGCGTGCCAGGTGAGCATCGCCCCCGACCGCCGCCGGGCCCGGGTGATCCTGGCCGGCCACCCCCCGCCCCTCCTCGTGCACCCCCGGGTCGAGGAGCTGCCGGTGTCCAAGCGGGGCCTGCCGCTCGGGATCTCCAGCTCCGCCCGGTGGGAGGCCGAGGAGGTCGAGCTCGGCGACCACTGGTCGTTCCTCGTCTACACCGACGGCCTCGTCGAGGGCCGCATCGGCGCCGGTCCCGAGCGCTGGGGGATCGAAGGGCTCATTGAGACGGTGGGGCAGACCGATCTCGCCGACCCGGAGTCGTTCCTCGACGAGCTGCTGGTGAGGGCGGCCACCATGCACGGCGCCGACCTCCCTGACGATGTGGCGGTGCTGCTGATCCAGGGCGCTTCGTGAGCGCCGACCGCAGCCAGTGGACGCTGCGGCGCCGCGTACGAGCCCTCTTCACCATCGCCGCGGCGGTGGCGGCGGTGACCATGGGCATCGGTGTCGCCGCCTTCGTCAACCTGCTCGACGCCCGGGAGGCGCTGATCGATCGGCTGGCCCCCGCCCTGCTGGCCGCGGACGACTACCAGGTGGCCCTCCTCGCCCAGCAGAACGCCGTGCGGGGCGTGCTGCTGAGCGGAGCCCCCGAGTTCGTCGACAACTACACAGACGGTGTCGAGCTCGGGGCCGTGTCGGTGGAGCGGCTCCACACCGTCCTGCGCGACCAGCCGGAGACCCTCGAGCGCCTCGACGCCATCGTCGACCAGACCAAGGCGTGGCAGCGGGACTACGCCACGGTCGAGCTCGACGCCAGCGAGGCGGGAGAAGCGGTGGCGCCGGCGGTGATCGAGAGCAGCCGAGCCGTGTTCGAGGAGATCCTCAACGACCTCGACGACCTGAAGCAGGACATCGCCGAGCAGCGGACGGCCGCCCGCACCGACCTGAACGCCGCCACCCGGAGCCTGACCGTGGCTCTCACCGGCGCTGTCGTGGCCCTCCTCGTCATCGCCGTGGTCATCCGGATCGCGCTGCGACGCTGGGTCCTCGACCCGATCGAGCACCTGGGGGAGGAGACCGAGCAGGTGCGCGAGGGCCGGCTGGGTCGGCCGATCGACGCGCTCGGTCCCCCCGAGATCCACCGCCTGGGCACCACCGTCGAGGCGATGCGGGCGCGGATCCAGCGGGACCTCGCCGAGGTGGAGGAGGCCCGGCTCCGGCTGGCCGAGGCCGCCGAGGACCTCACCCGCTCCAACCGGGATCTCGAGCAGTTCGCCTACGTGGCGAGCCACGACCTCCAGGAGCCGTTGCGCAAGGTGACGTCCTTCTGCCAGCTCCTCCAGCAGCGCTACGGCGGGCAGCTCGACGAGCGGGCCGATCAGTACATCGAGTTCGCGGTCGACGGCGCCAAGCGCATGCAGGTCCTCATCAACGACCTGCTGGCCTTCTCCCGGGTGGGTCGGCTCTCCGGCGAGTTCGAGGAGGTCGACCTGGCCCGACCCGTCAAGCGGGCGCTCGACAACCTCTCGGAGCGTGTCGAGGAGACGGGGGCCACGGTGGAGGTGGGGGAGCTGCCGACCATCCGCGGCGAACCGAACCTGCTGGCGGCGGTGTTCCAGAACCTCATCGGCAACGCGATCAAGTTCCGTCGGCCGGACGAGCCGCCGCTCGTGCGGGTGATGGCCACCGAGGGCCCGGACAGCTGGGAGATCTCGGTCGCCGACAACGGCATCGGCATCGCGCCGGAGTACGCGGAGCGGGTCTTCGTCATCTTCCAGCGCCTGCACACGAAGGACGCCTACACCGGGACCGGCATCGGCCTCGCCCTCTGTCGGCGCATCATCGAGCACCACGACGGCCAGATCTGGGTCGACACGACCGTGGCCAGCGGCACGACCATACGATTCACCCTGCCCAAGCCCGAGGCGGCTGCCGAGCCCACCGAGACGGCGCTGCCCAGCGAGCTCTCCGATCCGCAAGCCACCCCCCAGGCCCTCGAAGGGAACCCCACATGAACCAGCTCGGCGTCGACGAGGCCCGGCCCATCCAGATCCTGCTCGTGGAGGACGACCCGGGCGACGTGCTCATCACCCAGGAGGCCCTGGAGCACTCGAAGGTGGCCAACACGCTCTTTACGGTGTCCAACGGCGAAGAGGCCATCGCCTTCCTGCGCCAGGAGGGGGACTACGCCGACGCCGGCGTGCCCGACCTGATCCTCCTCGACCTCAACCTGCCCCGGCTCGACGGCCGGGAGGTGCTGGCCCAGATCAAGGAGGATCCTGCGCTGCGGCGGATCCCGGTGGTGGTCCTCACGACCTCCCAGGCCGAGGAGGACGTGCTGCGCAGCTACGACCTGCACGCCAACGCCTACGTGACGAAGCCGGTCGACTTCGCCCAGTTCGTCAACGTCGTCCGCCAGGTCGACGAGTTCTTCTTCACCGTGGTGCGGCTGCCCCCCCACTGATCCGCGCCTGCAGTCGGGTTGTGCCGGTCGGCCTCAGTCCGGCTATCGTGCACCCCCTGCCACAGTGCAAGCCCCCATCGTCTAGTGGCCTAGGACACCACCCTCTCAAGGTGGCGGCACGGGTTCGAATCCCGTTGGGGGTGCCAC
>DASUDP010000084.1:0-60479 GCA_036275535.1 Acidimicrobiales bacterium | reverse complement strand
GACGACGCCCCGGCCACGGCCGGGGCGTCGTCGAAACAGCTGGAAGCTGGATGTCAGCGGAGGTTCATCCCCCGCAGGTTCATACCCCGGAGATTCATCCCACGGAGGTTCATGCCCCGCAGGTTCATCCCACGGCCGCCCCACTCGACTCCACGCCCACCCCACTCGACACCGAGCTTGTTCATTTCGCCCTCCAAGAGATCTTGTTTGTGTGTTCGCCCGCTTGGCGTGATCACTGAGCGTGGGCTTTCCGCCTGATCGGAGGGCACCCTTTGCTCGCTTTTCACTGCCGCACTGAGCGTGACCATACGGTGCCCCTCAGCAGCGCGCAAGGGTCAAAAGTCCTGGTCAGAGGCTATGACGGAGGGTGTTGGCGCCGCCACGGTGCGTGGTGACTAGGTCTAAGGACCTACAGTGATTCGGCCACCACTCTGCGTGGTAATTACCTGAATGGAATGCACCGGATCACCCGACAATTGGTCCAAGGACGCGATCGAGGTAGGGGTTCGCGAAGCGGCCCTCGGGGTCGACCTGCCGGCGGACGCGCTGGAACGTCTCCCAGCCGGGGTAGCGCGGCGCGAGGGTCTCGGCCCGCTGGAAGTGCATCTTCCCCCAGTGGGGGCGCCCACCGTAGGAGTCCATGATCTGCTCGACCCCCAGGAAGTAGGCGTCGTAGGGAGTGCCCCGGTAGACGTGCACGGCGATGTACCCGGTCGCTTGGCCCGACGCCGTCGACAGCGGGATGTCGTCCGGCGCCACGACCCGCACCTCCACGGGGAAGCTGAGCTGGATGCCCAGCTCGTCGACGAGGCGGCGCACGCGGTTCAGCGCCTCCGGCACCACGTCGCGGGGGATGGCGTACTCCATCTCGTAGAAGTGCACGAGGCGCGGGCTGGTGAAGACCTTGTCGCTCCGGTCGAGGTACTCGACGCGCCCGGTCGACGGGAGGATCTTCGCCATCCGGGGGATCCAGTCCGGCTTGCGCCGACCCACCCGGCACAGCGCCCCGAAGGCCACGTTGGGGAGCAGCACCTCGTCGATGACGCGCCGGGCACGCGGACGGGGGACGGCGAGCTCGTCGGTGCGGCGGTTGCGCTTGGTGAGGGCCCACCCCGTGTGGGGCACCCAGTAGAACTCGACGTGGTCGGCGCTCGACATGAAGCCGTCGAAGTCGGCCAGCAGCTCGTCGACGCGCATCGGCTCCTCGATGGCGTGCAGCCGGAAGGCGGGGACTGCCTCGAGGGTGATCGTCGAGACGATCCCGAGCGCGCCGAGACCCGCCCGGGCCGCGCCGAACAGCTCGGGGTTCTGGTCCGCCGAGCACTCGAGGACGGTGCCGTCGCCCGTGACGAGGCGCAGGCCGACGATGCGGCTCGACAGGTTCCCGAAGTGCCAGCCGGTGCCGTGGGTGGCCGTGGCCGTCGCCCCCGCGATGGACTGGTAGGCGATGTCGCCCATGTTCTCGAGGGCGAGACCCCGCTGGTCGAGCTCGTCGCTCAGCTCGCGCAGCGTGATGCCCGCCTCGACCTTGACGCGCCGGGTCTCGGGGTCATGGGCCAGGACGCGGCGGTAGTGGCTGAGGTCGACCATCACACCGTCGGTGCAGGCGATGGCGGTGAACGAGTGGCCTGCCCCCACGCACTTCACCCGCTGGCCCTCTCGCGCCGCGCCTCGCACGAGCTGGACGAGCTCGGCCTCGGTGGTCGGGTGCCTGATCGAGCTCGGTGCACAGGTCTGGTTGCCCGCCCAGTTCGACCAGCCGATCCGGTCCTTCATCGTCATGGAAGGGACGCTACCGGTGGGGCTGGCACCACCTCCCCGACAGGTGGCCGCCCCCTGGTCGGCCGGGCCGTCATGCGGTCAGATGGGCAGCGATGGTGGCGCTCGCCGCCCTCCCCGGACGGGCGGCGGCACGGCTGGCCGCCGCCGAGGTCCTCCGCGTGGAGTAGCGCCGGCACGGGCCGGGCATACCCTGCGTCATGGTCAAGTTCCGCAACTCAGGTGGTGGCCTCAGCGGCAACCTCGAGGACCGCCGCGCCGCGGGGGGCGGGATGGGCGGCATGGGATTCCCCATCGGGAAGGCCGGCATGGGCGGAGGGGTGATCGGGATCGTGATCCTGCTGATCACCTTGTTCATGGGGGGCGGCGGCGGAGGGGGCGGCAGCGGCGACATCTTCAGCCAGATGCAGTCGCCCGGCGGCACGATCGACCCAGCCGACGACGAGCTCGTGCAGTTCATGTCCGACGCCCTCGACGACATCCAGGCCTTCTGGTCCACCGACGGCGGCATCGGCAGCCAGTACCAGGACGCCAAGCTCGTCCTGTTCTCCGGGGGCGTGAGCACCGGCGGGTGCGGCAACGCCCCCAGCTCCGTCGGTCCCTTCTACTGCCCGGCCGACTCGAAGGCCTACATCGACCTGTCCTTCTTCCGCGAGCTGCGGGACCGCTTCGGGGCCCCCGGCGACTTCGCCCAGGTGTACGTGCTGGCCCACGAGCTCGGCCACCACGTCCAGAACCTGCTGGGCACCAGCAGCCAGGTGAACCAGGAGCAGCAGCAGAACCCGGACCAGGCCAACGAGCTGTCCGTTCGCATGGAGCTCCAGGCCGACTGCTACGCCGGCGTCTGGGGCAACAGCGCCAAGGACCGCGGCATCCTCGAGCCCGGCGACGTGGAAGAGGGCCTGGGGGCGGCGGAGGCCGTCGGCGACGACAAGCTCGGCAACCCCAACCAGGAGACCTGGACCCACGGCTCGGCCGAGGCCCGCCAGCGCTGGTTCAGCACCGGGTTCGAGAGCGGCGACCACAAGGCGTGCGACACCTTCTCGGTCCCCGCCGACCAGCTCTGAGCCGAGGGCCGCACCCCTCGTGCTGACCGGCGTTCTTCGTCGACCAGTGCTGGGTGCTGTCCCGTCGTTCCAAGGTGACCACCACGATCACGAGCCCGGCGGGGGCTCGCCAGTGGACGACGACCGAGGAGATCGCGGCCGAGATGGCGATGCGGGCCGGTCGCGTCCTGCGGGGCGCTCGGGGGGAGCTCCACGCCCTCTTCGACCTGCCGGGGTGGAAGCGGGCGGCCCGGGGCCTGGGTCGCGACGACCGCACGCCGGCCGGGCTGCCGATCCCGCTCACCCGACGAGTGGGCACGCGCCGCCGAGGTCGAGGCGTCCCTGGGCTGAGCCCCGCACCGGTCCGGAGGCGACACGACCGGGGCCGAAGCCCCGGACGTGGTCGTCAGCGCGGGTGCCGGGTCAGCGGGACTGGAGCGCCTCGATGACCTTGGGCAGGACCTTGTGGACGTCGCCCACGATGCCGAGGTCGGCGACCGAGAAGATCGGGGCCTCGGGGTCCTTGTTGATGGCGATGATGTTCTTCGAGCCCTTCATGCCCACCAGGTGCTGGGTGGCGCCCGAGATGCCCGCCGCGATGTAGACGGTGGGCTTCACGACCTTGCCGGTCTGGCCGACCTGGTAGCTGTAGGGCACCCAGCCGGCGTCCACGATGGCGCGAGAGGCGCCCGGCGCCGCCTTGAGCAGCTTGGCCAGGGTCTCGATCATCTCGTACTTCTCGGCGTCGCCGAGGCCACGGCCACCGGAGACCACCACGGCCGCCTCGTCGAGCTTGGGGCCCGAGGCCTCCTCGACGTGACGGTTGGTGACCTTGGCGGACCCGGCGTCGGTGACCTCGAGGGACTCGACGGCAGCGGCACCGCCCCCCGACTCCTCGGCCACGAATGACTTCGGGCGGAAGAGCGCGATGTGCGGGCCACCGGCGGTGAACTTCGTCTTGACGAGCTTCGTGCCGCCGAAGACCGGCTCGGTGACGACGATGTCGTCGCCGGAGACCTCGATGTCGACGTTGTTCGTGATGACCGGCTTGTCGAGGGCCACCGAGAGGCGGGCGGCGACGTCGCGGCCGTCGTAGCTGGTGCCCAGCATGACGAGGTCGGGGCCGTTGCCGTCGTTCACGGCCTTGGCGATGGCGGAGGCCACCGGGACGCCCGGGAGGGAGCCGCCGAGGTCGCCGGTCGAGAGGACCTTGCTGGCGCCGTGGGCGCCGAGCGTGGCGGCGATGGCGTCGGCGTCACCGCCGCCGTAGACCGCCGCGACCTCGCCGGCCAGCGAGCGGGCCTTGGCCAGCAGCTCGAGGGTGAGGGGGCTGACCTTGCCGTCGTTGGCTTCGGCGTACACCCAGATTCGGTTCAGAGCCATGTGCGTTCTCCTCTTCGTTCCAGGTGCTCAGATGACCTTGAGGCCATCGAGGAAGCTGACGATCTTCTGGAAGGCCTCGCCGTCGTCCTCGATGATCTCGCCGGCCTCGCGGGCGGGCGCATCCTCGACGGCGACGATCTCCTGGCCGGCGCCGGCGCTGCCCACCTGGCTGGCGTCGAGGCCGAGATCGGCGACCGTGAGCTCCTCCACCGGCTTGGACTTGGCGGCCATGATCCCCTTGAAGGAGGGGTAGCGGGGTTCCACCACGCCGGCGGTCACGGACACGAGGGCGGGGGTGGGGCAGGTGACCTCGTCGTAGCCCAGCTCGGTCTGGCGCTGGACCTTGACGGTGTCGCCCTCGAGGTGGATCTCCTTGGCGAAGGTGATCGACGGGAGGCCCAGGAGGGCGGCGATCTGCTCCGGGACGGTGCCCGTGTAGCCGTCGCTCGACTCGGTGGCGGCCAGCACGAGATCGGGCTCGGCCCGCTTGATGGCGGCGGCCAGGACCTTGGCGGTGTCCAGCGCGCCGGCGCCCGAGAGGGCGTCGTCCGACACGAGGAGGGCCTTGGCGGCCCCCATGGCCAGCGCCGTGCGCAGGCCGCTGGTCTCGTGGTTCGGGGCCATGGAGACAAGGGTGACCTCGCCACCACCTGCCTTGTCCACCAGCTGGAGGGCCATCTCGACGCCGTAGCTGTCGGACTCGTCGAGGATGAGCTTTCCGCTGCGGTCCAGCGTGTGGTCAGCCTCGAGCTTGCCCGGCTCGGCGGGATCGGGAATCTGCTTCACACAGACGACGACATGCATGGGCGGCATGCTCGCACGGCGGAACCGGGCGCTTCCAACTGACGGGTAGGTTCGGCAGGCCATGAAGGTGCTGCTCCTCGTCAACTCGTCGGCCTCGTCGGTGACGGCGCGGAGCCGCGTCGTCATCCAGAAGGCGCTGTCGGCCGACCACGACGTGACGCTGGCGGAGACGAGCCGGCGCGGCCATGCCGCCCGCCTCGCGCTGGGGGCAGCCGGCGCCGGAACGGAGGTGGTGGTCGTGCTCGGCGGCGACGGCACGCTCAACGAGGCGGCCAACGGCCTGGCCGGCACGAGCTGCGCGCTGGCCCCCCTCCCCGGCGGCTCCACCAACGTGTTCGCCCGCACGCTCGGGCTCCCCAACGACCCCATCGAGGCCACCGGCGACCTCCTGGCGGCACTCGCCCAGCGCAGCATCCACCGAGTCGGCCTCGGGTCGGTCAACGGGCGCTACTTCCTCTTCCACGTGGGGATGGGCTTCGACGCCGCCGTCGTGGCCCAGGTCGAGCGACGGGCCGGTCTCAAGCGCTACGCCGGCCACCCCCTCTTCGTGTACGCCGGCTTCGACACCTGGATCCGGCACTACGACCGCAGCCGGCCGCGCTTGTCGCTGCGCTTCGCCGACGGCAGCGTCGTCGACGATGGCTACCTGTCGATCTGCCTCAACACGAACCCCTACACGTACCTGGGGAACCGGCCGCTGAACCTGGCGCCGGAGGCCACCCTCGATCGGGGCCTCGCCTGCGTCACGCTCCGCACCCTGGCCTTCGGGCGCACGATGCGGATCATCGGCTCCGCCCTCGGGTCGGGTCGCTACCTGCGCTCGTCGCGCTGGACCGACCACCGCGTCGACCTCACCTCGGTCACCGTCGAGGGCTACGGCCCGTTCCCCTACCAGGTCGACGGCGACCACCTCGGCGACACCGAGCACCTCGAGATCCGCCACGTGCCCGACGTGCTCGACCTCGTGATGCCGCTGTCCCCGTCATCCGGCTGAACGTCCGGCCGGGCCCCGCCGAGACCGTCACCGACCGAGGGCGGCGAGGGCGATGTCCGGGGTGTTCGTGATCACCGCGTCGGCGCCGACCTCGGCCAGCCAGCGAATGCGGTCGGGGTCGTCGCAGGTCCAGGTGTTCACGGCCAGGCCCGCCGCGTGCGCGAGCTCGACGAACCGATCGTTCACGAAGGCGTGGTGCGGGTGGATGGCGACGTGGCCGTGCCCGGCGGCCCGATCGACCAGCTCCGCGGCGTCGGCCACCGGGCCGAGGAGCCACCCGGTGGCCAACCCGGGCGCGAGCGCCCGCACCCGGTCGATGGTGGGCAGGTGGAAGCTCGACACGAGGATGCGACCACCGTCGAGATCACCTCGAGCATCGAGCAGCGCGACCACCGCGTCGGCCAGCTGCTCATCGGGGTCGAAGTCGGGGTCTTCGGGCCAGTTCTTGATCTCCACGTTGACCACCGAGAGGGCTCGGCAGGCGTCGAGGGCCTCGTCCAGCACCGCCACCTCGCCCGGGAGGTCGGATCGGGACAGCCCGAGGATCGCCCGCCCGTCAGCGAGGGCGTCGTCGTGGTGGACGACCAGCGTGCCGTCGGCGCTGCGCCGCACGTCGAGCTCCACGCCGTGCGCGCCCTGCTCGGCGGCCAGGCGGAACGCCGCGAGCGTGTTCTCACGGGCGGCGGCTGAGGCGCCGCGATGGGCGATGACGAGCATGGCAAATGTCACCTTCGATGCCGAAAAAACTGCTTGCAGGCGTTAGCGCATGGCCGGTAGGTTGGTCGACGCAGCCGCACGCGCCTCATCCCCCCCGACCGTAGCGCGGCGGCATGTGAAACTCGTCACGTAATCGGCGTGACGCCAATCTCGCCGCGGAGGATTCAGCGTGGCCCTTGCGCAAAGCCGCCCCTTGCACCTTTCCATCGAACGTGACGACTGGCGCGATGTCGCGTCGTGCCGGGACACCGATCCCGACCTCTTCTTCCCGGTGGGCACCACCGGCCCGGCCATCGAGCAGATCGAGAACGCCAAGGCCGTGTGCCGGCAGTGCGAGGCCCAGGTCCCGTGCCTCGAGTACGCCCTCGCCACCAACCAGGACTCCGGCGTGTGGGGCGGCACCTCCGAGGAGGAGCGCCGTCAGCTGCGCAAGCAGTACGTGGCCCGCCAGCGCCGCACCGCCTGAACCCCAGCGCCCCGGCGCTTCCTGTCCACGACGGCCCCCCGCTCCGGGGGGTCGTTGCGCGTCCGGGTCCCCGGGTCCGTGCGGGTCAGTGCAGCGCCGGGGCGGGCAGGTCCAGCTGGATGCGGGTCCCCGGGCGATCGGCGGGGCCGTCCCCCCGGCGGATCGAGATGGTGCCGTTCAGCTCGGAGGTGACGAGCGTCTTCACGATCGACAGCCCCAGGCCGGTCGACGCGTCGAGGTCGAAGTCCTCGGCCACCCCGACGCCGTCGTCGGCGATCGTGGCCTGGAGCGTCAGGCCGTCGTTGCGCAGGGTGATCGTGACCGATCCCGGCTCGTCGGCCAGGCTCACTCGGTCCGGCGGGAAGGCGTGGTCGATGGCGTTCTGGAGCAGCTCGTTCAGCACCACCGACGCCGGCGTGGCCACCTCGGCCGGCAGGATCCCGCCGTCCCCGTGCACGTGGAAGCGCACGGGCCGGTCGGGCGAGGACATCCCGTCCTCGACCATGCGGGCCAGGGGCCGGACGATCTCGATGAAGGCCACGTCGTCGCCGGCCTCTCGGGAGAGGATCTCGTGGACGAGGGCGATGGAGCGGATCCGCCGGACGGACTCCTCGATCGCCACCTTGGCCTCCCGCGACTCGATGCGGCGGGCCTGCAGGCGCAGCAGCGACGAGATGGTCTGCAGGTTGTTCTTCACCCGGTGGTGGATCTCGCGGATGGTGGCGTCCTTGGACAGCAGGAGCCGATCCCGACGGCGCAACTCGGAGATGTCCCGGGTCAGCAGCACGGCCCCGGAGACCGTGCCCTGGTCGATCAGGGGGATGCACCGGATCAGGACCGTCACCTCGGCCCCGCCCTCGATCTCCTCGGTGACGGGCGCGCCAATCGAGTACGCCGTCTTGACGAGGGAGTCGTCGAGGCCGATCTCGTCGAAGCGCAGGCCCTCGGTGTTGGCGTGCACCCCGATGCGGTGGAGGTTGGAGACGGCGTTGGGCGAGGTGTACTCCACCCGGGCGTGGGCATCGAGGAGGATGACGCCGTCCCCCACCCGCGGGGCCTCCTCGGTCTCGCGGTCCTGGGCGTCGAAGGGGTAGTCGCCCGCCGCGATCATGCGGGCGAAGCGGTTGAAGATGGCGACGTAGGTGCGCTCGAGCTCCCCGGGCTGGCGGCCGAACGACGGGGCCGACTCCCGGGTGAGCACCCCGATGACCTCGCCCCGGCAGCGCACGGGGATGCACAGCACCCGCACCCGCTCCTTCAGGGCGGAGATGGCCGTCTCGCCCTCGATGATCTCGCCCAGCCGGAAGGCCCGCGTGACGAGGGGACGCTCCTGCTCGTCGATCTCCGTGCCGATCCAGTCGGCCCGGTAGACGGTCTGCGAGGTGCTGGGCCGCACCTGGCCGAGGACGATGAAGCGGTCACCGTCCTCGGAGTCGCGCGTGGGGGCGAAGAGGAGGAGGTCGGCGAAGCACAGGTCCGACAGGAGGCCCCAGGCGCCGACTAGGCGCTGGAGGTGGCTGAGGGACGGAGCGTCGAGCGTGGTGTGGAGGCGAGCGAGCTCGGCGAGCGAGGCCATGGCCCGCTCAGGTTAGGACCCCTCAGCGCCAGATCTTCTCGCCCAGCTCCAGCAGGCCCTCGAGGTCGGTGATGTCGTGGGTGAAGTAGGGCACGGCCGCCACGACCTCGGGGACCGAGGACAGCTCGGCCCGGGTGGCCGCCTCCCGCTTGGCCACGACCTGGAAGTTGAGGAAGCTCTCCCCCACCTCCTGCAGCACCCGGCTGACCTGGGCGGGGTCCCCGAGGTCGGCCGGCAGCGCAGCGGCCACCTCGTCGGCCGCGGAGCAGAGGCGCTGGGCCGAGGCGGTGGTGCCCTTGTCGAGGAACCAGCCGGGCAGGACCTTGTTCAGCACGACGGCGCCCAGGTGCATGCGGCGCTCCTCGAGGGCGTCGATGAAGAACTCGGCCTCGGCCAGGGGCGCCGACTCCAGCGTGGAGACCACCACGAAGGTGGTGCGGGCGTCGCCCAGGGTGCGGGTCACCGCCTTGGCCCGGGTGACGAACCCGTCGTACATCGTCTGGAAGAGGAGGAAGAACTCGGCGATGTCCTCGAGGAACTTCGAGCCCAGGATCCGATCCGCCACGGAGTAGAAGGGCTTCGAGGCCATCGTGAGCACGCGGCTGCGGGCGGGCACGGTGAGCCAGCGCAGGAGCCGGCTGGAGAAGAAGTCCGCCATGCGCTCCGGCGCGTCGAGGAAGTCGACGGCGTTGCGGGTGGGCGGGGTGTCGACGACGATCAGGTCGTAGCGGCCCGAGGCGTGGATCTCGTAGAGCCGCTCCATGGCGATGTAGTCATGGCTCTGGACGAACCGTCCCGTGATGTTCTTGTAGAGCGGGTTGTCGAGGATGGCGTCACGGGTGGCGGCGTCCGGGGCGTGGGCGTGGACGAGGTCGTCCCAGGACTGCTTCGTGTCGAGCATGGCGGCCCACAGCTCGCCCCGCGGCTCCACGCCCGCCGCTGCGAAGGCGGCCGGCGGGACCTGCGTCTCCACGTTGCCGAACTGCTCCAGGCCGAGGGCGTTGGCCAGCCGCTTGGCCGGGTCGACCGTCAGCACGAGGACCTTGCCCCCGAGGTGCACGGCGGCCATGGCGGCGGCGGCCGCGGCGGTGGTGGTCTTGCCGACCCCGCCCGAACCGCAGTGGATCACGATCTCCTTGGCCGCCAGCAGCTGCTCGAGGCTGCCGGCCGACGCCTGGCTCTTCCGGCGCGGCGCCATCAGTAGCCCAGCTCCTCGGCCAGGTGGGCGGCCACCTGGCTGGTGGCGCGGGCCCCGTGGCTGCGCTGGAACAGGTACGGCACGTAGAGGATGGGGGTGCCGGGGGGCAGCTCCTCCCGCAGCCGGGTGAGGTGCACCGCCCGCGTCCGGCGCATGTTGACCGCCATCTCGGCGCCGTCGAGCAGCTGGCGCACCGGCCCGCCGACGGCCTCGACCAGCACCTCCTCGGGCAGCGCGTCGAGGCGGTCGAACACCTCCTCCTCGCCCCGGCCGAACAGCTCCGGGAGCACTCGGTTGGCGACGACCGCAGCCAGGTCGACCACGGTGTCGTCACGCAGGCGGTCGACGAGCTCGAGGGTCTCGTTGACCGGCATCTCCTCGGGGGCGGAGACGATGACGACGCCGGTCTGGGCGGGATCACCGAGGATGTCGAGCATCCATCCGGTCTGGTCGCGCACCAGCCCGACGTGCACGAGCTCCTGGATGGCCGACGGGGCCGCCAGCTGGCCGGCGATGTGGCCGGTGGCCACGGCGTCCACGACGATCAGGTCGTAGCTGCGCTCCCGCACCTCCCAGAGGAACTTCCCGACGGTGAGGATCTCCTTCACCCCGGGGGCGGCGTTGGCCACAAAGTCGAAGGTCCGGGCCAGCGGACCGATCTTGGCGATGAACGGGACCTTCAGCTGGAGGCCGAGGTACTCCTTGAGGGACTCCTCGGTGTCCATCGACATCGCCCAGAGGTTGGGCGACACCTCCCGCTGCCTGAACGACGTGGGCCCCGTCTCGTAGAAGTCGGCCAGGTTGCCCTTGGCGTCGATCTCGCCGACCAGGGTGCGCTTGCCCCGCTGCGCGGCGAGCAGCGCCAGCGACGCGGCGATGGTCGTCTTCCCGACGCCCCCCTTGCCGGTGACGAAGAGGAGCTTGCGGTCCAGCAGGTCGGTCATCGAGCCCCCAGCGGCCTCGGCGTCCGGATCGGGGTCAGCCCCCGAAGCCGATCCGCCGCTCGTCGTCCGGGCTGCCGATCTCGACGTAGGCCACCTTCTCGGTGTTCACGCCGACCTGCCGGCCCTTGCGATCCGTCAGCCACAGGGTGCCTCCGGACGACAGCGCTGCCTCGACCTGGGCCTTGACCGCATCCGGGGTGGCATCGTCGGGCAGGTGGACCTCGAGCTCCTTGGGCGTCTGGGTCAGGCCGATGCGAAGGTCCACGGGTTCTCCTCTGGTAGCGGCGCGGCGGCCATCCTACGAGGACGGGGGAGGTCCTCCGACCGGGCGGCCGGTGGACCCCTCCTGGGGCCCGGCCGGGTGGGGCCCACCATCGCCGGCCTCGATCTCGCGCCACCAGCGCGGGTGGTGGCGCCGGGCGTGGTCCGCCGGCATGGTCCCCCGCCACATGGCCCGCAGCGCGACGGGCTCGGACAGGGCCTTGCCGATGTGGCCGACGATGACGGCCAGCAGCGCGAGGGCGAGCCAGTCGTGCACGAACGTGGCGCCGGTGCGGATGTCGACCGGGAACGGGTCGAACCACCGCATGATCGAGCCCGTCACCAGCATCAGCGGGATGCACCCGGCCACGAAGGTCGCGGTGAGCTTCTGGCCGGCGTTGAACTTGCCGAGCCCGTCCCTCCCCCGCCGCCCGAGGCTCCGGAGCCAGACCCCGTCGGCGGCCGACCACCGGGCGAAGCGGCGGACGTCGGCCCGCAGGGCGGCCCGCCAGGGACCGGCGTAGGCCAGCAGGAGGGGCAGCGGGAGGGCCAAGCCGGCGATGACGTGCACGTCCTTCACGAGAACGCGGCGTCCTACGAGCGCCGACAGCGGGCCGACGTAGAGGGTCATCCCCGTCGCCAGCAGGACGAGGAAGATCGTCGCGTTCGCCCAGTGGAGCCAGCGCTCCACCCGGTCGAAGCGCACCACCTGGGCCGGGGCGGGGCGGGTCGTCCCCGGCGCCAGCGCCGTCACGTGGCCTCGTCGGTGCGACCGTTGGACCGCCCGACCCAGGCGTCGACGTCGTAGCCGTAGACCTCCCAGTACCCGGGGTCGGATGGCTCGTCGAGCGCGCTGACGACCTGGATGCGCTCGAGCCACTTGAGGGACTTGTAGCCGTACATCGGGGCGACGTAGAGCCGCACGGGCCCGCCGTGCTCGCGGGTGACGGGCTGGCCGAGCATGTGGTGGGCCACGAGGACGTCGTCGCGCCGGGCCTGCTCGAGGGTGAGGGTCTCGGTGTACACGCCGTCGAAGCTCCAGAAGCGCACGTGGGTGGCGCCCGGGCGGACGGCGGCGGCGTCCAGCAGGTCGGCGAGGCGGACGCCCACCCAGTCGACGTCGGCCACCCGCCAGCCGGTGACGCACTGGAAGTCCTTGGTGAGGGCGGTCTGGGGCAGGGCGTCCGTGAGGTCGTCGAAGGTCAACGTGGCCGGCTGGTCGACCTCGCCGTCGACGGTGAGGCGGTAGTCGGCGGCGGAGCGCGAGGGCAGCGAGCCGGTCACCGAGTAGATCCGGAACCGGCCGCTGGTGGGGAGGAACGACGACAGGCCGGTGGGGTCGTTCAGGGTGACGGGGCGAAGGACCCGCTCCAGACCGGCCTGGGCCTTGGCCCCCCACAGGATGCCCACCGCCCCCAACCCGAACAGCCCGAGGAGGGCCCGGCGACCGACGGGGCGGTCCTCGGGGAGCAGCTCCGCGTCCGCAGGGGTCCTCGGCTCCACAGCGCAGAGGGTACGGCGCCGACCTGTCAGCAGGATGTCGGGACCGCGGCGCTGAACGGAGCCTCTATGGTGACGCCGATGACAGCCGAGGGCGAGGGGGAGGTGACGGCGGCTCTGGCCGCGCTCAACGTCGCTCGAGGTCGCTTCATCGCCGTCGTCGGCCACGAGCTGCGCACCCCCGTCACCACCCTGCGGGGCCTGGCCGAGCAGCTCGAGGGTGCCGACGCCGAGACCGTGCGGGATCTCACCCCGGCGCTGGTCCGCAACGCCCGGCGGGTGGAGTCGCTCCTCGACGACCTGCTGCTGGCCACCGACATCACCACCGTCCTGCCCGTCGGCGAACCCGAGCGGATCGACCTGGTGAGCACCGCCCAGGCCATCTGGGACGCCTTCGAGGAGGACGCCGAGCTCGTCCTGTCCGGGACCCCCGAGGCCGACGTGGACATGCGGCCCGGGGCCGCCGACACGATGCTCGAGCGGGTGCTCGACAACGCCCGCCGGTACGGACGGGCCCCGTTCCGGCTGCACGCCGACCAGGCCGGCGACCGCGTCCGGCTCGTGATCGCGAGCGAAGGCCCGGAGCTGGTGCCCGACGACGTGCACCTGGCCTTCGAGCTGTTCTACCGGGGCGAGGCGGCCGTGACGTCGGCCCCCGGATTCGGTCTGGGCCTCCCCGTGGCCCGAGCCCTGGCCCGCCAAGACGGAGGCGAGCTGACGATCGAGCCACGAGAGGGCGGCGGCCTCGACGTGTGCATCGACCTGCCTGCAGCCACATGAGCGAAGGCCGGCGCCACGGGCGCGACCTTCGGGTGCTGATCGCCGACGACGAGCCCGACGTCCGGCTGCTGCTGCGGCTGGGGCTGCGCCACCACCAGATCGAGGTGATCGGCGAGGCGGCCAACGGGCTCGAGGTGATCGAGTTCTGCTCGACCGACGAGCCCGACGCCATCGTGCTCGACCTCCTCATGCCCGGCATGAACGGGTTCGAGGCGATCCCGCAGCTGAAGCGGGACCACCCCCACGTCGGGATCGTGGCCTACACCGCCGTGGCGGGGGACTTCGTGCGCCGGGAGATGGCACGGCTCGACATCCCGCTCCTGTTGAAGAGCGGCGACTCCACACCGCTGGCCGACGCCTTGCACGCCGCCGCCGAGCAGGCCCGGGCCTCCTCCGCCTGACGCGGGGTGGCTAGAGGAGCTTGAGCTCCTTGCGGTAGCGGCGGGTGGGGGCGAGCTCCAGCTCGACGCGCTCGGCGATGCGCCGGAAGGCGGCGGCCGCCTCGCCCTCGGGGTCGGTGAGCATGATCGGGCGGCCGCTGTCGCCGCCCTCGCGCAGCTCGGTGACGAGCGGGATCTGGTCGAGCAGCGGGACGCCGAGGACCTCCGCGAGGGCGTCGCCGCCGCCCGCGCCGAAGAGCTCGTAGCGCTTGCCGTCGTCGCCGGTGAACCAGCTCATGTTCTCGATGACGCCCTTCACCTCGAGGTTCACCTTCTGGGCCATGAACCCCGCCCGCTGCGCCACCTTCTGGGCGGCCGGCTGCGGCGTCGTCACCACGTACACCTCGGCCCGGGGCAGGAACTGGGCCAGCGACAGGGAGATGTCGCCCGTGCCGGGGGGCAGATCGACGAGGAGGAAGTCGGGGTCGTCCCAGAAGACGTCGGTGAGGAACTGCTCGAGCGCCTTGTGGAGCATCGGCCCCCGCCAGATGACGGGCTGGTCCTCCTTGGCGAAGAAGCCCATCGAGATGCAGCGCACGCCACCGGCGCCCGTCGGGGGGACGAGCATCGAGTCGATGACGGCGGGGGGGTGCTCGACGCCCAGCATGCGCGGGATCGAGAAGCCCCAGACGTCGGCGTCGATGACGGCCACCTGCTTG
The DNA here is from genome assembly GCA_036275535.1 of Acidimicrobiales bacterium. Lineage (GTDB taxonomy): Bacteria > Actinomycetota > Acidimicrobiia > Acidimicrobiales > VFJN01 > VFJN01. The sequence goes on along the minus strand of DASUDP010000084.1, from coordinate 45,932 downwards.
CCCCGCTGGGCCAGCGCCACCGAGAGGTTGGTGGTGACCGAGGACTTGCCCACGCCGCCCTTGCCCGAGGCGATGAGCAGCACGCGGGTCTGGCTCTCCGGGTCGGCGAAGGGGATGGCCCGGCCCTCGGCGTGACCGTGCGCCTGCTGGCTGCCGGCCGTGGCCGACGGGTCGCCGTGGAGCTTCTCGCGCAGGGCGGCCCGCTGCTCGTCGGTCATCACGCCGAAGCGGAGGTCGACGTCCTGCACGCCGATGCCGGCGAGGGCGGTGGCGACCCGGCTCTGGATCTCGTTGCGCAGCGGGCAGCCGGCCACGGTGAGGGTGACCTCGAGGGAGACGCCAGCGCCGTCCACCTGCACGTCCCGCACCATGTCGAGGTCGACGATCGAGCGGTGCAGCTCCGGGTCCTCCACGGGTCGGAGGGCGGTGATCACGTCGTCGACAGAGACGGGCATGGGGGATGGGCTCCGGGTCGGGGATGGGGCCGTCGGACCGATTTCCACTACGGCGATAGGTAGAATACCGATGTGTCGCAGCCGGCCCTCACCCCGACCGAGTTCTCCTCGGCGGTCACGGCGATCAGCTCCGCCTTCGGCGACCCCACCCGCCGGGAGATCTACCTCTTCGTCCACGCGGCCAGCGAGGCCGACGCCGAGGGACGCCCCGGCACGGGCGTGACCGCCGGGGAGGTGGCCGAGCGGTTCGTGCTGCACCCCAACGTGGCTCGCCACCACCTCGACAAGCTGGCCGCCGGCGGGTACGTCGATGTGGCCACCGGCCGCACGGGCACCGGCGCCGGCCGGCCGTCGAAGCGCTACCGCGTGACCGAGCCCGAGATGAGCCTCGAGCTCCCCGTCCGCCACGACGATCTCCTCGTCACCCTCCTCGGGAAGGCCCTGTCCCTCCTCCCCGCCGACAAGGCAGAGACGATGGCCGAAGAGGTGGGCCTCGAGTACGGCCGCGCCCTCGCCGGGTCGCTCAGCGGCTCGGTGGCGGGGGCCGACGGTGCCGCCGCCAGCTCCGGCGCCGCCCAGAAGTCCTTCCGGGCCGCCCTCCACACGGTGGCCGACGCCCTCACCGCCCACGGCTTCGCGGCCCACGCCGAGCGCCACGGCGATGGCCTGCGCATCGTCTCCGACCACTGCCCCTTCGGGGGGACCGCCATCGAGCACCCGGTGATCTGCGCCGTGGACCGCGGCCTCGTCCGCGGCATGCTCGGCGCCCTGTACGGCGATGCCAGCGCCGCCACCAGCGAGAGCCGCCCCCACGGCGGCGACCGATGCGTGACCGACCTCACGACGCCTGCGTAGGGCTCCCTGCCGGGGCCTCCCCGACCGCCCGGCCGCGATGACGAGGAGCTACCTGGACCACGCGTCTACCTCCCCGGCCCGCCCGGAGGTGGTCCGGACGGTGACGGAGTGGCTGGCCCGGCCGGCCGGCGACCCCGGCCGGATCCACGCCGAGGGGCTTGAGGCCAGGGTGGCGGTGGAGGTGGCCCGGGAGCACGTGGCCGGGTTGTTCGGGGCGCGGCCCCGGTCCGTCGTCTTCACGAGCGGGGCCACCGAGGCGATCGCGGCGGCCTGCTGGGGGGCCGCCGAGCGGGGGTCCCACCAGGTCGTGGCGGCGGTGGAGCACTCGGCCGTGCGCCGAGCCGCCGCCGCCCACGGTGCGGTGACAGTGGTGGGCGTGGACGGTCAGGGCCGGATCGACCCCGAGGCGCTGCTGGCCGCGGTGCGGCCCGACACCTCGCTCGTGCACGTCCAGTGGGGCAACCACGAGGTCGGCACCCTGCAGCCCGTCGCCCAGGTCGTGGCCGCCTGCCGGGAGCGAGGGGTGCTCGTGCACGTCGACGCGGCGTCGGCCAACGGCCGCGTGCCGATCGCCTTCGACGACCTCGGGGCGGACCTGCTGTCCGTGTCGGCGCACAAGCTGGGCGGCCCGGCCGGGGTGGGGGCCCTCCTCGTGCGACGGGGGCTGCGCATCCGGCCGCTGCTGGTGGGAGGCGACCAGGAGCGGGCCCGCCGGGCCGGTCTCGAGCCGGTGCCCCTCATCGCAGGGTTCGGGGCCGCCGCGGAGGGCTTGGCCGCCGGCGGCGTGGAGCGCGAGGCGGCCGAGCAACGACGCCTCAGCCAGCGGATCCTCGACGCCGTGCCGTCGCTCGAGGGCATCGTCGTCTACGGCGACCCCGTCGACCGGCTCCCCCACCTCGTGTGCCTCGGGGTGGCGGGGGTGGAGCCCCAGGCCGTGCTGCTCGGCCTCGACCGGGCCGGCGTGGCTGCCCACTCGGGCTCGTCCTGCTCGTCGGAGTCGCTCGAGCCGTCGCCGGTGCTCGAGGCGATGGGCGTCGACGCCCACCACAGCCTGCGGCTCTCGGTGGGATGGAGCAGCACCGACGCCGACGTCGATGCCGCGCTCGGCGCGCTGCCCGAGATCCTGGAGGGCCTCCGCGCCCTGGGCGGGGCACCGCGGACGGGGCGTTAGCGTCTCGCCCGTGTCGAAGCTGTACGTGATCCGTCACGCCGACGCCGGCCCCCGGGGCCAGCACGACGGGCCGGACGACGAGCGCCCGCTCTCGGATCGGGGGCGACGCCAGGCGGCGGGGCTCCGGGACCGGCTGGCCGACGCCGGCATCGGGCGGCTGGTGACCAGCCCCTACCGCCGGTGCCGGGAGACGCTCGAGCCGCTGGCGGCCCAGCTCGGCCTGGAGGTGGAGGCGGACGAGCGCCTGGCCGAGGGGATGGGGTGCAGCGGGGCCCTGGCGCTGGCCGGTGAGCTGGCCCCGACGACGGCCGCCATCTGCAGCCACGGCGACGTCATCCCAGACCTCCTCGACGCCCTGCTGCGCCGCGGGATCCGGCTGAAGGACGAGCTGCGCTGGCAGAAGGGGTCGGCCTGGGTGCTCGTGCGGTCAGGCGAGGGTTTCTCGAAGGGCCGCTACCTGCCGCCGACGGCCTGACCGGCCGGCCGCGCCTGCGGGCCGTGCCTGCGCGCCGTCAGCCCCCCGGGGCGGCGGAGGTGGTCGTCGAGCCGGAGGCGCCCGAGGTCTCCAGGGCGGCGTCGATCTGCGCCCGGAGCGGGTCGGTGAGCTGGCGGATGGCCGGCGGCGGGTCGAGGGCGTCGAGGCGGTCGAGCTCGCGGGCGGCCGGCTCGACCAGGCCGTTGCGGAAGAACACGATGGCCAGGAAGGCGTGCACGTCCGGGTAGTCCTTGTGCGCGGTCGCCGCCTGGAGGAGCACCTCGAGGCCCTGCTCCTTGTCGCCGGACAGGTTGAGCATCCAGCCCTTGTAGGTGAGGGCCTCGGCGCTGTCGGGCTCCTCGGCCAGCACCTCGTCGTAGAGGGCGATCGCCCCGGCGAGGTCGCCCTGGCCGCCGAGGCGGCCCGCCTGGTTGAGCTTCTCGGTGGTGGTCTGCCGAACGTCGCCGGTGATGACCTCGTCCGCGTCACGACGGCCTGCCGCCTGGGCGACCAGCACACCGGCCAGGACCGCGAACGCCAGCACCGCCGCGGCCCAGCCCAGCGTGCGGCCGGCGAACCGCCGCGGGGCCACGATCGCCGTCGGCGCGGTCCGGCCCGCTTCCAGGGCCCGCAGGACGGACGCCGCGCGGGCGGTGTAGTCGTCCTTCAGCGCGGCGTAGTCGGCGTCATCGACGTCACCGGCGTCGTGCTCGCGCTCGAGGTCCTCGAGGGAGCGCAGCAGGAAGTCGCGCTGCACCTCGAGGGCACCCATCCGATCGACGTCGACCTGGATCTCGTTCACGGCTCTGCGGGCGCGGCCCGCTCCTGGGCGGCCAGCGCCCGTTCGACGAGGGCCTGGTCGGCGGCGCTGGCGTGGGTGAGGGGCGTGCGCCGCCAGCGGGCCAGGACGGCGCCCACCCCGGCCAAGCCGGCGACGAGGGCGACGACGGGGAGCACCCATACGAGCCCGGCCAGGCCGGAGCGGGCGGGCACGAGCTGCACGTCCTGGCCGTAGGTGGCGGCGATGGCGTCGCGGATGGCGTCGGGCGACTCGCCGTCGGCCACCCGGCGGGCGATGTCGGCCCGGATGGCGCGGGCGGCGGCGGAGTCCGACCCGGCCACGGACTGGCTGCGACACGTCGGGCACTTGAGGGTGGCGGCGATGTCGCGGACCCGCTCCTCGTCGGTGCGCGGCGCGCCGTCGCTCACGCCGGCCCGCACGAGCGACACCAGGACGAGGGCCACGATGACGAGCCAGCTCCAGCGCCGGAACCCGGAAGAGCGCAGGACGCTCACGATCCGGCTCCCTCGGCGGCCGCCTCGTACTGGTCCAGCAGCCCCTCGAGCTGGGCGTCGGTGACGCCCCCGACGAGGCGCTGCACGACGGTGCCGTCGGGAGCGACGAGGAAGGACTCGGGCACCCGGGCCACGCCGTAGGCGACCCCGATGGCCCCTTCCTCGTCGACGACGACCGGCCAGGTGCCGCCCCGCTCGTCGAAGAAGGCCCGGGCGCTGTCGGGGTCGTCGTCGAAGAGCACGCTGACCACGACGGCGTCACCCTGCGGGCGGTGGCGCTCGTCGAAGGCCAGGAGCTCCTCGTGCTCGACGACGCACGGCGTGCACCAGGTGGCGAAGAAGTTCACGATCGCCCAGCGGCCGCGCTGGTCGGCGAGGGAGAACGTCCTGTCGTCGAGGGTGGCTCCCGCCACGGCCGGGGCCAGCTTCCCGATGAGCGGGCTCTGGGTGACGCGCTCGGTGCTCGGGTCGCGGGTGGCGAGCACGCCGACGAGCAGCACCATGAGCACGCCCAGGACGGATGCGATCACCAGCGCCGTGCGGGGACCGCCACCGGGGCGCTCCCCGGTGGGTCCGACAGGCTGGTCGTCAGGCTCGAGGTCTGTCATCGCCCTGCCGGCTCCAGCTCGTCGTCCTCGTCACGATCCACGGGTCCTCGGACCGGGTGGGAGCGTGGCGCGCCAGCAGCCACGGGGATGGGGGCGGACACCGGATCGACGGGCCGGCGCCGCCGACCCGGCCAGGCGGCCAGGATCGTCCCGACGGCCATGATGCCGCCGCCCACCCAGAGCCACAGGGCCATCGGCTCGATGATCACGCGGAGGGTCACCGGCCCGCCGTCGACCTCCGGGAGGCGGGTGATCGTGAGGTAGACGTCCTCGGTCAGGCCGGTCTTCACCGACGGGGTCCCGATCAGCTGGCCGAACCCCGCGTACTGGGAGAGCGCCGGTTCGTAGACGTCGCCACCATCGACCCGGACCCGCACCTTGGTGGCGGTGCGGTTCCGCTCCTCGACCTCGGTGGTGTCGAGGTAGGTGATCTCGTGACCGCCGACGACCCGGGTCTGGCCGGGCTCGTAGCGGGCCTCCACCTCGTGGACGTAGCTGCCCGACGCGGCGATGGCCACCGCGACGACGACCACGCCGAGGTGCACGACCATGCCGCCGTTGGTCCGGCCCACGAAGCCCCGCCAGCCCTGGCGGCGGGTGGCCAGGACGACCTGGCGCAGCGCCGCCCCCCCGGCGAAGCCCCCCAGCCCGAAGGCGGCGATGGCGGCCCAGCCCCGAGCCCCGAAGGCGACGACCGTGAAGAGGGTGCCGGCGCCGATCCAGGCTGGCCACAGCAGGCGCTGCGAGAGCACCTCGGTGGTCGTCGTGCGCCAGGGCAGCACCGGGGCGATGGCCATGAGGAAGAGCAGGACCAGGCCGATGGGGGTGGTCATGCGGTCGAAGTACGGGGGACCGACGGTGAGGGCGGAGTCCTGCACCGCCTCCACGAGGAGCGGGAAGACGGTGCCGAGCAGCACGACGAAGGCGAAGGCGGCGAAGAGCACGTTGTTGGCCAGGAAGGCGCCCTCGCGCGACAGCGGCGAGTCGATGCGACCCGGGGCCCGCAAGCGGTCGCCCCGCCACCCGATGAGCCCCAGGGTGACGGCCACCACCAGGGCGAAGAACGACAGGAGCCAGATCCCGATGTCACCGTCGCTGAAGGCGTGGACCGACTCGGCCACGCCGGAGCGGGTGAGGAAGGTGCCGAGGATCGTCAGGCTGAACGTGGCGCAGAGCAGCGACAGGTTCCAGACCCGCAGCATCCCCCGTCGCTCCTGGACCATGACCGAGTGCAGGTACGCGGTGCCGGTGAGCCACGGCAGGAGTGAAGCGTTCTCCACCGGGTCCCAGCCCCAGTAGCCGCCCCAACCGAGGACCTCGTAGCTCCACCAGGCGCCCAGGATGATGCCGACGGTGAGGAAGCCCCAGGCGACGAGGGTGGCGCGGCGGGTCTCGACGAGCCAGCCCTCACCGAGCCGGCCGGTCACGAGGGCGGCCACCGCGAAGGCGAACGGCACAGTGAAGCCCACGTAGCCGAGGTAGAGCATCGGCGGGTGGAAGGCCATCAGGATGTGCTCCTGCAGGAGCGGGTTGGGGCCGGGGCCGTCGTAGCCGGCCGCCACGCTGACAGTCGTGAACGGGTTGGCGGGGCCCAGCATCAGCAGGAAGAAGAAGGCGCAGACGACAAACATCGTCAGCAGCGCCCAGCCCACGAGCGGGTCGTCCATGCGGCGCCGGAACTTGTGGGCCACGTGGACGGTGAAGCCACCCAGGATGAGCGCCCACAGCAGGATCGAGCCCTCGAGGGCCGACCACATCGTCGCCACGTTGAACAGTGGCGGGGTGCGGCTGGAGCCGTGGTCGTGGACGAAGCCGACGCTGAAGTCGCGCGTGATGAGGGCTCGCTGCATGGCGGCGACGGCCACGACCGAGCCGAGCAGCACGAGCAGGCTGTAGCTCCAGCCGGTCTCGAGCAGGGCCGGGCGCTTGCGGCGCAGGCCCAGGCCGACTGTCACGATGCCGAGGAGGGACGCGGCGGCGCCGAGCACGACGCCGGCGGTGCCGAGGGTGGCGTTCACGGTGACGTAGAGGCGGTGCCGCCCAACTCGGCCTTGTCGAGGCGGTCCTCGTGGTCCGCCTCGTAGCTGGCCGAGTGCTTCACCTTGATGGTGTCGCTGTCGAAGACGTCGGCCGTGGCCGACCACCGGCCCTCGAGGACGACCGGGATCCCGGGCTGGAAGAGCTCGGGCGGGTCCCCGTGGTGGCGGACCTCGACCTGCACGCCGTTGTACGCCACCGTGAAGTCGACGCCGTCCTCGGTCTGGCGGACGCTGTCGCCGAGGACCGTGCCCTGGAGGCGGAAGCGCTTGTCGCCGAGGTCGTCGCGCATCGAGACGGCCTCGTCGGCGTTGTAGAAGTACAGCGAGGCCGAGGTGAGGCCCTGCCACACCACGACGCCCAGGCCGAGGGCGACGAGGAGCAGCACGCCGTAGACCACGGGGCTGCGGCGCGAGCGGGAGGGTCGGGAGCCCGCGGGCTCCGCGACGGTGCGAGGGGTCAGCTCCACCGGCGCTCCTCGGGCGGCACCTGCTCGGCCAGCTGGCGCCCCCGGCGCACGGTGCGCAAGGCGTAGGCGCCGAGGGCGACGAGGGGGATCGTCCAGCCGGCGGCGACGTAGCCGACATGGGTCATGGCGAAGCCGGCCATCAGCGCGCCCCTCCGGCCACGCCGGCCTCGGCCCGCCGTTCGAGGAGCGCAGCGTCGAGGCCGGTGGCGCCGACCCGCTCCTCCAGCCAGCCCACCCGGAACCGGTGGATGAGCATCCACGCGAAGACCAGGCCGAACACGGCGATGCCCAGCATCAGGGTGAACAGCATCGTGCCCTCGATGCTCGGGTCGAGCCGGGTGATCGTCGCCGTCTGGTGCAGGGAGCGCCACCAGTCGACCGAGTAGTGGACGATCATCACGTTGGGGAACAGGAGCAGGCCGACGATGGCGGCTCGCATGCCCCGCTGGGCGGCGTTGCCGCTCTCGTTGTCGATGCGGCGCAAGGCGAGGTACCCCACCAGCATGATGAACAGCAGGGTGGTCGAGGTGATGCGGGGATCCCAGTCCCAGTAGGTGCCCCAGGTGGGGCGGCCCCAGATCGAGCCGGTGACGAGGCAGGCGGCGGTGAACACGATGCCCACCTCGGCCGCCGCTCCCCCGAGCACCCACCAGCCCTCGCTGCGGCGCCGCAGCCACATCGCCGACGCCAGCGTCGTGATGCCGCAGGCCGTGAAGGCCATGATCGCCGTCGGGACGTGCACGTACATGATGCGCACAGAGTCCTTCTGGACGACGTCGGCCGGGCTCCACCAGAGGGCGTACCCGAGGAGGAGGACAAGGCCGGCCAGCGACAGGCCACCGAGGAGCCGGGTGGCCGGCGAGCCGGTGGTGGGACGGGGGGCGGACATCAGGACTCCTCCAGGAGGGTGCCGAAGGCGAGGGTGCCGAAGGTCAGGTAGAGCAAGGCGAAGGTCAGGAGCAGGCCGCACCAGGGCCAGCCGTCGGCGGCCACGCCCCCCAGCGCGGCCTCGAAGGCCTTGGTGGCCCCGATCAGCACCGGGGACAGGACGGGCAGGAGCAGGATGGGCAGGAGGGTCTCCCGGACGCGGAGACCGGCCGCGAGCACGCCGTACAGCGTGCCAGCAGCGGCCATGCCGGCGGTCGCGGCCACGCAGGTGGCGACCAGCAGGGGGACGCCGGTGACCTCGGTGCCGTACATGATGACGACGCCCACGGCCAGCAGCGCCTCCACGGCGGTCAGCTGGGCGGCGATGGCCATCGCCTTGCCCAGAAAGATGCCCCCCGGTTCGAGCCCGGAGAGGCGCAGGGCGTCCCGTCCGCCGTCGGCCGCTTCGATCGTGAAGGCCCGCTGGATGGCGAGGAGCGCACAGAAGAGCACCGCCACCCAGAAGAGCCCGGCACTGGCCCGGGTGAGGATGCCGCGGTCGGGGTCGAGGGCCACGCCGAAGAGGATCAGCACGAGAACGGCGAACGGCAGGACCTGCTGGAGCGTGACGCGCGAGCGCAGCTCGATCCGCAGGTCCTTGCCCGCCACGAGGCCGGCGTCACGGAACAAGGGCCACCCCCCCGGCGGGCGTCCCCGCGGCGGGCGCGGCGTCGGTGGGCCCTGCGCCGGGGGCGCCTGCGGTCGTGGTGCCGCCGACGACGGTGACCACCCGGTCGGCCAGCGCTTCGGCGCGGTCGAGGTCGTGGGAGGCCATCAGCACCGTGGCGCCCGCCTGCACGGCGCGGTGGACGAGGCCGTCGACGAGGTCGCGGCCGTCCTGGTCGAGCCCGGCGTGGGGCTCGTCGAGCAGCCAGAGCTCCGGCCGTCGGGCCAGCAGGCAGGCCAGGGAGGTGCGGCGGCGCTGCCCGGCCGAGAGGCTGAGCACGGCCAGGTCGGCCAGGCGGCCGTCGAGCCCGCAGGCGGCCAGCGCGCCGACGATGTCCTCGGAGGACGCGCCCGCCGCCCGGCCCCAGAAGCGGACGTTGTCGCTGACGGTGAGCTCGTCGTAGAGCCCGGTGGCGTGGCCGAGGAGCCCGACGCGGCGGCGCAGGGACCGGGCCTGGCGGCGGTCGGTCAGGTTGTGGCCGAGCACGGTCGCCGTGCCCCGAGCGACCGGCAGCAGGCCGGCGCAGAGGCGCAGGAGGGTGGTCTTGCCGGCCCCGTTGGGCCCGCGCAGGAGCACGATCTCACCGGCGGCGACGTCGAGGTCGATCCCGGCCAGAGCGGGGAAGCGGCCCAGGAGGGTCACCGCGCCTCGGAGCTGGACGGCGGGTTCCATGGGGTCGGCCAAGGCTACTGACGCCCCGGAGATGCGACCAAGGCGGCTCCCCCCGACCGGTAGCCTCCGGCGATGCGGCTGGCGAAGGTCCTCGGGGCGATCGGGCGCACCTGCATCACCGCAGGCGTGCTCATCCTGCTCTTCGTCGCCTACCAGCTCTGGGGGACAGGCATCCGCGAGGCCCAGGCCCAGCACCGCCTCGAGGGGCAGTTCGCCGAAGCCCTGGCCGACGCCCAGGACGACCGTTCCACCACCACGACGTCCACCACGTCCACCTCGCTGGACCCCGGCTCCACGACCACCACCACCCAGGCGCCCCCCGAGACGGCGCCGCCGATCGAACCGGTGGCCGAGGGCGAGCCGACGGCCCGGATCGTCATCCCCAAGATCGGGGTCGACAAGATCGTGGTGGAGGGCGTGGCGCTCGCCGACCTGAAGAAGGGGCCGGGCCACTACCCGGAGTCGCCCCTCCCCGGCCAGCAGGGCAACGCCGCCATCGCCGGCCACCGGACCACCTACGGGGCGCCGTTCAACCGCATCGACGAGCTGGTGCCGGGCGACGAGATCACCGTCGAGACGGTGCAGGGCGAGTTCCGCTACCTCGTCTCCGAGCAGCTGATCGTCTCCCCGACCCAGGTCGAGGTCCTGGCCGACCAGGGCGACAACCGGCTCACGCTGACCGCCTGCCACCCCAAGTACAGCGCCCGCCAGCGCATCGTCGTGGTGGCCCAGCTGGCCCCCGACGAGGAGCCGCTGCCCCCGCCCCTCGTCGAGCCCGACGGCGGTGCCGAGCCCGCCCAGCCGGTCGCCATCGACGACATCGACGGCGCCGGGGCGCCCGCCCTCCCCGCCATCCTGCTCGGCGTGCTGTGCGCGTTCATCTGGTTGCTGGCGTGGCTGCTCGGCCGCCGGTGGCGGCGCTGGCCGGCCTACGCCCTCGGCCTGCCCTTCTTCCTGGTGGCCCTGTTCTTCTTCTTCGAGGAGTTCAGCCGCCTGCTCCCCAGCAACTTCTAGGCCCGCCCCCGTCTCGAACCCGCGGTCGTTCTTGCCGGTTCCTACGCAAGAACGACCGCGGGTTCGGGTCTCCCGGGGGTCAGCGGCCGGTGAAGTGGGGGCGGCGGCGGTCGCGGAAGGCGGCGATGCCCTCCTGGAGGTCCTCGCTGCCCCAGGCGGCGTCCCAGGCGGCGTGGACCTCGGGGTCCTCGCCGCGCCCGACCGGCATCTCGAGGCGGTTCAGGGCCAGCTTGTGGCCGGCGACCGTGAGCGGCGCGAGGGCGGCGATCTCGTCGGCCCAGCCCAGCGCGGCGTCGAGGTCCCCGAGGCGCTGGACGAACCCCCACCCCAGGGCGTCCTCCCCGCCGTAGGTCTCGGCCGCCACGAGCATCGCCCGGGCCGGGCCGGCGCCGGCCAGGAGCGACAGGCGCTGGATCGTCCAGTGGTCGACGAGCAGGCCCAGCTTGGCCGCCGGGATGCCGAAGCGGGCGGCCGGCGTGGCCACCCGCAGGTCGCAGGCCACCGCCAGCTGCGTGCCGAGGCCGAGGGCGGCCCCGTCGATGGCGGCCACCAACGGCCGGGGGTCGTCCCGCAGCGCGCCGAGCACCTCGCGGAGGCGGTCGGTGAAGGCGGGGTCCTCCACCCCGGAGAGGTCGGCCCCCGCGCAGAAGTGCCCGCCGGCCCCGGTCACCACGACCACCCGGGCCGCGGCGGAGCGCTCGTGGGCGTCGAGCAGCTGGTCGAGCGCCTCGTGGTCGAGGGCGTTGCGACGGTCCTGGCGGTCGATGGTGATGAGGGCGACGGCGCCCCGGTCCTCGAGGTGGATCACGGCGGCATCGTAGGGGGGCGGCCATCGCCTGCCGGCCGGAGCGGGACCGGGCGCGAGGGCCGCGGCTATCGTCGCCCCGCCCCCCGTCCCGCCCCCGCGAGGCAGACCCATGCACCGTGCCGCCCGAACCCAGCTCCTCCTCCCGATCGTGGCGTCGCTCCTCCTCGCCGCCTGTGGCGCGAAGGACCCGAGCAAGAGCGACGTGACGGCCGACGTCGCCGCCCAGCTGGTGGACAGCGGGTACTCGACGAGCGAGGCCAAGTGCGTGGCGGGGGTCCTCGTCGACGAGATCGGCGCCAAGGAGATCGCCGACGTCAAGATCGACGACGACGAGCCGAGCAGCGAGCTCAAGGGGCAGATCGCGGCGGCGGTGCTCGTCGCCCGCGACGAGTGCGAGATCGACGCCGGCGGCTCGTGACCTCCAGACCGGTGCTGCCGGCACCGCGATGCTGACCCGGACGCAGCGCGCCGTCGCATCGGCGATGGCCCTCGCCGTGCTCGTGCTGCTCGTCGGCACGGCGGTGTTCCTGGCCGCCCGCGAGGACCCCACCCCGCCGCCCACGACGACGACCACCTCCACGACTATCGGCACCGAGGACGTGGCGACGGCCATCGCAGCGTCCCTGCAGGCCGACCTCTCGGTGGCCCTGACGCAGGCGGAGGCCCGCTGCGTGGCCGAGGTCGTCGTCCGGCTGATCCCGGCCGAGGACCTCGCCGCCCTCGCCGAGCGGCCCCTGCCCCTGACGGGCGTCGCCCCCGAGGTCCGCGACGAGCTGGTCCGCGGCGTGGTGGCCTGCGTTCCCCCGGCGTCGGCGGCGGCGCTCCTCGGCTCGGGCACGACGACCACGGAGCCCCTGGGCCTCCCCGGAGAGGGCACCCCCGGCGAGGGCTGACCCGCCCCCCACGCCCCGACGAACCCGCGGTCGTTCTTGCTCGGAAGCCGCCAGCTCTGACCGCGGGTTCGCTCTTGGTTGGGGGGAGCGGTCCACGACGCGGGACGCGGAGATCGGTACCGTCGATGCGTGCTCCTGCTCGCCTTCGCCGTCGTGGTGGGCCTCGTCTCCGGGAGGGCCGCTCGGCCCCTCGGCGCGCACGCCCCGCGGCTGCGCTTCACCTGGGTGCCCCTGCTCGGCGTCGGCGCCGCGGTGAACCTGCTCGCCTACCTCCTCGACGGCACCGCCGCCACGCTGGCCCTGGCCGCCTCGCTCGCCCTCCTGCTCGGCTTCGTCGGGGTGAACACCCAGGTCACCGGGGTCGTCGTGATCGGCGCGGGGTTGCTGCTGAACCTCGTGTCGGTCGTGCTCAACGACGGGATGCCGGTGCGGGGGAGCGCCCTGGTGACGGCGGACGTCGTGGCCGCCGACGAGCTCGACACCGTCGGCTTCAGCGGGCCTCGCCACCTCGAGACCTCGGCCGACACCGTCCCGGTGCTGGGCGACGTCCTGCCGCTCCCCGTCGGCGGCGAGGTGATGTCCTTCGGCGACCTCATCGTCGTGTTCGGCGCCGCCGACGCCGTCCGGGAGCTGGCCCGCCGTCACCGCCGGGCCTGGGCCGCCACGGACCGGGCGGACTACGCGGCGACCATGGCACAGGCCAGGCTCGTCCAGGACTGGGGCACGGCCCCCAGACTGGCCCCGGACTCCGGATCCCAGTGCTCGGCGAAGCCCGACGTCAGCGCGCCGCCGATCATCGACCTGGCCAGCGAGCCCGCCACCGCGCCCTCCCCCGCCCTCGTGGCCGCCACCCACAGCAGGTAGGTCAGCTGCGGCCAGGCGGAGCCGCGCCAGTACGCCGCCGGATCGAAGCTGGTCTCGCCCCGGTGAACGCCGCGCGGCCCGAACGGCGCGCCGAAGGCCTCCGGGTCGAGCGCCGCGGCCCACACCTCCGGCCGGGGCCGGAGCAGCGCCGCGACCAGAGCGTCGACGGTCCGCGTCCGCCCGGAGCCGGTGGCGGTGGGCCCGTCGTCCACCCAGGTGGCCCGCTCCTCGTCCCATCGTGCGTCGAGGTCGTCGACCAGCGCCTCGGCATCGACGGCCAGGGCGCGGTCGCCCGTGAGGCCGGCCAGCTCCAGCGCGTTCCAGGCCACCAGCGCCGTGAACGAGCTCGACCCCACCGCGAAGCGCGGGTTGGAGACGGGTGAGCCGTGCTCGCTGCGCTCGATCGAGGCGAGGAGGGAGCCCTTGGCGGCGTACCAGCCGGCCTCGGTCCACGGCTGGCGCAGGACGCTGTCCCAGCGCGGGCTGTCGTCGCAGCCGGACTCCCACGGGTGGCAGAGCTCGATGAGCCCGCCGGGCGAACGGCGGCGCTCGTCGAGCAGGAAGCGCAGCCCGAGGTGGGCCCGCTCGACGAGCTCGTCGGGCAGGGCCATGCCGGCGGCGGCCAGCCGCGCGAGGGCGTGGCCGTACATCGGGGGCTGGGTGATCGACGAGGTGGCGGGGCGGCCCCAGAAGGCGGCATGGGGGCGGTGCTCCCCGACGTAGCGCACGTGGGGGACGAACCCGTCGGGGGCTTGGTCCCGCAGGACGCAGCACAGCTCGTCGACGGCGCGCTCGTCGCCCAGGTGGCACCACACGACGGCGTGGAAGCAGCTGTCCCAGAGCCACTGCCACGGGTAGGTCGTCGGGTTGGGGACGCAGAAGCCGCCGCCGGCGGGATCGACGCGCCAGGCGGCGTCGAGGATCTCCCGGGCCCGGGCGTCGAGCTCGTCCGGAGAGGCGGCCGGTAGGGTCGACGGACCGTGCCCACCGTCGCCTTTGTCTCCTTCCGCCTCGGTCGTCACGACGGCGTGTCCGTGGTGGCGGCGACCTGGATGAGGTGGTTCGCCGAGCGGGGCTGGGTGGTCGAGACCGTGGCCGGGGACGGACCGGTGACCCATCTCCTCCCGGGGCTCGCCATCGACGCCGCCGAGGCGCCCTCGGAGGTGGCGGTGCGCACCGCGCTGGCGGCGGCGGACCTGGTGGTGGTGGAGAACCTGTGCACGATCCCGCTGAACCTACCGGCGGCCCGAGCGGTGGCCGCCGCCTGCGCCGGGCGGCCGGCCGTCCTCCACCACCACGACCCGCCCTGGCAGCGGCCCCACTTCGCTGAGATCACCGAGCTCCCGCCCGACGACCCGGCCTGGCGCCACGTCACGATCAACCGCCTCACCGAGGGCCAGATGGCCGAGCGGGACATCGGGGCCACGACGATCTACAACGCCTTCGACGTCGACGAGCCGCTCGGCGACCGCGACGGCACTCGCGGGGCGCTGGGGCTCGACGACGACGACCGCCTCGTGCTGCACCCGGTGCGCGCCATCCCCCGCAAGGACATCCCGACCGCCGTCGCCCTGGCTGAGGCGCTGGGCGCCACCTACTGGCTCGTCGGGCCTCCCGAGGACGGCTTCGACGACGAGCTCGACCGGATCCTGGCCGGCGCCCGCTGCCCGGTCCTCCGGGGCCTCGGGCCCGGCACGATGACCGACGCCTACGCCGCCGCCGACGTGGTGGCCTTCCCCTCCACCTGGGAGGGCTTCGGCAACCCGCCCATCGAGGCCGCGATCCACCGGCGCCCGGTGGCGGTGGGTCCCTACCCGGTGGCGCACGAGCTGCGCGCCCTCGGGTTCCGGTGGTTCGACCCCACGGACCCCGCCGCCCTCGACGCCTTCCTGCGCCACCCCGACCCGGCCCTGCACGACGCCAACGAGGCGCTCGTCCGGCGCCACTTCGCGCTGGACCGGCTCGACCGGGACCTGGCCTGGCTCCTCCAGGACCTCGGCTTCGGTCCGCTTGCCGGGAGCCCCCGTGCCTGACCAGGCTGGCGCCATGAGCGACCGGCCCTCCGTGGACCCCGTCCGCCAGCGTCGGGCTCGCATCGCCCGCCTCGTCGCGGTCGGCCAGCGGGTGGGCTACGCCCTGTTCGGCATCGCCATCGTGGCCTTCGTCGTCGGCTTCGTGAGCGGCTTCGACGGCGCCGTGGGCACCATCGTCGTGGCGTCGATCGTCATCGGCTCGATCGTGCTGGCCCCCGCCATCGTCTTCGGGTACGCCGTGAAGGCCGCCGAGCGCGACGACCGCGAGCGCGGCCTGTGAGCGCCTCGGGGCGGGAACCAGGCGACCTCGTGCGACGACTTCCCTGACGTGGACGCCCCCCAGGTCGCCGACGTCCTCGGCACGCTCGCCACCTTCGCCGTGCTCGTCGTCGTCGGGCTCGGGGTGCTCCGGGTCCTCGCCCCCGCCACCTTCAGCTGGGTCCGGGGCGCGGCCACCGGTACGGGCGCCTTGCTGGCGGGCGGCGTGGCCATCGTCGCCACGCTCGGCAGCCTCTGGTTCTCGGAGGCCGCCCACTTCACCCCCTGCGAGCTGTGCTGGTACCAGCGCATCGCCATGTACCCGCTGGCGGTGCTGCTCCCCCTCGGCGCCTGGCGGGGTGACGGCAGCGTGCGGCTCTACGCCTTCGTGATGGCCGGGATGGGCATCACCATCAGCGCCTGGCACAACCTGATCGAGACGTTCCCGGATGTGTCCAGCAGCGGCTGCGACCCGAACAACCCGTGCACCCTTCGCTGGGTCGAGGGCCTCGGCTTCTGGACGATCCCCCGCATGGCCTTCGCTGCCTTCGCCCTCGTGATCGCGCTGCTAGCCCTCGACCGCCCCCTCAGGGAGGCCCCATGAGCAACCGCCCGAACCCCAGCCGCCGGCCCACGGCGCCGCCCTCCGCCACCACCCCGGACCGCCGGCGCGTCCTGCTGCTGGCCGGCATCGCGGTCGCGGTGGTGGTGGTCATTGGCGTGCTGCTGGCCCTCGGCGGCGCGGACGACGACAAGAGCAGCAGCGGCAGCGACGCCCCCGACTTCGGACCCGTCGCCGTCGAGGGGACGTCGCTGGCCGACCTGCCCGACGGCGGGGCCGACCCGGCGGTGGGCACCGCCGCGCCGGTCCTCGAGGTGACCGACCCCCAGGGCAGCGGCACCACGGTGGGAGCGGCCGGGGACGAGCCCACGCTCATCGCCTTCGTCGCCCACTGGTGCCCCCACTGCCAAGCGGAGGTCCCGGTGCTGGTCGACCTGATGGAGGCCGGTGACCTCGACGGCGTGCGCACCGTTGCCGTCCTCACCGGCACCAAGGACAGCGCCCCGAACTACCCGCCCGTGGCCTGGTTGGAGCGGGAGCGCTGGAGCGGCGACATCGTCCTCGACGACGAGCGGAGCACCGCGGCCCGGGCCTACGGCCTCACCGCGTACCCGTACCTGGTCTGGTTGGACGCCGACGGCACCGTCGTCGCCCGCACCTCGGGAGAGGTGCCCCGGGAGGCGCTCCTCCAGCAGATCGACGCCGTCCGCTCCACCGGCTGACGGCGCTCCACCGGCTCACCGCGCGCCGGGGGACACGACGAGGCCCGGCCCCCAGCGGCCGGGCCTCGTCGCGGTCGGGGGCCCTCAGCGGCCGGTCACCAGCCGCCGCACTCGCCGGCCCGGGGGGGCAGGTCGGCGCGGTAGCGGCGGCGCCGGGCCTTCACCGAGAGCAGGCTGACGCCCAGCTTCCGGGCCGGGATCGGGCGGAAGGGCTCCGCCGGCCGTCGGGCGGTGAGCGGGGGCGTCTGCTTGGAAGACCGCACGACTGACGTATTCGCCCCCCTGGATCGGTCTCCTGCCGGTCCGCCCTACGATCGGGAGGATGTCGTTCCGCCCCCACGCCACCCGCCTGCCCGCCGCCCGCCGGCGCCAGCAGTTGCTCGACGTGGCCCTGGAGGTGTTCGGCGAGCACGGCTTCCACCCGGCATCGATGAACGACATGGCGGAGGCCGCCGGCGTGACGAAGCCGGTGCTGTACCAGCACTTCCGGTCGAAGCGGGACCTCTACCGCGAAGTGCTCACCAACGTCGGCGGCCAGCTCCTGGAGGAGATCACCAAGGCCACCACCGCCGCCACCAGCCGCCACCAGCAGGTGGAGCTCGGCTTCCGGGCCTACTTCCTGTGGGTCTCCTCGAACGAGGCGGCCTTCCGCGTCCTGTTCGGGGGAGGGACCCGTCGCGACGAGGAGTTCGCCGAGCAGGTGGCCATCCTCGAGTCGGCCATCGCCGATGCGATCGCCACGCTCATCGACGTCAAGGGCCTCGAGGACATGCAGCGGCGCCAGCTGGCCCACGGCCTGGTGGGGTTGGCGGAGGGAGCCAGTCGGAAGTGGATGGCCGACGGGGCCGAGGAGCCGCCCGAGGTGCTGGCCCGGCTCGTCGCCGACCTCGCCTGGCACGGCCTGCGCGGCATCCACGGATGAGCGACACGCCCTTCCCTGCCCTCGATCCCCTCACCGAGCCGCCGTTCTCGCTCGGCGTGGCCAGCTTCGACCCGCTCCCCAACCGCGTCCTGCTCTGGTGCGTCGTGGAGGGCGGCGGCACCTGCCACTGGGAGATCGCCACGGATCCTGCCTTCTTCGACGTCGTGGGGCGGGGCAAGGTGGCGGCCCCCGCCGACACCGGCGTGGTGCTGGTCGACGCCGAGGGCCTCCAGCCCGGCACCGCCTACTGGTACCGATTCACCGCCCAGGGCAAGCCCTCGCCCGTGGGCCGCACCCGCACCCTGCCCGCCGGCGCCGACGAGCACCTGCGCCTCGGGGTGACCTGCTGCGCCCGGTTCGGGGAGAGCCCCTTTACCGTCTACGGCGAGCTGGCCCGCACCGACGTCGACCTCGTCGTGCACCTCGGCGACTACGTGTACGAGGACACCAAGTTCGAGATCGAGGAGCGGCGGCCCGAGCCCGACCACGACTGCGTCACCCTCGAGGACTACCGGCTCCGGCACGCCCAGGCCCGACGCGACCCGGACCTGCAGGCTCTCCACGCCCGGCACCCCATGGTCGTCGTGTGGGACGACCACGACCTCGCCGACAACGCCTGGGCCGGTGGCGCCAAGTCCCACGACGAGGCCGAGCAGGGGCCGTGGGCCGATCGCCTGGCGGCGGCGCTGACGGCGCACCAGGAGTTCCTCCCCAAGCGCCTCGCCGACGCCGCCGACATCACCTCGGCCTGGCGCACGCTCGACGCCGGCTCGTTCGTGCGCATCCTCGCCACGGAGACCCGGGCCCACCGCGACGAGCAGGCCGGCCTCGATGGCGCGGCGCCGGCCGACGACCCGCAGCGCACGATGCTGGGCGCCCAGCAGGCGGCGTGGCTCGATGCCGCCGCCGCGGACCCTGCGCCGCGCTGGCTGGTCCTGGTGAGCGGCACCGTGCTCAGCCCGCTCACCATCGAGGCGCCCCAGGCCCTCGACGACATCCTGCCCGAGAAGTACGCGGTGGTGGACGGCCGGGCCAGCAACAGCGACCAGTGGGACGGCTACCTGGCCGAGCGGGACCGTGTCACGACCGCCCTCGGGCGCCGGGGCGGGCGCTCGATCGTCCTGTCGGGGGACATCCACTCGTCGTGGGCCATCGAGGGGCCGTGCGAGCCCGACGGCGCCCCCGTGGCCGTGGAGCTCGTCTGCCCGCCGGCCGCCACCACCCCGATGGGGCAGCTGCTGCCCGCCGGTGTCGGCGACCGGCTCGGCCCCGCGCTGGCCCACCAGATCGAGCACGTCCGCTGGGTCGACGCCACCCACCACGGCTTCGTCGTCCTCACCCTCACCGAGGACGAGGCGTTGGCCACCTGGTGGTGGGTCGACCCCGGGACGACCGCCGCCACCGAGGTCGGTCGTCGCTGGGCCGTCCCTGCCGAAGGCCGTCCCCGCCTCGTCGATCCCGAGCCCGCCGTGGCGGCTGCCGACCCGGACGACGAGCCCCCCTCGCCGCTGTCGGGCCGCACCGCCCGCCGGTGGCGCCAGCTGGCCGTCGCCGCCGGCACCGCCGCCGCCGTCCTCGGGATCCGCCGGGTCCGACGAGCCCGCCGCTGAGGGGCCGCCCTCCGCGGGTGGGTCAGCGCCGACGCCAGGTGGTGCCCGTGGGGGTGTCGACGAGCTCGATGCCGTCGGCGGCCAGCTCGTCGCGGATGCGGTCCGAGGTGGCGAAGTCCTTGGCGGCTCGGGCGGCCTGGCGCTCGGCCACCAGCGCGTCGATCCGAGGATCCGAGCCGGACTCGTCCTCGTTGGGAGCGACGGCCTCGGCGAGGCGCAGGCCGAGGGCCCGGTCGGCGTCGATCAGGAAGGCCCAGCGGTCGGCGGGGCTGAGGTCCTCGGCCCGCACCACCTCCCAGACGGCGGCCAGCGCCTGGGGGGCGTTGAGGTCGTCGGCCAGGGCCGACCAGAACCGGGCCAGGTGGGGGCGGACCTTGGTCGGGTCGGGCGCGCCCCCCGCCTCGCGGGCAGCCACCGCGTGGCCGGTGAGGCGGCGCAGCGCGGTGGCGGCGGCCGCCATCGCGTCCCAGGTGAAGGTCTGCTGCTGGCGGTAGTGGGCCTGGAGGAAGAAGTAGCGGAAGGCCAGCGGGTCGATGCCGCGCTCGACCAGGGTGTCGACGACGAGCACGTGGCCGGCCGACTTGGACACCTTGGCCCCGGCCAGGTCGAGGAACTCGTTGTGCATCCACAGCTGCACCCACGGGTGCACGTGGAGGACGCTCTCGCTCTGGGCCACCTCGTTGGTGTGGTGCACCCGCACGTGGTCGACGCCGCCGGTGTGGATGTCGAACGTGGTGCCGAGGTACTTGGTGGCCATGGCGGAGCACTCGATGTGCCAGCCAGGAAAGCCGCGCCCCCAGGGCGAGTCCCACTCCTGCTGGCGCTGCACGCCCGCCGGGGTGCGCTTCCAGAGGGCGAAGTCGGCCGGGTGGCGCTTGTCCTCCACCCGCTCGACCCGGCCGCTGGTCTCCAGCTCGTCGAGGTCGAGGCCGGCGAACTCGGCGTACCGGGGGAAGGTGGAGACGTCGAAGTACAGGCCGTCGTCGATGAGGTAGGTGTGGCCGTCGGCCTCGAGGGACTCGATCATGGCGATCTGCTCGGCGATGTGGGCGGCCGCGTGGGGAACGACGTCGGGTTCGAGGCAGCCGAGGCGACGCCGATCGGTGGCCCACTGCTCGGTGAAGTAGGCGGCGATCTCGGCGGCGGACTTGCCGGCGGAGGCGGCGGCGGCCTCCATCTTGTCGTCGCCCTCGTCGGCGTCGGACACGAGGTGCCCCACGTCGGTGACGTTCGTGACGTAGGTGACCTCGTACCCGGCCGCCATGAGGACGCGGCGCAGCAGGTCGGGGAACAGCTGGCTGCGCATGTTGCCGAGGTGCTGCGGGGCGTAGACCGTGGGACCGCAGGTGTAGATCCCGACGGCGGGCCGGTGCAGGGGCGCGAACGGCTGCACCTGGCGCGTGCGGGTGTCGTAGAAGCGCAGCTCCTCGAGACCAGGCGGAGGCGTCGGGTCGGTCACCCGAAGATCATGACCGAATCGCCCACCCGGCTCCGACCCGCCGATCGGTGGGGGCCGAGCGGGCGGGGCGGATCAGCTGCCGGCGAGTTCGGCAGCGGGTTGACCCGTGGGGTGGCAGAAACGCACGTCCCGAACATCGCCAAAAGGTGATCGGTGCCTGAGCAGGCCGACGCTGAGCCGTAGATCGGCACCTCGGTGTGCCCTCGCGAAGCACCGGAAGCACGTTCGATGCGCTCGATCGGTGCGGCGCCAAGTGCGTCGACGCGTACCGGAACCGTCGTTCTGGGCGGCGAGGACCGTGAGATTCGGCGGGGTATCCTGGATTGTCCTCATAGACGATCCGTAATAGGATGTCGCGATGACCAGCCGAGCGGGCCAGGTGCTTCGTGATGCTCGCCGGCGGGCGCGCCTGTCGCAGAGCGACGTTGCGCGCCGATCAGGGATCGCACAGTCGGTGATCAGCGCCTACGAGTCCGGTCGCCGAGAACCCGGCGTTCGCACCCTCGCTCGCCTCGTCGCAGCGACCGGACACACGCTCGAGCTGGAAGTGCTTCCCGCGCCGGATCGCCAGCTGGGCCTGCCTGACACGCCGCTCGGGCGGCGCCTTCGGCGTCGCCGGCGGGCGATCGTCGAGGCAGCTGCGAAGCGCGGCGCTCACAACGTGCGAGTGTTCGGCAGCGTGGCCCGGGGCGAGGACAACTCCGCCAGCGATGTTGATCTCCTGGTAGACCTCGACCCAGGCGTGGGCGTCGTGGCCCTCGCTGGGCTCGAGCGCGAGCTGGGTGAGCTCCTCGGCGTCGACGTCGACGTCGTACCGGCCGAGACGCTCAAGTCCCGGATCCGCGACGAGGTCCTCGCCGAGGCGATCTCTCTATGAGCCGGCGTGACGACGAGCGACTTGGCGACATCGTCGCGTCGGCCGACGCGATCGCCGCCCACCTCCAGCGGGGCAGCCTCGACGACGGCCTGGTCTTCGACGCCGTTCGCGTCCGTCTCATCGAGATCGGCGAGGCAGTCAAGGAGATCGATCAGCAGCTCCTGGCCGCGGAACCGGAGATCCCGTGGCGTGACGCCGCCCGGATGCGGGATCACCTCGCCCATCGCTACTTCGACACCGCGCACGGGATCGTCCAGGCAACCGTGGATCACGATCTGCCCGCGCTCGTGGCCGCCGTCCACCGCATCCGGACCCGCCTCCGGGCGAGCGGTCCTCCACCTGACGAACCGACACAGAGGGCCTGAAGCGGCGATCTGTCGCGCACGACCACCGCGCCCGAATCGGCGATCTGCACGCCAGCCACGACCTCGGCCGGTTCAAACCGAACGCGCCGCCCGCTGCTCGGCCGGCAGCGCGACTACTGCCGGTTCTTCTGCTGTTGGTCCAGCCCTTCCCGGGCTCGTCGGGCGCACAGATCGCTCTGTCGGATTCCACCACCCATGTAGGTCAACCCGCTGGCGAACTCAGCCGCCGGCGAAGAGGGCACCCTGCGCCGCGGGCCGGTTCTGGATGCGCTCGTGCACGGCCCGCGCCCGCTGCATGAGGGCGTGGTCGACGAGGTGGGTGAGCTCGTCCCGGAGAACGCCGGCCGGCTGAGGCGCCGGAGATCTGGGCGCGGTCGGTTCGCGAGGTGCCCGTGTGCGTGGCGCGGCGCGGGTCGCTGTCGGCCGCCCGGCGACCGGCGAGCCCGGTGGTTCGGGCCCGGCACGGGGTCTCGCCCGAGCCTGACCTGGGTGCGCGGGGTCGTCCGGAGGGACCATCGGGCGCTTGCCCGAGCCGGCCACGAGCGCCCAGCCGTGGTACGTGTGCAGATCGTGGTGGGTATGGCACACCCGGTCGAGGTCGTGCAGCCGGGTGTGCCTGGTGTCCTTGTACTCCGCTCCGAAGCTGTGGTCGTGCTCGACGATCGTGCGGGTGCAGCCCTCGACGACGCAGGTCGGCGACGTCCAGAGGAGGGCGTAGCGCATCGCCTGCGTGGGGCCACGGGTGAGCGACGTGACGTGGGCGACCGCCTCGCCCTTCGTGATGATCAGCTTCAGCACCGCGTCGCCGAGGAGCCGGCGGGCCACCCCGACGGGGATCGGGCCCAGCCCGGCCACCTCGCACAGCTCCTCACCCTCGACGTAGCCACGCCACAGGGCGGAGATGTCGAGGCGCAGCAGCGCCAGGTGCTGCGGGGCGGGCTGCCGCGCCTTGCCGCCCGCGGTGGCGGCCGGCCCGTCCGCCTCCTGGCTGCGGCGCGCCATCGCGACCATCGCGTCGAAGGCCAGCGCATCCCGGGACTCGAGCCCCTCGCCCGCCTGGCGCTGGCGGATCACCGCTCCCAGCCGCCGGTCGAGCTCGGCCTCGATGCGCGACACCTCGTCGACCGGGCCGCAGATGTCGAGATGACGGGCGCCCTCGCCATCGGTGTAGCGACGCACCCGGCGCTCCCGGTGCAGGCGATCGTGGCGCTCCTTCGCGGACCGGTCGGCTTCGGCCTTGGCCCGCAGGGCCTCCTCGCGCAGCTCGTGCAGGTTGGCCTTCTTGGCCCGCTCCAAGAGCCGCTTCTCCGCCCCCGGGTTGGCCTTGGCGGCCCCGGCGATCGTGTCCCCCTGGTCCGGGCTGATCGTGCCCTGCTCCATCTCCTTGCGGGTGTCGGGCAGGTCCTTCAGCGCCTTGGAGGTCTCCATCTTGCGGCGGGCCGAGCCGATCGACGAGCCCGACGTGGCGGCCAGCCACTCGGCTGCGGTGCGGTACCCCGCCTGGCGCCACTCCTGGCCGTCCTCGACCCGACGGGCCAGCAACGTGGACCCGGTGGCCGCCGTCCGGACCACCTGATCGAACGCCTCCAGCAGCCGGCCCGCCTCGTGCGGGGTCAACGAGTCCGGATCGAGCTGCCCGACAGCCTGGCGGAGCGCCTCCTGGGCGATCTCCACTCGCTGCTCGAGCACGGAACGGACCATGCGGACATTCTCCTCGCGGGGTGTGACATCGACCCCGAGCCGCCGACCCCTCGACGACCGACCGGCGGATCGTCCGGCTGGCGTCTGGCTTCGATCATGAACGGCCTGGTCCAAGGGAGAGCCGAATGGACTCGGCCATCTGTCGCAGCTGCGTCTTGATCTCGGCTGGTGTGTCGGGGAAGTAGTTCGCGACGATCAGCGCCCGGTCCCCGTCGACGTCCATGACCCAGACGTCCCACAGGTTCTTCGGGCCCTGGGCGTAGATGCCGGGATCCCACGGACGCCAGTTGTCGCAACTGCTGAGGTCGGACGGGGCGGTGAGGCCGAAGAACTGGCCATCGTGGTCGCCGAGGTGAACGTCCGTGGGCTCGGTGACCTGCAGGCCGGGGTGGGCCTGGACGGCGTCGACGAAGTCAGCGACGGTCGGCCCCACCGGGGTGTCGGGGACCTGGTGCCCGCCGGGCAGGCCGACGGGGGTGCAGGGGTCGGAGTGGAGGCCGACCCACGCGGTGGTCCAGCCCATGACCAGTGCTGCGCCATCGGGGGCGCCGGTGGCCGTGGAGATCTCCGCGCCCGCCGGGATCGACGGGTGGAGCAGCTGGAACTCCAGGTTCCCGTCCCACCCAGCCGGCACGGTGACGTCGACGTTGATGGGTCGTGCCGAGCTCGCGGTGTCCGGGCAGTCGAGCAGGTCCGCAGGGCACTCCGGGATGACCGTCAGGCGGTACCGGCCCGGCTCCATCGGCCCGTTCGCCAGCGGGTCGACCAACGGTGCGGCGCCGTCGTGCGACGCCGCGGCGGAGGGGTCGGTGGCCCCCCCGCCGTCGTCGGCGTCGTCGGCGCCACATGCCCCGGCCAGGGCGATGATGCAGAAGAGCAGCGGCAGGCCGGAGCGTGCGAGTCGGGACGGGGGCATGGGGTCAACCCGTCTCGATGTCGCTTCCAGCTTCGAGCGGGGTGAACTCGGCTTCGCCTTGGGAGGTGAACAGGTCGTCGGGAACGGAGTCGATCATCTCCTGACAGGTGGTGGCGTTCGCCTCGTTGCTGAGGAGGGCGACGCCATCGGGTTCGCCCTCACGGATCACCAAGGCGAGGAGGTCGCCCCTCGCAACGTCGGGTCCTTCCCCTGCGGTGCCGGCGATCACGACGAACCCGTCGACGCTCGTGTCGGCGCACTCGATGGCGGTGAGGTTGTCCGCGACCCGCAGATCGCCGGTGACCTGACCGTCCTTCCGCTCGACGTCGATGTTGAGGGTCGTGCGCTCGATGCCGACGAGGTCGCCGACCAGCTCGATGTCGGATCCCTTCGCGATGACACCGGCGGGTTCCTCGACGGGCTGCAACGGCTTGTCGTCGTCGCCACCGACGGCGACGAGCACCGCGCCCACCGCGGCGACCACCGCGACTGCGGCGGCCAGCAGGAGCCAGTGGCCGGGCGAGCGACGGCGGGGGGCCATCGGCCCGGTGGGGCGATCTTCGGTGTCCAACATGATGATGTCTCTTTCTCGGTGGTCGGGATTCGCTCCGGGGCGGGCTGGGTCAACGCGCTCGACGACCACGCGGCTGGAGCTCGTCCCGTCCGGACCGGCGGTCAGCCGCTGCAACAGCACCCGTTCGAGGCGATCTGCGAACTCGGGATCGGGTTCGGCTCGGTAGGTCGGGTGATCAACCATCGTTGGCGTCTCCTGATTCTCGGCGCAGCTCGGAACGAGCACGGGCGAGAAGCGAGTTCGTCGCCGTGAGATTGCGGCCGATCGCGGTAGCGATCTCGGGCACCGAGAGGCCGTCCACGTAGCGCGGGACCAGCACGGCCCGATGCATCGGCAGGAGCTGGTCGAGCCGATCGAGCACGTCGCCAGACGTCGGCTCGATGTCGCTCGGTGGCTCCCGACGGATGAGCTCGAGCTTCGACTGGCGCCTTCGCTCGCGTCGGGCTGCATCGATGAACCGGGAGCGGGCGACGGTGATCAGCCATCGGATGTCGGCGCGCTCCCAGCGGCCGCGCCGCAGCTCTTCGACGAGCGCGAGCCAGACCTCCTGGGTGAGATCCTCCGCCAGGACCCAGTCTCCGGCACCAGGCGGAGCAGGTAGCCGTACACATCGGGCAGGTGGGTCCGGTAGAAGGCGGCGAACCCCTCCGAGGTCTCGGCTCCGGCGCCTGGCAAGGTCTCGCTCGCTCCCACGTCCGTCCAACGATCGAACCGCCCCGAAATCGTCGCGCCGACCGGCGAACACCCGCCGTGATGCTCACCTGGTGCGCGGCCCATGTCTGCCGGGGTGCCCCGCCCGCGGGCCCGTCAGGACGTAGAGGGCGCGAAGAAGGGACGCCGTGGCGCTCTGCCACGGCCACGGCGACGCACTGGTGACGGTGCTCCGGGTGGGGGCCAATAGCGTGGGCGACCATGGCTGACCGACCGCGCTGGTTCACCGAGACGTCCGAAGGCCACTCGGAGCGGTACATCGAGCGGTTCCGCACGATGGCGGCCGCCGGCGACGACCTCGAGGGCGAGGCCCGGCTCGTCGACGCGATGGTCCCCCGTGGCGCGCGGATCCTCGACGCGGGCTGCGGGCCCGGTCGGGTGGGCGGCGCGCTGCACGCCCGTGGCCACCGCGTGGTGGGGGTCGACGTCGACCCGAAGCTCATCGCCGCCGCCGAGCTCGACCACCCCGGTCCGCGCTGGCTCGTCGGCGACCTGGCCGAGCTCGACCTGGCCGCCCAGGGCGAGGCAGAGCCCTTCGACGCAGCGGTGCTGGCGGGCAACGTGATGCTCTTCGTCGCCCCCCGCACCGAGACCCAGGTGCTGCGCCACGTCGCCGCCCCCGTGGCGCCCGACGGCTTCGTGATCACCGGCTTCCACGTCAACCGCGACCTGGCGCTGCGCGACTTCGACGAGGCCGTCGCCGAGGCCGACTTGGTGGTCGAGCACCGCTTCGCCACCTGGGACCTGCGGGCGTGGCACGACGCCGCCGACTTCGCCGTCACCGTCCTCCGCCACCGCCGCCCCTGAGCCCGCCGGCGCAGCGGACGGGCGGGAGCGTCAGCCGGCGGCCACCCGGACGGTCTGGTAGCCGCGGAGCACGACGTGGTCCCGGTGGACGGGCTCCTCGGCCAGCTCGAGGCGGGGGAAGCGCTGGCTGAGGGCCCGGAAGACCTCCTGGCCCTCGAGGCGGGCCAGCGCGGCGCCGAGGCAGTAGTGGATGCCCTGGCTGAAGGCCAGGTGGTGGTTGTCCGTCCGGGTGATGTCGAGGCGATCGGGCTCGGGGAAGCGGGCCGGGTCGCGGTTGGCGGCGGCGATGAGGGTGAGCAGCCCCTGCCCGGGCTCGACGGCCACCCCGCCCACCTCCATGGGCACCGTGGCGGTGCGGGCGGTCACGTGGACCGGCCCGTCCCAGCGCAGCGCCTCTTCGACCGCCCCGGCCGCCAGCATCGGGTTGGCCACGAGGCGATCCCACTGGTCCCGGTGACGGAGCAGGGCGGCGGTGCCGTTGCCGATGAGGTTGGTGGTGGTCTCGTGGCCGGCCACGAAGAGCAGGACGACGGTCGAGCGCAGCTCCTCCTCGCTCAGCCGGTCCCCTTGCTCCTCCGCCGCCAGCAGCGCGCTGAGGAGGTCGTCGCGAGGGGCCGCCCGGCGCTCCTCGAAGCTGGCGGTGAGGTAGCTGACGAGCTCCATGAAGGCGACGATGCCGCGCTGGATCGTGGTCTGGTCGAGGTCGCCGTCGAGCATGCGGGAGGCGTCGCTGCTCCACGGCCCGAAGCGGTGCTGGTCCTCGGCCGGCACGCCGAGCAGCTCGCAGATCACCGTGACCGGCAGCGGGAAGCCGACCGCCTCGAGGAGGTCGAACCCGGACGGGTCGACGGCATCGAGCATCTCGTCGATGAGCTCGGCCACGTGCGGGCGCAGGCGCTCCACGGTGCGCGGCGTGAAGGCCTTGCTGACCAGGCGCCGCAGGCGCGTGTGGTCGGGCGGATCGGTGAACAGCATCGAGGGCGGGCGCTCGACGGCGTCGCCCAGCTGCAGGAACGGCGGCCGGATGTTCCGCTTCGTCGGATCAGAGCTCGTCGTCGGGTCGCGCAGCACCTGCTCGCAGTCGGCGAAGCGGGTCAGGACGTACTCGTCGAGCTCCGGGACGTAGAGGACCGGCGTGTCGGCCCGCATCCGGTGGTAGTGCGGGTGCGGGTCCGCCCACTGCTCCGGGGGCACCAGTCGTGGTGCCGCCGGGCGAGGCGTGGTGGTGCTCTGGTCCATGTCGTCCCCCGGGTCGAGCTGCCTCCAGCACGCTAATCCGAGCAGCCGGGATCGGAGTTCGGGGGGATCCAGGCCTCCAAGTACCCTGCGCCCCTGTGACGAACCTCCCGGAGAAGCCGACGATCGACGGGCTCGAAGCCAAGTGGCGAGCCCGGTGGGACGCCGACGGCACCTACCGGTTCGACCGCACCAAGACCCGGGCCGAGGTGTTCTCCATCGACACCCCACCACCCACCGTGAGCGGCCACCTCCACCCCGGGCACGTGTTCAGCTACACGCACACGGACCTCGTCGCCCGCTACCAGCGCATGCGGGGCAAGGAGGTCTTCTACCCGATGGGCTGGGACGACAACGGCCTCAACGTCGAGCGCCGCGTCCAGCTCCTCACGGGCACGATCGTCGACCCGACCCTCCCCTACGACCCCGACTTCCGCCGGCCCGAGAAGGTCGACCCGAAGGCCCGCCCGGTGCCGATCAGCCGGCCCAACTTCATCGAGCTGTGCGAGGAGGTGGTGCCCGACTTCGAGACCGCCTACCACGAGCTCTGGGCCACCGTCGGGCTGTCGGTGGACTGGGACCACACCTACACGACCATCGGACCCAAGGCCGTCCGCATGTCGCAGCGCGGCTTCCTGCGCCTCCTGGCCCGGGACCTCGCCTACCGGGCCGAGTCCCCCACGCTGTGGGACGTCGACATGCGAACCTCGGTGGCCCAGGCCGAGCTGGCCGACCGGGAGGTGCCGGGCGCCTACCACAAGCTCCGCTTCACCGGCCCCGACGGGCAGCCGCTGCTCATCGACACCACCCGACCCGAGCTGCTGCCGGCCTGCGTGGCCGTCGTCGCCCACCCCGACGACGAGCGCTTCCAGCCGCTCTTCGGCCAGACGGCCACCACCCCGCTGTTCGGCGTCGAGGTGCCGATCCTGGCCCACGAGCTGGCCGATCCCGACAAGGGCACCGGCATCGCCATGATCTGCACCTTCGGCGACACCACCGACGTCACCTGGTGGCGCGAGCTCTCGCTCCCCGTGCGAGCTGTCGTGCAGCGCGACGGCCGCCTGCGCCCGCTCACCTGGGGCGAACCCGGCTGGGAGACGACCGATGCCGCCGCCGCCCAGGCCGCCTACGACGAGCTGGCCGGCAAGACGGCCAAGCAGGCCCAGGCCCGCATCGTCGAGCTGCTCACCGAGCAGGACCTCCTCGACGGCGAGATCCGGCCCATCACCCACCCGGTGAAGTTCTGGGAGAACGGCACCCGGCCGCTCGAGATCGTCACCAGCCAGCAGTGGTTCATCCGCTACCCCGACAAGGCGGCCATGCTGGCCCGGGGCAAGGAGCTGGCCTGGTGGCCGGACTTCATGCGGGTCCGGTTCGAGAACTGGGTCAACGGCCTCGTCGGC
Organism: Acidimicrobiales bacterium; assembly: GCA_036275535.1. GTDB lineage: Bacteria > Actinomycetota > Acidimicrobiia > Acidimicrobiales > VFJN01 > VFJN01. The sequence continues at coordinate 16,565 of DASUDP010000084.1, read as the reverse complement.
GACTGGAACATCACCCGGCAGCGCTTCTTCGGCGTGCCCTTCCCGGCCTGGTACCCGATCGACGCGGACGGTGTCACCGACTTCCTCTCCCCGATCCTGGCCGACGAGGCCTCGCTGCCGGTCGACCCCACCACCGACGTGCCGCCGGGCTATGACGAGGCCCAGCGCAACCAGCCGGGCGGCTTCGCGGCCGATCCCGACGTCATGGACACGTGGGCCACGTCCTCGCTCACGCCCCAGATCGTCTGCGGCTGGGAGGACGATCCCGACCTCTTCGAGCGCACCTTCCCCATGGACATGCGGCCCCAGGCCCACGAGATCATCCGCACGTGGCTGTTCTCGACGGTCGTGCGCAGCCACTACCTCCACGACACGCTGCCGTGGACCAGCGCCGCCATCTCCGGGTTCATCGTCGACCCGGACCGCAAGAAGCTCTCGAAGTCGGCCGGAAACATGCCCGACGACCCGGTCACGCTCATCGAGCGCCACGGGGCCGACGCCGTGCGGTACTGGTCCGCCAACGGACGCCCCGGCATGGACATGACCTTCGACGAGGGCCAGATGAAGATCGGCCGGCGCCTCGCCATCAAGCTCCTCAACGCGTCGAAGTTCGCCCTCGGCGTCGGTCAGCCGGCCCACGGCGCCGCCGTCACCGAGCCGGTCGACCAGTCGATGCTCGTGCGCCTGGCCGCGCTGGTCGAGGAGGCCACCGCAGCGTTCGACCGGTACGACTACGCCCGCGCCCTGGAGCGCACCGAGGCCCACTTCTGGTCCTTCTGCGACGACTACCTCGAGCTGGTCAAGAACCGGGCCTACAGCGAGGAGCCCACCGCCGAGTCGGCCAAGGCCGCCCTCCACCTCGCCCTCGAGGTCCTCCTCAAGCTGTTCGCGCCCTTTCTGCCGTACGTCACCGAGGAGGTCTGGTCGTGGTGGCGGGAGGGGAGCATCCACCGCTCCGACTGGCCCGACGCCACCGAGCTGCGGGAGGCGGCGGCCATCGGCGACCCGCTCGTGCTGGCCGTGGCGGCCGACGTGCTCACCGAGGTGCGCCGGGCCAAGTCCGAGGCCAAGCGGTCGATGCGAGCGCCCGTGGACAAGGTGAAGGTGACCGACACGCCGGAGCGCCTCGGCGCCCTCGACAAGGTGGCCCTCGACGTCCGCAGCGCCGGCGCCATCGACCAGCTCTTCTTCGCCAAGGGCGAGGAGCCGTCGGTGGAGGTCACCCTGGCTCCGGAGCCCTCGACGAGCTGACCTACCCCTCGTCCTCCCCGGCGGCGTCCTCGTCGGCGGGGGCGGGCTCCTCGTCGGCCGGGGCCGGCTCCGAGCCGTCCGCGTGTCGGACCCACACGGTGCGCTGCGGGAACGGCATCTCCACGCCGGCCTCGTCGAGGGCTCGCTTGATGCGGATGCGCAGCTCGCGCATGACGCGGAACTGCTGGGCCGGACGCGTCTTGACGACGAGGCGGATCGTGACGCCGTCCGCCCCGAGGGCCTCGACGCCCCACAGCTCGGGCTCCTCGAGGACCTGGTGCTGCCAGTCCTGCTCCTGCCACAGCTCGTCGGCGGTGTCCTTGATCACCTGCTGGGCGTGATCGATGTCGGCGCCGTAGGCGACGGAGACGTCGAGCAGCGCCCGCGCCCACTGCTGGCTCATGTTGCCGACCCGCAGGATGGTGCCGTTAGGCACGTGCCAGACGGTGCCGTTCACCGACCGCAGGCGGGTGGTGCGCAACGACACGCCTTCGACGGTGCCGCTCACCGGCGTACCGCTCAGCTCGCCGACGTCGACGATGTCGCCCACGCCGTACTGGTCCTCGACCAGGATGAACATACCGGCCAGGAAGTCCTTCACGAGGCTCTGCGCACCGAAGCCGATGGCCAGCCCGGCGATGCCGGCACTGGCCACGAGCGGCCCGAGGTTGATGCCCAGCTCGCCCAGGATCGTGATGGCGGCGATGGCCCAGATCGTGAAGCCCGCCACCGAGCGCAGGACGACGCCGAGGGTGGCGGCGCGGGCCGCCGCCCGCAGGGAGTGGCTGCCCGTCTCCAGCACCCCGCCGGGGAGGCGCTGGCCGATGGCGGTCCGGCGGAGGCGGCGCTTCAGGCGACGAGAGGGCGGCGTCTCGCCGGCCAGGGACTGCTCGAAGTGGTTGATGCCCCGGGTGACCAGCCGGTGGACCACCAGGGCGATCAGCACGATGACGGCGATCGTCAGCGGCTTGGCGAAGAGCAGATCGGCCAGCTCGGCCCACCGCCGGCTGTCGGTGCGCTCGAGCACCTCCCGGCAGATGAACGAGGGGTCGGCCCCGCACACGTCGGTGACGGACAGGTCTTCCTGCAGCAGCACGGGGGACCAACCTATCGGCCAGCGGGCTTCGTACCGACCGGAGGCGGGTCGTAGGCTCCGCGGCGATGACCATCCAGGTCGACCCCCCCGTCTCCCCCGCGCCCGAGTACGAAGCGCCCCAGCCGATCCCCGCCAACCTGGGGATCCCGATGCCGCCCGACGGCCTGGGCTACCGCCTGAAGCGCAAGCTGCTCGGCCATCCGCTGCACAGCGACGAGCTGGAGCACCAGCGCCTGGGCAAGCCCACCGCGCTGGCGGTGTTCGCGTCGGACAACCTGTCCTCGAGCGCCTACGCCACCGAGGAGATCCTCCACGTGCTGGTGCCGGCGGTCGGCTTTGCCGCCTTCTCGCTGGTCATGCCGATCACGCTCGCCCTGCTGGGCATGCTCGGCCTGCTAATCCTGTCCTACCGGGAGACGATCAAGGCCTACCCCTCGGCCGGCGGCGCCTACCTCGTCACCCGCGACAACTTCGGCATCGTGCCCGCCCAGGTGGCCGGCGCGGCGCTGCTGGTGGGCTACATCCTCACGGTGTCGGTGTCCGTGTCGGCCGGTACCGCCGCGCTCATCTCCTCGTTCGACGCGCTGAGCCCGGCCCGGGTGCCCATCTCGCTCGGGTTCATCGCCATCGTGATGTACGGCAACCTCCGCGGCGTCAAGGAGAGCGGCAAGGTCTTCGCCGTCCCCACCTACTTCTTCATGCTCAACATGGGCGTCCTGCTCGTGTACGGCCTGGTGCGCTTCCTGGGGGACGACCTCGGCGTGGTCGGGCGGGCCGTCGAGGGCAACGTCGAGGTGGGCCACGCCAGCCCCGGCACCGGGCTCGTCATGGGGGCCACGGCCTACGTGCTGGCCAAGGCGTTCGCCTCGGGCGGGTCGGCCGTCACCGGCGTCGAGGCCATCTCGAACGGCGTGCCCGCCTTCCGCGAGCCGGCCTGGAAGCACGCTCGCCAGACCCTCGTGCTCATGGGCTCCGGGCTCGGCGTGATGTTCCTCGGCCTCTCGCTCCTGGCCAGCAAGGTCAAGGTCCTCCCGTTCGAGGACGGCACCCCCACCGTGCTCTCGCAGATCGGCGAGGCCGTCTACGGCAACGGTGCCGTCGGCCATGCGCTGGGCTACGCGCTGCAGGCGTCGACCATGCTCATCCTCGTCCTGGCGGCCAACACCGGCTTCGCCGACTTCCCCCGGCTGGCCAGCTTCCAGGCGGGCGACAGCTTCCTCCCCCGCCAGCTCACCAAGCGCGGCCACCGCCTCGTGTACTCGAACGGCATCCTCGCCCTGGCCGGCACGGCCGGCCTGCTCGTCGTGGTCACGGGCGCGGAGGTCACGAAGCTCATCCCGCTCTACGCCATCGGCGTGTTCGTGGGCTTCACCCTCTCGCAGGCCGGGATGACCAAGCACCACCTCCACCACAAGGAGCCCGGCTGGCAGGTCAGCCTGGTGCTGAACGGCATCGGGGCGACCATCTCCGCCGCCGTCGTGCTCATCGTCCTCCTCACCCGCTTCCAGGACGCCTGGATCATGCTCGTGGCGATGCCGCTGCTCGTCTTCGTGCTGCTGCGGCTCAACCGCCAGTACAACAAGGAGGCGCAGGTCCTCGAGCACGACGTGCCCGCCGCCGCCACCGCCCCGATCCTGCGCCGGCACGTCGTGCTCGTCTTCGTCGACCGCCTCGACATGGCCACCGCCCGGGCCATCCAATACGCCCGCACCCTCACCCCCGACGAGCTGCGGGCCGTCCACTTCGCCGTCGACGAGATCGCGGCTGAGGAGCTCAAGCAGACGTGGCAGCAGACCGGGCTCCAGCGCGTGCCGCTCGAGGTCGTGGGCTGCTCCGACCGTCGCCTCACCCGGGGCGCCGTCGAGCTCGTGGCCCGGGAGCTGGCCGACGGGGAGACCGAGGTCAGCGTGCTGCTGCCGGACCGCAAGTACAACGGGCTCTGGCACCGGATCCTGCACGACAAGACGGCCGACTCGATCATCGCCCAGGTGTCGAAGCTGCCCCACGCCAACGTCACCTCGGTGCCCTTCCACCTCGACTCGCTCGACGAGGCGCCCGTGCCCCTGTCCTCGCTCGTGAAGGCCAAGCGAGCCAGGCGGCCGCCCGAGGAGCGGCGGGGGGGCGCCACCCCGAGCCCGGCTACCGGGGGCGACCCCCAGGGCGTCGGAGTCGTGCCCGGGTCCACCTCGATCATCGACGCCACGTGGCGCTCGCGGGTGACCATCGCCGGCAAGGTGCGCTCGATCCGGGTGGCCCCCCTGCACGACGCTCCCACCCTCGAGCTGGTCCTCGTCGACGCCACCGGCGCCATCTCGGTCGTGTTCCTCGGCCGGCGCAGCCTGGCCGGCGTCGACGTCGGCTCGAAGATGCTGGTCGACGGCACGGTCGGCGTGTACAAGGCCCGCCTCGCCATCCTCAACCCCAGCTACCAGCTCCTCGGCTGATACCGGGCCCGGGCAACCGGACCCGCTCGAGGTCGCGGGCGGCCACGACGTCGTCGTGGTGGCTCGCCGCCTCGCGCGCGAAGTCGCCCTCGTCGGGGTGGCGGGCGGAGAAGTGGGTGAGCACGAGCCGCCTCGCTCCGGCGGCGGCCGCCAGCCGACCGGCCTGACGGGCCGTGAGGTGGCGGGACACCGCCGCAAGCTCGGCCTCGACGTCGAGGAAGGTCGACTCGGCGACCAGCAGGTCGACACCGTCGGCCAGCCGCTCCGCCCCCTCGCAGGGGGCGGTGTCCATGACGAGCGCGAACCGGTCGCCCCGCCGAAGGTCGCTCACGTCCTCGTAGGCCACGGTGCCGGTGGCGGTCTCCAGGCGGCCCTCGTCGACGAGGCGGCTCACGTCGTGCCCGCGGACTCCGAGAGCCGTCAGGTCGTCGACGCGCAGGTGGCGGCGGGCCGGCTCCTCGAGGCGCCAGCCCACCGTGTCGATGGCGTGGTGCAGGGGAACGGCCTCCAGGCGCAGCCCCCGGTGCTCGTACACGGCCCCCGTCGGGGGCACCGGGACGAGGCGCAGCCCGGGGAACTCGTCGAGCACGGCGGCCCGGCACAGGCGCCGGACGTGCTCGAGCCCGCTGGCCGGGAAGTAGAGGTCGACCGGCGTCTCGCGGTGATCGAGGACGAAGCGGGCCAGCACCCCGGGCAGGCCCAGGCAGTGGTCGCCGTGAAGGTGGGTCAGGCAGATGGCGGAGAGGTGCCCCGTCGAGGCCCCGGCCAGCAGGAGCTGGCGCTGGGTCCCCTCGCCGGGGTCGAAGAGGATGGCGTCGTCGTCCCAGAGCAGCAGGTTCCCGACCTGGTTGCGGCGGCGCGTCGGCACCTGCGCGCTGGTGCCCAGGACCACCAGCTCCCGGGCCCCGCCGCTCGACACGGCGGGCTCACAGGGCGCTGTGGACGCTGGTCACCTGGTCGCGCAGCAGGTCGCCGAGGTCGCCCGCCTGGCGGGCGGTGAGGCGGACCAGGTCATCGAGGGCGACGAGGCCGTGGGCGGCGCCGAACTCGTCGACCACCGGAAGGCGCCGGACGCCGCGTTGGAGCATGGTCTTGGCAGCGGTATCCACGTCCGCGTGCGGGTCGACGGTGGCCACATCGCGGCTCATCACCTCGGCCACCTCGATGTCGGCGGAGCGGCCGTCGGCGACGCAGCGCAGCGCCAGGTCCCGGTCGGTCACGATGCCCGCCACCTCGCCGACGCGGTCGATGACGACCACGCTGCCGACCTGACGGTCCCGCATGGCCCTGGCGACGTCACCTACGTGGTCCTCGGGCCGGCACGTCACGGCCGGCGTGTGCATGACCTCGGTCACCTTCATGGCAGCCTCCCGGGTTGGCCTGCCCCCATCGCACACCCGTTCCCCGCCCCCGGGAAGGGCCGTAGGTCCCGATCCGGGACTCAGTCCCCGACGCGGCGGGCGTCCTCGACGAGGTTGATCTCGTAGAGGACTTCATCGAGCTTGTCCCCCGCCTCGATCGCGCCGAAGCGTTGGGGGGTGTCCGGCCCGCAGCACGACGCCAGCGGCGACAGGACGGTCCACGGCGTCGGGTGGCAGAACTGCACCACGCTGTAGCGCTCCCCCTCGTAGCCGGGCGTCGCCACCACCCGGTGCACGCCGGGCGGGATCACGCCGTTCGAGAGCACCTCGAGCATCATCCCGGTGTTGATGATGACGCTGCCCTCCGGAGCGACGGCGTCGACCCAGCCGTCGACGGTCTTGACCTGGAGGCCGGGGGCCGTGGCCCGGGGCAGAGCGGTGATGAGGTTGATGTCGGCGTGCTCGCCGGCCCAGACGTGCTGGGCACCGCCCGGGGCCTCGGGCATCGGCGGGTACCGGCTGGCCCGGGTCAGGGTGGAGCCGTTGGGGAGCATCGACTCGAAGAGATCCTCGTGGGCACCGAGGCCGGCCGCGATGATCCGCAGGAACCGGCGCTGGAGGTCGTAGGTGTGCCGGTGGAACAGCATGAGCACCTCGGTGATGCCGGGCACGGCGGCCTCGGGGAGCACCTGGTCCATGTAGCGGTGGGGGTACTTGCGACGCAGCGGGTGGCCGGCGGGAGGCTCGTCGCTCCAGTTGAGCATCTCCTTCCAGTCCGGCACGTCGGCCGAGGCCGCCGTCTCGACGAGCAGACCCGTGTAGCCGGTCTGGCCGTGCGATCCCGGCGCCACGAAACGCGCCTTGGTTTCGGGGTCCATCGAGAAGAACTGGGCCAGCTTGTCGTAGGCCTCGTCGATGACCTCCTCCGGGAGGTCGTGGCTCGTGTACACGAACCCGGTCTCCAGGCTGCGGCGGACGCCGTCCACCACGGCCCGGCGGGCGCTGGCATCGCCCTGTTCGAACGCCAGGAGGTCGACCTCGAGGATCTCGGACATGGCCGCAACCTATCGCCGCGGTGGCGAGCCGACGCCGGCCTCGGGCAGCCCGATGACCCCTGCGGGTGTGACCGACGCCACACAACTCTGCAGTGGCGGCAGGTTGCAGCGACTGCACCCAAGCCCTAGTCGGGCCCTCGTGACCGAGGTCGGCCTGCGCGAGCGGAAGAAGGGCGAGACCCGGCGCACCATCGCGGAGGTGGCGCTGGAGCTCGCCCTTCAGCGCGGCCCCGATGCCGTGACCGTCGTGCGTGACCACCCGCACCTGCGGGCCGCGCCGGTCGCCTCCCAGGAGGCCCTCGAGCACGACCTGGCCGAGGCGGTGGCTGCCCGCACCGGCCTCGACGTCGACCGCGACCTCTAGCCCTCCGTCCTCGTCGCCACGGTCATGGCCGCCCTGCGCCTCGTGCTCCCCGCGTGGGCGACGGAGGCAACGCGGCGTTGCGCCGCGCCGTCGAGGCCGCCTTCGACCAGCGGGCCGACGGCCACCGCCCACCCCCTCCCCGACAAGGCACCGCATGACGATCACCGACACCGAACCGCAGCCCCGTCCCTCCGGCGACGCCGGGAGCTCCGAGCGCAACGCCGCCGGCTTCACCCACCGCCAGGTCATCATCATCTTCTCGGGGCTCCTGCTCGGCATGATGCTGGCCGCGCTCGTCTCCACAATCGTGGCCACCGCCGTACCGACGATCGTCGGTGACCTCGGCGGCGTCGACCACATCGCCTGGGTGGTGACGGCCTACCTCCTGACCACCACGATCTCGACGCCGCTCTACGGCAAGCTCGGCGACCTCTACGGTCGCAAGAAGCTCTTCCAGAGCGCGATCGTGCTGTTCCTGGTCGGCAGCGTGCTGTCCGGCCTGGCGGCATCGATGCTCCAGCTCATCGCCTTCCGGGCCGTCCAGGGCCTGGGCGCCGGCGGCCTCCTCGTGCTCGGCCAGGCCATCATCGCCGACGTCGTCAGCCCCCGGGAGCGGGGTCGGCATCAGGGCCTCTTCGGGGCCGTGTTCGGCGGCGCCAGCGTGGCCGGCCCGCTGCTGGGCGGCTTCTTCACCGATGATCTGAGCAGTACGACTGGAGCGACCCGCGCATCGAGGGCCTCATGGCAGCCACGATCGTCCTCTCGGCGTCGTTCATCCTGGTGGAGCTCCGGACCGAGGAGCCGATCCTCCCGCTCGAGCTGTTCCGCTTCCGCACCTTCGCGCCGTGGGTGTCGTCGGCGTCGGCCTCGGGTTCGTGGCGCGGACCATCGTCCTGGCCACGCAGAACGAGGTCCCCCCGCAGCACCCGGGCGTCGCCACCTCGGCCGTGAACTTCTTCCCGTCGATCGGCGGGTCGATCGGTGTCGCCATCGTCGGCGCCATCTTCACCAGCCGACTGGCCACCTTCGTCCAGGACGTCATCGGCCGAAGCGAGCCCCTCAACCCGGCGGCGGTGCAGACGCTGCCCCCGGGCACCCGCCAGGCCTACGTCGACGGCTTCGCCGATGCCCTCACGGGCACCCTGGCGCTCGTCACGCCCGTCGTGGTGGTCGGTGTCGGGCTGGCCCTCGCCCTGCGGGAGAAGCCGCTGCGCACCTCGACGCACACCGAGCCGCTCGTCCTCGAGTGACGCCTGCTCAGGCGGGGCCGGGGTGCTCCATGGCGCGGCGAGCGACGGTGGTCTGGCGCTCGAGCCACGACCCCAGGCAGGCGTCAGTGCAGAAGTAGACCTCACCGCCCTCGGTCACGCCCAGGGCCCGGTTGATGGTCAGGCCGCAGACGGGGTCGACGACGGGGTCGGCGCCGGGGTCGGCCAGGGTGAGGGCTCGACCTTCCACCTCGCGCGACAGGCCGCGGACGACGACGGAGCGGGTCGGCTCGGCGTGGATCCACCGGGGCCGGGCGGCGGCGACGTCGACCGTGGCCAACAGCTCGTGCGGCTCGGCGATGGCGCACAAGCGGGCGGCCACGTTGACCGGGTGCCCGATGTAGTCGTCGCCCTCGAACATGATGACCGGCCCTGTGTCGAGCCCGGCCCGGATCGGCAGTGACGGGACGGTCCGGGCCATCTTCTGGTCCAGCTCGACGACCAGGCCCGCCACCGCGTCGATCATCGTGGAGCTGAGCATGGCACCGTCGCCCATCCACTTCACGATCCGCACGCCTCGACGGGCGCAGGACTCGCGCAGGGTGGTCCGCATCTCGGCCAGGATCAGCACGACCCGCTCGTCGCCGTGCTGGTCGGCGAAGGCGGTGAACCCGCACAGGTCCACGAACGCGAAGCAGCGATCGACCCTCACATCGCCATCTCACCACATCCAGGCAGCGGGACCCGTCACCCGAAGTCGCCGCTGCCGCGCCGGAGCTTCTCCAGCAGGCGGGTGAGCTGGGCGATCTCACGGTCAGTCAGACCACTGATCCCCATCTCGACCGCGGTGACGGCATCGGTGGCCTTCTCGGCGACGGCCCGGCCCTCGTCGGTGATCTCGCACAGCGTGGTGCGGCGGTCGGTGGGGTGGTCGGTCCGCCGCACCAGGCCCTGCGCCTCGAGTCGATCGACGATGTTCGTGACGCTGGTGGGGTGGATCATCAGCCGCTCGCCCATCTTCCCGAGGGGCAGGGACCCGCGCTGGCTGAAGGTGAGCAGCACGAGCGCCTCGTAGCGGGCGAAGGTGAGGTCGAAGGGCTTGAGGGCCTCGTCGACCCGGGCCAGGACGATCTGCTGGGCTCGGGTGATCGAGGTGGCGGCGGCCATCGCCGCTCCACCGCGCCAGCGCTCGTCCCAGTGGCGGCGGGCCTCGGCGATCGGGTCGAAGGGCAGCTGGCGCGACGGCGACGGCATGGCCTGCAGGCTAGCGCAGGAGGACGGATGGCAGAAGGTCGGACGTCCGACTATTCTGGGCCCATGACCGAGGGCGCTCCCCTGCACCAGCCGACCAACCCCGTGCGCATCGTGACGGCGGCCAGCCTCTTCGACGGCCACGACGCCGCCATCAACATCATGCGCCGCATCCTGCAGGCGCAGGGGTGCGAGGTGATCCACCTCGGCCACAACCGCTCGGTCGACGAGGTGGTCACCGCCGTCGTCCAGGAGGACGTGCAGGGCGTCTGCGTGTCGTCCTACCAGGGGGGCCACATCGAGTACTTCACGTACCTCGTCGACCGGCTCCGGGCCGAGGGCTGCGGCCACGTGAAGGTCTACGGCGGCGGGGGCGGGGTGATCGTGCCCGACGAGATCGCCGAGCTGCACGCCTACGGCGTGGCCCGGATCTTCTCCCCGGAGGACGGTCAGCGCCTCGGCCTGGCCTGCATGATCAACACGATCGTGGAGGCCTGCGACGTCGACCCGGTGGCGGCCCCCATGACCGACCTCGAGCCCCTCCTCGGCGGCGATCAGCGAGCCCTGGCCCGCACGATCACCGAGCTCGAGCTGGGCCGGCTCTCCCCGGCGCTGGTCGACCAGCTGCGGTCGGCGGCGGCCAGCCGCACGGTCCCCGTGCTCGGGATCACCGGCACCGGCGGCTCGGGCAAGTCCTCGCTCACCGACGAGCTCATCCAGCGCTTCCGCCTCGACCAGGAGGACAAGCTCCGCATCGCCGTGATCGCCATCGACCCGACCCGCCGGCGCGGCGGGGGCGCCCTGCTGGGCGACCGCATCCGGATGAACGCGGTGGAGCCGCCCCAGGTGCTGTTCCGGTCCCTCGCCACCCGCGGGTCGAGCCAGGTGCCCGAGGCCCTCGACGACATCGTCGCTGCCGGCAAGGTGGCGGGCTTCGACCTCGTCATCGTGGAGACGCCCGGCATCGGGCAGGGCGACGCCGGCATCGTCGACCACGTCGACGTCCCGGTGTACGTGATGACGCCCGAGTTCGGCGCCGCCAGCCAGCTCGAGAAGATCGACATGCTCGACTTCGCCGAAGCGGTGGTCATCAACAAGTTCGAGCGCCGCGGGGCCGAGGACGCGCTGCGCGACGTGCGCAAGCAGCTGGCCCGGAACCGGGAGCTCTTCCACGTCGACCCCGAGGAGCTGCCGGTCTTCGGGACCATCGCCGCCCGGTTCAACGATGACGGCGTCACCGCCCTCTACCAGCACCTGCGGGGCGTCCTGGCCGAGCGCGGCCTCCCCACCACCGAGGGGACCCTCCCGCCGGCGGCCGGCCGGGCCAGCACCAAGGTGGCCTCGATCGTCCCGCCCTCGCGGTCCCGCTACCTCGCCGAGATCGCCGAGACCGTGCGGGGCTACCACGCCCGCACCGAGGCCCAGGTCGCCGCGGTGCGCACCGTGCAGCACCTCCGCACCGCCCGCCAAGTGCTCTCCGACATCGAGGGCGCCACGAGCCCCGATGACGGCTCCACCGCCCCGGCCACGGTCGCCGTCGCCGAGCTGACCGCCGCCATCGCGGCCGCGGAGGCCTCCGTCGACCCGTACAGCCGCGAGCAGCTCGACGCCTGGCCCGCCACCGTCGAGGCCTACTCCGGCCCGACGCACCCCTCCGGCGCCGCGCTCGAGCGCGAGACCCTGTCGGGGAACCTCGTGCGCCGGGTGGCCCTCCCCCACTACGCCGACCACGGAGAGCTCCTTCGGTTCCTGCGGCGGGAGAACCTGCCCGGCCGGTTCCCGTTCACCGCCGGCGTGTTCCCCTTCAAGCGGGAGGGCGAGGACCCGGCCCGCATGTTCGCCGGCGAGGGCGACCCCTTCCGCACCAACCGCCGCTTCCACCTGCTGGCCGAGGGCCAGCCCGCCACCCGCCTGTCGACGGCGTTCGACTCGGTCACCCTCTACGGCTTCGACCCCGGTGAGCGGCCCGACATCTACGGCAAGGTCGGCAACTCGGGCGTGTCGATCGCCACCCTCGAGGACATGAAGGTCCTCTACTCCGGCTTCGACCTCTGCGACCCCTCGACGTCGGTGTCCATGACGATCAACGGGCCCGCCCCCACGATCCTGGCCATGTTCCTCAACACGGCCATCGACCAGCAGCTCGACGCCTTCGAGGCCGAGCACGGGCGGGCCCCGTCCGCGGCGGAGGCGGCCGAGGTGCGGGCCCGCACCCTGCAGACCGTCCGAGGGACGGTGCAGGCGGACATCCTGAAAGAGGACCAGGGCCAGAACACCTGCATCTTCTCCACCGAGTTCTCCCTCGGCGTCATGGCCGACATCCAGGAGTGGTTCGTCCAGCAGCAGGTGCGGGGCTTCTACTCCGTGTCGATCAGCGGCTACCACATCGCCGAGGCCGGCGCGAACCCCATCAGCCAGCTGGCCTTCACCCTGTCCAACGGCTTCACCTACGTGGAGGCGTACCTGGCTCGCGGCATGGACGTCGACGACTTCGCCCCCAACCTGTCGTTCTTCTTCTCCAACGGCATGGACCCGGAGTACACGGTGCTCGGCCGGGTGGCCCGCCGGATCTGGGCCGTCGCCATGCGGGACCGCTACGGGGCCGACGAGCGGAGCCAGAAGCTGAAGTACCACGTGCAGACCTCAGGCCGGTCGCTGCACGCCCAGGAGATGGACTTCAACGACATCCGCACCACCCTCCAGGCCCTCATCGCGCTCTACGACAACGCCAACAGCCTCCACACCAACGCCTACGACGAGGCGGTCACCACCCCCACCGCCGAGTCGGTGCGCCGGGCGCTGGCCATCCAGCTCATCATCACCCGGGAGTGGGGCCTGTCGATGAACGAGAACCCCAACCAAGGGAGCTTCGTCATCGACCAGCTCACCGACCTCGTGGAGGAGGCCGTGCTCCAGGAGCTCGAGCGCATCTCGGAGCGGGGCGGCGTGCTCGGCGCCATGGAGACGGGCTACCAGCGCGGTCGCATCCAGGACGAGTCGATGCGCTACGAGCAGCGCAAGCACGACGGCACGCTGCCCATCATCGGCGTCAACACCTTCCTCCCGCCGGACGGGGCGAAGGACGAGGCGCCGCGGGAGCTCGAGCTGGCCCGCAGCACCGAGGACGAGAAGCGCAGCCAGATCGCCCGCCTCCACGCGTTCCAGGCCGCCCACGCCGACGAGCGGCCGGCCATGCTGGCCCGCCTCCGCGACGCGGCCCTGGCCGGCGAGAACCTCTTCGCCGTGCTCATGGACGCGGCGCGGGTCTGCAGCCTGGGCGAGATCACCGACTGCCTCTTCGAGGTGGGCGGGCGCTACCGGCGCAACGTCTGATCACCCCTGTCGGGTCTTTCGGCCCTATTCGGGCCCCTCGAGTCCTCCGTAGCGTGACCAGCGACAAGGAGGCTTCAATGACCCAGACCCTGATCGGCGCCAGCGTGTTCGACCAGCACCTCTACGACCACGTCTCCCAGCACATCGCTGGCGAAGTCGAGGCCCTGAACGAGTACGAGGCGCTCGCCGGCTCCACGGAGTCCAAGGCCTTCGCCTACGCGGCCAGCCTGATCCTCACCGACGAGCGGCGGCACCACCAGATGCTGAACGAGCTGGCCGAGACGATCCGCAGCTCGGCCGAGCTGTCCGGCGGGCCCTTGCCCATCCCGGACCTCGACCTGCACAAGGACCGTGAGGCCATCATCGAGCTCAGCGAGAAGCTCCTCGAGATCGAGAAGCATGATCGCAAGGAGCTCAAGGAGCTCCGCAAGGAGCTGAAGGTCTACAAGGACACGACGCTGTGGGAGCTCGTGATCGACCTGCTCGACGCCGACAACGCCAAGCACCGGATGATCCTGAAGTTCGTCCGGGACCACGCCAAGCGCGGCATCTGAGCGGCTCCGCTCAGGATCAGTCGACCGAGATGCGGGCCATGAGGTCCGCCTTCTGCTCCTCGAAGTCCTCGAAGCTCAGCTTCTTGGCCTCGAAGAGGCGGTGGATCTCCTCGACGCGCGCCAGCAGCTGAGCCGCCGTCAGCTCCTCACCCGGCTCGGCCTCGAGCGGGGTGAGCTCGTCGGACTCCTCCGGCGCGCTCTTGTCCAGGCGCTTCTCGCGCTTGGCGGCGGCCTTGGCCTTCTTGGCTCGGTCGCGCTGGAGCTTCTCGAAGCTCGTTCGTTGTGCGGCCATGCGGTGCTCCTTCCGACTCGACAGCCCCCGAGGCTGCCGTCGTCCTGGCCAGCCTCCTCGGGTGCATGCGGGCGACGGCTGACCGTGCCACCAGCATGACGGAGCCGCCGGCACGAGTGCCGGCGGCTCCGATCAGCAGAACCTCGGGTCAGATGGCCCGGACGTTCTGGGCTTCCTCGCCCTTGCGGCCGGGGGCCACGTCGAACTCGACCTGCTGACCCTCTTCGAGGGTCTTGTAGCCAGACCCCTGGATGTTGGAGAAGTGAACGAAGACGTCGTCACCCTGCTCACGCGAGATGAAGCCGTAGCCCTTCTCGTTGTTGAAGAACTTCACGGTTCCAGTAGCCACTATCTGTCTCTCTATCTGCACTGCAAGCAAGTCCGACTGACTTCCTCGATTGCCACAAGCCTAGAGGCTCGGGGCGCGGTTCACGCCATTCCCGCGCCATCCCCCTCGTCCCGCGGGGCCCTGCAAGACTCCCGGCCATGACGGCGGCCCTCCTGCTGCGCACGCAGGGGCTCACGAAGCGCTACCCCGAGGTCACGGCGGTCGACGACCTCGACGTCGAGGTCCCGGCCGGCCGCGTCGGCCTGGTGGGGGCCAACGGCGCCGGCAAGACCACCCTGTTCCGCATGATGCTGGGGCTCAGCCTGCCCACCTCCGGCCGTCTGGAGGTGTGCGGTATCGATGTCGCGCACGATCCCATCGGTGTGCGCTCCCGGGTCGGGTTCATGCCCGAGCACGACTGCCTCCCCCTCGACCAGACGGCCGCCGACGTCGTGTCCACCTTCGGCGAGCTGAGCGGGCTCCCGCCGCGCGCCGCCCGCCAGCGGGCCTCGGACGTGCTCGATCTGGTGGGCCTCGACGAGGCCCGCTTCCGGCCCATCGGCGGCTTCTCCACCGGCATGCGGCAGCGGGCCAAGCTGGCCCAGGCGCTCGTGGCCGACCCGGAGGTGGTCCTGCTCGACGAGCCCACCGCCGGCCTCGACCCGCTGGGCCGGGAGGAGATGCTGGCCCTGGTGGCTCGGCTCGGCACCTTCGGCATCTCGGTCCTGCTGGCCACCCACCTGCTCGACGACGTGCAGCGGGTCTGCGACCACGTCGTGATGCTCGACGCCGGCCAGCTCGTCGTGGCCGGCCCGACGGGGTCGCTGCTCGAGCGGACCGGCACGCTCACCGTCGACGTGGGCCACGACGGGGACGCCCTCATCCGGGCCCTCGCCGCCCGCTCCCTGGCGGCCACCGCGGTGGGTGCGCTGCTCGAGGTGCAGGTGGACGACGAGGCCGCCCTCGACGTCGTCCGCGACGTCGTGGCCGAGCTGGGCCTGCCGCTCCACCGGATGACGACGCACCTCACCTCGCTCGACGACGTGTTCCTCGACCGGGCCGGGCACGGGGGGTCGGGGTGACCGGCGCCGTCTACGACCGGGGCTACCGCCCCTACGAGGGCCAGCGCGGGGGGCGGGCCAGCGGGCGCCGGGCCCTGGTGCGGGCCACGATCCGGCGGGCGCTGGGCCTGCGGCGGCCGTGGCGCCAGAAGGTGGCGCCGTTCGTGCTCCTGGCCATCGTGTCGGTCCCGGCCATCGTCAACGTCGGCGTGAAGTACCTGACCCGCGACACCCCCGCCAGCGACATCGATTTCATCACCTACCGGGACTACGTCGGCGTCTCGAACGCGCTGCTCGTCTTCGTGGCCCTCACCGCTCCCGACATCGTGTGCCCCGACCGCCGTCAGCGGGTCCTGCCGCTGATCTTCGCCCGCCCCCTGCGCGGCGTGGACTACGTGCTGGCCAAGGTGGGCGCGATGGCGGCCATCCTCTTCGCCTTCTCCTTCCTGCCCCAGGTGGTGCTCTTCGTGGGGCAGATGCTGGTGAGCGATGACGGCGCCCTCACCTACCTGCGGGACAACGCCGAGGTGATGTGGCAGGTCCCGGCCGCCGTGGCGCTGCTGGCCCTGTTCTACGCCGTGATCGGCGTCGCCATCGCCTCGATGACGAGCCGCCGGATCATCGCTGGTGCGTCCATCGTCGCCCTGTTCCTCGTCTCCTCGATCCTGTCGGCGGTCCTCGTCGGCCGCCCCGACGACGAGGCCACCGCGCCCGAGGGCGCACCGCCCGTCACGCTGGGCGAGCCGATCGGGCCGCAGGGACCGGGCGGCCCCACCTCGACCGACGACTACGCCGTCGTGGTCGGGCCCGACCAGCAGGGCCCCGGGGGCGGCTCGTTCCGGTTCGTGGAGGAGGAGCCGACGGCGGCCCCGCTCGTCAACGTGGCTGGGCTGCCGTTGATCCTGCGAGACCTCGTCTTCCTCGGCGAGGTGGACCCCGACAGCCCGATGTCGGGCCTCGACCACGG